>NZ_CP082249.1:650375-1300751 GCF_019879105.1 Natrinema sp. SYSU A 869 | reverse complement strand
AGCCTACAATCTCGTAGGATTGGACTCCCCGTTCTCGGCGAAAGAATACGGTTCAAACTGGACGAAGCAACAACGGAAATGCCTCAAGCGGGATGATCGACAATGCCGGGTATGCGGGAAAACTGAAGAGGAAATTGGCAGAGCCCCCGCCGTCCATCACATCACACCGCGGACCGAATTCGACAACGGCGAATGGCGGAAAATGAATGAATTGTCTAATCTCATTAGCCTCTGTCACTCCTGCCATGGGCAACTCGAGGGAAAATACACAAACTGTTCTCCAGAAGAGTTCGCGGCAAAAGCTAGTCAGAATAACTAAGTATTCGAAGTCTAGACGTTCGGCGTATGGATATAACCGATTCGAAGTCAAATGTAAATCCTGTGACGGAATAGTAAAACCAGACGGACCACAGCATCAGTTGAAATTCGCGATAGGCATTGCTGCCATCTTCACCCTGTTCTTCGGGGTTGGCGTCGGCGGGACAATCGGGATCGCGACGGCTGGACTCGGAATCGCAGCAACTCTTCCTCTCGGGGTTCTGGGTGCATACTTCGGCTATAAAACTGGTAATTGGGTAGCCGGGAAGCGCGATGGCATTTCCTGTCCAGAGTGCGGCGGTTATTTAATTGAGCCCTTGAAAGACTGTACCTGAAGGTCTAACTTATTTCCCACCGTCTGATGGTGAGCGCTGCTTCTTGTGTATCCCTGTCTTCTGGATAGTGGATACATCTCATTCACCGATCTTGGGTGTCGATTTCCCTATAAAACATCAGAATAACTGATACGTAGTAGTTGAGGAGACGGCGTCGGTCGATTCCCAACATTGGGCTCGCCGTCGAGATACTCTTTCCCCTCGCAGGTAATCTCGTACACATTGCTGTCCTCGAAGAGCGGGGCAACGAGCCCAACCTGAGAAAGGAGTTGACACCGTTCATTAACCCACCCACGCGATGCGATAAGTTTGACGACTTGATACATATGCCGTGGTGTAGACCACGGAACGTCCGAGAGATGCTCAAGAATCCGTTCATCAAGCGTGCACATCAGCGAGCGGGTTTCCGGTTCATTACGATCCGTGGTTGACTTGCAGCTGGGCCGTCTTGTGAGCCGTTTCCGTTGAGGTAAACCTCGTTTTTAGCGTCGTACTCCTCATCGAGGTACGCTTTTCCTCGATCGGTGATTGTGTAGACTCCGGTTCCGAGAGGAGTGAGTAATCCATGCCATAATTTGGATCCGAAGGAAGACGGTCGCTCGCGCTTCGACTTCTAGGGCTTCAAATCCCGCCTTCGACGACGATTCGCGCCGCTCGCGAATTTACTGCGGCGCAAGAATAGTGGGCTCGCCGGGATTGAGCAAACCCGAAGGGTTTGCGATGTTCGGCGAGTCCACGACTGAACGAGCGAAGCGATGTGAAGAAGTGGACTCGCCGGGATTTGAACCCGGGGCCTCTCCCATGCCAAGGGAGTGATCTACCCCTGATCTACGAGCCCTCGTACGCATCCCACAGTTCCCCTCGGGAATAGATAAACCCCTCGAATTCCTCGAGCCCCCGTCACGGACCCACATTCTCATCGACAAACGGTTGCGATCGGCTCGAGCAGACCCGCTCAGACCCTCGGGGACCAATAATTCCAGTAGATATAAGTTACACTACAGACACTATATCGATGGAAGCGACGTTTCCGAAACCACCACGAGGGGCATGCGTCGAAATGCCCCGGGTGTTGCAGCACCCGAGACGTGGCTTCCAAGCGTGCAGCTCCGAAGCCATGATTCAGTTCATTCTACCGAGACATAAACGTCTCGCACGACAGCAGTACCGTCAGCACCGTCCACGCTCGAGCCAACACCCAACCCCCGACGGAGCGCTACAGTGACCGACGGCGATTCGGACGCGTCCGAGCCCGTCGCCACGGATGCGTCCACCGACGCCGACGACGCTGCGTCGGACGGCCACTCGAGCTTTCCGCCGTGTCCCCACTGCGATGATCGGGTTGTCACGGTTACGTCTCGAGGGCCGATGACCCACGTCGCGGGCCCCTGCGGTTGTCGACTCACACCCGGCGAAGCCCGTCGGCTCTGACTCACCTCCACCACGATCGTGATCGCACCCTGAACGCCAGCCCCTTTCAGCCACACCCGAATCGGCTGGCAAGGGTGCCACCGCGGGGTGGGACTGAAAGGGGCTGACGGCTCCGGGAAGACGGACGACGCAAGCACGTGACCTGCGCGTTCGCGCGGTGTAGCCGCGCGAACACGAAGGGAGCGCGCAGCGAGTTCTTTGCGAGCGGAGTGAGAAAAGAGCAGCGAGACGCATCGCGTCTCGCTTGTCCCTCGACTGGAGCCGTCAGGGGCTTTCGTAGTGTTCGTAGTCTTTCCTGAGTATGGCAGTAGTCTCGAAGCACAAATCTGACTGCGTTTACGAACGCTTTTTGCGCGTCCCCCGACGAAAGCCGACGATGGCCGGGGATCAGGATCGAGAGCCGGATCGAGACGAAACCGCCCGACGCGCGGACGTGCGCGACACCTATGACCGAATCGCGACCCACTTCGCGTCCACGCGGGAGTACGCCTGGCCCGAGGTCGAATCCTTCGTCGACGCCCATGCAAGCGCCGACCGAATCTCCGACGGCGTCGGGCTCGATCTCGGCTGTGGCAACTGCCGCCACGCCGAACTGCTGGCCGCCGACTGCGAGTCCGTCGTCGGACTCGACGCCAGCCGGGGCTTGCTCGAGACGGGCCGGGAGCGCGCCCATGACCACGAGTTCACTGTCGAACTGATCCAGGGCGATGCGGCGACGCTGCCGCTGGCCGAGAACAGCGTCGATATCGCAGTATACGTCGCGACGCTGCATCACCTGCCGACGCGGGCGGCTCGCCGGGACAGTCTCGACGAGCTTGCACGGGTGCTCTCCCCCGACGGCCGCGCACTCGTCAGCGCGTGGTCGACTGCCCACGACCGGTTCGACGCGACCGAGGGCTTCGACACGACGGTCGAGTGGACCCTCCCCGGCGGCGAGCCGGTCGACCGATTCTATCACATCTACGCGCCCGACGAGTTCGAGGCCGACCTCGCCGAGAGCGACCTCGCGCTCCGCGAGTGGGAACTCTCGAGTGGCAACTGTTACGCGACGGTCGCGGGTGCAGGACCAACTGCGTAGTTGCGCTCGAGGCCGACACCTGACCCGGAGGCGACTCGAATCGACCCGCGGCTGATGCCAGACCGTTTTTTCACCCGGCGATGTGACCGACGCGGTCCGAATCGGTAGCTGTGACTCGATTCGAAAAGGAAGAGCCTTAAACATGGAACGGAAATCGGAAGATGAGCGCGGATGGTCTAGTGGTAGGACCTGAGCCTTCCAAGCTCATGGCCCGGGTTCAAATCCCGGTCCGCGCACTCCTCAGCCGTTCTTTCGTTGGCTTTTGGCGTTCCAACAATGGCCAGACTGTGCCATTCGCAGCTTACGTATCGAATACGAGATGCATCTGGATGACCGACGAGACGACGTCCGAGACGGTCGAATCCCAACAATCGTCACCTGCAAGAAGAAATTCCTCCCTTGATTCAGACCGCCTCAACGCGCTCGAACAGCGACGCGCCGATCGCGACCATCACGGCCGAGGAGACGACGAGCGCGCCGAAATCGAGCCAGACGGAAAACGACGATGTGCCGACCAGCACTCCACGCAGACCGTCGACGCCGTAAGTCAACGGGTTCGCGTACGCCAGATACCGCACCGAACTCGGGAGTCCCTCGAGCGGGTACAGCGCACCGGAGAGGAAAAAGAGCGGGAAGATGACGAACTGGACGATCAGGCCGAACCCCTCGCTGTCGCTGAACTGCGAGGCGAGCGCGATTCCGAAGCCGACGAACGTGATCGCGAGCAGGGCGAGGAAGACGACGGCGATCGGTAACGAGAGCAGGCTCACGGGGGCGAAGCCGAGTGGGATCGAGAGCCCAAGGATCAACAGCGCCTGGACGAGCGCCGTCGTCGACCCGCCCGCGATCCGGCCGAGGACGATCGACGTGCGGCTCACGGGGGCGACGAGAATCTCCTTTAAGAAGCCGACTTCCTGGTCCGCGAGAATCGAGAGGCCGGCGAACGAGGCTCCAAACAGCATGGTGAAGCCGACGATCCCTGGCACGAGATACTGCAGATAGTCGACGTCCTCGGGGAGGCCGGGGATCGCCGCACCCGAAAACCCGAATCCCATGAAGACGAGAAACAGCAGCGGCATCGCCAGCGAGCCGACGATCCGCGACGGCGTCCGGAGGAACCGCTTGGTATCACGCAGCCAGAGCCCGTAGATCGCCTGTCCGTCGACGACGTTCATGGCCGATCCTCCGTGGACACTGCACTCGAGCGATCATCGTTCGACGCCGTACTCGAGCGGTCCGCGTCCGAACCCACGGTCGACTCGTCCACAGGTGATTGGCCCGCGCGATCTGCATCGGGACCGGACTCGAGACCGGTCGCACGCTGGTCGTCGGTCGCCGCCGACCGGTCGGTCACGTCGAGGAAGACGTTCTCGAGGGTCGGTTCCCGGAGGTCGATTGCGGAGATCCGAGCGCCGGTTCCGTCGGCAAGCCTGACGAGGTCGGCGATCCGCGCGTCGCCGTCGTCGACCGTAACGCGGACGACGTCGTCAGTAGCGGTGTGTTCGCGGACCCACGACTGCTCCGCGAGTCGCTCGCCCAACGCGGGCGGAACGTCGCCGTCTGTGAACTCGAGGACGACGACGTCGCCGCCGAGCGATGCTTTGAGCGCTGCCGGTGAGTCCATCGCGACGATGTCGCCGTCGTCGATGATCGCCACGCGATCACAGAGGTGCTCTGCCTCCTCGATGTAGTGGGTCGTCAGGACGATCGAGACACCAGCTGTCTCGTTCAATTGCTCGATGTACTCCCACATGTCCCGGCGGGTGCGCGCATCGAGGCCGACGGTCGGTTCGTCGAGGAAGAGGATCGCCGGTTCGTGGAGCAGGCCGCGACCGATCTCGAGGCGGCGTTTCATGCCGTCCGAGTAGGTGCCGACGGGGTCGTCACGTTCCGCGGAGAGCCCGACGAGCTCGAGTACCTCGTCGATGCGGGCCGCTCGTTCGACTCTGTCCTGTCCGTACAACCGGGCGTGAAAGGCCAGGTTCTCCGCGCCGGTGAGTTCTTCATCGAGGGCGGGTTCCTGAAAGACGATTCCCAGACTGGACCGGACGGCCCCCTTTTCGGACCGGATGTCGTGTCCGTTGACGATTGCGGTCCCAGCCGTTGGCGGCAGGAGCGTCACCAGCATGTTGATCAGCGTGGATTTGCCGGCCCCGTTCGGGCCGAGCAGGCCGAACAGTTCGCCGCGCTCGACCGCAAACGACAGGTCGTCGACTGCGGTAACGCCGTCGAACTCCCTGGTGATTCCGTCGATGTGTATTGCATTCATGGGAGGGGGGGGACTCTCTATCTTTGACTGAACGGTCAGTCGCTAAACGCTCGTCGGTTCTGGTAAATTTTCTACATTTCCGCAGTCCTGCTCGAGACAGTGATAGCCGAATAGCCGGCTAAAACGGATCTGCAGACGTTCTATCGCGCAGATCGACGGCTGCCGCGAAGATGACTCCCAGAACGGTTCCGAACAGGAGGTGGCCGAGTAGACTGCCTGCAGCGACCGACGTCAGTGCCTCTGCACCACTGCCCCCGACTGTACGTATCCAGATGGGGAGGACAAGCAGCGGCAGGACCGTCCAGACCGCGAGCCCGAAGACGAATCCGGCAGCGACAATCCGAAAGACGATACCGGTCCGGGAGAGCACGTCGGTCTCGACATCGGTCCGAAGGACGCCGAGGAGCAGGGGGCGCGTGACCAGCAGCCCGAAGACGATTCCCAGAATGGCCCCGTGAGCGATGTGGATTCCCCAGCCGATGAAACCGGCGGGTTCGATACCGTAGAGTGCAGGAATGGCAGCGGTGAGGACGTCGGGATCGAGCAGCCACATGACGATTCCGAACGCGATCGCGCCGATTGCACCGCCGAGTGCACCGCCGACGAGCCACCCAGTGTCACCGCTGAGTCCGGACGCAGCCATGGTATTGGATTCGCTACTCATCGTGAGTCGGGTACCACAAACGAGTCCAAAAGTGTTGGTTATGTTAGGGATTCGGCATCTCAGGACGGACGAAACGTTCCGATCCCATGCCTTGTAGTGCCTCGCCAGCCAAGCAGGCCCGTGGAGTACGAACTGCTCGAGTGGCCGCCCGACGGGCCGAAGCTCCGACTCGATTACAAACGGTTCAGTTACGCCGGCAAGTTCGTCATGACGAACACGGGGAAGGCGGTGGCTCGAGCGGCCGACGGCCGGATCGTCGCGGCCGTCGCGTTCAACGTGGATCGCACGGACGAGGACACGCTGTGGCTGCGCTACGTGACTGTCGACCGCGAGCGCCGCGGCGAGGGGATCGGTCCCCGACTCTGCCGACTGGTTCGTGACCGTGCCATCGAACGCGGCTATGATCGCCTCCGGATCGCCGTCAACAACCCCTTCGCCTACGAGGCGCTCTACCGGACCGGATTTTCCTACACCGGCGAGACGACGGGTATCGCCGAACTGATTCTCGAGTACCCGGCACCGACTGCCGATGCCGACACGGACTGGGACGTACGGGAGCGGTATCAGGCTGGCCTCGCAGAGTTTCGCGACCGGGACCTCTCCGAGGAGGAGACGGAATTCCTCGAGTCGCGGCGTGACAGCGAGCCGCCCGCCCCCGAATCAGGGAAATGAGGGGGCGAATATCGCGATGGCGGGCTATCTCAGCGGTGAGCCGACGGGACAGTGTGACGCGACGGGACGACTCGGGGCCGACCGACTCGCTGCCAGCGTCCATAGCAAGTCCGTTAAACGGCGTCGGAACAGTCGAGTGATATGAGTAGTTCAGCACTGGGACGGCGGGACCTCCTCGTCGCAGCGTCGAGCGGATGCGTTGGGCTCGCGGGATGTACGGAGGCCGGATCATCGGACACCGAGGCAGAGACGACGGCCACCGGCTACGGAACGGCGTACGGGAATGAATACGGTACCGAGTAACGATGGCGGACGAGACACCGCGGCTCGGGTTGGGGACATACGAACGGGGCGACGACTGGGACCACACCGACACGGTCGAGGCCCTCGATGAGCACGCGATCGTCCGCGGACCGATCGCCGAGCGGCCGTCCGAGGGCGACTACGACGACGAACTGTTCCACGCGACCGACCAGGGGATCACCTGGCGCTGGGACGCCGCGAGCGAGGACTGGGAGTACTTCAGCGGACGGGGAAGCGACGATCAGCCGATACCGGGGACGAGTCACTTCGAGGCGGCACAACTGGTCCACGCGCGAACCAAGGAGACGCCCGTCTGGAACGTCGAGGCCCACGGGATCGAGGGCGACGGGACGACCGAGGTCGGACAAGCCGTTCACGACCTCCTCGAGCGGGTCGACCAGGCCGGCGGCGGGATCGTTTACTTCCCGCCCGGGCACTACCTCCTCGAGCGGACGCCACTGATCGGAGACGACACGATACTGCTGGGTGCCGGTCGCTCGACCGTTTTCGACGGGCTACGTCCCGACGGTGACGAGGGGCGGGCGCTGCTCTCGAACAAAGGGTTCGACGCGACCGGATACGACGGCGCGTCGAACTGGGGAGTCTGCAACGTCCGAATCGACGCGCCGGACGCGACCGGGATCATGCCCGCGCACGCGGACAACGTCCGGTTGGAGCGCATCTACGGCGACCGCATTTACTATCACCACATCGACGTCGTGTCGTCGAAAAACGTCACCATCGACGGGTTCTGGGCGACCCGCGGCGGGGAGGGCGACTCGGACGCGCCGGTCCAGTTCGACAGTCAGAACGCGGGGACGGGCTGGAACAGCGTATGGGACGGACGGAGCGACGCGCTCGTTGAGGACGATGATACTCCATGCAGAAACTGCACCCTCACGGACTTTGAGATCGATCCGTCGAACGACCCGGCGTACGGCGTCCACTTCCATCGCGGCACCAACGAGTCGATCACTATCGAGGACGGATACATCACTGGGTGCCAGTATACGGCCATCAGGGCTGATCCGGACGAGGTCGTATCGGACCTGACTATCGACGGTGTCTCGTGCGTCGGGAACGCGCGCGGGATCACGCTCAGCCGCGTCGAGAGCGGACGGCGAGCACTGACGATCAGTAACGTCACGATCAGGACAGACGACGATAGCGTCGCTGGGGGCTCGGGACTATACGCGGCCGGATTCGACGGCGCTGCAATCTCGAACGTCACCGTCGACGGCGAGTTCACGAACGCCATCATTTTCGACGACATGACTGATCTGAAGCTGAGCAACGTGACGGCGACGGGAGCGCGACACCAGGCGTTTCGCTTCCGAGAGAACGTCGACGCGACGCTCACGACCGCTCGAGCGGCGGACTGTGGCACTGTGGGCGTCTACTCGGGGCCCGACAGCAGCGTCGCCTACGGCGGCGTCACGTTCGATGACGTCGGGAGTCGGGTCGTCGTCGACGGGGAGATACGAGACTGGGTCGCGTCGTCGGAATCGTCGTAAGCGCGAACGGGCCGACCGGGAAGCCAACGATTCAAATCCCAGTCCGCCCAACTGCCCCCAATGGGAAACGCTGCACTTCGTGACATCGCCGTCATCGAGGACATCCCCTTCAACGAGATTGAGGGCGTCGTCGCCGTCGACGCACACAACTGGCTCTACCGATACCTGACGACGACCGTCAAGTGGACCAACAGCGGCAAGTATACGACCGCGGACGGGACCGAAGTCGCCAATCTCGTTGGCATCGTCCAGGGATTGCCCAAGTTCTTCGAACACGACATCACGCCGGTGATGGTCTTCGACGGCGGCCCCTCCGATCTCAAGGACGACGAGATCGAGTCCCGTCGCGAGCAACGGCGGAGCTACGAGGACCAACTCGAGACCGCCCGTGAGGAGGGCGACGAGGTCGCCATCGCGCAACTCGAGTCGCGCACACAGCGGCTGACGTCGACGATTCAGGAGACCAGCCGCGAACTCCTCCGGCTGCTCGACGTTCCGATCGTCGAAGCGCCGGCGGAGGGCGAGGCCCAGGCCGCCCACATGGTCAAACGGGGCGACGCCGACTACGTCGGCTCTGAGGACTACGACGCCTTGCTCTTCGGCTCGCCGCTGACGCTGCGCCAACTGACGAGCAAGGGCGATCCCGAACTGATGGATCTCGAGGCAACTCTCGAACACCACGACCTGACCCTCGAGCAGTTGATCGACGCGGCGATCCTCATCGGGACGGACTTCAATGAGGGTGTCTCCGGCATCGGTCCGAAGACGGCAATCAAAGCGATCACCGAGAACGGCGATCTCTGGAGCGTGCTCGAGGCCCGCGGCGCACACATCGAGTACGGCGACCGCGTCCGGCAGCTGTTCCGCGACCCCAACGTGACCGACGACTACGAGTTCGACACGGCCATCGACCCGGACCTCGAGGCCGCGAAATCGTACGTGACCGACGAGTGGGGCGTCGACGCCGGCGAGATCGAGCGCGGCTTCGAGCGCCTCGAGGAGAGCGTCACGCAGACGGGCCTGGATCGCTGGACGTAGCTCCAGAACGCTCTCGCTGTTCGTCGGGCGTCGGGCGTTGGGCGTCGAGCATCGAGCGTCGCTCGTCGATCAGTTGTCCGGCGTTCACCGCTTCTTGCGGAGCCAGCAAAACGGTCGCCGGGCGGCAGACCGAAGTCCGGCGGGACGTTGTCTGCCACTGATGAAGGCCTACGAAGTTCAAGATGCTTCGAGTGACTACGAGGGAGTCGTGCAGGTCGAGCGAGATCGGCCGACACCAGACGCCGGCGAGGCGCTCGTCCGGATTCGCGCGGCATCGCTCAACTACCGCGATCTGGCGATCGCGAACGACGAACTCGCCTATCCGGGTGCGTCGCTTCCGGTTGTCCCCCTCTCCGACGGTGCCGGCGAGGTCGTCGCAGTCGGCGACGACGTCGAGCGGCTCTCGGACGGCGACCGTGTCGCGACGCCGTTCGCCCCCGACTGGATCGAGGGGGAGGGACCCGCGAGAAGATGGCGCGGACGACCGGCGGCAACGTCGACGGCGCGCTGTCCGAGTACGCGACCTTCCCCGCGGAGAGCCTCGCAGTCCTCCCCGGCCACCTCTCGGACGAGCAGGGCGCGACGCTGTCGTGTGCCGGCCTGACTGCGTGGCGCGCGCTCGTCGAGGACGGCGGACTCACTGCCGGTGAGAGCGTCCTCACGCTCGGGACCGGCGGCGTCTCGACGTTCGCACTCCAGTTCGCCACAATGCAGGGGGCGAGCGTCATCGTCACCTCCTCGAGTGACGACAAGCTCGAGCGCGCTCGCGACCTCGGTGCCGCGGCAACGCTCAACTACGAGGAAAATCCGGACTGGGGAGAACTCGTTCGCGAGCGGACTGACGGCGGCGTCGACCACGTCATCGAGGTCGGTGACCCGGGGACGCTCGAGCAGTCCCTCGATGCGGCCGCGGTCAACGGGCACGCCCACCTCATCGGCGTGCTCGCCGGTCAGGAGGGACAGGTCCATCCAGGGCCGATGCTCCACAAGGCGCTGACTGTCGAGGGCGTGATGGGTGTCGGCAGCCGCGCGATGTTCGATCGGATGAATCGCGCGATGGCCGCGACGGAAATGGAGCCCGTTATCGATCGCACCTTCGATTTCGACGAGGCCCGCGAGGCCTACCGCTACGTGGAGGCCGGCGAGCATCAGGGGAAGGTCGTCGTTTCGGTCGAATAGGGCGCTCGAGCGTGCCGGCTACATGCCGTCCGCTCACTGATCGCGCTGGAATCGCTCCGGGACGAGTTCCCGATATGCGAGCCCCGCTGTGTTTTCGACGTCACTGACGGCGGAGAGATAGCCGAGACCGATGGTCGTCTTCAACGCCTTCGCCGGCCGTCCCGTGAGGACTCGGGAGCCGACCGTCGCGACCGCGTCGTCGCCGACGCTGACCACCCAGCCGGGCGAGTCGAACGTGAACGCCTCGAGGGGTGCGGCCGACGCTTCAGTGCCGGTCTCCGACTCGATGTCAGCTGTGCTGAGGGCAGCGATGTTCTCCGCGACCGTCCGCGCTTCCCGCACGGCGGCCTGTGCGCTCGCCGGGACCGGTTCCTCGTCGGCATCGACCGCGCGAACGGCGTCCCCGAGTGCGAACGTCCGATCGTCAAGCCGGAGGTCGCTCTCGACCGTCGGGCGCTCCCCCTCGAGCGCGTCCGCGCCTCGAATCCCACCGGTCCAGACGAACTGATCGTATGGAACACGCTCGCCCGACTCGAGGTGGACGTGCGTCTCGTTGGCTCGCAGCACGGCCGCGTCGGTCCGGACATCGATCCCCTGCTCCTCAAGCGTTTCTCGGACCGCCCGCTGGAAGTTCGCAGGGAAGTTCGGTGCGACGTTCTCGAGTTGCTCGAGGATCGTGATCGTCGCCTCGCTGCGTTCCTCGCGGGCGAGTGCTGCCAGTTCGCCCGCGACCTGAACGCCCGAGAGGCCGGCACCGCCGACGACGATTCGGGGATCGTCGGATCGGAACGCCCCGAGCGCTCCCGATCGGATTCGACTCGCGTGCAAGAGTCGCTTGAGCGGCGTCACATGCTCGCGAACGCCCTCGAGCCCGTAGTAGGCCGTCTGTGCGCCGAGACAGACCGCCGCCACGTCGTAGGAAAGCGCGCCGGTCGAGAGGGAGACGACCCGCTCGTCCCGATCGATTTCCTCGACGCTGGCGACGTGAACGGTGGCTCGCTCGAGCACCTCTGGTAGCCCGACCGTGATTGCGGCGACCAGTTCCGGCCGGCGAATCACCCGATGGAGTTCGTGCTGGACGAGATGGTCCGGCGACTCGTTGACCAGCGTGATAGCTGCCTCCTCGGGGAGGTCCTCCTCGAGCAGCCGCGTTAGGGTCAGCCCCGCGTACCCCGCGCCGAGGACGACGACGTGCATGGGTCGGCGTAGGTGCTCGAGTGGTATAGATGTACGCGGGGGACTGTTCTCGGTTCGAAGAACAGCAAGTAGAACATGGCCGGGAGCGGTTCCGAGCATCGCGAGGTGCCCGTAACTCGGGGACGGGCAGGCAATTTACTGAGGCTCGCCGCAAGCGACCGTAGGGAGCGAGCGGGCCGACGACCGATATGGAGGGACGCATAGCGTCCCGGAACAGAAGAGGAGTGTCTTCGTGAGCGTCGCGAACGACGGCTCGGAAGTCCCAGCCAGCGAGGGATCTCCGATCCCTCGGGCAGTCGGCGCTTCGTGCCGACGACCTCGCGAATCGGAGATTCGCTCAGTCACGAGAGAGCTTCGCTCTCTCGAACGACAGAGCAAAACGTCGTTTTAGAACAAGTGCTCGTCCTCGTCGAGCAGCTGGGCGGGACCGCCGACGTCCCACGTAGTCGTCGAGACGCCGCAGTCAGAGACGGCCTCCTCGACTTCCTCGGCGTGCTCCTCGGTGGTGTTGACGTAGACACTGGCTCCGGTGTCGGTCGAGAAGTAGACAGGAATGTCCTCTTCCTCGCGGAGTTCGCGCACCGTGTTGAAGACGGCCAGGGTAGCGGGCTGCCAGTAGACCCAGCCCGAGGGGCCGGTCATCGTGGTTGCCGCGAGCGACAGCGAGTCGTGTTCGGCGAGTTCGAACGCGGTCTCGAAGTCGCCGTTACGCAACGCGTCGCGCATCTCGGCGATCTGGCCGTGAATGTGGGCATTCCGCGCCTGGAACATGTGGCTGTCAGCGGCCTCTCGGTGAGCGTCCTCGGTTTCCTTGTGGTAGGGGACGAGGCCGACGATAATCTTCAGATTCTCGTGGAGGTCCGACGGAACCCGTTTGGAGCGACAGTCCTCATCGTTCAGACCCGTATGCAACTGCGAGAACGCGCCGGTGACCGCACGCGCGGCCGAGGCCGAGCCGACGCGGGCGATCGTTGAGATTTCCTGTTTCGAGGCGTCAAGCTCGGCTGCCTCAGCCAGCGCCATTGCCGCGGCCGCGAATCCGGACGACGAAGAGCCCAGCCCGACGTTCGAGGGGAAGCTGTTCTCGCTCTCGAGGCGGACGGGATACACCGTATGCGCGGCGTCGGACTTCGAGCGGGCCTTCTCGACGACGGCCTCAACCCGTTCGTACGCGCGCCCGTCGAGTTCCTCGCCGTCGACGACGAAGGTGTCCTCTTCGTAGTCCATGGAGAACTCGACAGTCGTCCGCGTGTGGCTGGGGGCCGTACAGACGCTGATGCTGTCGTGATAGGGGAGTCGCTTGATATCGTCGCGCATCCCGTGATACTTGACCAGCCCCTGAATGGGGTGGGCCATGGCCGTGGCTTTCATACCCACATAGGTGGCTGAGGGCCGCTTAAACCTCACGGCATCCAGCGATCGGTTTCGGTTCGGGACTGACTCGAGTGCGGGAGTTCCGCTACCACTTGATCCGGAACCCGAACGCTGAAACGAACCGGTTCCCACCACCCTCCTATGGGAACCCCACGCGAGACGACGCAGGCGCAAGCCGAGGCGGTCGTCGATCGCCTCGAGGAGGAGTATCCGGATTCGACGATTTCGCTGCGGTACTCGAACCGCCTCGAGTTGCTGATCGCGGTGATCCTCTCGGCGCAGTGTACGGACGAGCGGGTGAACAAGGAGACGAAGCACCTCTTCGAGACGTACGATGGGGCCGAGGACTACGCGAACGCGGATCAGGACGAACTCGCGGAGGACCTCAACTCGATCACCTACTACAACAGCAAGGCGGAGTACATCCGCGACTCCTGTGCGACGATCCTCAAGGAACACGACGGCGAGGTGCCGGACACGATGGACGAGCTGACCGAACTCTCCGGCGTCGGTCGGAAGACGGCGAACGTCGTCCTCCAACACGGCCACGACATCGTTGAGGGGATCGTCGTCGACACGCACGTCCAGCGGCTCTCGCGGCGGCTGGGGCTGACCGAGGAGACGTATCCTGAACGGATCGAACAGGACCTGATCGAGATCGTCCCCGAGGACGACTGGCAACAGTTCACTCACCTCTGTATTGATCACGGGCGAGCGGTCTGTACGGCACAGAACCCCGACTGTAGCGACTGCGTGCTGGCAGATCTCTGCCCGTCCGAAAAGGGTGACAGCGAGATCGATCTCGCCTCCGGCGATCCCTGGTAACCGGCGCAAGAAGAGCGAAAACGCCCATATATTGGCCACACCGACCATCGCAAGCCCAACGTCTTTTCGGCGACCGCGGATACCCACAATCGGGATCACTATGTCCGACAACACCGACGAGCGCGACAACACCGGCAAGGACGAACACGGGCGGGACGTCCAACTCGAGCAGGAGAAGACCGATCCCGAGGAGGCTCAGGACGAGGAGGGACTCACCGAGGAAGAGAAGGAGGCCCGCGAGCAGCAGGCCGAAGAGGAGCGCAAGCAGGACATCGACGAGGGCTCCGTCGACCGGGAAGACGACGCCCTCGAAAACGCGAACCCGGACCACCATCGGGACGAGGAGCCGTACAACAGTTAGACGAGATGCAGTCGAGGTCCGGTCCCGCCCGTCACCCGAGCTAACACCGCTTTTTCGCGCTCTCCTACTCGTTCTTGAGTCGGTCGTCCGGAACGGCCAGCGTCGTGAGCGAGCCGGCGAGGGAGACCCTGACCTGCGAATCGACGGTGACCGTGCCGACCGAGCGGCCGTCGACGACGAGGGTGACGTCGCCCTCATCGCGTTCGACCGCGAACGTCAGCGCGTCGGTGGGCAGCACCCACTGACGGGTCTGCGTGACGAAGGGCCCGATCGGAGCGACCGCGACCGCGTCGGTGGCCGGCGAGAGCTGCGGTGCGTCCACCGCGCTCGCATAGCCGTGGCTCCCCGCCGGCGTCGCCGTTACGACGCCGTCGGCACGAAAGGTTGCGACATCCGACCCCCGGTCTCGGACGCTGTACTCGGAGATTCGAGCGGGTTCATCGGTGATGAGCGTCACGTCGAACAGGGCGCGCTCTCGGATCGCGGGGTCGTCCGAATCGTCAGTATCTGCCGATTCGAGGGTGACCCCCAGAACGGGGCGCTCGCGACGGACGGCGCGCCCGGAGAGAACGGCCTCGAGCGCGTCGGGAAGATGATCGCGGTCGACCGACTCGACCCCGGTGACGGAACCGACCGGAAGCACGGGTGAGTCGACGTCAACGCGAGCGACTGCCGACAGGGTCGCCTCGCCGACTGCCACCAGCACCGACGGCTTCGCCGCGAGAACGTCCTCGAGCGTGCCGCTCGCGATCGTTCCGTCGACGTCGGCGACCGCTGACTCGAGGGGGTCGTCGATCTCGATGGCGTCGATTGCGTCCGTCTCGGCATCGACGACGCCGACGACAGGGGAGTCGTCCCCGTCCCACGCGGCATCCATGGCCATCAGTTCACACGGCCCGCTCAAAAGCGTACGGTTGTCGGTCGCGGATCAGCGGTCGGTTCCCTGACTCGATCTCACCCGTCGTAGGGCCAGTCGCCGGTGATCCGCATCCCTTCGGCAAGGTCCTGTGATTCGAGGTCAGCTGCGATTTCCTCGCGATCGCGACGGGTAACCGTCACGTCGTCGCGAGCGAGTGCGACGACGTATTCGGTCAGGAGGATCGCCTGTTCGCGCAGGGTCCGGGGCTCGAGTTTCTCGATGGTATCGGCGAAGGTGTGGCCCCAGCCCCGACCCGCATCGTCCGACATCGATTTGACGTGACAGCCCGGTACGCCCCACTTGACGAACGACCAGTGATCGCTGTGGGGGCCGAGCTTGGGGACGGTTCCGATCGGGTGATCGTACCGATCCGCGATATCGTTCGCGACGTCCTGCAGCGCGTCGAACCCGTGTGTGATAATCGAGAGCGTCCGATCGCGGACGACGCCGTCGCTGTTGACGACTGCCTTGATCGCGTCGTGATCTGCCCGCTCGGCGTATCGCGTCGAGCCCATCAGGCCGACCTCTTCCGCCCCGAAGCCGACGAACTCGACGCGGGTCTCGAGGTCGTCCTCGCGATCCGCTAGCGCGTTCGCGATTTCGACGATCATCGCGGTTCCAGCGCCGTTGTCCATCGCTCCCTCGGCGATATCGTGGGCGTCGACGTGGCTCGTCACGAGGATGCGCTCGTCGGTGTCGGGGCCGAGTTCGGCGCGAACGTTCTGGCTCTCGGCGGGATGGATGTCGGCTTCGGCTGAGACCGTGATCGACTCATCGTCGAACCGGCGACCGAGCCGCGCGCCGACCTCGCTCGAGACGCCGACGGCCGGAATCGGCCCGATCGGCTCGTCGTTCCAGCCGACGCTGCCGGTCGGCGGGAGACAGCCCTCGACGTGATTGCGGTAGACGAATCCCACCGCACCGTGCTCGACCGCGTGGTGGTACTTTTCTCGGCGGTGGATGTACCGGTCGTAGTAGGTTGGAACGTCGCTGCGGACCATGACGACCGCGTTCTCGATGTCGGTCTCCTCGAAATCATCCGGTAAGCCGTACCCGAGATCGATCAGCGGCGCGACGACGCGGTCGTCGGGACTGCGTGGGAGGGCGATACAGTCCTGGGTCGTGTCACCGGCCGTGATCGCGCTATCTTCCCGCGTCCAGCCCTGTATCTCGAACGACTCGAGGCGGGCGTTTCGTGCGCCGGCGTCGGCCAGCGCGTCCCGGGTCAGTTCGGCGGCCTCCCGTTCGCCCTCGCTGCCGGCCATCCGGTTGCCGATATCGACGAGTCCCTCAAGGTGGTCCCAGCCCACGTCGCTCTCGAAGACGGTTCCGATCCAGTCGGACATGGCTGGAACGTGGACGGATGGTCGGGTAACTGTATCGCTCGCTCGATTTGAACCGCCGGACCTGATGCGTTGGTTGCTACCATTCATTGACACGACAAACTGCGAATCTTTTTTACCCCGCTCCCTCTCGGAGTCGATATGCGGGAGACGCTTGCCGACTGGCGGCCGGCCATCGACGAGGCGATCGCCGACCTGGTCCCACGAGAGATCGATGCCGACTACCTCGAGTCCTTCTTCGGTACGCCCACCTACGAGTACGATCCCATCGGTATCCAGCGTGCGTTGGCGACGCCGCTGTGGGATCTCCTCGATCGCGGCGGGAAACGGTGGCGCGCAGTGCTCTTTCTCGTCTTCGTCGAGGGATTCGGCGAGGATCCGGCCGAGTACTTGCCCTATGCCTGTATTCCGGAGATTCTGCACAACGGGACGATCATCGTCGACGATGTCGAGGACGGAGCGACGATTCGGCGCGGCGAACCGGCGCTGCACCGCGCCTACGGACGCGATATCGCGCTCAACGCCGGCAATGCGATGTACTTCTTGCCCCTGAAGATCATCACACAGGATCCGGCTGACCTCCCGGCTGACCAGCGACTGGCCGCCTACGAGATGCTGATGCACGAACTCAATCGAACGCACCTCGGTCAGGGGATGGACATCTGCTGGCACAACGAGCGCGAGGTTCGAATTACCACTGACCAGTATCTGGAGATGAGTGCGTGCAAGACCGGCTGTCTCGGCCGGATCGTGGCCCGTCTCGCCGCGATCATCACTGCCCAGCCCCCGAGGTCGAGCAGGCCGTCGCTGAGTACGCGGAACTGACCGCCGTTGCCTTCCAGATCGGCGACGACATCTTGGACATCGAGCACTCTCTGGGTCGAGCCGGCGAGTTCGGCAAAGAGTTCGGCAACGACATCCGCGAAGGCAAGAAGACTCTCATGGTCATTCACGCGATCCAAGAGAGCGAGCCCGAACGCGCCCGACGGTTGCAGGACATCCTCGAGGCCGAGGACAACACCGACGACGAGATCCTCGAGGCCCTCGAGATCCTCGCGGACGCCGGCAGCATCGATTACGCACGCGAGCAAGCCCTCGAGTTGGCAGCCCAGGCTCGCGCCGCGATCGACGGGCTGGACTTCGACGACGAGACGACCCGGAAGCTTGAGGAGTTCACGGAGTTCGTCATCGAGCGCGACGAATAGTCGTGTCTGCGCTGCGTGACGTCGTGCAGTCGTGTGCAACCGCCGTGGACACCCAGCTGATTGCGCTCGTTTTCAGTCGCTGATGATTATCATGGAATCCGACGGGTAGGGCCAGATACTACCACCTCGACGTGGAACCCCGGGTATGGCAGACCACTCGAGGCAGGCGACGGCCGAGCGGACCGACGCCGCGAAGCCGTGGCCCGTTCTCGTCGCCGTCGGACTCGTCGGCTCGGAGGTCGGCATCGTCGTCGACCTCCTTCCCGTCGCCGTCGTCGGACTCGTGGTGTTCGCCGCGAGCGTCGCCGGCATCCTCGCGGACGCCGACTACGTCGATCGCCCGCTTGCGCTCGCAACCAAATTCGGCGTCGCGTTCGTCGTTGCCGGCGCAGTGCTGGCAGCTCACGGGACCGGAACGCTCCCGATCGGCCCCCTCGAGCCCCTCTCCGGGCTGGCGAGTCGCGGCATCGCGCTCGTCCTCGCCGGCATCGTGACGGTCGTCGGAGCGGGCCTCGTGCGGTCCCGGCAAGCCGAGGACGACGGCAGTCGCGGCGTCGAGACGTGACGTGGAACCGATCACCGACTGACTCGCTCGAGACACTCACCCCCTCCCTATGAGCCCTACCCTATGAGCCGACGCGCCTTCGACGCGGAAATCACACTGGACCTCGCAGTCAACGTAATCCCGTTTCTGATCATCGGGTTCTTCGTCGCGGTCTTCGCAGTGTTCAACCCGTGGGGATTCGACCCACTCCGGTCGACGATCCAGTTCGCCATCCTGTTGGTGACGATGGGGACGCTCGCGGTCGTGACGTATATCGCGGCTCGAGCGATCGAAACCGACGACCGAACACGACACGACACGTCCGAGACGTAGGCCGGATCGAGCCCTCGCCGGCCCGGCCTCGGCGTCAGTTGATGATGAGGACGAACCCGGTCACTGCCATCATGATCGTGATCCCGACCAGCAGGAGCAAGAACAGTTCTTTCTCCGAGAAGCGCCGATCGGAGTCGGTTGTATCGGAACGCACAGGTCTCACCGGCGGCGGTACAACGCGGTCTGACAAGAGCGTTTCCCAGAGGTAAACTCGTGATGGCGGGCCGACCGACGAGACGCTAGCTCATGAACAGCCGTCGCCCGGCGCGTTCGTGGCGCATTCCCATGATCTCGGCCAGCGGGGCAAACGAGGCCATCGCTGCGATGTCATCATCGACATGGCGCTCGCAGACCGCGGTGATCACCGGCTCCAGCGCCTCGAGTACCGACTGGATCTCGGTGTGGCCGAACCGGCCGAGCCGCTGTGCCGCGCCGAGCAGTCCCGTGACGAACGAGTGGGCGTGTGAGAGACAAGCCTCGAGTCGTTCAAGACCGCGTGCTTGAGTCACGACGCCGAACACGACCGGATAGTGCCCCGGCGTCGCGCCGGTCTCGATCGCGTCGCCGAACGCGGTCGTGAAGTCGCCGCCGTCGGCCGCCGGTGACGCCGATTCGGTCCGCTCCGCCCGTCCTTCGCCCGCGTTCGCTCCGTTCGGGGTCGCGTCCGAATCGAGCAGTTCGCAGAGCTTTGCCCCCGCCTTCGTCGAACTCTCGCGGAACTCCCGAGGCATAGTCACCGCGTGAAGTCGCTCGTCGACGGCAAGCAGTCGCCGGCGGTCGCCGTCAGCGCTGGCGGCGTGGGCGTTCGCCAGCGCAGCGGTCTCGCAGGGGCCGACTATCCGCCGCAGGTAGGCTGCCAGCAGTGCCCGGAGATCCTCGCCGGACTCGATCCGATCCTCATTGATGTACTGTTCGAGGCCGTATGAGGCCGTGTATCCGCCGACAGGGAGAAACAAGTCCGAGAGACGGAGCGCAGTCAGGAACGAACTGGGGTCAGTGGTCATGGGTGTAATCGCGGTCGTCCGTCTGTCCGTGA
This sequence comes from Natrinema sp. SYSU A 869, assembly GCF_019879105.1. Classification (NCBI taxonomy): domain Archaea; kingdom Methanobacteriati; phylum Methanobacteriota; class Halobacteria; order Halobacteriales; family Natrialbaceae; genus Natrinema; species Natrinema sp. SYSU A 869. The sequence goes on along the minus strand of NZ_CP082249.1, from coordinate 1,280,813 downwards.
CTGTGCTGGCCGTGATCGTGCTCGTGGGGATGGCTGTGTTCGTTCTCGTGGTTCTCGAGATCGAACGCGCCGTATCGTCCTCTCGATCACACGTAATCTTCGGATATCCGTACCTGAATAAGAGCAGCAGCAACGAACCGAAACCCGACGAGAGATCGGCGTCAGTCGTCCGAAGCGGGCTGTCCGGGACTGGTTCGCTCGCGCAGTCGATCCGAGTACGATGCCACGCCAAGTCCTGCGACGAACGAGAGGAAACTTGGGACCAGTATCCAGAGGAGATCGGGGTGCTGTGCACCGGTGTGCAGTAGGGTGTTGAGCATACACGTTCCCATGACTATAACGGCCGTGAATATCCTGATGACGGCCATATTTACCATCAACCGGTCCGCTTTCTGTACGAACGAACAGCACCGTTCCGACCGAACCGGGACGATGGCCGAGACGGCAATCAACGGCGACTGAAATGGACACACCGACAGTTCGGTGTCGACGTGAACGGACCCTGACTCCGTCCCGTTTGGCGGATCGTCTCGGTATGTCGGCCGCGATGCCGAAGGACTGCTCCGGCACAAACACCACCTTTCGGGACGGTGTACGAACGGTCGTGCTCGATGCTCGAACCATTGCAGGACGACGGGCCGTCGTCGCCCTCGCCATCGCGCTCGTCGCCGCGACCGCCGCCTTCGGCGCGCTGCTCGGCGCGACCCTGCCCGCACGAACCGGCCTCGAGGAGATCACCGTCCGCTCGATCACAGTTCCCGTCTCGCCGGTCACGCTCGCCGTCTACGGTGCCGTCGCCATGGGCGTGCTATTGGTAACACTCGGACTCGTCGTTACCGTCCTGTCGCGGTTCGACGAGGGAGCATAATACGTCTCCCAGTGTCCGGCACATCTACCTCGGTAGGGAGAGTACGACATACCCTGCTGATCTCGACAGCGAGGGCTCGGGTTCCGGCGAATAACCCCGTTTCATCCGAGATGGTAGTAACCGAACGCTTACAGTACCCCCAGTTGTCGGATCTATTGGATGATCGACACTCTCCGAGCGGCAATCGTCCCGTTCTTTATCGTCCTGTTTCCGGCGGTCTGGTACGTCAATCGGAATCTCACGACCGCTCAGCTTCCCCCGTCGACGGAGCCATCGGTCGTGCTCATTGCGGGTGGACTCGGCGCGTCGGTTGTCGGATCGGCCGCGTTCGCGGTCGCAGTCACGAGGGCCGTTTACAGGTGGTCGGACGTCGACGACGAGCGCGAATTAGTCCGGTATCAGCGCATCTTCAGGCCTGACAACACTTCTCTGGCCGTCTTCGCCGGATTCATCTCGCTCACGTTCCTGTGGGCCGTCGTCGTACTCGCGGGAGTCGGGCCAGCGTGGGTCGGTGAGCTATTGTCCGTCCCGCTCGGCCTGTTGGGACTACCGTTCGTCCTGCTCCTTCCCCTCGGAATCCGTTTCCACTGGGCCGTGGTTCTCGGCCTCGTCTGCAGCGTCGTGTGGATGATGGGGCTCGCGACGGTCCTGTCGGATACGATTCACCGGTGGAGTGCCCCTGACGCGTAACTTACGCCAGTCCGAGGTTCTCGCTGTATGCACCGTACAGGTCCTCGAAGACGCCCATGATCTCGCCCATCGTCGCGTAGGCTTTCACCGCGTCGACGATGTACGGCATCGTGTTCTCGCCGCGCTCACTGGCCTCGCGTAGCGCCTCGAGCGCCTTCTCGACCGCCGCGTCATCCCGGTCTGCTTTCACGTCCTCGAGCCGGCCGAGCTGCCGTTCGGCCGTGGTTTCGTCGATCTGGAGAATGTCGGGACTGGTGTCCTCCTCGAGGGTGTACTTGTTGACGCCGACGACGACCTCCTCGCCGCGCTCGACGCGTTCCTGGTACTCGTAGGACGCGTCCTGGATCTCTCGGAGGAAATAGCCGTCCTCGATTCCGTTGAGGATGCCGTCGCGGACCGAGCCGTCGCCCATCTCCCGGATTTCCTCGATATAGCGCATCGTTCGCTCCTCGATCTCGTTCGTGAGCGTCTCGACGGCGAAGGAGCCGCCCATTGGGTCGACGATGTCGGCCGCGCCGGACTCGTCGGCGATGATCTGCTGGGTTCGCAGCGCAACCCGGACGGCCTTCTCGCCGGGCAGGGCGAGCGCCTCGTCGAAGCTGTTGGTGTGGAGCGACTGGGTGCCCCCAAGGACGCCGGCCAGCGCCTGGATCGTCACCCGGGCGACGTTGTTCAACGGTTGCTGGGCCGTCAACGACTGGCCCGCCGTCTGGGTGTGGAACTTGAGACGTTTGGACTCGTCAGCCTCCGCGCCGTACCAGTCGTCCATCACCCGCGCGTAGATCCGGCGTGCCGCTCGGAACTTCGCGATTTCCTCGAAGAAGGAGTTGTGGCAGTTGAAGAAGAAGGAGAGCCGCGGCGCGAACTCGTCGACATCGAGCCCGCGGTCCATCGCATCCTCGACGTAGCCGAAGCCGTCCGCGAGGGTAAAGGCGAGTTCCTGAACGGCCGTCGAACCCGCCTCGCGGATGTGATAGCCCGAGACCGAGATCGGATGGAACTTCGGCGTTTCCCGCGTGCTGAACTCGAGGACGTCCGTCACGAGATCGAGCGACGGCTTGGGTGGGATCACCCACTCCTTCTGGGCGATGAACTCCTTGAACATGTCGTTCTGGAGGGTCCCGCGCAGTTTCTCGCGGGGCACGTCCCGCTGGTCGGCCAGCGCGACGTACATCGCGTAGATCACCGGCGCGGAGGGGTTGATCGTAAAGGAGGTCGAAATCTCCACTAAGTCGATCCCGTCGAAGAGGATCTCCATGTCCCGGAGCGTGTCGACCGCGACGCCCTCCTTGCCGATCTCACCTTCGCTCATTGGGTCGTCCGAGTCCAGGCCCATCAGGGAGGGCATGTCGAACGCCGTCGAGAGACCGGTCTGGCCCTCGTCGATCAGGTAGTGAAACCGCTCGTTGGTCTCCTCAGCAGTTCCGAAGCCGGCGAACTGGCGCATCGTCCACGTCCGCCCACGGTACATCGTCGGGTACGGCCCCCGCGTGTAGGGTTCCTCGCCCGGAAATCCCAAGTCCTCGAGGTAGTCGAGATCCGAAACGTCGTCGGGGGTGTAGAGCCGGTCGACCTCGTGGTTCGATACCGTCGCGAACCGGTCCCGTCGTTCGCCGCGGCGCTCGAGGGTCGGCTCGAGCGTTTCCGCCTCCCACTGCTCGCCTGCTTCGCGGATCTCATCGAGATCCTCATCGTCGTACATGGACGTAATATTTGCCGACAGCCAATGAAGGTTCGGGGCAATTGAGCGGCTCGAGAACGGCGCTACCGCATCTCGCGAGACGGATAGCTAGACCCGGCGGTGTTCATGGCCGCTCGTGAGGAGATCGTCGGCCCAGTCGATGTTGACGCGATTGGTCGGCGCACTCGACAACCCATCGCGACTGACGACTTCGACGGTCCGATTGCGTGCATCGGGCGTGAACGGCGACGCAGCCATTACCCGTGCCACGTCGGCCCGCGGGATCGACCCCGAAACGGAGTCGCCACCCTCGCCGACTACGACTTCGCCACTCGGTGGTTCGTTCGTCAGACTCCCAGGTCGAATGATCGTATACCTCAGTCCCGACCGACGAAGTGCCGTCTCGGCGTCCCGCTTGGCTCGCAACGATCCCCGGATCAGTAGCCGAGCCGGCAGCGAGAGTCCCGCTTTCGAGTTCCCGACGCCGATCGCACTTTCGAGGACGAAGTAAGAGACGTCCGCCGCAATGGCGGCAGTAACGAGGTTGATGACCCCGGTCCGATCGACGAGTTTGCCGCCGGTCACGTGGCGCAGGCTCGGCGGCGTTCCGAGCGCACAGTAGACGATATCACAGTTCTCGACCGCAGCAACGGCGTCGGACGACTCGAAGAAATCGGCGACGACCACCTCGTCGGCACCGTGGCGCTCGAGCGTATCGACGTTCGCGTACGAGCGCGTAGTCGCACGAACGGAGAGATCGGTCGGTCGCAGCACGGAGAGCAACTCCTCGCCGGTCGCCCCGCTGGCACCGGCGACGAGGACGCGATCGGGTGTTGGTGATCCAGCCATCGAGCGAGATACTGCACGGACACGGAAAACGGTCACCAGCAATCGACAGCCACGACTGTCGGTCCGTCGCGAATATGAGAACGTATCGCAATTTTTCGTACTCGTCGCCGCTTCCCCTACTCGGCCTCGTCTTCGTCCACACGTCCGCCGTCCGACTGGAGCCGCTTGGTCGTCTGGACCAACGGATGGCGCGCGTAGTCGACGACGTCGATGTCATCGATCCGCTCGAGACCCTCCTTTTCGGCCGTGCGCGCCATTCCAAGATCGATCTCGTGATCGATGACGATCACATAGGCGTCCATCTCGTCGATGTCCAACCGGTCGGCCGCGAGCACGCGGTGGTGGCCGTCCGCCAACAGGAGCGTGCCGCCGTTGTCGATGACCACCAGTGGCTCGGCCAGCCCCCGCTCGAGTTCGTAGCGCCGCCCCTCGAGTTCGTCCGCATAGACCCGGCCCTGCGTGGGGGTAAGCTCCGAGAGCGGGACGGTTCGGCGTTCCTCTGTCAGGTCAATTTCGTGGATTTGCTCTAAGGTCCGCATCAGCTTGCCGACCTTCTCGGGGGTTGCGCGTTCGATCTGACTGCGGATGACGTCGGCGTTAGAAATGATCCCCACGAGGTTGCCCGCGTCGTCGACGACGGGTAGTTTCTGGATGCCCGACCGAAGGATGACACGTGCGGCGTCGTTCACCTTCATGTCGGGGTGGGCGACGAGCAGTTCCGTCGCCATGACTTTGAAAATCGGATCGTCGTCCTCGGCGAGCAACAGGTCGCGGGCGCTGATGAAGCCCTCCACGCGGCGTCGCTCGCAGACGGGAAAGCCGCTGTGTTCCTCGCTCTCGGCGATCCGCGCCGCGACCTCGCCGACAGTCTCGTCGGGAGATACCGTCGCCACGTCGCGCGTCATGTAGTCTTTGACCTTGGGCTTCGTCCGGCCCGACACGACCTCCATACGCGGACACACGGGGGCCGCGCGCAAAAGTACTGTCACTGATGCCGTCATCACCGGTACCATCGGCGTCTCTCCGCCCGTATCGCGGCCGTCGGTACTGCGGAATCGCTCTGTCGCAGTGAGAACGGGGCTGTGTCACTCGGTCCGTCCGTTACTTACCTCACTGCTCTCGTAGCGCGTGGAGCGTAAGCGAGAACGTCGCTCCCTCGCCGGGATTGGAATCGACCCAGATGTCGCCGCCGTGGCGCTCGACAATTCGTTGACAGAGTGCCAGTCCGATGCCCGTCCCTTCGTACTCGTCGTGACTGTGGAGCCGATCGAAAACGGTGAACACGCGATCCTGATCGTCCGGATCGATACCGATCCCATCGTCCCGTACCGAGATGACCCATTCTCGGCCGCGACGGTTCGCATCGATGTGAACACGGGGCGGCGTCTCGCCGCTGTACTGGATGGCGTTATTGAGCAGGTTCTGGAAGACCTGTCGTAACTGACTGGGATCACCCGACACACGAGGGAGTCGATCGACCGTAATCTCTGCATTGCTCTCCTCGATTTGAAGCCGCAAGTCCGTGAGCACGTCGTCGAGAAGGGGGTCCAGATCGACCGGTTCGAACGGATCGCCCCGCGTTTCGATGCGAGAGTACTCGAGCAAGCCGTCGATCATGTCGCGCATCCGCTCGGCTCCGTCGACGGCGTACGCGAGGAACTCCTCGCCGTCCTCATCGAAGGCGTCGCCGTACCGCTTCTCGAGGAGTTGGAGATAGCTCGTAACCATCCGCAGGGGCTCTTGCAGGTCGTGGGAGGCAGCGTAGGCGAACTGCTCTAAGCGCTCGTTCGATTCCTCGAGCGCCTGTTCGCGACGCCTCCGTTCGAGTTCGAACGTGACCCACTGCGCCATGAGATGGTGGAACGTCCGTTCAGCGTCGGTAAACTCCCGGTCGCGCGAGTCCGTTGACATGAAGAAGAACGTTCGGTCGGGCTGGTTCTCCAGATCGATTCGCGTTCCGAGATAGGTCTCGACGCCGAACGCTTCGTACGCGAGGGTGTTCCCGAATCCGGATCGGTCGGGATCAGTAATGTCGGCTATCGTTCCGTCTCCGACCGTCGCCCGACAGTACGTCTCCGAAAGCGGTACCTCTACGCCGGGCTCAAGTCGGTCGTGGTCACCGTGCATGGCTTCCACGGTGAACGAATCGCTCGCCGGGTCGATCTGTGCGAGTCCGCCGAACTCCAGATCAAATCGCTCGCATCCCAACTCGAAGATGTCGTCCAGTTTCTCCTCGAACGGCCGACCGGGATCGGCGGCGATCCGGCTCAACGTCTGTTGGTGGCGTTCTCGCTGTTTGCGTTCGAGTTCGTAGCTGATCCACTGGCCCAGCAACTCGATGAACGTGCGCTCGGTCTCGGAGAACGACCGGTCACGTGGGTCCGTGCTCCCGAACCAAAACGTCCCGTACGGTGTCGCGCCGTTCATCACCCGCGTCCCGAGATAGCTCATCAATCCGAATTCGCGATGGATCTCGTCGTCCTCCCAGTCGGTGCCGCGGACGTCCGCCATGGCGACGGGCTCGTCGGCTTCGATGGTGGCGCGACAGAAGTGCTCGTACCCCGGATCTGACCACAGTTCGTCTTCGGGGTCGATACCGAGGCCGACTCCCTTCTCCAACCGGAACTCGCCGCCCCACGACGGCAGATGGTTCAGCCCGCCCATCTCGAGGCCGAACCACTCCTGGCCGACCTCGAGCAACTGCTCGAGTTTCTCCTCGAAGTCACGGTCGGGGTCGGCCGTGATCCGGTAACTCTCGCGGAGGAAGCGCTCGCGGCGCTGGCGCTCCAGTTCGTACTCGACCCACTGGCCCATCAGGTTGAGGAACGTCTGTTCGGCGCTCGAAAACCGTTTTTCGCGCGGTGTCTCAGCGGCGAAACACAGCGTCCCGTACTCCTCGCCGCCGGCGTGGACGGTCATCCCGAAGTAGGCATCCAACCCGAACCGTTCGTAGGCAGGATCGTCGGTCCAGCCTACCTCCACCGCATCCGGGACGGAGATCGGGCCGGGTGCTGCAAGCAACTTCTCACAGTACGTCTCGCAGAGTGACACGGTACTGCCCGGGTTGATTCTCTCGTGGTCGCCGACGGCTTCCACGATCTCGAACGCGTTGTCACCGGTCGTTTTCGTGAAGTATCCGATCTCGAGATCGAATCGGTCACAGCCCAGTTCCAACAGCTCCTCGATTTTCTCGTCGAGCGACGTGTTCGGACTGGCGATCGTCTCGTAGAGGTCTCGCTGATAGCGCTCTCGGGTTTCGATCGTCTCCCGCGCGTCGGTTCGGTCGACCAGCGTTGCCAACTTCCGGTCCAGTTCGCGCGACGGTTGATCGGGGCCGAAATATTCCTCGGGCGGGGTATAGTAGAAGTTCTGGCAGATAGTGGTGTCGTCGTAGACGAGAAACGGATGGGTCTTGAGGACGTCATGGAGAATCTCCGCCGGAAACCGACTGCGGTTGTACTGACAGAGGACAGTGTAGTCATCACCGTCATAGAGCGGATTGAGCAGTGCTTCGTACTCACAGAGTTGGTCGGCGCTTGTCTCGTCGGCCTCGAGCGCCCACGTCATCTCAGCGGCGGCTCTGAGCCCCGTAAATTCGCTTGCAGTCGCATCATCGAGGGTCTCTTCCCAAAATTCTAGCATCGCCTCGCGGTCGAACTCGCCGGTCTGGCAGTAGGTATCGTCCGGCGTGTACACCGTGAGCGCCCCCGATTCGAGGGCAGTATCGATGTCGATGCCGCGAGTTCGCATCGCATCACGCACCTCACCGACGGTATTGTCATCGGCGACGTAGATACATCGCTCGCCGCGTTCGAGCCCCTCCCGAATGAACGGGACGACCGTCTCGAACTGTTCGGCATGGTCCTCGTAAATATGCGCGAAGTGGTCGTTGTCCGCATGACCCTCGAACGATTCGATGGGGCCGCGAGTTTTGAAACTCAACTGCGAGGATTCGAATCGATTTCCGGTGGTAGACGTGGTATGCCGTTTCGTATGGTCCGAGATATGCTTACTCATGAATTACACTCCGATTGCCCAGAAACCATCTCTAAATCGGGGTCTCTGGTATTCAGCTCACTTACTCTGTGACTCTATTCGGTATATAGATCGATGAGTGCAAGCATGAAAAGAGTATCGTGGGGTGGCATTCTCGCCCGGTAGGTCACAAGAGCGCAACTCGTTGAACGGTGAGAGATCGAAGTGAGACAGCGATGCGATCTCCGACACATCCGCACTATTCCTTCGAAACGACCGCTTCGTTCCCAAATACGGAACCCGCGCTACGATCGGCTAGATCATGCCGACTCGCCGTCTTCGGGCTCGCCACGCTGGGTGAACAGCCACTCGCTGGTTTGTGTGTAGGCCCCGACCGGAACTCCCGGCCGCGTCTCGATCGCCTCGAAAAAGCGGTTCGTGATCACTTCCTCGACGACGCTAACGATCGACTCGATCTCCTTCTCATCGTCTGCACTGCCCAGAATTCCGATCTGGAGTTGTGCGCCGGCCATGTCGGCGTGGCCGCCGGCGCTGCCGATCCGGTTGAACCCGTCCCGGAGCGTCTCACCAAGATCGACGTCCGCCGCCCGCGACCGGGCTGACAGAAAGACCATCTCCTCGGCGAACCCGAAGACGAGTGTCGTCTCAATGCCCTCCATCGTGAGTAATTGGTCGGCCGCCTGGGGCAACGCGTCCCGGTCGCCGATCCGCCCGACGCTGGCGACGGCCACCGAATCGCGCTGTACTCGGTTCTTGATCGCTCGGGCGATCGTCTCGAGGGTCTCACCCTCGAGGGAGGGCTGCTCGATCTGGTCCAGCAGCGACGTGTCGACGCGGGGCCACAGCAGCGACGCGGCGCGGAAGTCCGCAGGGGAGACTTCCCGGGTAAAGTCGTTCGTGTCGACCCGGATCCCATACAGCAGCGCCGTCGCGGTCGCGGCATCGACGTCGAGATCGAATCGCTCGAGGTACTCGGTCAGGACGGTACTAGTCGCGCCCGCACCCTGTCGGAGGTCGACGAACTCCCCGGGGACCGGGCCGCGAGGTGGATGGTGATCGATGACGATGTCGACATGGAGGTCCGACGGGAGCTGGTCGTTGACGCCGGGTCGGGAGTGGTCGACCAGCGCGAAGGCCGAATACTCCCCGAGCGAATCGTCGTGAGACAAGTTTCGCAGGTTTAACTCGAGGAGGTTGACCATCGCCCGGTTCTCTTGGTGTGAAATCTCGCCAAAGTAACAGGCGTCGGCATCGACGCCGACCGACTCTGCGATGGCGACGAGTGCAACGGCGCTTGCGAGCGCGTCCGGATCGGGATTGTCGTGGGCGACGACCGCCAGCCGGCCATCGATGTCCGTGAGTTGCTCTCGGAGTTCGATGGCGGATTCGGCCAACGAGCTTGCCGTGCCGTCGAGTGCCCGATCGGCCAGCGCGGTCGTCGGGTCGACGACGGTGTCCGCCAACTCGTCGAACCGGTCGCGATCCGCCGCCGTCGCGTTCCCGCCCAGATACGCCACGATCGATGCCTCGGGGAAGCGATCCCGCGCGCCCTGGAGTGCGGTTCGATTGACGTCGGTACGGTCGCTGCCGACGAAGATCACGTCCGGCGGGTCGACGTTCGCGATGGCGTCGGGGTCGGATGGGTCGGCACTGCGAGCCGGCACGCTCTCGTCGCGCAACGTCTCGACAATGCCCTCGTCGGCGGTAATAACGAGCAGTCGGTCGCTGTCGCGCTCGGACAGTTGCTCTATGACCTGTCGGCAGACGGTCCCACAGCCGAGCACGAGCCGGAAAACCATTTATCGCGGCTTGCAACCGCGACGGGTAAAAGCTACCGGGTCTCCCGTCAGGCGACGACCGCGGCGGCCGCCTCGAGTGCAGCGTCGGCAATCGGACCGAACGCCGGCAGGATGACGACCGTCATGACGGCTGCGGCGACGATGGCCGCGTAGAGGCCGGTGGGCTGTGCGAGGCGGTCACGATCGAGGAGCGGCTCCTCGATCCAGAGCGCCTTGACCAGCCGCGAGTAGTAGTACAGCGAGAGCGCGCTGTTGATCACCAGCGCGGCGGCGAGGGCGAGCAAGATCGTGTTGTCCGCCGCCGCATTGATCGTCTCGGTGTAGAGGAGGTACTTGCTCCAGAAGCCGCCGAAGGGCGGGACCCCCGCGAGGCTGAACATGAAGATTGCCATCGCGCCGCAGGCGAAGGGTGCCCGCTCTGCGAGGCCGTTGTAGTCCTCGAAGGTCCGGCCGACGCCCCAGTGTTCGGCCAGTCCGACGAACAGGAACGCGCCCGTGTTCATGAAGCCGTAGACCAGCAGGTGCATCATGGCCGCGCCCATGACGAGTTCGCCGCCCTCGGCCGAGAGGGCCGCGAGCCCGATCAGCACGTAGCCGGCATGGCCGATCGAGGAGTAGGCGAGCATCCGCTTGACGTTCTCTTGGGTCGCCGCCGCGAAGTTCCCGAGCGTCATCGTGACGATCGCGAGAATGGCGAACGCCAGCGTCCAGTCGACGCCGATGATGTCGGCCGTCGCCCCGACCGGGAACGCCGTTGTGAACACGCGGAACGCGAGCACGAAGCCGGCGGCCTTCGAGGCCGAGGAGAGGAACGCCGAGATCGGTGCGGGCGCACCCTCGTAGGCCTCGGGGGCCCAGAAGTGGAAGGGAACGCTCGCGGTCTTGAACGCGATGCCGCCGATCAACATCAGGATGCCCAGTCCGAGCAAGCCACCCATCTCGTCGGCGGTCCCGGCGTTCTCAGCGATGACCTCGACCTCAGTTGCGATGGCCTCGAGTTGCAGTGAGCCAGTCGCGCCGTAGACCAGCGAGACGCCGTAGACGAAGATCGCCGACGACAGCGCCCCGATCAGGAAGTACTTCAGGCCCGCTTCGACGCTGCCGCGATTGTCCTTCAGGATCGCGACCAGCGCGTACGACGGCAGGCTCGTCAGCTCGAGTGCGATGAAGATCGTCACGAGACTGTTCGAGGCGGCCATCATCGACATCCCGGTCGCCGCGAGGACGACCAGCGAGTAGTACTCAGCCTGATAGGTGTGGTCCCGCAGGTAGTCGTGGCTCGCCACCGTGACGAGGGCCGTGACGACCGAGATGATGATCATGAAGTAGAGCGCCAGTTGGTCGACGACGAACTGGCCGTTCATGACGTCGATAACGCCGTAGTTCTCGATCCCAGTCGCGCCGACGCCGGCAGCGGTGTACCAGACGGCGACGGCCAACGACGACAGCGAGCCGACGATGGCGGTACCGGAAAGCAGCGTGCGGTTCGTCGAGTGCGGGTCGATGCTGTCTATCAGGAACAGGACGAGCGCCGTCCCCGCTAGGATCAGCGCCGGTGCGAGTGCCATCCAGTCGGGGAGTTCAAGAACCGCCATCAGAGACCACCTCTGATGATCGGGTCGACTGCGTCGGTTATCATGTCGAAGATCAGGTCAGGAGCCACGCCCAGAAGGATGATGAGTCCCAGCAGTACGACCATCGACGCGACGTCGTGCATGGGTGCGCGGCCGACTTCGTAGTCGGTTTCGAGTCGATACGGTCCGAACACCGCCCGCTGGAGCGCGAACAACAGGTAGCCCGCGACGATGACGATGCCGAACATCGCCGCCGCGGTAAAGAGCGGCGAGTAATCGAGCAACTCGGAGCCGAAGGTCCCGAAGAAGATCGTGAACTCGCCGTAGAAGCCACTCATTAGCGGCAGCCCCATGTATCCGAACGCGCCAGCGATCAGTATGCCCACTGCGATCGGCATCCGGTCTGCCATCCCGGACATGTCGGTGACCATCCGCGTGTGGGTCGCGTTGTAGATGACGCCGACGGCCATGAACATCAGTCCCGATATCAGGCCGTGGGAGACCATCTGGAAGGTCGCGCCGCCGACCCCGAACTGGGTATAGGCGACCAGTCCGAGGATGACGTAGCCCATCGACGAGACCGAGGAGTAGGCGACGATCCGTTTGAGGTCGGTCTGGGCGAGCGCCAGCATCGCGCCATAGATGACGCTGATCACGGCGATCGCAGCGATCGGAATCGCGTAGGTCTCGACCTGGTTCGGGAACATCGTGAAGTTGAACCGCAGCAGTGCGTAGGTCCCCATCTTCAGCAAAACGCCGGCCAGCAGTATCGAGGCCGGCGTCGGGGCCTCCACGTGAGCGTCGGGCAGCCACGTATGGAAGGGGACGATCGGCACCTTCACCGCGAACCCAAGGAACATCCCGATGAAAACGACCGATGCCAGGGTCGTTCCGCCGAGTCCGAAGAGGCCCTCGGGTCCGCCGTTGACCATCGCCGACGCGATTTCGGGCAGCGCGAAGGAGGTGACGGAGTCACCGAGCCCGAAGACGAGCATGATGAACGACCCGAACATCACCAGTGACGCCACGTTTGTGTAGACGAAGAACTTGATCGCGGCGTACTTCCGGCGTGGACCGCCCCAGATGCCGATCAGCAGATACATCGGGATCAGGACTGCCTCCCAGAAGACGAACCACAGGAAGAAGTCAAGCGCCGAGAAGACGCCAATTAGGTTCGCTTCAATGAAGAGGATGAGCCCGTAGAACTGGGATTCCCGGTCGTCGATCGGTGTCCACGAGCTGACAATCGCCAGCGTACAGAGGATCGTCGTCAGGACGACCAGCGGCAGGCTGATCCCATCAAGACCGACGAACCACGAAATCGAGTGGTTGCCGATCTCGAGCCACGCCGCCTGCGATTCAAACGCCAGTTCGCCGTCGAGTAAGGCGTTCCCGCTGCCGTCGAAGGCAGCAAACAGCCAGAGGCTGAGCGCTGCCGGAACGAGGCTAATCGCGAACGCGAGTTTGCCGGCGATTCGATTCGGCGCGACGAACGTCACCAGCGCGCCGACCAGTGCGACAGCGATAAGCGCTTCTATCATCATGCGAACCACCCTCCGATATAGCCGAGGACGAGCAGTAAGCCGATGAACCCGCCCACCAACAGCGCCGCGTAGTTAGTTACGATACCCGTCTGTACCCGTTTCAGTCGATCGCTACCGAACAGACTGACCGTCGACGTTCCGTTGACGACCCCGTCGATGACGGTCTGGTCGAAGCGGTCGGCCGCTCGAGCCAGCGGCAGCGTCAGTCCCTCTGCGATCCAGACCTGGTACTCGTCCTGGTAGTAGTTGCTCTTCAGGACGCGGTACGCGCCGCCGAGTTTCTGCATGTGTCGGTCCGGTTCGGGCACGTTGTACAGCGTGTGGGCCGTGAACGCGCCGGCCAGCGCAAGCCCGAGCGACAGGCCTGCGCTCAACAGCATTGTCGTCGTCTCGGAGCCGATATAGCCCTCTTCGAAGGCCACCGTCTCGTGGTATGCGTGGTAGGTCAGTCCCTCGACGTACCCGTACTCGCCGTCGAGCCAGAACTCGAGGAACGTGATGTCGGCGTGGAGCAGTTCGGCAACGGGCGCGAGGTTCGCGAACCCGGCGACGGCTGCGAGCGTCCCGAGCGCGAGCAGCGGGACCTTGACGGCCCAGCTGACCGAGTGTGGGTCTTCGGCCGTCTCCGACCGGGGTTCGCCGTGGAAGGTCAGGAAGACCATCCGGAACGTGTAGAAGCCGGTGAAGAATACGGCGAGAAGCCCCATCGCGTAGGCCGCGAGGATGATCGGCTGCTCCAAACCGACTGCGAGGGCGTCGAACAGCACCTCGTCTTTCGACCAGAAGCCCGAGAAGGGGACGATCCCCGCGAGCGCGAGCGCGCCGGCGAGGAATGTGTAGTAGGTGACGGGCGCTTTGTCTTTGAGCCCGCCCATCTCCCACATGTCCTGTTCGTGGTGCATCAGAATGATGACGGCACCGGCACCGAGGAATAGGAGCGCCTTGAAGAAGGCGTGGTTCATCAGGTGGAAGACCCCGGCGACATAGCCGCCGACGCCGAGTCCGAGCATCATGTAGCCGTACTGGCTGATCGTCGAGTACGCCAGCACCTGTTTGATGTCGTCTTTGACAACGGCCATCGTCGCGGCGAACAGCGCGGTGAAGCCACCGACGAAGGCGATGATCGCCAGCGCGGTCGGACTCAGCGCGTAGTAGCCAAACATCCGGGCGACCAGGTAGACCCCGGCCGCGACCATCGTCGCCGCGTGAATGAGCGCGGAGACGGTGGTCGGACCCTCCATGGCGTCGGGCAGCCAGGTGTGGAAGGGGAACTGCGCGGACTTGCCGAGGACCCCGCCGAGGACGAGCAGTCCGGTGATCGTCACCCAGGTCTCGGCGTCGAAGCCGAACAGGGTCGTGCCGTCATCGATCGCCGTTTCGGCGGCGGTGATGAACGACTCCTCGCCGGCGAAGCCGACCGTGCCGAACGTCGCCGCGATGGCGACGACCCCGATCAGGAAGAAGTAGTCACCGAATCGGGTGACCAGGAACGCCTTCTTCGCGGCCGAGGGGGCCGATTCCGTGCGGAACCAGAACCCGATCAGCAGGTACGAACAGAGCCCGACGAGTTCGAAGAACATGAACGCCATCAGCAGGTTGTCCGCCAAGACGAAGGCGAGCATGCTGAAGGTAAAGAGGCCGAGTTCGGCGTAGTACCGCCGAAGCCCGGTCTCCCCTTCGGCGTTCATGTAGCCGAGACTGAAGACGTGGACGAGCAAGGCGACCAGCGAGACGATCACGAGCATGAGCGCCGAGAGCGGATCGATCAGGATCCCGAACGTGAACGCGATCGTCTCGGGCCCGGTCTTGCTCGCAGCCGCGCCGGCCGTCCACTCATACAGCGTCGTGTGATGTGCGTTACCGCCCGCGACCGCCGCGACCATCACTAGCGAGATGACGAGCGAGCCCGCTGTCGCGAGGATGCCTGGAAGCGCGCCCTTCTTGGGCAGGTATCTGCCGAAGAGGAGCGTAATCACGAACGCCACGAGCGGGAACACGGCGATTGCCGGTGCGAATCCGAACGGTCCTGTTGCTGTTGCTGCCATCTTACCACCTCATCGTCGTTGGAACCGTGACGTCGACATCACGGAAGTTTCGGTACAGCACCAGGATGATCCCGAGTCCGACGGCTACCTCGGCAGCAGCGAGCGCCATCGTAAACAGCGCAAACAACTGCCCCGTCAGGTTGCCGTGATAGAACGCGAACGCGATCAAATTGATGTTGGCCGCGTTCAGCATGAGTTCGACGGACATCAGGAACAATAGTGCGTTGCGACGCGTCAGTACCCCGAACAGGCCGATACAGAACACTGCCATCGACAGCAGCACGTAGTACTGCACGTCGACGGTCATCGATTCTCACCTCCCGTCTCGGTCTGGGAACCGCTGTCGGAGCGTTTTCCGCCATCGGCGACGGCTGGCTCTGGTCCTTCGCTGCTCGAGGCCTCGGTGCTCGAGAGCGCGGCGACGGGTTCGCCGCCCTCCTCGCGTTTCGCGAGGACGAGCGAGGCGTCAAGCGCGGCATCGAGTGCGACCGCGACGAGCAAGACGGCGGCGAGGAACGGTTCCGTGCCGCCGATCGTCTGCAATTCGTCGAAGCCGAACAGGGCGTAGCCGAGTTCGGCCGTGATCGAGACGTCATCGGGGAAGCCGGCCCCCGCGGCCTGAGTCATCGGCTCGAAGGTCGTGTTCAGCGCGATGAGTGCCATCACGCCGAACAGCCCGACCGCGAGCAGTCCCGGAACGAGCGTCTTACCGAGTCGGAGTTTCGGACCGGTCGTCATGCCTGTACCACCTCGTCTGCGTCGGCGTCGGATTCATCGCGCTGGGTCAGCATGACGGCGAACGTGATGAGGACGAGGACCCCGCCCACGTAGACGAGGACCTGCATCATGGCGACGAATTCGGCCGCCAGCATCACGTAGTGGACCGCCACGCTGAGAAGCGCTATGCCAAGCAGGAGCGCCGAATGCCACGGGTCCTGCATGAGCACGACACCCACCGCGCTGGCCAGCGTCACGAGGGCAAACAGCGCGAACGTGATCAGCTCGTAGTTCATGTTTGTTGATAGTGCCCGTTTACGGGACGGGCGGACCCGTTACTGGTAGTCGACCTCTCCCTCACCCTCACCGACCCACGCGCCCCGGTCGGGTTCGCGGGCTGCGAGCGGGTCGATGTCCTTGTACCACGGTACAGCCTTCAGTTGCTCCTTATTGTAGACGAAATCGTGTTTCGTGTCCGCGGTGAACTCGAAATTCTCCGTGAGCAGGATGGCGTCGACGGGGCAGACCTCCTCACAGAGCCGGCAGTAGACACACTGCCCGATGTGAAGGTTGTACTGTTCGCCCTGTCGCTGATCGTTCGTGACGATCTGGATCGTGTCGTTCGGACAGACGTTCTCGCACTGGCGACACCAGATACACCGCTCCTGACTGAACTTATGGACGCCGCGAAAGCGCGGCGAGACGTCGGGTGCGGTCTCCGGATACTCTACTGTGAAGGTAGAGCCGTCCAGTGCGTGTTTCATCGTCGTTGCCATCGATTTGAGTATCCCGATCATGCTATCAGCCCCACAATTACCGCGGTCAAGACGAGATTGGCGAAGGAGAGGACGAGCAGTCCCTTCCAGCCGATCTCGATCAGTTGGTCGATCCGGACGCGGGGAACCGCCGAACGCAGCCACTGCGTCGCGAAGAATACCGCCCAGATCTTAATGATGAACCAGACGATGCCGAGCGCCGCCGGTCCGGGCCCGGCAGGCCCACCGAGGAAGATCGTCGCGATTATCGCACCGCCAAGGAAGATGTGGAGGAACTCCCCGAGGTAGATCAGCACGAAGTAGACCGAGGAGTACTCGGTCTGATACCCGGCGACGATCTCAGTCGGTGCCTCCGGCGTGTCGAAGGGGTTGCGACCGACCTCTGCGAAGTTCGCTACCAGAAAGAGGACGAACGCGAAGGGGTTGACCAGCGCGTACCACGACGGAATCGAAATTCCCACGATCGTGAACAGTGGGTCCGCCTGTGTCGAGACGATCTCGCCCATCTGTAGTGTCCCGGCGAAGATCACGACCGACATCCCGGTGATGACCAGCGGGATCTCGTAGGCGATGTTCTGTGCGACCGCGCGGAGGCCGCCGAGCAGCGAGTACTTGTTCGCCGACGCGTAGCCGGCCATCACCAGTCCGAGGCTCGCGATCCCCGAGACGGCGAAGACATAGGCCAGCCCGACTTCCGGATCAGCGAGGTGAATCCCGCTTCCCATCGGAATGACGGCGAAGCCGAGCAGCGCCGACGATGCGACGACGATCGGCGCAAGGTCGTAGGCGGGCCGATCCGCGTTTTCGGGGATGACCAGTTCCTTTGACAGGAGGCGGACGGCGTCTGCAATAATAATGAACAGTCCCGCCGGACCGAGCCGGTTGACGGCGATCCGGTCCGTGAACGCGGCGGTTATCTTCCGTTTCGCCCACGGCCCCGCGACGCCGGTCATCGCGAGCATCAGATTGCCGATGAGGAAGGCGGCGAGAAAGGTCGCGAGCAGTTCGCCGCCGAGCCCGAACCCATCGAGTCCAGTCAGTTCGCCGATCCGCTCGGGGAGCAAGACCGTATCCTGCAGCGGCACCGCCGGCAGTTCGGGTGACCCGCCGGCCGCGCCTGTGATCTGGCCACCGGTCATACTACCGGTCCACCTCCCCGAGCACGATATCGAGGCTGCCAAGCGACGCGATCAGGTCCGGCACGTACTCCCCTTCGGACATCTCGGGCAGCGCCGAGAGATTGTGGAAACACGGACTCCGGATCTTGAACCGGCCCGGCTTGTCCGTGCCGTCCGAGCGAATGTAGATCCCGAGTTCGCCCTTCGCGCCCTCGACGCTGCGGTAGATCTCCGTGTCCGCGTCCGGCTTGAGCGTCCGCGGCACGTTGCTCTGGACCGTCCGCTCGTCTTCGGGCCAGTCCTCGAGCAGGTCGATACACTGCTCGATGATCTTCGCGGATTCCTCGACTTCCTGCATGCGCACGAGGACGCGGCTGTAGTTGTCACAGCCGTCCTCGGTGACGACATCCCACTCGAGGTTGTCGTAGTAGCCGTAGGGGTCGTCGCGCCGGAGGTCGTAATCGATGCCGGAGCCGCGTGCGACGGGCCCGGTACAGCCGTACTGTTTGGCCACATCGGGCTCGAGAACCCCGGTGTCGTGGCACCGAATCTGGAAGATCTCGTTGCTGGTCAGCAGGTCGTTGTACTCGTCGACCTTGGCGGGGAGTTCGTCGAGGAAGTCTCGCGTCTTCTCGATGAACTCCTCGCGGGGCTCGGGCAGATCCCAGGCGACCCCGCCGAGCCGGAAGTAGTTGAACATGAGCCGCTGGCCGGTCAGGTCCTCGAGGATGTCCTGGACGACCTCGCGGTCGCGCATCCCATACTGGAAGATGGCGGTGAAGTCGCCGTAGACGTCAAGCGCGAAGGTGGCCAGCGCGAGCATGTGGGAGGCGATCCGGCAGAGCTCGGCACCCATCGTCCGGATGACCTGCGCGTACTCCGGGACCTCGATGTCCGCGAGGTCCTCGGCAGTGCGCGCGTAGGCCCACTCGTTCAAGAGGCCGGCCGAGACGTAGTCCCAGCGGTCCGGGTATGGCATGATCTGGTGGCGGTAGGTCCCCTGCTGGCACATCTGCTCCTCGCAGCGGTGCAGGTAGCCGATGTCGGGGTCGACGTCGACGACCGTCTCGCCGTCCAGTACCGTCTCGATGTGGAGCACGCCGTGGGTCGCCGGGTGGTGGGGACCGATGTTGAGGAACATCGTGTCCGACTCGTCGTCGTGATGGTCCGGCTGAACCGGGTTGGCGTGTTCCGTCAACGTCACGAGCTGTGGCTTCTCCTGGTCGTATCCCCGCGAGAGCGGATGGCCCTGCCAGGTCTCGGGCAGGAGGATCCGTCGCGGATCGGGGTGACCTTCGTAGTCGATGCCAACGAGGTCGAAGGCCTCCCGCTCGTGCCAGTCGGCCGTCCGGAAGGCCGGCTCGGCGGTCTGGCTGACCGGATCGTCGGTGTGCGTCGGGACGACAACCGACACCTCCTGCGTCGGGTCGGCGTATTTCCGGAGGTGATAGATCGACTCATACCGGTCTGCGTACTCTTGGGCGGTGAGATTGGCGAGGTGGTCGAACCCAGCCTCGTCTCGAAGGTCTGTGAGGACGTCCTGGACGTCGTCCGGCCGAATGACGAATCCCGGCGCATTCAGGTGATCGTCGCGTGCGAGCGCGCGATCACCGATCAGTGCCGTGAGTTCGTCTTCCGTTACGTCGACCGGTGGCTGCTGCCCTCGCTCGAGTCCCGTGCTCATGGCGAATCAGCCCAGTTATAGCGCATGACGAGGTCCTCCTCGTCGATGTCGTCCGCGAGCTTCTGGATGAGTTCGTCCTGAGGTAGGTCGCCGAACTCCTCGAGTTCGTACGGTTTGACGACGACGGGTGTCGACTCGCCGTTGCGGATCCGCTCCTGGAGTTTGGCGATGCCGTAGACCAGCGCTTCCGGTCGCGGCGGGCAGCCGGGGACGTGGATATCGATTGGGATGATCTCTTCAGCTCCCTTGACGACGTTGTACCCCTCCTGGAAGGGGCCGCCGGAGATCGTACACGAGCCCATGCCGACGACGAACTTTGGTTCGGGCATCTGGTCGTAGACCCGCTTCATACGGGGGCCGAACTTCGAGACGATCGTCCCGGGGACGATCATCACGTCGGCCTGCCGGGGCGAGGCCCGCGGGACCCCGGCCCCGAAGCGGTCCAGGTCGTGTTTGATCGCGTACGTGTGCATCATCTCGATGCTGCAACACGCGATCCCGAACTGGAGCATGAACATCGAGTTGCCCCGCACCCAGTTCATGAACTTGTCGAACTTCGTGAGGATGAACGGGGTCGACCCGAAGGCCTCGCGAAGTTTGGAGTTGAAGCGGTCGTCGGCACCCTCACCGATACGCGAGTCGCGGGTGTCGGTCGACGGTGCGGTGCTGTCGTAGATTTGTTGGCGTGGTTGTTCGCTACTCATGGTCTGTCAGTTTCCAGCTGGCGAGGTGTCCGTGCCCACTGTACTGCGCCCGTACGCCACGCCCACGCGAGTCCGACGAGCAGGATGGCGACGAACAACAGCATCGGCCCGAGCGCACGGACGAGCGGGATATCCGCGGCGAGCGCATCCTGATAGGCGACCGCCCAGGGAAACAACAGGACGGTCTCGATATCGAAGACGACGAACAGCAATGCAACCATGTAGTACTGGATATTAAACCGGATGCGCGTTCCGCCGGTCGGAATCTCGCCACTTTCGTAGGTGGCGCGTTTGCTCGTTTCGGGCACGGTGGGTCGTAGGAGATATGATACCGCCATCATCCCGAACGGTATCAGTACTCCGACGAGCGCCAGCGCCCCGATAGCGATCCAATCATTCATCTCCGTAACGTTCGAGGCTTCAAACCGCACGCACATAAGGGTTGATTCTTCGTTTTTCGGGGTAACACGGGCCGAAACGCGACTTCAGCGAGCGGAGACTCACGTAATTAATCACCGTATATTATGTATAGCTATATGGAACGTGAGCAGATCGGTAATAGCGTATTACTCGCGACCGAAATCGGTCGATCGGACGTTCGAACGATGATTTCTGGCGGCCACACTCATTCGGCTGACCGATCGACCACTGCGATGTGACCGACACCGGGTCCGAACAGTCGGTTACCGGTCCTGGTTCCGGAACGCCGGCGTTCCGCCGTCGTGGAGTTCTTGAGAGACGTCCCCAACGCCCTCGCGTAGGGCCTCGTGATAGGCGACCAGTTGATCGCGGACGTCCTCCTGCTGACGGGCGAGGATCTGTGCGGCCGACAGCGCCGCGTTAAAGGACTTGCCCGCATCAACCGCGACCAGCGGCGCGCCGGTCGGCATCCCGATGACGCTATCAACTGACTTCTCTTGGACCGGGACGCCGATGACCGGCAGCGGGTACGCGATCGATGCAGTCATGTTCGGCAGATCCGCGGACTTCCCACCGGCCCCGGCGATGATCACCTCGAGGCCGCGTTCCTCGGCGGTTTCGGCATAAGCCGTCATTAAGTCTGGCGTCCGGTGGGCAGAGGTGACGTAGGTCTCAAACGTGAACCGCTCGTCGGGCGGGCTCTCGTAATCGGTCTGCTCGGCGAAGCCGAGTTCGTCCACGAAGGCGTCGTACGCGCCGCGGCGCTCGCCGCCAGTCATCATCGTCTCGAGGTCGGAGTCACTCCCCATGACGATCCCGACATCGGGTGTTTCCTCCGCTGAACGGTCCTGCTGGGCTTCGTCATGCAGGCGGTCGATCAGTTCGGTGACGCTGTCGCTCATGGGTGGTGGTCGTCGGGGGAGTGACTTGAAACAGTGGTGAACGGGACGAGCAGCCGCGGCGATCGACGGCGAACGGCACTACGTGCGGAACGTCACGGCGGCCTCGAGATCGCGCGCGGTCTCGAGTAACTCGTCGATCGACGCGTCGGCGTCGTCCGCCGAGAGCGTCACATGCCCCAGCTTCCGCAGGGGACGGGCCTGCCGCTTGCCGTACCAGTGGAGATTCGCACCGGGCGTCTCGAGGATTTCGTCGAGATCGTCCAGCTGTGCGGGCCGTTCCTCGCTCACGTCGCCGAGCAGATTCGTCATCACTGTCGGCGAGCGGAGCGCAGTCGAGCCGAGTGGCCAGCCGAGGACGGCCCGGACGTGTTGTTCGAACTGAGAGGTTTGAGCGCCCTCGATCGTCCAGTGGCCGGAGTTGTGCGGGCGCGGCGCGATCTCGTTGAGGAGAACCTCACCGTCTGTCGTTTCGAAGAGTTCGATTCCGTAGACGCCGCGCCCGTCCATTACCTCAAGCACGTCGCGCGCGACCGCGTGAGCGCGCTCGGTGATGGCCTCGCTCGAGCGCGCCGGAACGACCGTCTCTCGGAGGATCTCTTCCTCGTGGACGTTCTCCCCGATCGGGAAGGTCTCGATCTCATCGTTACCCTTGACCGCGATGACCGAGACCTCGCGCTCGAAGTCGACGAACGACTCGACCATCGCGGGGCCGGCGACCGACTCGAGGGCCTCGTCCGCTTCAGCTTTCGACTCGACGGGGACATTACCCCGGCCGTCGTAGCCGCCGGTTCGGGCCTTGAGCATCACCGGCGCGCCGTAGTCGTCGATCGCCGCCCGAACGTCGGCGGCGTCGTCGACCTCACGGAACGGCGGTACCGGAACGCCAGCGTCCTCGAGTTCGCGTTTCTGGACGAGTTTGTCGTGAATCGTCTCGAGCGTCGACGGCTTCGGATGGACGGGCGTGTCGGTCTCCTCGCTCACTCGGTCCATCACATCTTGATCGGCGAGTTCGATTTCGAAGGTGAGCACGTCGGCGCGCGCGGCGAGCTCGCGGATCCCCGCTTCGTCGTCGAACCCGGCAACGATCTGGTCGCGGGCCACGGGCGCGGCTGGACAGTCCGGCGTCGGGTCGAGGACGACCACTTCGACGCCCAGCGGCGCGGCCGCCTCGGCGAGCATTCGCCCGAGCTGTCCCCCTCCGACTACGCCGATCGTCGGTCCCGGCGTCTGTAGCGTCGTCATTGCGTGGCGATTGTCGTCACCCGCGCTTAAGAATTCTCAAATGGCCTGCCGCTCAAGGGGGTCTCGAGACGACCTGACCCGTCACCCGAGAATCCACCTTCGCCTCGTCGTGCAACTACTCGAATGCCGGCTGGCTACTCCATTCAGTGGCTGGACTGCCCGATTCCGGTGGACTCCTTTCCTATAAAAATCTTCGTGCAGAGGACCTATGTCGGAAACTGGACGGTACTATATATCGATTTGGCAATGTACAAACACGAGTATGGGATCGAACGTCTCGCGACGGCGTGTACTCGCTGGGGGAGGCCTCGGTATACTCGCGTCGCTCGCCGGCTGTCTCGCGACCGGCCGAGGGGAAACGGAGATCGTAACCGAAACGTACGGGACCGACGACTACAGTGCGATCTCGCTGTCCGGTGAGAACGGCTCGGTGACCGTCGAGGGAGGGCAGGGGGACGCGATCGAGGTTCGCGGTCGCAAGGCAGCCCCGACCGAAGACACCCTCGAGTCGCTGACGGTTGAGACCAGCAGCGACAATAGTCACCTTGAGATTAATGCACGGCAGGAGGACGTTCCGTTCCTGTTCGGCCCCGATCCGAAACTGGACCTCGAGGCGACGGTTCCCGACGGCGTTCGAGTCGCCAGTGCGGCGACGGCGAACGGCGATATCAACGTCCGAGACGTGATCGGCGAACTGGAAGCCGACACGACGAACGGTCGAATCGACGTGCAGGGCATCGACGGCGGACTCGTCGCAGAGAGCACCAACGGTTCCGTGCAGGCAGTCGGCGTCAGCGGTGACGTTCGGGCAGAGACGACCAATGGGGACATCGAGGTCACTGCAGCGGGCAGTGACAGCGACGGCGACGTAATCGCCAAGAGCACGAACGGAGCGGTCACCGTTCGCACACCGCCGTCGCCCGATGCGACCGTCAGCGCCTTGACGACGAACGGTGCGGTTTCACTGGAGGGATTCGACAACATGAACGCCTCGAGCGACGATTCGGTCGATGTGACGCTCGGCGATGGAACGCGACGAATCCGCCTCGAGACGACCAACGGCGATATCACGGTTCGAGCCGCGGACGAGGAATAACGACGTGACACGGACGATTCCTTCTGCCCGTACGCGACCGACGAGTCGCTTTGCTGGCGACGTGTCGCCGCGAGGATACCGGAGCGGTCGCTCGAGAACGGTACCTCTTTTACCTGCCCTCCCTACCGCTCGCCTATGACCACGCTCGGACTGGTGGTCGCGGAATTCAACCGACCGATCACCGAGCAGATGGAGCAGGAGGCGTTCGAGGCGGCCACCGCCGCGGGTGCCGAGGTGTACGAGACGGTCCACGTCCCGGGGGTGTACGATGCGCCGCTGGCCGCTGACCGGCTCGCCCGCCTTGACGACGTCGATACCGTCGCCGTCATCGGGACCGTCATCACCGGTGACACGGATCACGATCAGGTGATCACCGACGCCACCGCACAGCGACTCTCCGACGTGAGTCTCGAGCGCGACACACCCGTGACCCTCGGCGTGACGGGCCCCGGCATGTCCGCCGCCGAGGCGCGCGAACGCGTCGAGAACGCGGCAAAAGCCGTCGACGGCGCGCTCGATCTCGTCGACGAACTACCCGACCCCAGTTCCGCCGTAGATTCCCACCAATGACGATGGAATTCACTGACCGCGTAAACCGAGTCGAACCGTCCGCAACGCTTGCCATCTCCGCACTCGCCACCGAACTCGAGGCCGAGGGCGCAGACGTCGTCGACCTGAGCGTCGGCGAGCCCGACTTCCCCACGCCCGAGAACATCGTCGAAGCAGGCCAGGACGCGATGGACGCCGGCCACACCGGTTACACCACCTCTGCCGGCATCCTTGAGTTGCGCGAGGCGATCGCCGACAAACTGGCCGACGACGGCCTCGATCACAGCACGGACGAGATCATCGTCACGCCCGGCGCGAAGCAGGCGCTGTACGAGATTGTCCAGTCCCTGATCGGCGAGGGTGACGAAGTCGCCCTGCTCGACCCCGCGTGGGTCTCCTACGAGGCCATGGTCAAGATGGCCGGCGGCGATCTGACCCGCGTCGACCTCTCCGAGACCGACTTCCAGCTCGAGCCCGCGCTCGACGACCTCGCGGCCGCGGTCTCCGACGAGACCGAACTGCTGATCGTCAACTCGCCGTCGAACCCCACCGGCGCGGTCTACTCCGACGAAGCACTCGAGGGCGTCCGCGATCTGGCCGTCGAGCACGACATCACCGTCATCTCCGACGAGATCTACAAGGAGATCACTTACGGCGTCGAACCGACGAGTCTCGGCACACTCGAGGGCATGGCCGACCGCACCGTCACTGTCAACGGGTTCTCGAAGGCCTACTCGATGACTGGCTGGCGGCTCGGCTACTTCGCCGGCCCCGAGGACCTGATCGATCAGGCCGGTAAACTCCACAGCCACTCCGTCTCCTCGGCCGTGAACTTCGTCCAGCACGCCGGACTCGAGGCACTCGAGACCGAAGACGCCGTCACCGAGATGACCGAGGCGTTCGAAGAGCGCCGCGATCTGGTCATCGACCTACTCGCCGAATACGATGTCGACGTCGCCATGCCCGAGGGTGCGTTCTACATGATGCTGCCGGTAGATGCGGACGATCAGGCCTGGTGTGAGGGCGCGATCGAAGACGCTCACGTCGCGACGGTCCCCGGCAGCGCGTTCGGCACGCCCGGCTACGCGCGGATTTCGTACGCCGCGAGCGAGGAACGACTCGAGGAGGGTATCGAGCGGCTGGCCGAGGAAGGCTACCTGTAACGTCTCCTGTTGCAATCGGTCCTGCGATTTCCTTTCTCACACGTGATCAGCCGCAGTTTATATACGAAGGCGAGGCCACCCCCCGCATGGACTGTCCGACGTGTGGGAAATCCCTGACCACCGAGCGAGGAATGCGACAGCACCACACGAAGGTACACGACGATCCACTTCCGAATCGGACGTGTCGCGGCTGTGGGCTCGAGTTCTACGATCCAAAAGCGCGACGCGAGTTCTGCGAGGACTGTAATCCGAACGCAGGGGAACACAACGGGAACTGGAAAGGCGGGAAGGAGATTTCGTCGTGCAATCGCTGTGGATCGACGTTCAAATACTATCCGTCCGACAAATCGGGAGTCTACTGTTCGGACTGCGTCGAAGATGCCGACGTGTTTCTCGGGACACCCTATTACGAATACTACGATATAGAACGAGTACAGCGGGTCTGTGAGTGGTGTGGGCGGATCTCAACTGTCCTCAAGTCGAAAGCTGAACGGGAGCCGGTCCGGTTTTGCAGTCAGAACTGTCTCAGCCATTGGTTATCCGATCAATGGGGAGACTCCGAAAACGCATACAATGGTCGCTGGAGGGACGTAAAGCGGAACGCACTGGAACGAGACGATCACACCTGCCAGCACTGCGGTATCACTCGTGAGAAAATTGGCCACGAACCAGACGTTCATCACATCACCCCGGTTCGAAAATTCAATGATCCGTAGCTTGCACACACTCTCGATAACGTCATTTCTCTTTGCCGAAGCTGTCATCGATACGCCGAAATTGAAATAATAGACGTTCTTTCACCCTCTCCGACTCACGGGAAACAATAACTCATAAACCGTTCTACCGACAACAGGGTATCGTAGGTCAAGTCCCGTGGTGTAGTGGCCAATCATATGGGCCTTTGGAGCCCATGACGGCGGTTCGAATCCGCCCGGGACTATTATAAATTTCTGTACATAATTAAGTATATATGTTGTTCGAGTAGAATCCAATATTGTGTTTCTTGAGTCGGACATCGAAAGTACCGGACGGGCGTGATGGTCCTCGAGTCGGCGATCGTAATGCTGCTCTTGCGTCTTGCCTTCGAGTAATGGAAAACCGGTAACGATAGTCTTTGGTCGACCTCCATTCAGCACAGACGCGAAATGTGCCTACTCTACGGGTATACTCGAAACTCCGATTAATCCTGGACGTCGTGATTGGGAACCTAATAGTCAGTGATATAGACAATTTCGTGTTGCGTTGTCGATCCATAAGTACATAAAGAAGAACAGGCCTATCGTCCTATCTATGGTGAGCGGACCCGACAGCAGCTTGACTTCGGGGCACGCGGTCACAGTCGTTGGATACGATTACGAGTCGAAGACGTGGGGTTTCGACGATCACTATTACAAGGTTCACCACGGGCAACACAAGACTAGGTCACCCGACAAGGTCGTCCACGGTAACTGGGCCGAGTCGTATCTCGTGAGAATCTGAAAAATAACGATCGACGGTGTACGTTGTCCGAATAGTTATTATAATTCAGAAGGAAACTGAAACTCATGAAGATTACCTGGTTACCTACACGTCCAGAGGGATACGCTCGCCACGCGATAGTGGCGATACTCGGTGTGGTACTGTTCATCCCCGGATATATCGTCCAGACACTGCTCTTGGGACTCCTGAGTGGAGCGATAACTAATATCGTAGAACCGTATAGTCTCCTTGTCGTGGCGATCGGACCGGCGCTCTGTATCGCTTCTATCGTCGGTTGGGTAGTGAACAAGTGGTACGGCAAATCGGCGGCGGTTGGCGTTGCAGCCGTGCTGGTGACGGTATATTCGCTCGTCTTCTATGCCATAGAGCTGGTATTGACGATCTGATCCGCCTCTCTGGCTTTGTCGTCCCAGTTGCAATCAGTACGGTAGGTCCACCAGTTTGAATAGATCGTCGCCGCGACGAGTTCGGTTCCGTTCGCTCCGAGAGACAGTTCGGCGACGATTCGATCTGGGTCTACGAACGGTTGACTGGCGATCCATCACTCTTCCACTCGAGCGCCTCAAGTCCCCTCGTTCACCATCAACGATTGGACGACGTCGGTGTCGGTCCCGAACCGGTCGAGGGCCGATGAGAGCGCTGGGCCTGATCCAACAACCGGCTAATCACGTGAGACGGTTCGGTGAGCACGGTCGCCTGTTTTTCGATGGCGACCATGTGGTGTGGCGGTAGCCGCAACCGGAGGTGTTCACCGAACGAACAGCGTCCCGCGCGTGGGCATCGCAATAGCTCGCGACTAGGCATGGGAACGGCGGCGAAAACACAGTCAGTCTCGTTCTAATAACTCCATAGTAATAAATTCACTATCAGTGACAGTCGCTATGTTTGGCACGAGCGGTATCCGGGGAACGGTCGGTGAGGATGTCACGGCTGCACTTGCGCTCTCGCTCGGTCGTGCCGTCGCGTCTGATGGCTACGATCGCGTCGTCGTCGGACGAGACGCTCGAGAGAGCGGTCCAATACTAGTCGATGCAGTAACCGCCGGTCTTCGAGAGTGCGGTGCGGACGTTCTCGAGGCCGGCGTCGCACCGACGCCGACGATTGCGAGAGCCGTCTCACGGACGGATGCGAACGCGGGTGTCGTCGTCACGGCGTCTCACAATCCCGCACCGGATAACGGGATCAAACTCTGGTCGTCGTCCGGGAAGGCGTTCGGTCCCGAGCAGCGTGATGGGATCGCTGCTCGAGTCGAACGCGACGAGTATGACCTGCAACCCTGGGACGGAGGGGGATCACTCGAGCCGGTGGGGGACGCGATCGATCGACACGCGACGGAGCTGGTCGAGGCCGTCTCGGTAGCCGACCCGCCGAGCGTCGCAGTCGACGTCGGGAACGGCACCGGTGGGATCACGGCACGCGTGCTCTCGGAACTCGGCTGCGACGTCGTCACGCTGAACGGGCAGCGAGACGGGCGCTTTCCGGGGCGGCCGAACGAACCGACTCGAGAAACGCTCGGAGAGCTCTCGTCGTTCGTCGAAGCGACGGACGCGCGGCTTGGAATCGCTCACGACGGCGACGCTGATCGGATGCTGGCCATCGATGAGACGGGATCGTTCGTCCCGAAAGACGCGCTTCTCGCCCTGTTCGCGCGTGAAGCTGCGACCGACGGCGACATCGTCGCTGCGCCGGTTGGGACGAGTATAGCCGTCGACGATGCGCTCGCAGCCGTCGGCGCGACGGTGAGTCGAACGCGGGTCGGCGACACCTTCGTGGCCGACTGTACGACGTGGCCGGACGTCGTCTTCGGCGGCGAACCGAGCGGGATGTGGATCTGGCCGGACGAAATGCCGTGCCCGGACGGGCCACTCGCTGCGTGCAAACTCGTCGAACTCGTCGCCGATCGCGGACCGCTGTCGTCGCTCGTCGAGGGCGTCAAGACGTACCCCATTCGCCGCGCATCGGTTACGGTCAAGGAGAAAACCGCCGTGATGAATCAGGTTCATGAATGCGTCTGCGAGCGGTACGATGACGTCGATACGCTTGACGGCGTCTACGTCGACGTCGACGACGGATGGATTCTCCTGCGTGCGAGCGGTACCGAACCAGTCGTCCGTCTCACGGCCGAAGCACGAGACGAGTTTCGAGCCGAGCAACTGGAAGCCGACGCCATCGGGCTCCTCGAGACCGCGATCGCGACGGTATCGGGAATCCAACCGTGAACGGTGGACTGGCGCCCCATCCCTCACACAATCCGACTCAAATCCGATCAGTCGAATCGGTCAGTAACACTGTTTTGGGCTTGCGGATTCATCCACCCCGAACCTGTCAGATTGTGGCTTGCAGGGAGCAATGACGGGTTTAACGGAGAGATAATGAAGTATTCCGTCTCCCTCGCTGGATCTAGATACGTGGTGCAACGAACGACGCCGCTGCCGTGGCATGTCGGCAGCGGTCGAACGGGAACACGGGTTACGAAAAGACAACTACAACGATGACTCGGACGTTTGGCCGTGACGACGCGACAGCAACTGGGAGTACTGAGAACGAATCGGACGGGTTGGACACGCTCCTCATCGGGATCGATGCGGGGTGTCTGCCGGTCTTCGAGCGGCTCTTCGAGGAGAACCGAATTCCAACCATCGAGGGGCTCTGTTCGACGGGAGTAACCGCACCGCTCGAGTCACAGATTCCACCGTGGACGCCGAGCGCCTGGCCGTCGATCTACACCGGTGTCAACCCCGGAAAACACGGCGTGGTCGGCTTCGTCGGCTACGACGGCTATGACTGGCACGTGACGAGCAACGACGACGTCCACGAACATTCGATGTGGACGCTGTTAGATCGACACGATCGCTCGAGCGTCGTCGTCAACGCACCGGTCACCCACCCGCCCGACGAGTTCGATGGGGCGGTGATACCCGGATTTCTCGGCCCCGAGGACCCGCCGTGCCACCCTGACGGGATTCTCGACGACGTCCGCGACGCGATCGGGGAGTACCGCGTCTACCCGAACTATACGCGGGACGACGACTCGCTCTCCGACGATGAGAAGATCGAGGAGTATCAGGAACTCGTCCGGCTGCGCGGCGAGGCGTTTCGCTACCTTGCCGACGAGTTCGAACCAGACTTTGGCTTCGTTCAGTTCCAGAAGACGGACACGGTCTTTCACGAGTTCAGCGGTGAGAAACGACATGTCGATAGCGTCTACGAGGCGACCGACGAACAGATCAGGAAATTCTCGAGGACTGCGATCCGGATCGCGTCTTCCTGGTGAGCGATCACGGAATGGGTGAGTACGGAGGCTACGAGTTCCGGGTCAACGAGTACCTCCGTGACATGGGCTACCTCGAGACGACGACCGGCGGCAAGGGGATGCCGTCGTGGACGCCGATGCGCAGACGCCTCCGCGAGGGCGAGGAGTACGACACGTGGGAGCCGGGAATGGTCGCACGCACAGCGTCGGTCGCCGCACGATTCGGCGTCACCGCCAGTCGAATACGGACTGTACTCGAGCGGGTCGGGCTGGCGGACCTCGCGATCGAGTACGCGCCCAGCGGCGTCTCTCGAACAGCGAACGAACAGGTCGACTTCGCCGAATCGGAAGCGTACGTTCGTGCGCGAACCGAACTCGGCGTCCGAATCAATCTCGAGGGACGTGACCCGATGGGTGTCGTTCCGCCCGAGGAGTACGAGGAACTTCGGGAGGGACTCATCCGGTCGCTACAGGCTATCGAGACGCCCGACGGCGAGCCGTTCTTCGAGACGGTTGCACCCCGCGAGCAGTACTTCCACGGCGACAACATCGACGAGACGGTCGACATCGTTACGATTCCCGCTGACTTCGAACACATGCTCTCCGAGCAGTTAGGCGACGGTGACTACTTCGGACCGGCCGAACCCTGGAATCACAAGCTCGACGGCGTCTTCGTCGCGGCGGGCAAGGGTATAAACGAGAACGCCGCGCTCGAGCGGGCACACCTCTTCGACGTCGCGCCGACGATCATGGCCGCGATGGGGGTCCCCTACAGCGACCGTATGGACGGCAGTGTCGTTCCTGTCGTCGATTCGACCGAACCGATGCCCTACCCAGCATACGAGGAAGGGGACGACGAGACCCGACCGGCGACGGACGAGGACGTCACCGACCGACTGGCTGATCTCGGATACATGAACTGAATCGTCGAACCGCAGGACCGGGTTGGTTCGCGCCGTTGCAATCAGCTTACCCGCGCTATAAGTATGGGCCGCTAGTTCCGACGATAGAATACGACATTGATATCGCAATGGGATTTATCGCAGCAGTCCACCTCGTCCACGATGAGCTTCCGTTAGTCCCGACGATAGAGCGCTGTTCGGACGTTACGCTCAGGTACGAGTACGGGACGACGACCGGCGAGCGACGCCTGCAGTTCGTTTCAGCCTTCAGCGACGAGCACGCGGCCCTCGAGGACGCAATGGCTGCCGATCCGACCGTCTCGGACTCGACTCGCGTCGCGACGTTCGAGAACCGGACGGTCTATCGCATTGCCGTCGATAGCGATCTCGAGATCGTTCCTGATCGCTGTGTCGAGTATGGGCTGTTTGTCTTCACGGTAACGAGCGACGACGGGGGCTGGATCGCACGGGTCCATCTCCCCGATCGGGACGCGCTGTCCGCGTTCCGGGTGCACTGTCGCGACCGCGGCATCTCGTTCCGCGTGAACCAGCTGTACGACTCGTCGGCGACCGACGATCGAACCTACTCCCTGACCGAACGACAGCACGAGATCCTCACGATGGCGTACTACGCCGGCTACTTCGAGGTACCGCGGCGAGTCACTCAGGACGATCTCGCAGATCGGCTCGGTATCTCGGATTCAGCGGTCTCCCAGCGGATTCGGCGCGCCGTCACCGAACTGATCGCCACAACGCTCGAGAATGATCGCACGCCTGATGAATACGGATGAGCCTGACCGACTCACAGTCCCCTATGGGCCGCTTGAATCCCCCGGTTGGATTACCACTCGAAGGACGTTGATTCCGGCTATGAGGTGTTTAACAGGCTATTAAAACTCCATCTGGAACGCTGAAAAACCGACGATATCGCGGTCGGAACGGCCGATTGTAATTTGCACAACCGTTCTGTCAATCGGGAACGTGATGGCCGTTCTGAGCATTCCGATTAGCGATTCGGGTTTAAAAGCTTGCTATCCGAATCCATAGATACTGGTCCCCGCCATCATTCACAATAAATTGAATTTCAATGTCGGAACGAAGTGGTATGCAGCGCTCGAATCGTGATGTTTCTCGTAGTTCTCGGTCGGCTGACGGGCAAGATAGTCAGACATCTCTCGACGAGTCGACTTCGCAGACACGATCGCGAAGGACGTTCCTGGGAGGAGCTGTGGCCGCATGTGCCGCCGGAATCGGACTGACCTCGACTGCCAGCGCATCCTCGGAGCCCTACGGGTACTACTACGACAACTACGGAACCGTCGTAGACGTCACCGAGGCGGGAGCGGATAACACTGGGACCGAATCGATCACCCCCGTTCTCGAAGAACTCCGCAGTGACGATACACTGCTCGTGTTTCCCGAGGGGGAGTATTACATGGACGAACAGTTCAGGTTCACGGGCTTCGATAACTTCGGCGTCGTCGGCGAGAACGCGACGCTGATCCCGGCGGACTACCACGAGTTCAACGGGCCACAGTATCGACTGTTCCGTCTCGGTGTCTCGTACAGTCCCGGGGGAACGCTCCGCTTCGAGGGGTTCGACGTCGATCAGACGGCACCTGATACAGGGATCAGAACGATCGAGGCCTACGCCGACGACCGACTCGAGGTGCGCGACGTGACGATCAACGGGTACCACGACAGCGGGACGTGGGGTCCGGGACTGTTCAACGTCACCGACCCCGACGGTCGAGGCATTGTCGAACGGTTCCGAGCACCGGACGGTGGCGCGTGGGTGAACAATACGCCGAACGCAGGCAACCGCTGGCGCGGCCCGATCGGCATCGAAGCGAACGAAAACGAGGGAACGCTCGAGTTCAGGCGCTGCTTGCTCGGCGGGTTCCCAAACAACGGCCTCTACGCGGCGGGCGGCAACGGGACGGTCATCGTCAACGGGGGCCTCTATCGGAACAGCAACGGTGCGAACATTCGCGTCGGCGGCCGAGACAGTGAAATTCGATGGCCGACGGTCAAAGTTGACTCGACGCGGCCGGAGGACAAGACCCAGCGTGGCATCCGAATCGAGAACGGTCGAAACATGGAGATCTACGGCGCTGCCGTCGAGATCACGTCACCCAAACCGACCAGCCACGCGATTTCGGTGATGAATACCTGCGAAAGCGCTCGAATCGATACCACTCGCCTGCAGCTCCAGGGAGAAGACATCAACCATGGGATTGTCCTCTCGCCCGAGTGCGGTGAGGCGACGATCGTCGACACGGAGATCACCCACGAAACCACGGGCGGCTATCCGCTCTGGATTCAGGACAGCGACCGCACCGAGCAGATCCTCACAGAGCACGTCACGATTTCGGGGCGCGCAGGCGATGCCAGCGGTTTCCGAGACGGCATTCGCTGTGAACGGGATAACTGTCGGTTCAGTAACGTCGACGTCACGCAGCACGGACGTGACGGAGTGGATCGAAACGCCATCGTCAACACGGGTGAGGATATGACTGTCTACCAGAGCGAGCTGCGGGCCAGTCAGTATCCATACGTCGACCTCGGATCCAGCATACTCGTTCGTGACTCGACGCTCGAGTCGTCGACCGGTAATGAGGCCGTCTGCCTCTATCCGTCGTCGACGAATCCTACCTTCAAGAAGAATCGGTTGGTCGGCGGGATTCGTGACCTTGGCGCGAGCGGTGTCACGACCTGGGAGAATACGTACGAGTAGTCGGCATTGGACGGCCGATATAGGTTCGTTCTCCCCTTCTTCACCGTAAATTCGCTTCTCGAGTTCGTTTAATGCCCGTATAATAACGCCACGCTGTCGCCACGGGCCTACTACAGTGAGTACGTCGGATCGCGACCGATCGTCGGCGAACGGGCCTATCGATCGGCGGCTCGAACGTGCGAGGGGGAAGCCGTGAACAGAAGTATTGCGAGCGGCGTCGTCTCGGTCGTCAGTGCGAAAGTCGTCGTTCTCGTCGTCACTGCGCTCTCAACGCCGCTGCTCTACCGATTTCTCGGCGCATCGGCGTTCGGCGAGTATTCGCTTTTGCTGTCCGTCTTTGCGATCTATATGATCTTCGTCAGTTCCGGGATTACCGATGGAGTCCGGAAATTCCTCGCAGAGGACCGCGCCGCGGCGAACTGGAGCGAGCACGTCGTTGGCTTCTACTTCCGGCTGGCGGTCTTTCTCTCGATCATCGGGGCCCTCCTGCTGATAGCTGCGACCCGATTCGGGATCGTCTCCCTCGCGTTCGGGTCCGATCTGACGACGTATTTCTACGTTCTTGCCGCGCTCGTGATTTCGGCACAGTTTCGCGATTACACGCGGAAGACGCTCATGGGATTCGGACTCGAGCGGTACTCGGAACCGCTCAAGGTTCTCGATAAGCTCGGCTTCGTCGTGGTCGCGATTCCGCTGACCTACGTCGGCATCGGCGTGATGGGAGCGCTCGCGGGCCACCTGTTCGCGAGCATCCTTGTCGCCGTGGTCGGGCTCCTCCTCGTCCACCGACGGATTCCGCTGTCGTGCGTGTTCACCAGCCCGTCGAAGCGGTTTCCCCGGAGAGAGATGCTCACGTTCAACTCGATGAGTATCGCGCTGATTTTCCTGCTGATGTCGCTCTATCACATCGACATCGTGATGCTCCATCGGTTCCGGACGGACGCGGCGGTTGGTAACTATCGAGCGGCACTGACGATCGCCGAGTTCCTCTGGTTCGTTCCGATGGCGATTCAGACGGTGTTCGTTCACTCGACGTCGGAACTGTGGTCACAGAACCGCTACAGGAAGATTTCGGCGCTCGTCTCACGGACGACGCGCTACACGTTTCTGCTGACGGCCGTTATGGCGGTCGGGCTCGCGGCGCTGGCAGACGTCGCCGTCCCGATCTACTTCGGTGCCGAGGCTGAGCCGGCGATCACGCCCCTGTTGCTGTTGCTCCCCGGAGCACTCGGTTTCGCCCTCGCGCGACCGGTTCTCGCGGTTTCACAGGGGGAAGGGACGCTCCGGTATCCGGTCGTGGCCACTGGCGGCGCGGCGCTGATCAATCTGGTACTCAACGCCGCCCTTATTCCGCGGTACGGGATGCAAGGTGCGGCTGTCGCGACCAGCATCGGATACGGGTCGATGTTCGTCTTCCACTGCTGGAGCGCTCGACTCGTCGGCTTCGATCCGCTCGCGGACGCACGGCTCGGTCGCGCGGCTCTGACGACCATCCTCGCAGCGGTTCCGATCGTTGCTCTCTCGACGGCGATCTCGAACCCGTGGCTCGCACTCGCAGTCGTCCCGCCCGTCGGATTCGTGATCTTCGTCACGTTCGCGCTCCTCATCGGTGCACTGGATCCCGCCGAACCGTTCGAGGTGCTGTCAGCGTTTCCGGACCCGATCGGGTCGACGGCGGACGGGATCTCCAGTCGAATTGCGGGCATCAGGAGCGATGGGTCGAATCGTAACTGGTTGCAGATCCTCTTGTTCGTCGCCGGGCTGTCCCTGCTCGTCTCGGGGCTCGCACTGGGAGTACTCGATTCCGGCGT
Source organism: Natrinema sp. SYSU A 869 (assembly GCF_019879105.1). Classification (NCBI taxonomy): domain Archaea; kingdom Methanobacteriati; phylum Methanobacteriota; class Halobacteria; order Halobacteriales; family Natrialbaceae; genus Natrinema; species Natrinema sp. SYSU A 869. Next base: position 1,245,214 of record NZ_CP082249.1, on the reverse strand, counting down.
GTGAGTGTCGCTCCCCGACGCGAGACGAATCGAAAGTCGTCATTCCTCGCCCCGTCGACCGACATTATCGTTTCGCAGCCGTCGCTCGAGCGAGATGAGCCTGCTCTCACCACAACACCGCTAGCGGGGAGAATTAGAGGGGTAAAGTCGGACAGAAACCGGGACGGCTGCGACCCACGACGCTATCGCACCTGTGTCTCGAGGGGTTCGCTCTCCGCCATGTCGAACACCATTGCGAGCAGGAGGAACGCGGTTCCGGCGACGAACAGCAGCAGGCTCGTCGCGCTCTGGACGGCCGGAACGTCGCCGCTCGAGAGCAGGGAAACCAGCGACGTTCCGGCACCGAGAACGGCGGTCGAAGCCGTCGCGGCTCCGAACAGGTAGAGCAGCGCGAGCGGGTGGAAATCAAGTACGAGGTATTTGGTTTGCAGCCGCCACAGGAAGTTGCGCAGCAACATCAGCGACACCTTCGGAATGTATCGCGAGTACGTGATACTCGACTCCTCCTCGCCGTAGACGGCCGGCATCGCCACGTCGGCGACGCGCATCCCGTGGACGTTCAGTTTGACCAGCAGGTCGTTGCAGTAGCCGTAATACTCGTAGAGGGCCGGCACGTCGATCGCCGCGAGCGCGTCGTGCGAGATCGCCGTATACCCGTTTTGGGGGTCCATCGTCTTCCAGTACCCGGACGCGATCTTCGTCAGGAATGTCAGGGTCGTGTTACCGATGAACCGAAACCGCGGCATGGCCGCTCGATACTCCCGGGACAGGAGCCGGTTCCCCTTCGCGTAATCGGCCTCGCCCTCGACGATCGGGTCGAGGAGCCGCTGCATCTGGGAGAGATCCATCTGACCGTCCGCGTCGACGGTGACCGTCGCGTCCACCCCGTCCGCGAGCGCGGCAAGATAGCCGGTCTTGATCGCACCGCCGGCACCGCGGTTCTCGCGATGCTCGATCGGGACGACCCGACCAATGGTGTCGCGGACCGTCGCTCGGCTTGCCAGTGTAGACGCACCACCGTCGGCCACGAGCTGTTCGACGGTCTCGTTCTCGCTGGCACGGCGTTCGCCGATCCCGCTCTCGCTTGCGTCCTCCCGTGCAGCCTCGAGGATTTCGTCCCGAGTGCCGTCCGTCGACCGGTCGTCGATCGCGTAGATTCGATCGACGTACGCAGGCATCTCGCGGATCACGTCGCCGACGAACCCTTCCTCGTTGTAGGCGGGAATCACGACGCCGACGCTCGTGCCCCGGTACATCAGCGGTCACCTCCGGTCATGGCGGCGCGATCGACGACGGTGCTATCCGAGGTGTTCAAGTCGGTCTCGATCATGATTGCTCCAGCAATTCGGTAGCGGTGACGACGTCGACGTTCCGCGAATCGATGTATTCGAGCAGTGCCTCGAACGCTCGCTCGCTCATGCCGTTCTCGCCGATGTGTTCGAAGTGCAAGACGGCGAGCTGACCGTACTCAGCGGCGTAGTCGACGTACGTTTTCGTCTCGTCGCCCGCATCGCCGGCGAAGAACCCGACATTGTGTGGGTCGGTCAGTGGCAACCCGTTCGGGCCGCCGCCGAACCGGAAGGCCTGTTCGTGATACTCCCGGACGAGGTCGTTGGCCGTCGACCCGAGCACGTTCCGCGGTGTGACGAAATGCTTCGCGCCGTCCTCGAAGCCGCGCTCCTCGAGGAACATTTTCGTCCGCTGAATCATCCCCTCTTGCTGCTCGGGCGAGAACTCGTGGAGGAACTGCGAGCCGGTTCGCGGACGGGACGCCAGGTCCCAGCCCGCATCGTCCAGCTCGCCGAGTTGCTCGAGCGAGAGTCTGTTGCCCCCATCGATGGCTTCGGGGATGACCGCTTCGACGCCCGCGAAGCCGTACGATTCCATGTATTCGAGGGCGTTCGCGTGATGGCTCTCGAGAGTCCCGTCGAACAGCAACACGACAGTTCCCGTTTCGGGCCGGTCGACCGCCCGGAGGTCGTCGACTCGACAGTCGATCGATCCGGTCGAGTCACCGCGCCGGCGGGCGATTAGCCTGATCTGACGCACGTCCGTGAGATCCGGCTGGGCATCGATTCGGTCGGTCCCGAAGTCGACGCGTACCCACCGATCGGCGGGTCCGGTGAGCGTTCGCTGCATGGCGTGAACATTGCGCGAGTTCGGTGCGAACAGCTCGAGCGTGAGGTGAAGCTGGTCGCGACCGCTAAAGGCGACAGCCAGCGAGAGGGCCTTGTTGCTCAGATCCAGTCCGTCAGGAACCGACCTGTAGACGGCCGCGTACTCGGTCTCTTCGGATGCCGTGAGGTGAGCTGACTGCGATCCGGCGTACGGATCGTCCGTCCCGGCCTCGAGTTCGCCGCCGTCGATCAGTGACGTCCATCCGTCGAGGTCCTCAAAGTGGTCGATCGATTCCCCTGGAAGGTCCGGACGGCTACCGGTTCCGGACGCGGCGGTCTCGTCTCCCGACTGGACCGATGTCGGCTCGCCGCTTCCACTACGCCACTCGCGCACTCGCGAGAGGCAGCCAGCGAGCCCGAACGTTCCGGCCGCTGCGACCGTGGTTACGAACGATCGTCGGTTTCGATTCGTCATTGACCGCGTCGACGAACCGTTCGCTCTTTCTTATACGGAGGGTAGTCGCTCATCGCTGATCGAGCCATGCGGCTCGAGAACGCCACGGCGTCGACCGTTCGAGTCATCGACCGGTGATGCCAGGGCGTGACGGTTATCCAGGCGATAATAATCCGAGATGCGCCGGAAGTACCTGGAAATGACTCGCGTCAGCGTCATCATCCCGACGTACAACAGAGCGGCGACGCTTCCGAGTGCGATCGACAGCGCGCTCGAACAGACGGTCGACGACCTCGAAGTGGTCGTCGTCGATGACGGCTCGACCGACAACACCGAGTCGGTGCTGGCCGCCTACGATGACCCGCGGGTTCGGCCGGTCGTGCACGCGACCAACCAAGGCGCAAACGTCGCTCGGAACACGGGACTTGAACACGCACGTGGGGAGTACGTCGCCTTCCTCGACTCGGACGACGAGTGGCACCCCGAGAAACTCGAGCGCCAGTTCGCGGTCCTTGCGGATCGCTCGAGCGACTGGGTCGGTGCCTACTGTGATTCGGCGTACGACCTGTCCGGAACGAGCGGCTGGCTCCGCTCGGCCGCCGCAGCCGTCCTTGCTCGAGGGGACGACGAGCCGACGCAGGAAGGGAACGAGGAACTGATTGGCGAGATTCTCGCGGACAACGTCCAACCGGGAGCTGGCTCGACGCTGCTCGTCCGGACCGAAGTCGCCAGAGACGCCGGCGGCTTCGACGAGGAACTCGACCGGTTCCAGGACCCGGAATTCTGCCTGCGTGTGCTCGAACACGGGAAACTCGCCTACGTCGACGAGGTGCTCGTCCGCCGCGAGGATACCGGCCACCCGTCGGCGGCCATCGTTGCGAACGCGAGCGAGCAGTACCGCTCGGCGTACGAGGCCGAGATCGATCGCTTCGAGGACCAGGGGTACGAGATCCGCTCGAGCCACGAACTCGTCATCGCGAAGCGGTACTTCGCGGATGGACAGTTCCTGCGTGGCGCGTGGCACTTCCGCAAGGCCGCAGCGTCGCCGCGGGCGTATCCTGGTGTCGGCTGGGTCGCCATTGCCGGCGTTCGACGGCGGCCGCGTCCAGTCGTCGCGATGCTCGTCGTCCTGCTCATCGCGACGACACTCGGTCGGCGTGTACTTTCCCGGTGAGTACACCGGTTCTCCGCCGGTCGTTTCCGCTCTGAAACGACTGGGAAGCGCATTCTATCGACGCAGACTGTTGCAAAAGCGGAACAATACCGTTTCCGCCGGTTATTGTACCTGTAGTAAAACCGACCGACACCGACGGAACGGACGGATGAGACGCGATACACTCTCACGACGATCTATATTGGCTGCCACAGCCGGTTGTACACTTATCAGTACCAGCGTCGCCAGCGTCGTTGGCGACACGGCCCAGAACGACAGCGAGGGCGTCAGTCGGGACTCCATCGTCATTCGCGAGGGAACGGACGAAGAGACAACGGTGTACGTGACGACCGCGGACACCGAAGGTCCGACGGCCGTCGTCGTCGGCGGAATGCACGGGAACGAGGTCGCGGGCTACACGGCGGCAGGCCGGATCGCTGATTTGACGATCGACGCCGGGACGCTCGTGACGATTCCCGAGGCCAACGCTGTCGCGATCGAGCGCGGGACCAGAAACGATGATGAGGGGAACAACCTCAATCGGCAGTTCCCCGAGGGGGAGACGCCGGAAACGCAGCTCGCGCGGGAACTTTGGGACGTCATCAGCGAGTACGATCCCGACATACTGATCGATCTTCACGAGTCGACGGGTATCTACGCGGGAGATCCCATGGATGGCGTCGGGCAGGCGATATTCCACTCAGGCGGCAACGAAGCGGACGACGCCGCTACGGACGCCACCAACTACGTCACCAGAAACTACGTCGACGATCCCGCCCTCGCGTTCGAGACCGGCCCCTTCTCCAAACCTGACACCGACCCGGCCGGCCTGCTCGCTCACAAGGCCGCCCGCGATCTGGACGCCGATGGGTTCCTGGCGGAGACCCTCTCGACTGGCGTCGAACTCGAGACCCGCGTCCAGTGGCACACGGCAATCGTCGAGCGACTCTTCGAAGACGAACTCCTGCTCGACGACGCCGACGGCAGCAGTCCGTCCGAAGAACCGGTTGACGACGAGCCAGCGGAATCCGAGCCCGAGCCTGAACCCGAAGAGCCAGTCGACGACAGTACCGACGGTGACGAGAGCCCGACGGCGGAGTCACCGATTGCACGGATCGAGACCCGTCCGACGTCGGCGACGGAAACGGTTCTCGAGCCGGGTCAGACGGTCACGCTCGATGCCTCGCAGTCGCGCGATCCGGACGGCGAACTAGTGGACTACGAGTGGTGCGTCGGTGACGACGGCTCGTTCGACGAGGCTGGCGAGACGATCGAGGTGACGATCAGTGCGAACGGCGACCATCCGGTCGCGTTACGCGTCGTCGACGACGACGGAGCGACCGATATCGATCGGATCACGCTCTCGGCGAACTGCTGACTTGTTCGTCGGGTCCTGCTGTCCACCGTGGCGGCAGTCACCGGTAAACACCGCCGCTCCCGGTTCGTGAACGGGGAGACGTCGCTACCGGAGCGTCGGTCGTTTCGGGCAGTCGTCCGCGGACTGCAAGCGGGACAACGACGGGAGCCGAAAATCAGTGGTCGCCCGCTCGTAGTTTCCAGAGGTCGTCGAAGGTGATGACCTTGACGTCGGCGCTATCGATGTGCTCGAGTAACGTCTTATAGTCGCCCTTAGGCATCGTGTTGTTGGCTTCGAACGTGTGGAAGTTCAAGATCGTACACTGGTTGTGCTGGGCGGCGAGATCGACACACTGTTTCGAAATCTCGAGGTCATGTCCGATCGTCCGCGGTAACGCCAGCGGATCGAAGCCGTAGACGCTCGTCGTATTGACGCTCCCGGCCTGATTGAAGCCGCCGCAGTAGTGGTAGTTGGTCGCCTGCTCGAGGCTCGTCTTGTCGAAACTGTTGTGCGGATGGACGATGTAGTTCGCCCCTTCGAAGCCGTTGTCGATGAACCACCGTTTGTCGTTCTTGAGTCGTTCATCGAGTGCGCCTTCGTCGTCGAGTTCGTGAATCGGATTGTGCGTCCCGTGGACGACGATCTGGTCGCCGGCTTCCTGACGCTCTTGGAGTTCCGAGAGCGACATGACCCCGTCTTGTCCCTGTTCGACCCACCGCGGCACTGGTGCCTGGACCGCCGGGAACCCGTACTCGTCGTGGAGCGGCGCGGCGGACTCGTAGTAGTCGAGCGTCCCATCGTCCCAGCTCAGCATGACGTACCCTTGATCGGGCGTCTCGTGGGTCCGCAGATCGTCGACCCAGACCTCCGCCTCCGGCATGGAGTGGAGCACCTGAATCTCGAGTCGATCGAGATAGTCTAGCGACGGTCCGGGTTCGTCCTGTTGGAAGACGCCAGGACTCGTCCGGAACCAGCCGATGTCGGGCGCGCGGTACCTGATTTCACGGAGCGAGTACACCTTCTCACCGCCGAACTGGTCGACGAGACGCAGGTTGACCGCAATGCTCTGGGGCGTCGTCGTCCGGATCGCAACGGAGAGATCCGTCTCCGTCAGGTCTTCGCCATTGAGGCTCCGCTCCGCGACGATATTCTTGCTACCGTCCGACTGTAGTTTGAAGCTCTGTTCACCGTCGAATACGACGTCCGTGTCCGCTTCGCCAGATCCACGACTGACGGTCCAGGCATCGAGATTACTGAAGTCATCGAGCGATTCGCCCGGCTGGCGGTACTGTTCTCGGCTGTCGAATTCGGTCTCGAGCGGCGGAACACCGTTCGTGAGTCCCGGCGTCGAGCCGTCCGAACCGCCAGGGGTTTCGTCCGATGAATTGCCGTTGACTCCCTCGGTCGCCGACTTGATCCGATCCGCACAGCCGGCCATACCGGTGAGTCCGGCCGCACCCGACAGTGCGAGGAACCGACGTCGCGTTGCGCGTTTCTGTGACATTGACGATCCGAAGCTACCGACAGCGATCCCATTATTATAGATCCAATAGTCCAAAGCGATAGTCGTCCGACTCGCCCTGAATCCGTCGCTTCGGCGCTTAACGGTAGCATAGTAATTGAGTGTTCGTCCGAAGGTGGCCCACGGAGGCGTACGGAAACGAGGATCGGTCGGAACTCGATTCTTCCTCCATGCGACCGTATGCCGTCTGTAAGGAAGTCTTCGACGATGAACAGGGAACTCTTCGGTGTATTCGGTGGTATAGACGCGTTCGAGCGGTTCAGATCCAGCGACGACTTCGACGAGGTGCTCGCCGGATCGACGCTTACAGTCGGAATCCGCGATTCCGATCTCGGCGCACGCGGCTGGAGCGCCGCGTACACCGGCGATGAGGGGTGCTGTCTCATCTGGGGCGAGGCGTACGTTCCCGATGACGACCCCAACGCCGCGCGCTGGCTCCTCGAGCACTACGAGACGGATGGACAGGATGCGTTGACGGCACTCAACGGGTCGTACCTGGCCGTGGTCGACGCCGAGTCGAGCGACGGCGCGTTCGTCGCTACTGATCCCGTTCGTTCCCGTGAGTGCTTCTATACCGATGGTTCGGGGACCCGCGTCTTCGGAACCGACGCTGCTGCGATCGGCCGCACGATCGCAGAGCCGACGCTCTCTCGAGACGGCGTCCTCGAATTCCTCCACCTCGGAGTTATCCTCGGCGAGAAGACGACCGTCACGGGACTCCATCGGCTGCCGATCGACAGCCAACTCACGCCCGCGTCGGTCGACTCGCTCGATCGCTTCGTCTACGACCCGCAGCCACCCCAGGAATTCGACGCGGTCGACGAACTCGCCGATCGACTCGAGCGGGCATTCCGACGGCGGTCGTCGCTACCGGGGCGAAAGGGCGTGCTCCTCTCGGCAGGCTACGATTCGCGAATCATCCTCTCACAAGTTGACGACATCGACCGCAGTTATACGGTGGGATCACTGGAGGCACAGGAGGTCCGCGGCGCGCGATCGCTCGCTGCCCAGTATGGCGCGAGCCACACTGCCTTCCCGCCGGACGAGCGCTACCTCCGGCCCGACGAGTCGAAGACCCGCTACTCACAGGGGATCAAAGAGTCCTTGCACATCCACCACGCCGGCTACACGGACGAAATCGGGGTTGATACGATGTATCACGGCCTCCTCTGTGATACGTTCTTCCGCGGCCATTTCACCGCCTCGAAGACCGTCGACGTCCTCGATAAACGCATTCCGACCGGCCGGCTCGATCCGGATCCGGACCCCGTCGAGGTGCTTCTCGAGAAGTTTGGCTACAGCCGCGAGGCCAGCCTCGAGCTCGCCGAGCGGACGTCCTTCGACGTGGATCCGGAAGCGTTCGTCAGGGACGCTATCGGCGACGAGTTTGCAGCGAGACGGGACCGTGCAGAGACGGTCCAGAACGCGCTCACGTGCTGTGGCATCGCAAACCAGCCGTCGATGCCGTTTCACAATCACCTGTCCGATCACTTCGTGACCTCGTTTCTGGCGACGGACCGCGACCTGATCGACTGGCACCTCATGGCGCCACCGGAAGACCGAACGACGGAAACGTTCCTCCAGGCGTGCGAACAAATCGACGACGACATCCTGCGACACCGACCGCCCGACCGACCGCACGATGCAACGCTACTCAACGAGGTAGAAGGCTTCGTTCGTCGGAAGACACCGCTTCTCTCGTCGTTCGAACCGCCGTGGCCGGATCGCAAGACACTCTTCGAACGGCACGACTTCGACCGACGGCTGTTGGGCGACCTCGAGCACGTCCATCACTTGCCAGCCAGACACAAACTCAGACTCACCGACCTCCGCGAGTGGCTCGAGTGGTCGGAATCACAGGCACAGCTCCGTTCGTGGCTGTGGCCACCGAAGCGGATGGTCGCGTAACGCTCGGCCCGATCCGGACGAATAGGCAATATAGTATCAACTGCAACGGTTTATACACTGTTTGCACAGCTGTCGTGTGATGGGGCGTGCACTAACTGCCAGTAATTACTATACTCTGTTGGGGTTCCGCTGTGACTATCACCCGCGAAATCACTCTAAGTGCTATCTATTCCGTTCACAGGCGGTAACCGTGAGAAGTCTTATATACCACGGTGTTTTAGCGCGGAATATGCGTCTGACGCCGTCTTGGTTGCACTCTTCGTCCGATGACCCCGACGAAGAGCGTTCTGTGACTTCCGGGACGAGTTCGGGAGTGACGATGGTCTACGCTCCAGGGTGCGATTTCCCGGCGGGCCAAGAAGTCAATACTCGAGTAGAGGGGTTCCTTCCGGAGTCCAATGATGCTCTCGTAGATGTCCTCAACGAGATGAACACACCCGTGACCGTCGACGAAGTCACCGATGCGCTGGTCGAACCGGCCTATCCGCCGATTGAAACGTGGGCAACCATCCACGAGCGACTGCATCAGGAGCGCCTGCCAGCACTCGATGCGTCAGGAGCCATCGAATTCGATGAAACACAGGGACTAATCGAGCGGTCCGCTACTCACACGAGCGAGGGTCGGCTATTCTCACCGGCCGTGCTCGCAACGATCTCGATCGGATTGTTGCTTGTATTCATCACACTCGTCTCGGTTTCCGTCCTGATTTCGTAACGGACAGACGTCTACTGCCTCGGTCGTCGTTTCGTTCTGCGTCGAGAGAGTCCACCAGTCATCAGTTGACGAGTCGCTTGATCGTGACCATCGTAAAGACCGTGAGGATGAGTGCGCTCAAGCCGATCCCCGAGAGGAACGAGGTAACGGCAACTCGATCACTGCACCGAGGAGAATGGCGTAGGACACGACTGTTGCTCCGATATAGTAATCGTCCCACTGTGGGCTCTCAGAGCGCTTCTCATCGGTTGATTCCTCGGTCGAGTCCAATTCGAGGTACTGGTCGACTCGATCAGCGGGAGGCTTTCGCTCGACGAGCCCGCGGTTTTGCTGGTACTCGATCAGGCCCGCCTCATCGAGTTTCGAGAGATGCGACTGATAGAGGGGGATGTAGACGCGCTGACGCTGTGTCGACGTGAGATTTTCGACAGTAGTATCATGTTCCCATGCCGCGACTTGCTCTGCGACATCGCGCATACGTACGGGCTCTTCAGTACCCCGGAGATACCGGAGAACCATCCGACGACGTTCGTTCTGCAGGAGATGAAAGATATCATCCTTCGAAAACGCAGGCTCCTCGGAGAGGCAATCAGCGTCCTCATCCGCGCCCTGACCGTCGTCAATCACACCCGCCTCATCCTTCCCTTCAGAGCTGATATGTTTCGCTTTCATTGCGCTAATCCCCCTATTCAGAAGAGGGTAATAAAGGATGGATACCGTGTATTTCTGAATTACTCATTTTATGTGGTTTCACAGAGCCAGATCTCATTTCACGCCATTTTTATACCGATATATCAGGCGCTATAGGGCCTGAAAATCACAATGCTAGGAAGGGGTAGGGGCCTTTATTTCGAGAAATTATTCTACGCGGATTTCCGACATTCATACCGAGTTTACGGTCATTCACGGTTCTATGGCGCTCAAGAACGGGCGAAAGTGACTTAAGCAGATTCGGTGTCGATATCGTTACAATTAGTCGTCAGACGGTCGTCAGACTGGCCCGTAGAATCGGGGCTTATCTCGGCGATAATAAACCGCCACTGTCCCTTATGACGACGAAATGAGCGACACTCACTGGTGGTTTTTCGATCTGGCAGTCGTCATCGCAGTCACTGGTGCCCTCACGGTCGGAATTCTTTCAGGGGTTGGCGGGGCTGTGAGAATTGCGCTAACAATTCCGTTCGTTCTCTTTCTTCCCGGGTATACGCTCGTCTCGGCACTCTTTCCGGACGAGCCAAACGACGACTATCGAACCTTCGACGACGAAAAAACTGGACTCGGCAGTCCGTTGCTAGTCAGTGGTGGACTCGAGGCGGTCGAACGAACGGTCCTGTCAGTCGTATTTAGCGTTGCGCTCGTACCCGCGATCACCCTTTTCGCGACCGTAACCCCAGGGGGAGTGACGCTCGAACCGATACTCTCTGGACTAGCAGTAGTCACCGTCGTCCTTGCACTCCTCGCGATCGGTTCTCGATACCGCTGTCCACCCGATCGACGGTTCACACCCTCGATTTCGTCGGTCTCACCGTTCTTTACTCGGGTTCGTCCGAGTCCGTACGAGCGAATCAGTTACCGACCGTACAACGTGGCCATCGGAATCGGGCTGCTCCTGTTGCTTGCAAGCGGTGGCTTCGCTCTCGTAAACCCACCACAGCACGACGGGTTTACGGAATTATCGGTCGGCTCGGAAAATGTCACCGGGGAACGGAAACAATGTACCAGTCGACCTATACTGCGGGGGAAACCCAGGAACTGCAGACGAAGATCACAAACCAAGAACACGAAGAGCGGACCTACACGACCGTGGTACTGCTCGAGCGGGTGAGTGACGACGGTACCAACGTGACCGTCAGCGAATCGACCGAGATAGGCAGAAGACGGCGACGGTTTCCGATGGCGCTTCACACCGGCAGAGTCTCGAGATCACGCCGACGATGCAGGGGGACGACCTTCGGCTGACGTTGTTGCTCTACAACGGTGAACCGCCGGCGGAGCCGACGGCCGACAATGCCTATCGCGTTGCCCGCCTCCCGATCGAGGTGGAATAGATGTGGCCGTGGGAACACCTCGCGTTCGCGTACGTCCTGTACTCTCTGACGACGAACGTGATCTTTCGGAAATCGCCCTCGGCTCGCGAACGATCGTCGTCGCCATCGGGTCACAGCTACCGGACCTCATCGACAAACCGCTCGCTTGGACGGCCGGTATCACGGACGCCGGCTACTCGATCGGGCACTCGATTTTCGTCGCTCCGTTCGTTTGCCTCGCGGCATACGCGGTGGCCGCCCGGCGAGGGGAACGAGTCCTTTCGGGTGCCTTCGCACTCGCGTATCTCTCACACCCGGTTGCCGACATGATCAGCCAGCTTCTCAGAGGGCGGGTGGTCGACCTCCGAACCGTCCTCTGGCCGATTGCATCGCCGCCAGCGACCTCTCACGGCGGATTTCTCGACCACTTCGCCCGATACTTCTTCCGATACGTGCACCAACTCCTCACCGGCGGGCTGACGGTGCAGATCGTATTCCAGTCCCTGCTGGGCCTCACCGTTCTGGCACTCTGGCTGTTCGACGGTGCGCCGATCGTCGCTAACGTCTGGCGGCTGCTCCGCGCCCAGCGTCATCGGTGATCAGCGATCAACCGCTATAGAACGGATCCGAACGGTTACTACAAGGAAATTTACGTCTCCCAGTCGAAATCGCCTGAGACTGCCACTGTGCGCTTCCCGTGCTGTTCTGTGAGCTGTCCTCCGGTCGAACAACAGTGTCTCATCTGAGACACGGAACGTGACTTGGATCGCAGTTACGTCGAAGATCGCACAGGGAGCATTGTTGATCGTCGTATCGAGTACAGGAGGTAACCGTCGTGTCAGCCTCGAGGATCCGCTGAGATCGGCAGACAGGCGTCAGAGACGCAGCCGATAGATGACCAGTTGTCGACTGCACCATCGCTGGTGAGGACAGGTCCGTCAGTTCGACTCACAGGTAGAACTGTTCGTAGTGATCCAAGAAGAAGAAGATCCGAGAAGAAGACCGGGGAGTATGGTCGACGACGGCAGGACGGTCAGTTACGTGCCGGAGAGGTCGTACACATCGTCACATCCCCGTTCGTGTAGACCGTGGCCTGCTCCGGCCGACAGAGTTGCCCTCGAGAGAGCTGTGCTATCCGTGCGGTCCCGTTGGTGTCCGTGACGTACGTCGCGTCGGTCGATTGTTCCGATCGATAGACCGTATAGTTGTGATCCGCGATACCGTCCTCGGGAACCGTCGCGGTCGTGGTCGATGGATACGCGCCGGTCCGACTGAACAGCGTCTGATACGGGTGGTCGGTATGGAGTTGCTGATTGGGGCGGATCTCCTCACCTTGGGGTGAACCGGTCAGTTCGGCAATCGACTCGACCGCGGTGAGCTCCGATTGGTCGTACGCGAGGCGCTCGTGCTGGTTCGAGAAGACTGGATTTTCGGCGTTGCTCTCCGCAGCGAGGACCATCGCGCCCGGATAAATGAGCACGATGACGAGTAACACTGAGGCGACTAGTGCCGGCGTCATGTTCCCTCTCAGCGTCCGTACTCCGATCGCGCCGAGGACTGCCATCGGTGCGTAGAGGAACGCGAACCAGCGCGTCGGAATGAAGTTCCGAATGCCGAACATCGGCAGTCCGAGGATGAACACTAGCATGAAGGCCGCCGCCAGCAGGAGGGTGAACACCGACTGTTCGGCGCGTCGCCTGTGGACGACGTACAGACAGCCGACGAACGTGGCACCGAGCAGGAGCAGGAACCCAAGGTTGTCCACGTAGGGTACGAGCTGTTCGATCAGCGTGGGCGCAGCCTCGGCCCCCGCTTCGGCCTCGTCGGACGAGCCGCCCGCGGTATTGAGGAATCCAGCGCTCTCCTCAAGCGTCTGCGTGAAGTAGCTCAGGATCGTGGCCAGGAACGACTCCTGGCGATACGGTGTCAGCGACCACACGAATATCGTCAGTCCGAGGTTGAAGACGACGAGCCCAACGAGATTGACTGGCTTTTTCGTTCGGAAGACGCTCGAGTCGAGCCGCGTGAGCCCGAACGGACCGATCACGAACACGAGCTGTGCGAGAAACGCCGCGAGCAACAGGATGAGCATGATGAACGTCGACACCTGATGGGTGAGGATAACGGCGACGCTCAACAGGAGGAGGAGCGAGAAGTCCCGAATCGTGTACTCGATCCGCATCACTCGTATCAGCGCGTACAACATCGCGAGGAAGAAGATGAGCCCCAGGCTCGTGGGGATGAGATGCATTCCCCACCTCGCGACGTGGCTCGCGAAGGCGTAGAACGCCGTCGCCAGCACCGCCCATCGTGGCGCGACGAGCAGGTTCGTGGTCGCGTAGACGAGCAGGGCCGAGAGGGGCATCACGAGTCCCACGGAAAGGTACAACGCGGCCCGAATCGGGACATCGTACAGCAGCGACGAGGCGGCGACCAGCAGGTGATAAAACGGCGATCCGTAGTGTTTGTCGTGGGAAATCGCGCTCAGGGATTGCTCCGTGAGAATCGCATCGATGAATCCGCGGTGAGTCCAGATATCGATCCCGATGTATCCCGGCGTCGCGTACAGCGCGGTAAACCGGAAGATGAACGCGAAGAGGATGATCTGGAGGAGCAGCAAGCCGGGATGGAGGTCGCGATCGCTCGCGAAGATGATCTGGCCGATAATGAGCGTCCCGACGACGCTCGCCAGTCCGAAGAAGAGGTGCGTTCGCGCCCCCTGCACGACCGTCAGCAGCACGAGCCCCGTGAGTCCGACCAAGACGGCACTCGGGAGCGCCATCGACACCGCCGGCGGAAGGGTTGGGAACACCCGCGAGTCGTCCTGCTGATACAGGGAGAGGAGATACAACGCACACGCGGTGCCGAGGATTACCGGGACGGTATTGATGTAAATCTGCGACGTGAGAAATCGCAGCGGAAACAGCACCGCCGCGAGCAGGAACCCGCCGATCGCCGCGACGGTGTCGAGTCGCAGCGGTCGCAGTTCCGACAGCGATCTATACTTCATGGCTGACCCCTGTCGGATAGTCCAGTTCTTCGTCTCGGTCCACTAGTCGACGGTACAACCCGTGGAGGCGCTCCCCGAGGAACTCGACGGAGAGTCCGTCGATCGAATCTCGACCGTCGGATCGCCCCCCGTCTTCGATGGCCCGCTCGAGCCCGCCAAGGAGCGCCCCGTCGTGGTCGCTGACGATGCAGTTCGTCACGCCACGGATCGTCTCCCGAACGAATCCGACATCGGTCGAGACGACCGGCAGGTTACACGCGGCGGCTTCCTTGACGACCATCGGGCCGCTTTCGCGTTTCGACGTGACCAGCAGGACATCGCTTGCGTTCATATAGTAGGGCATTGCTTCGTGATCGACGCCGGAGACCGTTCGGAGCTCGACATCGACATCTGCGTGTTCGATGAGCCGGCGAGCACGCGAAAAGTCCTTTACCGATCGGGTCCGGTCGTACGGAAAGAGTGCGACCGGTCGGTCGGTCTCCCATCCAATGTACTCGCGCGCGTGCGACCGGGACATCGGTCGAAACAGATCGGTGTCGACGCCGAACGGAATCAGTTGGTGCTCGGCCTCGAGTTCGTGCGACATGGTTCGACTCGGGACGATCGCGGCGTCCGACCGGCGGGCACTGTAGCGACTGACCGATCGGAGCCACGACTGCTGGCTCATGAGATCGGTTCCCCACAGCGTCACGACGACCGGTCGCGTCGGCTGGGCGAGCGCGAAGGGGGCGACGAGCCCATAGTTCGCGTGTACCAGGTCGTACGACGTCGATCGGACCTCTGAGAGTAGTTTCGGGTACAATTGGGCGTAATCCACCGCTGACCGGCCCGAATTTCCGCTGTGTTCGCCGGGGACTTCGAGGACCGTACAGTCGATGCCGCGGTCCTCGAGGACGGACACCTGCTGGTCGAAAAACGGCCGCGGCGACGTGACCAGTTGGAGTACCTTCATCAGTAGCCCATATTGGCTGCAGGAGTCGATTGTCCCGCTGTGCGTGCCTGTGCGAGCGTCTCGATCTGTCGGACGACATAGTCCGTGACATCGATCCGATCGGCGAGCAGGCGCTCGCGACGGCGCTCCCACGTGTCGTCGGATTCCTCGACGGCTGAGACGGCCTGCTCGAGCCCGCGCGCGTGTCTTGTATCGCCGTTGTATTCGAACAGCAGGCCATACTCCTCTTCGAGTTCCGTCGTGTAGCCGAGCGAAAGCGGGTTCACGTAGACCGCGGGTGTGCCGAGCACGGCGGCTTCCGCTGCAGTTGTCGCCCCTTCGCTCAGGACGACGTCGGCGTATGCGAGCAGATCGTGCATCCGGTCCGGCGACGTCTCGAACTGATACGACTCGAGGTCGGCCGGCGGCTCTCCTTCCGCCGTCAGTAGAACCCGTACGCCCGCGTCCTCGAGTCGGTCGACAACCTCGCGGGGGTCGTCGAAGCCGCCGTGGCCGACATCGTGGGAGGCGTCCCAGCTGCTGAGCCGGACGACGGCGAATGACTCCTCGGGGGCGAGCCCGACTTCCTTGAGCACTGTCGGATCAGGGTCGAATCGCTCGGGGTGGAGATAGGCGAGTTCGTGATACCCCGGGTACGTCACCTGTTTCGGGCCGATATCGTCCCGATAACACGCCGGCGTGGCGATCACATCTGCGAACGGATAGCCGAGTTTCGTGATGAGGGTCGCGTGTTCGGTGTCGTAGAAGACGAGACTTTTCGTTCGCACCATCGACGCGACGTGGGCGGCAGCGACGCCGCCGATCGCCGTAATCACGTCCGGATCGATCCGGTGCGCTCGCCGCAGCAGTCGAAGCTCGTATGTTGCCTGAACTGCTGCCAGAGAGACCAGCGATCCGGATTCGCCGGCCAACACCTCGTGGTCGATGTCGTACGCCTCGAGCAGTCGGACGGCGACGCCGCTCTCGCGAGCGAAGACGTGGACGTCGTGTCCTTGCGCTTCCAGTTCCGCGATTGGATTCCGGAAGAAGTGGACGTGGCCGGGATGTTGGATAGTTACCATCACTCGCATCGTCAATCCACCTCCGCGATCGGCCAGTGGTTCGAGACGGTGACTGCTCCCGACGGTGTTCGACTCCCCGTCCGGACGACCGATCCGTCGAAGACGCGTCGCTGGTCTCGCATCGCTTCACAACCTCCGATAGACGAGTCCCGCGTCGGCGGCGACGTCTTCGTCGACCGTGCCGGTCACGTCGATCAGTGCGGGATCGTCGGTGAGTTTGCCCGCCACCGCCTCGAGGTCCAGTTGTTCGAACTCCTCGTGGGGCGTCGCGAGCATGACGGCGTCGAAGTCCTCGAACGAGAGTTGCTCCTGGACTTCGATACCGAACGATTCCTGGGCTGCATCATCGTCCGCGAATGGGTCGAACCCCTCGACATCGATGTCGTACTCCTGGAGTTCGTCGATGACGTTGCCGATCTTTGAACTTCGAATGTCCCCGACGCCCGGTTTATACGCCAGCCCCAACACTAGAACGCGACTCTCGCGGAGCGTCTTGTGACACTGGTTGAGCGCCTTGATCGTCAGCTCTGCGATGTGGTCGGGCACCGACTCGTTGACCTGCCGGCTCGTTTGCATGAGCTCGGGGTCGAACCCTTCCCGGGCCGATCGGTACGCGAAGAAGTACGGATCGACCGGAATACAGTGGCCGCCGACCAGCCCTGGCCGGTAGTCATGGAAGTTCCACTTCGTTCCTGCGGCCTCGAGGACGGCTTGTCCGTCGACATCCATATTGTCGAGTGCCATCGAGAGCTCGTTGACGAACGCGATGTTGAGGTCCCGCTGGGCGTTCTCGACGACCTTGCAGGCTTCAGCGACCTCGATCGACGGAGCACGATGGACGCCTGCGTCGACGACCGCCTCGTACAGCGTCGCCACGTCCTCAAGGACCGTCTCGTTCTGTGCGCTGACGACTTTGACGACGTCCTCGAGGCCGTGTTCCTCGTCGCCCGGCGTGGCGCGTTCCGGAGAGTAGCCGACGAAGAAGTCCGTGCCCGCAGTCAGTCCGGACGCGTCTTCGAGCGCCGGAACGAGTGTCTCGCGCGTCGTGCCCGGGTAGACCGTTGACTCAAGGACGACCGTCGTTCCGGGATCCATCTTCGAACCGACGGTGGTCGCCGCGCTCTCGACGTAGCCGAGATCCGGCTGATCGTCGTCGTCGATCGGTGTGGGAACGGCGATGATGACGTAGTCGGCCTCACCGATCTCGGTCGCGTCGGTCGTATATGAGATGTCACCGTTCTGGATCGCGTCGTCGGAGAGGTCGCCGGTCGTGTCGACACCCTCTTGGAGTCGACCTACTGTCACGTCGTCGACATCGTATCCGATAACGCGGTAGTTCGACTGGGCGAACCCGACTGCGAGCGGGAGACCGACGTATCCCAGTCCGACGACACAGATCGTCGCCGCACGCGTCGACTGCGCGTTCGAGTGCTCGAGGGCAGTCCCGCCACGGCTACTCGATTTTCGTGCGTGCTGGTCGCTCTCCCGATCGTCGGCTCGCGTCTCCGTGTCGCTGATTATCGTGGTCATGGGTGATGCGTTGTCGCTGACCCGTCACACAACGCGTGCAACGGTGACTTCGGAATTGGTGCACCCGCAATTCGCGGGGCGTCCCGTAGAATCGACAAGTCGGTTGAGGGGGTTTACTATACCTCGAATAAACCAGTGCGGAAGCAACAACGAGCGGACACCGGCAGTCGGGAACGCTGCTGACGGATTTAGCGGGTCGGGAGTCGGTTGCCCGATAGAGCGCTTAGAACGTTGTTAAACTCACTTATACTGCTCTATAATGAAGGGGGCGTGGGTCGGAATATCCGATGCGGTCGGCGAGGTCACGATGCTCGTGACTCGGTCTCGCACCGACTGCACAGAACCGCGAATCATGGTGTCCACGCCTCAGATCGGAGTCAGAGAACGGTTCGCATCGATTCATAGCACCGTCTCGATCGACACGGTTCCGGCTTCGATACAGCGGTACGACGTCCATGCGGTCGCATCGGGACCGGCCGTTCCACAGATTAGCGACCGGTCCGGTGGATCGTTGTCTGGGGTACAACTGCTACGAGTGACGTCGTTCTGGGAATCGGCCCTGATCGCGGTTCTCTTCCTGTTAATCAGCGGACTCGTCGGTCTCCGAATGGCCGACGTGCTATCGGATCGCGATATCGGCATTTCGTCGCTCCTGCCGGTGCCGGATACGGGAGATGACGGAGATGACTCGGATCACGCACGAACTAACAACCATGGAGTGTACGAGTCGTATCTCTCACCGGAAACGCCACCACAACTCCTGAGCGACGAAGGAAAAGTAGTCCGGCTCCTTGTCGCGAATCACGGCCAGATTCGCCAGCATCGGATCACCGAAGAGACCGGGTGGTCGAAGTCGAAAGTGAGCCGGATCTGCTCGCAGATGCACACCAACGGCACGATCGAGAAGCAATCAGTCGGTCGAGAGAATGTCATCACACTGGCCGATCGAACGCCGAGCCGAGAGGGAGAGTCGGACGAAGTCGATAATCCCCTGCCGTAGGCACGTACCAGACCCTGTTCTCACCAACAGTCACACCTCTCCCCGTTTTCACCCACCAGTCACCCAACCGAGGCCGATCCGAATTCCGTCCGCGACGGCCTCTGTCCTGACGCCCCGTCTTGTACTCGAGACCACCGTCGGAGCGACAGTTCGGATCGGGGAAGGGAGCAGTCACGGCGGCCAGCAGTTTTGTCCCGACACGATGTAATTGACGTTGCTGACCAAACTATGTCTCGTTCCGATAGCCGGAACCGGACGACAGCCAGGGTATGTCGGGATCTCAACCCGGGTTAGACTGAAATAGATGATTTCGAGAAAGGAATGCGGGATTATACGGCCGATAGATTCCGTCGTATTCGCAGTACTGACTTATTCGTGCTATAGTAATGGCCGCTGTCACACGTGATGAGAGTGAAGCCCCGGCCGTCGCCAGTACTGGCGGACGGGGTCGGAGATACCAATGACACGAACCAGTACTGCAGTTCAGGCAGCGGTCTCGAACAGGCCCGAAACGACCGACGCGACCATCGTCACCCACGTCGCACGGCGTTTGTCCGATGGGACACCGTGGTCGACGGCCGCTGCTCAGGAGGTGATGTGCTGATGTGCGGTATTATCGCCCGTATCGGCCACGGAAGCGCGGCGGAGACGCTCCTCTCGGGCCTCGAGAATCTCGAGTACCGCGGCTACGACTCGGCGGGGATCGCCGTCCAGAACGGATCGGGCGTCAAGGTCCACAAGACGTCTGGCGAAGTGTCCGACCTCAAATCGTCGCTCGATAGCGACCCGCACGGAAACATGGGGATCGGCCACACCCGCTGGAGCACGCACGGGCCACCGACCGACGAGAACGCCCATCCGCATACGGACACGGCGGGTGACGTGGCGGTCGTCCACAACGGCGTCATTGACAACTACGACGAGCTCAGGACGGAGCTCACGGCGAAGGGCCACGAGTTCGAGAGCGACACCGATACAGAGGTCATCCCGCATCTCATCGACGACTACCTGGCGACGACCGATGACACCGAACAGGCGGTCCGCAAGGCCGTCGATACGCTCAAGGGGAGTTACGCAATCGCCGCAATCGTCGACGGCGAGGAACGCGTCTACGCGGCACGAAAGGGCTCCCCACTCGTCCTCGGTCTCGACGAGGACGAGTGGTATCTCGCCAGCGACGTGCCGGCGTTCCTCGATCACACCGACGAAGTGATCTACCTCGAGGACGGCGACCTCGTCGTCCTCGAGCCTGATTCCTACCAGATCACTGCGCTTGACGGAACTCCAATCGAGCGATCTGTCGACACCGTCGACTGGGATCCGGAGGACGCAGGGAAAGGCGAGTACGACCACTACATGCTCAAAGAGATCAATACGCAGCCGACAGCCCTCTCGAACACGATTGAGGGCCGAATCGAGGACGGGGACGTCGCCTTCGAGGACCTCCCATCCGGCTCGTTCGACGGTATCGAGTCCGTCCAGTTCGTCGCCTGCGGGACGTCATATCACGCGGCAATGTACGGCGGGCAGTTAGTGCGGGAGGCAGACATGCGGGCCGAAGTCCTCCGCGCGAGCGAGTACGAATCCACGGCCGGGCCAGTCGATGAGACCACGCTCGTCGTCGCAGTTACGCAAAGCGGTGAGACCGCCGACACGCTCGATGCGGTCCGGAAAGCGGCCAATCGTGGCGCGCGGACGCTTGCCGTTACTAACGTGGTCGGCTCGACAGTTGCACGCGAAGCCGACGACGCCGTCTACATCCGCGCCGGCCCGGAGGTCGGCGTCGCGGCGACGAAGACCTACTCCTCGCAGGCAGTCACGCTCGCCCTGCTCACCCAGCGCGTCGCCGGAGACGTTCCGAATGCGACTCCCGTCGAGGACCGAGCATCGATGCTTGAGGCGCTCACGGATCTCCCACAGCACGTCGAGACCGTCCTCGAGACGGGGCAGGCGGAGACGCTCGCCCGGGACATGCTCGACAGTAATTCGTACTTCTTCATCGGTCACGGGCTCGGGCACTCGGTGGCGCTCGAAGGCGCGTTGAAGTTCAAGGAGATCACCTACGAGCACGCAGAAGGGTTCGCCGCCGGGGAACTCAAACACGGTCCGCTCGCTCTCGTGACCGAGGAGACACCCGTGTTCGCGGTCGCGACTGGCGGTGACGACGACGACAAGACGAAGACGAACGCGATCGAGGCCCAGTCTCGCGGTGCGCCGATCGTCGCCGTCGGACCGGACGAGCAGCCCCTCACCGACGTCGCCGACGCACACCTGTCGGTCCCTGAAACCCATCCCGTCTGGGCAGGCTTGCTCGCGAACGTCCAACTCCAGTTGCTCTCCTACTACGCTGCAAAGCAACTCGACCGTCCGATCGACAAACCGCGTAACCTCGCGAAGAGCGTCACGGTCGAATGACTGGCTCACGCTCCGGATAACGCCTTTTCGACGCGTCCGTTCGAAACCGATAGCGTCTGTTCTCGAACCGATAGCGTGAGGACGGTAGTGTGACCCAGTGAACGTGATAGTGTAACCTGGCAACAGTGAGTCACATCTCTCGAGGAGCGAGGGGATCACAGGTGACCGCTCGCTCGTCCGTCTGAGCGACTGAGAGGCGACAGCAGCGGTCACGCGCACTCGGAACACCGAGCCGGTCATGTACACCTGGAACGCCGAGCACCGAACGTCGTCACCTGCGACCGTCCGCAGCGGGACAAACGATGCTCGACGTACTTGCGGTCCGAATATCGAGGCGACGGAAGGGAACGATCCTTGATCCCTGCTCGCACCGCTCTTCGAGCGCGTCAGTGGCCTCCGTAACTACGCTGAGGCCGGCGTGTCACGTGCCGAGTGCAGATGTCATACCTCTCGAGCGGTCGCGAAGATAAGTTGCTCGTGACGTCATATCCCGGTCGGTCACGGGCGATCCCTCGAGACGGATCGGGGCGCTCGTTGGCACCGCCCCTATGTTGTTTCCTGCCACCGATGTCCAGCGAACACGGTCATCGATGGTCTCGACAGGTGATCAGAAAACCCTGCGTCGCGTTCGAAACCCTGATCACCGAACGAGGTGCCAGCGGTGTCTCTGCTAGCACGAGAACGGGTTCGGAGTCACGTCGACGCTCGAGCAGGCAGTCGGTCGACGAACCCGAGGGTACGAACCACTTTGAGAGCCGATGAAAACGAGCGGCAAAACGCGACTGGACCGAACCGCCTCTAGCCGTCAGTCGTCTCGTACGTCACGCGCTGTCTTGTGTCGCCATCGACTTCGATGGTCTGTTCGTCCGACTCGTTCCCGTCCACGGTCACGGTGAACGAGTACTCGCCGTTCTCGCGCTCGAAGTCAACCTCGCCGTCCTGGTCGACGGATTTCTTCTCTTTCCCCTGAAACAGCGATTGCTGCTCGAGCGCAACGGTCGCATTATCGAGCGGGTTGCCGTTCTGGTCTTCCACGATGAACGTCACCGGGTTGCTGTCGTCGTTCGAGCCGCCACCACCAAAGCCACCGCCTCCCGAGCTGTCGTCTTCTTCCTCGAGCGTCAGCGTGAGCGACTTGTCACTGCCATCGATCTCGACGCTGTCTTCCGCGGACTGGTATCCGTCCGCATTCGCGGAAACACTGTAGTTACCGTTCTCGACCTCCCATTTGACCTCGCCGTTTCCGCCGGTCGTTTTCTCATCGCTGAAGGGCTCATCGTGGCTGACGTCGGCCCCTTCGATCGTGTTGCCGTCCTGGTCTTCTACAGTCACGGTCAACGTGTGCGGTCCGTCATCGCCGTTGCTGCTGTTTTCTTCACTGTCGCTGCTGTTTCCGTCGTTACCACCGTCGCTGTCATCTCCGTCCGTACCGCCGCCATCAGTATCGCCATCACTGCTATCTCCATTCGTATCGCCGTCACCATCGTCGCTATTGCTGCCATCTCCGCCGTCATTGTTGCTATCACCGCCGCCATCGCTGTTGTCTCCGCCGTCAGTGGTGCTACCATCGCCGCTATCGCCACTATCGCCGCTGGTATCCTCGGTTTCGTTCCCACTGCCAGCGTCCGCAGCGTCGCCATCCGACGAATCAATATCGTCGTCAGCCGGTTGGTCTGAGTCGTCAAATCGATCAGTGACTGACCCGATGGCGCTGCTGACGGAGGCTCCGCTCGCAGCGAGTACTAACCCGGCCAGCAGGAATACGATGCCACTGACGGTGAGCAGAATCTGGACGCCGCTTTGAATCGATCGGGTCTCCGTCTGCTGTTCTTGGACATTACGACGCATAATTGTGAATTGTAATTCGTTGTCGATTTACGTGCGCGCCGTCTCGTCTCCGTCCGATACTGCCGCTTTCGGTCGGGTTGCGATCGACTGGCTGGCGGTCTCTCTGCTCTCGGTCTCGGACGCTACTGTCGTAAACGCCATGTCGTCCGGCGGCTCTCGAGGCAAGAACCGACTCGAGGTGCGCTGCTGGCCACACTGCCTGCAGCGTTCGGTCACCCACGAGTTCGATCGGTCACAGACGAGTCTTTTCATTACGCGGCTATTTCGCTGTTTGGCGGTTCACTATACGGACGATAAAATCGTTCCAGTACCGGAAACCGTCTGCGACGGCGATCACAGTTCGAGCACGAGAGCGGGATATCGCGCTCGTTATACGGCGTCTATAGTGGGAGAAACAGCGGGAAACACTCCTGATGTGTGAAAATGACGGCTCTCGAGAATTCACTTTCTGTGATAGTCTCTCAAAGCGAGAGGAGTCGAAGCGCTACCATGATTTCTCTCAACCTGTGGGTATCGACTGCCGGACACCGTGGATGCCATCGCTGATGGGCGAGAGGAACAGTTACCGTACCGTTCGGACGGGATAGTGACTCGCAGGGAGATGGTTCAATAGGGAGATCGGCTCCCCAATCAGGCGTGCAGTAACACTAGTTTATCCTATCTAGCGGGGGACCGCCAGTCACCGCTTGGCAAGTCGTAAAGCTGATTTTGGCCGCTCATACGGCCCGTTGATCCATCGCCGAACGTTCGGTCTTCGGGCGGATTTCGAGAGCGGAGCGTGAACAGTCGACGCGCTTTTTCAGTGTTCCCGCAGTACGCTCGATTGAAAGAGCCATGAGTGGATCCACAACGAACGACCCAGCAACCGGTGAATCGCACGCCCGCGACCAAGGTGAGCCGGACGGCCAGAAGTGGCTGAGCGGCTTCGTTTCGCTGATCGGTCTGTGGCTGGCCGTCTCGCCGTTCGTCTACGAGCCGGCGCAGTCCATGCTGTGGAACAACCTGCTGGTCGGCAGTGCGATCTTCCTGCTGGCGGGGTACAACTACTACCGGATCAACAACGCCTATCCGACCAGTACCGGCGTGATGTCGCTCGTCGCCCTGCTCGCGCTGTGGATGGCCGTCTCCCACTTCGCGATCGCCGGCCAGTTCGCGATCAGCGGCCTCGAGGTCGCCGGTACGGGACTGACCTCGAGCAACATCGTCTCGGGACTCGTCGCCGCGGCGCTATCGGCGTACATCGCCTACGCCGCCGGCCGCGATGTCCCGCGGGAGACGGCCGCCGGAACGCGATAGCGATCGCTCCGCGATCGCATTTTCTCGTCACTGCCCGTCTCGATCAGGGATACCGCTCGGACGCTGCGTCCGACGTGCGTCGCTCGAGCAGGTCGAGGACGGGCTCACTCGCGGCCAGTCGAATCCCCACCTTGGTGAGCCGGTCCCGTATCGCGCCGGGAACGAGCGTACCATACAGCGAGCCGATCAGGGGCACCGGACCCACGCGATAGTGCGTATCGGGGGTCGGAACGGTTGCGGCCTCCCGAATCGTCGCGGCGACTCGTTCGGGGTCGTTGACGAACGGACCGCCGCCTTCGACGGCGCGGAGTCGCCGGAGAACGCGATAGAGATCGGTGTACCCCGTGGGACTGACGACGGTCACCTTCCTGTTCGTGCCGCCCCGATTCGCGTCCGTCGCTCCAGTGCCGGTGTCGGATTGTGCCTCTGCTCGTGTGGCTGCGGCCGCGTCGTCGACCGCCGTCACGGTGCGGTCATAGAACGGTGTCCGAACGATTCCGGGTTGCACAACGACGACGTCGACACCCGAACCGGTCAGCTCCTGTCGGAGGGCATCACTCAGACTCGCCATCGCCCACTTTGACGCGGTGTAACAGCCGATCCCGGCGAGCGCGAGCCGATCCGCGGCGCTGGTAACGGTGATAATCCGACCGTCACCGCGCTTGCGCATCCCCGGAAGCACCGCTCGAATCAGTCGATGCGGCCCGAAACAGTGGACGGCAAACTGCCGCTCGAGCAGCCTCGTCGGGACGTCTTCGACCGGGCCGAACTGTCCGTAGCCCGCGTTATTGACGAGGCAATCGACGCCGCCGGCCTCGTCGCGAATTCGCTCGACGACGCGGTCGATATCGTCGGGCTCGGTCAGGTCCAGCGCCGCGATGTCGGCCCCGCGGTCGGCCAGTCGCTCGAGGCCGTCCCGGTCGCGGTCTCGAGCGGTCGCGTAGACCTGCCAGTCCGCAGCAAGCAGCGCGCGTGCCGTTTCATAGCCGATGCCGGACGAGCAGCCGGTCACGAGTGCGGTTGTCGGCATGGGTCGTGCTACGATGGCACCAAAGAAGACAGTCCCCAGTTATCAGACCCGGCGAGTGTTACGGCCAGCGATGGTTCCGGTCGCGACAGGTGGCCAGCGCGGGCCGGCGGGCGGAACGGTCAGCCCTCGAATGGATCGGTATCGTCTGGCGGTCCTCGTTCGACATCATCTGGCGGCCCTCGTTCGATGTCATCCGGCGGACCCGGCTCGACATCTTCCGGCGGCTCTCGCTCATCGTCTTCCGGTGAGTCGCGGTCGCTCGCTGCCGAGTCGTCCGCATCGCCGATCAGTCCGGCGTCCTCGAGTGTTCGTTCCAGTTCATCGAGTTCGGAGTCGTCGCCCGCGTCGTCGGATTCGTCCGATCCAGCGGGTTCGTCGGGCCCAGCGGGCCCGTCTGGTTCAGTGGGCTCAACCGGTTCCTCGGCGTCGTCTGGCGACGATCGGGCAGAATCGTCCGGCGGGTCGTCGTCTTCGTCGGGGTCGTCATCCGCGGACAGTCCGGAATCGGTTGACGGCTCCGGGCCCGCTGACGGTTCCGTCGGAGTGCTATCGTCATCATCGGGAGACGAGTCGTCGGTATCAGTTTCGGTGTCGGTCGCGTTGTCGCGCTCGCGTTCGTCAGTCGTCACGTTCGGTTCGGCGGTCGACGCGTCGTCGTTCTCTACCGCAGTGGCGGACGAATCCGTCTCATCCGCCTGCAAGTCCGGGGCGAAGACCACCGTGAGGGCCCCGAACGCGAGCAGGACGGCCACGATGGTGAGAAGCAGCGCGAACGCCGATGGGAGGTCGTCTCGAAGGCGGGACATTCGACGGATTGACCGTAGACGACCCGCCCGCTTTGTTAATCTCAACACACAGTGGAACGAAATGACACTCGTCGGCTGATATGGGACCACTTCCGATAGTATCGGTTCGATTCGGACTCCGACGAGGACGCCGAAGATCCGGCTTCCGTCCTCGAGATGTCCCCTACACGCCGAGCACGCTCCACACGGGCCACGTCCGAAACTACGCGGTCACCGACGCCTACGACCGGTCTCGGCGGTGCCGGTGTGGCCACGGCCGAGTGGCTGCGCCGACGAACCGACGGTTGGATGTGGACGACAGTCGGTCCGGCCGAACTGTTCCGACCCGCCGTCTCACTACTCGTACTCGCGTCCGCGGGCGACGACGTGCTCGGCGGGAATCCGAACGATGACGCGCGGTTCGTCCTCCTCGTCATGGTGGGGGTACTCCTCGACGTCGAGGTATTGTCGGGCCAACTCGTCGGCGTGATCGTTGGCCCCGTCCTCCGAGAGCGTTGCGTGGCCGCGAACGGACACGTAGCGGTATGGATCGTCGGGATCGACGATCGAAATCGAGACCTCCGGGTTCGTTCGAATATTTCGCTCCTTGGTGCGGCCGCGGAGCGTGTTTATCAGCACGGCCTCCCCGTCGTCGTGGTCGACCCAGACAGGACTGCTGTGCGGGTGGCCGTCTGAATCGTTCGTCGCAAGGTGGCCGAACGCTTGTTTCTCGAGAATGTCGCGGTGCGATTCGGGGACTCGCCCGCTGTGTGTTTCGAAAGCTCCCATCAGCACTGATAAGCGACGGAACCAGTTTTGGCCTTTCGATATGAGCGACCCCCGCATATCGAAATCCTACTCGAGGAGCCGCGACGATGCCGTTCAAAACGACATGTCCGCTGTTGTCGAACCCCTCGCTTCGCCGGGTGGCCGAACAATCATATAGCAGGCACCCCGAGTAAGCGCCAACGGACCTCGCCGACAATGACGAGTCATTACGATCACGCGCAGGTACAGGAGTTTTGGCAGTACGTCTGGGAGCGCGACGACGTCTACGCGCTCGATGCCGACGCCACGGATCCGACCTACGTCCTCGGCATGTTTCCCTACACGTCGGGCACGCTCCATATGGGGCACGTCCGAAACTACGCGATTACGGACGCCTACTCGCGCTATCGTCGCATGCAGGGCGACGACGTCCTCCACCCAATGGGGTGGGACGCCTTCGGTCTTCCCGCCGAAAACGCGGCCTTCGACCGAGCGACCGACCCCGAGTCCTGGACGCAGGCGTGTATCCGGCGCATGCGCGAGGAACTCGAGACGATGGGCTTTGGCTACGACTGGTCGCGGGAGATCACGACCTGCGAGCCCGAGTACTATCAGTGGAATCAGTGGCTGTTCAAGCGGCTTTACGATGCGGGGCTCGTCGAGTACGAGGCGGCGACGGTCAACTGGTGTCCCGACTGCGAGACGGTGTTGGCCGACGCACAGGTCGTCGAGCGCGAGGACGAACACAGTGAGTCCTCGGATCAGGGGAGCGGCGAAGCCGCGAGCAGCGACGGCGAGCGGGTCTGCTGGCGGTGTGAGACGCCAGTTGGGCGGCGCGAACTCGACCAGTGGTTCTTCACGATCACCGACTACGCCGAGGAACTCCACGAGGGACTCGACGAGCTCGAGGGCTGGCCCGATGGCGTCCGCGAGATCCAGCGCAACTGGATCGGTCGGCAGGAAGGAGCGCGGATCACATTCGACGTGTCCGCTTACGGCGGCACTGACGGTGGCACCGATGGCGACGGAGACGACGGTGATCGAACCGTCGACGTGTTCAGTACCCGCCCGGAGACGATCTACGGCGCGACCTATCTCGCCGTCTCACCCGGGCACGACCTGGCGCGGGAACTGGCCGAGGACGACGACAGCGTCGCCGAGTACGTCGACACCGTCCGCGAGCAGGATCCCGACGAGGTCGGCTTTTCGGGTGTCGAAACCGACGCCACCGCGATCCACCCGCTGACCGGCGAGGAACTCCCGGTCTACGTCGCCGGCTACGTCCTCGAGGACGTCGGCACCGGTGCCGTGATGGGCGTCCCCGGCCACAACGAGCGCGATCACGCCTTCGCCCGCGAGCACGACCTGCCGGTCGAGCGCGTGATCGTTCCCGAGGGCGGAGCCGATCAAACAGACGACCGCGGTAGCAACGTCAAAACCGACGAAACCTCGGCATACACCGGCGAGGGCGTCCTCGAGAACAGCGGCGAGTACGACGGCCTCGAGAGCGAGGCGGCCGGCGAACGGTTGGTGGCAGACCACGACGCGCTCGTAGACGACGTCACCTACCGGCTCCGGGACTGGCTGATCTCCCGGCAGCGCTACTGGGGGACGCCGATCCCGGTCGTCCACTGCGACGACTGTGGCCACGTCCTCGTGCCCGACGAGGACCTCCCCGTCGAACTGCCGGAGTTTGTCCGGACGACGGGCAACCCGCTGGATGCAGCCGAGGAGTGGAACGAGACGACCTGTCCGGACTGCGGCGGCCCTGCACGTCGCGAGACGGACACGATGGACACGTTCGTCGACTCCTCGTGGTACTACCTACGCTTCCTCTCGCCGGACCTCGCGGACGCACCGTTTGATACGGACATCGCGAACGACTGGCTGCCGATCGATCTCTACGTCGGCGGCGACGAGCACGCCATCCTCCACCTGCTGTACACTCGCTTCTTCACGAAGGCGCTAGCCGATATTGGCCTCCTCGAGCGGCGAGAGCCGATTCGGGAACTCATGAGTCAGGGGACGGTGCTGTACGACGGTGAGAAGATGTCCAGTTCAAAGGGGAACGTCGTCGTCCCGAGGAGTACGGCGCGGAGACGACGCGACTGTTCGTGCTCTCGGCGGCTCACCCCGAACAGGACTTCGAGTGGACCGCCAACAACGTTCGCGGGGCCTACGACCTCCAGCAGACCCTCTACGGGATGGCGGCGGACTTCGTCGAGGAGGGCGACACCCGCGTCGAGCGTCGGGATCACGACGACTACGTCGCTCGGGAGATCGACCGGACGATCGCCGCGGTCACTGAAGAGTACGAACGATTCCGGTTCCACCGGGCTGCAACCGAGATCCGGGAACTTGCGCGCTTGCTCCGGCGCTACCGCGAGTACGACCGCCCGCACGGCGAGATCTACCGACGCGGTCTGCTGACGCTGGCCGCGTTGATCGCCCCGATGGCACCCCACCTCGGCGAGGAATGTTGGAACAAACTCCGCGGCGAGGGGCTCGCCGTCGAAGCCGACTGGCCCGAACCGACGCGCGACGCGTCGGCCTACCAGCTCGAGCGCCGGCTGGTCGATCGCACGCTCGAGGACGTCCGAGACATCGTCGATGTCGCCGATATCGACGACCCCGAGCGGATCGAACTGGTCGTCGCCGCCGAGTGGAAGTACCGAGTCGCCGAACTGGTGAGCCGGACTGCGGTCGCGGACGACGGCTCCGATCCCGTCGATTCGATCGTCGACCGCGTTCTCGCGGACGATTCGCTCGCCATCGACTCCGATCACGAGCGCGTCGCGGCGTTCGTGGGCGACCTCGTCGGCCAGGACGGCGGGGACGGTGGGGACCTGCTTGGTGCGGACCGCGAGCGTTCGATTCTCGACCGTGCGTCCTGGCTCGTCACCGACGAGTTCGATGTGGCTGTCGTCGTTCGGCGGGCGACCGGCGACGACGAGCAGGCAGCCAAAGCCCGGCCCGGTAAACCCGCGATTCACATTAGCTAACGGCCGCTGTGTTTCGACCAGCCTTGAATTGCCATCGAAACCCGTGTTCTCGTTGCGCATGGGTGCGGAATCCGGAAGGACAGTTTTATTCAATCGGCTTCTGAAAGCCCGGATAGGATGGTGGAGGGTGGCGGTAGCGTCGGGACGTCGTCTCGCAAAGCACCGAGTCAAGCAGTGATCGAAGCGGTCGCCGACGCGGAAGACGTTCCGATGACGGCGGTCTCGCCACCGGACTACCAATCGCTCCACGACGTCGTCGATCCGACGGCACTCGACGCCCTCTTTGCGGATCGATCCAACGGCGTGAACAGACCCGGTGGAACCGTCTCGTTTTCGTTCTGTGGCTATGATGTCACCGTTGATCAGGACGGCACGGTGATGCTCGAGGACGCGACCGAATCGGCCGACTGACGGTTCTCCGAGACGGATCGTGCCCGTTCGAGACTTCCCGTCGCGAGCGACTCGATCGGTTCCCGATCGATCACGGCTGAGCTACGGAGACGGCACGTATCGGACCGCTCCCGGAACAGCAAGCGTGATACGGCGGTGTTCCTAACGTCCGATAATGGCAACCGCTGACGCGAGACGGCGACTCCGGCAGCAGCCGATGGGTGCAACGGTCCTTCTGACGATCGTCGGGTACGCGCTGGTGCTCGGGACGTTCCTGTTAGACATCCCGATCTATCCCGATCTGACGAACGCACAGGTCAATCTGCTCTCTCACGTGATCGCGGTCATCAACACGACCGCGACGACCATCTTGTTGCTCGGCTGGTACTGGATTCGCGCCGGCGAGGTCGAGAAACACCGGCTGGCGATGGTCAGCGGGTTCGCGTTGATCCTCGGCTTTCTGGTCGTCTACCTGCTCAAGGTCGGCGGCGGCGGGACGAAGGAGTTCGTCGGTCACGATCTAGCCTACTATCCGTATCTCGTCATGCTGGCGATCCACATCATTCTCTCGATTGTCTCGGTCCCAGTCGTCCTCTACGCCCTGATCCTCGGACTGAGCCACACGCCCGCGGAACTCCGGCAGACGTCACACGCCAGAGTCGGCCGCATCGCCGCCGCTGCGTGGATCCTGAGTCTCTTCCTCGGCGTCGTCACCTACGTCCTGCTCAACCACGTCTTCGCCTACGAGTTCGCGTCGATGATCGTCCCCGTCGTCTTCTAACGCGTTATTCTCGTCTTCGGTACCCGTTCGCTGGCGATCAGACAGTCCCGCCGTCAGGACCAATAAGTTATCCCATCGCCCGCCGTATCCTGAGTAACGAATGCAATTCGTCGAAGAAATCGTCGTGGACGAGTTCCTTCCGACCGTGCGGTCGCTGCTCGCCGGCGATCTCCGCGATCGGGGATTCACGCAGAGCGAGGTCGCCAACGTGCTCGGCATCAGCCAGAGCGCCGTCTCGAAGTACGCCCACGGCGACGTGACGGTCAATGATCGTATCGCCGAGGACGACCGGGTGCTGGATCTCGTCGACGAACTCGGCACCGGGCTGGCGGCCGGCGAGATCTCGCCGGTGCAAGCGCTCATCGAGATCGAGGTCTTGATCCGCGATCTCGAGTCCGGCGGGGACCTGCTCGCCCAACTCCACGAGGAGGCCGTACCGGAACTCGCCGATCACGGCTCGAGTTTCCGCGTGCACGACCCCGAGAGCGATCTCCGGACCAGCGAGCGGGTTCTCTCATCGCTCCGGCGTGGCCTGGGGATGCTCGAGACCGCAAGCGGATTTACGAGCCTGATCCCCGCGGTCGGATCGAACCTGGTCGCCTGCACGCCTAACGCTGAAGACGTCGACGATGTCGCGGGCGTCCCTGGCCGAATTTTCGACGTCAAAGGGCGCGCGACGGTCCCCGCAGACCCCGAGTTCGGCGTCTCCGAGCACGTCGCACGAGTGCTGCTGGCCGCCCGCCGCCACGGTGCGGACGCCTCGGCGGCCATCAACATCACGTACGATACGGAACTGGTCGACGAACTGACCGACCAGGGCCACGTGGCCGTCGAGTTCGACGAATCCGACGATGTCGCCTCAAGCGTCGGTGCGGCGATCGAAGACAAGCCCGAAGCGACGGTGCTGTACCAGACCGGCGGCATGGGAATCGAGGCGCTGATCTACGTCCTCGGCCCGGACGCGGAGTCGGTCGCGGACACGCTTCGATCGCTCATCTGAACGGACACACGATAGCGAAGGCGTCAATGACGGAATCAGCACAGGAGTTCTACGGCCGCTGGGCACGTCTCTACGATCTGATCGCGCGCCGAACACCGGGTATTGCGGGTCTCCGCGAGCGGGCGGCCGCCGCCTGCCGCCTCGAGCCCGGCGACACGGTCGTCGAGATGGGCTGTGGAACGGGCGCGAACCTCCTCCCTCTCCGCGAGCGAGTCGGTCCCGAGGGGACCGTGATCGGGATCGACTTCACGCGGCCCGTGCTCGAGCGGGCGCGAGTGGCCACCGCGGACTACGACAACGTCCATGTCCTGCAGGGAGACGCGACACAGCCGCCGGTCGGTGGTAGTCGTGGTGAGACCGGGGTGTCGGAGACGAACGGCAACGATATCGACGCCGTGCTCGCGACGTTCGTCGTCGGCATGCTCGCGGATCCGGCGGGCGCGGTCGACGATTGGTGTAACCTCGTCGGTCCCGACGGCACCGTCGTCCTCGCCAACGCCGCCCGGAGTCAGGAGTGGTACGCCCCGCCAGTTAACGCCGCCTTCCGGGCGATCGTCGTCCTCTCGACGCCGCCGACGACGAAACTCCGCTACGAAAGCGACCCGCACGTTCGGCTCGACGAGAAGATCGACGCCGCCCACGCTCGTCTCCGCGAGCGCGCGGCCACCGTCGCGGACGAAACCCACGTGTTCGGGGTCGTCCGGCTTACCGGCGGGAAAATACCATAGCGGCGGACGGTTCAGATGGGCGTGAACCGATAGTCAATAGCGGCTATCGACGGTTACGCGGGAGCTTCGACTTCGCCGTACTCGCTGAGTCGGCGGCGGACGTCGGCCGGGATCGGGGTCGGTCGCCCGGTCTCGTGATCGACGTGGACGATCGTCGTCTCCGCCGTCGAGACAACCGCGCCGTCGACGCGAATCTCATACTCCATGGTGCAACTCGAGTCGCCGAGTTCCGCAATCGAGAGAGCGACGACTGGCTCGTCGCCGTAGGTGATCGGCCGATCGTAGGAAATCTCGAGGGTCGCAACCACGAAGGCGAGGTCCTCCTCGGGCATGCCCAGGACTTCCTCGATGTAGGCGATCCGAGCGGCCTCGAGATAGGTCGCGTAGACGGCGTGATTGACGTGATCTAACGGATCGAGGTCGCGAAAGCGGACCGGGACCTCGTGGGTAAACTCTTGACTCATTGTATGTTGTCGAACGATACTCGCACAAAAGTACGCACCGGTTCGCCGTCCCGTCACCGGGTCAGGACCGGGCGTACAGGTCGTCGTGGGCGGGACAGAACGCGGGGTCGCGAAGTTGCGCGTCGATCAGTTCCGACTGACGGTGGGCGTTGAAGAGCCGACACCCCTCGCGGTCGCAGAACGCCTCGCCGGTCTCGAGGAAGTGGTAGGTCTGTAAAACGTATCCCTTCAGCGCGTCCGTAGTCCGCGGGTCGTCGTCGATCAGGAAGTCGCCCTCGACCTGATTCTCGAGGACCTCCCGCGGCGGCGCGTCGCCGGAAAGGAGGGCGTGGCGTTGCTTTTCCTTGTAGTAGGCTTCGGGTTTGGCGGGTGCCTCGTAGAGTCCGGGCACCGAAACCAGCGCCGGCTGTCCGAGGACGTTCACGCGCTTGTGCCAACGCCCGTCGTGGTCGCCCCACGTCCCGATCGCACGATCGAGGATCGGGACGTGCAGCGTCTCGAGGCCCCGTTCTTCTTCGGGGAGCGCGGCATTGAGCGCGCGCTGGACCTGCACACCGTCGTAGAGGACGCCGCCTTCGCGTTCGGGGTTCTCGAGAGCGCGTTCCTCATAGCGGATCGTCCCGAGCATCGTATTGCCCGTCTCACGTTCGTACGGCGAGGGGACTCGTGCCTCGGCGAACCGCTCGGGGAGGTCGTCCGTGCGGTGAACATCGAGAAAGCGATCCCGGACGGTGACGTCGGCGTCGATCCGTGCCTGCAGCCAGTCGGCGATCTCGTCGACTGCAGCGACCGTCGACGGCGCGCGGTAGCAGATGACTCGCTCGACCATGTATGAATACGTGGTACCACTGGATGAAACAGTTGCGGTCGGTCGCCGCGGTAGTACCCGTTTGGGGAGGCTGTACGGTCCGGAAGCGTCCCAATGAACTCCGGATGGCCGAAAGCTGTAACTCCGTACGACCGAGTTTACGTGTAATGCTTTATATCGGGCACCTCGCAGGATTGGTGGTGACGGCTCTCATCTCTATTGTCGTCGCGTGGTGGGTCCGCCGGCAGACCCACGACCGGGCCGGAACGGTGATGATCGCCTTACTGTCGGCGCACGCGCTCCAGGCGGCGTTCGCAACGTTCCAGATGCTCTCGTCGAATCCCGCGACGCAGGCGTTCTGGTTCCAGCTGTGGTTCTTTATTGGTATCGTGAATCCCGTTATCTGGCTCCTATTGGCCGTTTACTACACGGGCCGAGAGTACTGGTTGACGAAACCAGTATGGGCGCTGTTGCTTGCCAGTCCAGCCGTGCCCGGCATACTATGGTTCATCAACCCCGGCGGATTCATGGTCAGCGAGTTTGTGGTTCTCACCGAACCGTTTCATTACGTGCGACCCGAGTTTACCGCCGCCAGCGTGTGGCTGGTCGGTCTGATCAATATCTACACGGTTTTCGGCTTCGGTCTTTTCCTCCAGATGTTTCTCTTCACGGAGCGCAGCACCCGGTGGCAGGCGGCCGCGGTGCTGGCCGGTATGCTGTCGATCTTCGTCTCGACGATGTTCACCAATACCGGCTTCGTCCCCGCACCCGGCTTTCCGTACGGGTTGTACGGCGGCGGGTTCTACGGCGTCATCATCGCCATGGGGCTATTTCGAACTCGAATGTTCGCAGTATCGCCGCTGGCTCGAGACGCGATCTTTGAGTCGCTCGAGGACGCGATTCTGGTCGTCGACGCCAATCGAACGATCGTCGACTTTAACGACCGGGCCGACACACTCTTCCCCGATCTCGACGACCACGTCGGCTACACGCTCGAGGACATCTACCCGGCGCTGGTCAAGTCAGCAGACGAGCCGACTGCCGACGGAGGCGGCGCAGAGGCGATCGTCGAGCGAATCGAAGGGACGCTCGAGTCACCATTCTCCGGGACGGTTCGCGTCTCCGTCGAGGGAGAAACGCGCACGTTACGCATCAGCGCCTCCGCTATTGCGAGCGGTGGAGAGCCGCGAGGCTACGCGCTGATCATGCGAGACATCTCCGAACTCGAGGAGTACGCGACCGAACTCGAACGGAAGACGGACCAGTTAGAGCAGTTCGCCAGCGTCCTCTCCCACGATCTGCGGAACCCGGTTTCGGTTGCTCTCGGCTATGCCCAGCAGGCCCAGGCGACCGATGATGTCGATCACGTCGCGGACGTGTTGATCGCGCTCGAACGGATCGAAGACACCATCGACAATCTCCTGATGCTCTCGCGGGAGGGCGAGTCGATCGACGACCCCGAAGTGGTGGCCCTCCGCGACGTCGTCGCGGACGCGTGGACGACCAGCGATACCGGCACGGCCGCGTTTGAGAACAAACTCGGCGACGACCTCGTTCGCACCGATCCGTCGCGGTTGCAAACGGTGTTTGAGAATCTGTTTCGAAACGCGGTCGAACACGGCGGCGAGACGGTTCAGGTCGGCCCGCTCGAGCGGGGCTTTTACGTCGCCGACGACGGGCCGGGAATCCCCGAGGCGGAACGCGGCTGTGTGTTCGAGTACGGCTACTCAGGGGACGGCGGTACGGGACTGGGGCTAGCGATCGTTTCCTCGATTGCCGATGCACACGGCTGGTCGCTATCGCTGACCGACAGCGAAGCTGGTGGCGCTCGGTTCACTATTTCTGAGGTAGATTTCGTCCCACCTGACGAACACGTCCCTCGCGAGGGATCGGCCACCGTTTCGAACGGCTGAGCAGCGAGAAACGGCACCGGTACCGATACCTCGAGGAGAGCACGTGAGACGCGATCGCGACGACGCGACCACCCCTCGAGATGAGATGAGACCAACTCCAACCGATCGACGAAATCGATCGACACAATCGGTCAAAAACGATCGGTGACGGCAGTGATCGGCCCGCTCAGTCGTCCGCCGGCGTCGCCGCGCGCGAGGTGATGTCGACCGGTTCGGCGTCGATCTCGAGTTCGTCGAGCGCTTCCTGGGCGGCGCGCTTGCCGGAGACGAGCATGGCACCGAAGGTCGGCCCCATCCGCGGGAGGCCGTAGGTGGTCGCGGTCGCCATCCCCGTGGCGATCAGGCCGTCGTGAACGAGGCCGGTGTGTTCGACGACGGCGTCCTCGCTCTTGCCGACCCACATCGAGTCGTGGCCGGGCGAGTCGTGGCCAGGCGCGCCGTACGTGTCCGAATCCGTCTGATCCATCCCAGTGGCTGCTTCTTCGGCATCGCCGATACCCGGCGCGTCGAGGACGCCGCGCTCGTCGAGTTTCTTGACGGCCATCGCCTCGTGGCCGGTCGCGTCGATGACTAGATCGGCCTCGACGGCGATCGGATCGACGCAGGTGATTTCCCGGGGCAGGGCGTGGACCGGCGTCCAGTTCATGACGATGCCGCCGACGCGATGGTCCTCGCGGATGACGATGTCCGTGAACTCGGTCATGTTCTGCATCTTCGCACCGGCGTCGCAGGCGGCCTTGATCAGCCCGGAACAGGCCTCGGGACCGTTCGCGACGTAGAGTCCCTCGCTATCCTGGGACTGCTTGTGCGAGACGTCGAGTTCGTCGAGGATCTGCTGGGCGGGGTCGCGGACGGTGACCTTGTTCATTAGGAACCCGCCGAGCCAGAAGCCGCCGCCGAGGTAGTTGTTCTTCTCGACGACCATTACCTTCACACCGCGCTCGGCGAGTTCCTTCGCGGCCGTCAGCCCCGACGGGCCGCCGCCCACGATGATGACGTCCGAGTCCGAGAAGTCCATGAACTCCTCGGTCCACTCCTGTCCGATCGCACGGGTGACGTCGGCTTCGCCGACTTGACTGAACTGCTCAAATTCGCTCATACAACTGAGTAATACCATCCGGTAGTGATAAGTCTGTCGTAGCTGGGATCCATGACATGATCAACTTTCGTGGAGTTATCACAGGAGAATACGCTCGCCGGATGAGACGGCGGTATCGCGGCCGGTCGACGGATCGAGCATCGACCGAATGCGGAGACCTACACGGCTCAGTCGTCGACGAAATCCGTCTCGCTCTCGCCGCTGGTGGGTTCTGCTCGAGAATCGCCACCGCTGCCCGGAGTCTGGGTATCGCTTCCGTCGATGACGCCCTCGGTCCACGTCCCGAGCCGGAACCAGGCGACGGCCACGAGGAAGGCCGCGATCATGCCGACAGCGAAGGCCCACCAGATCCCCGCGACGCCCCACTCGAGGGCGGCGACCGTCACGCCAACTCCGGGGAGCGTCACGGACCACGAAAAGGCGAGGACGACGACGAGGGGGATCCGGAAGACCCACCGCGAGAGGATTGAGAGAACCATGGCCTCGCGGGTGTTCCCGGCCCCGCGAAACGCGCCTTGGATGACCATCACGCCGGCGAACAGCGCCCAGAAGGGTGCGGTAATTCGCAGGAAGTCGATGCCCTCGGTGACGACGGCGGGATCTGTGACGAAGAGCCGTATGGCCGCCGCCGGGAACGCGAACAGGACGGCCGCGACGATGAAGATGAACGCCATCGTCGCCGCGGTGGCAGTTCGAGCGACGGCGACCGCTCGATCGGGCGTCTCCGCACCGAGGTTCTGCCCGACGCCGGTCGCCGTCGCCTGGCCAACGGCTCCGGCGACGGCCCACGTCACCGACATGAGCCGGATACCGATTCCATACGCCGCGGTGGGTGCGGCCCCGAATTGAGCGACGAACCCGGCCATCGCTACCGCCGCAAAGCTGCGCGCCCAGCCGTCGAACGTGGCCGGATAGCCGATGTCGATCAGTCGTTTGAGGAGCGCGAGGTCGGGCGTGAGATCCCCGAGTCGGAGTCGAACGCCGAACCGGCCGTCCAGCAGGATCGCGATCCCCGCGGCGGTCGCGAGCCCGCGCGAGAGAAACGTCGCGATTGCTGCTCCTCGCGTCCCCATCGCGGGGAACGGCCCCCAGCCGAGGACGAGGAAGGGATCGAAGACGACGTTGAGCCCCGCCGAGACGAACACGAGCCACATCGCCGTCTTCGTATCACCCGCGCCCTGCAGCGAGGCTCGGAAGGCGAAGAAGAGGAATGTAAAGGGAAGCGCCAGGAAGATCACCTCGATATAGGCCAGTGCTTCAACGAACACCGGCCCGCGAGCGCCGATCAGGGAGAGCAGCGGTCGGCGGAACGCAAATCCGAGCACGGCGAGGACGCTCGAGACGGCGAGCGTCAGTAGAATCGTCTGGGCGACGACGCGGTCAGCCATCCGGTCGTCGCCGGCACCGACGTACTGGGAGACCAGGGCGATGGTGGCGGCGGTGATCCCCATCGCGGTCGAGACGAACAGCCACGAGAGGGGAAACATCAGGGAGACGGCGGCGACGGCGTCGCTGCTCACGCGGCCGACCCAGAACATATCGGCGAGGTTGTAGACGGTCTGGAGGAGGTTCCCCAGGACCAGCGGCCACGCGAGACGGAGGAGTTTGGGGAAATCGCCCCCGTCGTCATATCGACGCGCTTGCGGTCTTGATCCGTCGCTGCCACGAGTGACTCTCCGTTGAGTCTCGCTCGGGCGCGACAAAAGGGCTCGGCTCGCTGGCGCGGGTTGCCGGCTCCGCGGGGTCCTCGCGCACGCGACCGCACTCGCTCACGCGAGCCCGCGACCGCACGCACACCCGCGCTGTCTGCCGGTTTTGGCGAAAACGTTATCAACAACTCAATCGTAACGAGCTACGATGAACGACATTCGTCCGCTGGCACTGCGACCGGACGCCCGACGAGTGGGAGGTGAGCCGCGGTGGAGCTGATAATCACGGAAAAGGACAACGCGGCCCGCCGGATCGCCGACATTCTGAGCGGCGAGACCTACGACTCGAGCCGCGAGAACGGCGTCAACGTCTATGAGTGGGGCGGCAAGCGCTGCGTGGGGCTCTCGGGCCACGTCGTCGGCGTGGACTTCCCTTCGGAGTACTCGGACTGGCGGGACGTCGAGCCCGTCGAGTTGATCGATGCGAGCGTCGAGAAGACGGCCACGAAGGAGAACATCGTCGCGACGCTTCGATTGCTTTCCCGACGCGCTCAGCGCGTGACGATCGCGACTGACTACGACCGCGAGGGCGAACTGATCGGCAAGGAAGCCTACGACATCGTCCGGAACGTCGACGAGGACGTGCCGATTCGCCGGGTTCGGTTCTCCTCGATCACGGAAAACGAGGTCCAGAGCGCGTTCGACGAACCCGACGAACTCGACTTCGATCTCGCGGCCGCCGGTGAGGCCCGCCAGATCATCGATCTCATCTGGGGGGCCGCGCTCACCCGCTATCTCTCCCTATCCGCGGGGCAACTCGGTGACGACTTCATCTCCGTCGGCCGGGTCCAGTCGCCGACGCTGAAGCTGATCGTCGACCGCGAGCGCGAGATCCAGGCCTTCGATCCCGAGGACTACTGGGAGCTGTTCGCGGACCTGCAGAAGAGCGAGGCGCAACGCGCCTCGGAGACGTCGAGCGGTGAGGAACCGCGAGATGACGAGACGTCCTTCGAAGCGCAGTACTTCTACCGCGACGAGGACGACAACGAAGCCGAGCGCGTCTGGGACGAAACCGTCGCCGACGAGGTCTACGAGACGCTCGCCGACCGAGACGCCGCGACGGTTGTCGACGTCAACCGGCGGACCCGAACCGACACGCCGCCGGAACCGTTCAACACGACCCAGTTCATCCGCGCAGCGAGTGCTATCGGCTACTCAGCCAAACGGGCGATGTCGATCGCCGAGGATCTCTACACGGCCGGTTACATCACCTATCCGCGGACCGATAACACCGTCTATCCCGACGATCTCGACCCCGAAGAACTCTTAGACGAGTTCGTCAGCCATCCGTCACTCGGCGACAGCGCCGAGTCGCTGCTCGAGGCCGACGAGATCGTCCCCACTGAAGGCGACGAGGAGACGACCGACCACCCGCCCATTCATCCGACGGGCGAGATTCCGACCCGCGGCGACGTCTCAGACGACGAGTGGGACGTGTTCGAACTCGTCGTGCGCCGGTTCTATGCGACCGTCGCCGACGCCGCGGTCTGGGAACACCTCAAGGTCGTCGCCGAGGTCGACGACTGCCGGCTCAAGTCCAATGGGAAGCGCCTCGTCGAGCCCGGCTACCACGACGTCTATCCGTACTTCTCCACGACGGAGAACTTCGTCCCCGACGTCGACGAAGGCGAGGAACTGGCGCTCTCCGACGTCGAACTCGAGGACAAAGAGACCCAGCCGCCGCGGCGATACGGCCAGTCGCGGCTCATCGAGACGATGGAGGATATGGGTATCGGGACCAAGTCGACGCGCCACAACACCCTCGAGAAGCTGTACGATCGGGGCTACATCGAGAGCGATCCACCGCGGCCGACGAAGCTTGCGATGGCCGTCGTCGACGCGGCCGAGAACTACGCCGACCGGATCGTCAGCGAGGAGATGACCGCCCAGCTCGAGGCCGACATGGACGCCATTGCCAGCGGCGAGGCGACGCTGGCCGACGTAACAGACGAGTCTCGTGAGATGCTCGAGGAGATCTTCGCGAACCTCGCCGACTCGCGCGACGAGATCGGCGACCACCTCCGCAAGTCGCTGAAAGACGACAAGCGACTCGGTCCCTGTCCCGAGTGCGGCGAGGACTTGCTCGTGCGCCGGAGTCGCCACGGCTCGTACTTCATCGGCTGTGACGGCTATCCCGACTGCGAGAACACGTTACCGCTTCCCTCGACTGGCAAGCCACTTATCCTCGAGGATGAGTGCGAGGAACACGGCCTCAACGAGGTCAAGATGCTCGCGGGTCGGCAGACGTTCGTCCACGGCTGCCCGCTCTGTAAGGCCGAGGACGCCGGCGAGGGACCGATCTTGGGCGAGTGTCCGGACTGTGGCGAGGAACACGGCGGCGAACTCGCCGTCAAGACCCTCCAGAGTGGCTCACGCCTCGTGGGCTGTACGCGCTACCCCGACTGCGAGTACTCACTGCCGCTGCCCCGCCGCGGCGATATCGAGGTCACCGACGAACACTGTGACGAGCACGAGTTGCCGGAACTCGTCATCCACAGCGGCGACGAGCCCTGGGAACTGGGCTGTCCGATCTGTAACTATCAGGAGTTCCAAGCCCGCGAGAGCGAGTCGGGCTCGGACCTCGAGGCGCTCGACGGAGTCGGTGCAAAGACCGTCGAAAAGCTCGCCGACGCGGGGATCGAGGACCTCGAGGACCTGACCGATGCCGATCCCGACACCGTCGCGTCCGACGTCGAGGGCGTCAGCGCCGATCGCATCCGGAGCTGGCAGGCGAAGGCGTAAGTAGTGCCCAGCCGGTTCCAGTAGCCCGTCGTTTCAGACCCGTTTCTCCACCTGTTGAACGCCTTCGGAGAGTTCCTCTCGTTTGAAGTACATCGCTTCGACCGTGAAGACTACCGCCGCGATGACGACAACCAGCCAGAAGACCGCGGGGAGTTGTGAGTAGAGGTACCATGTCAGCATGACGAAGAACGCGGCCGAGCCGACGACGCCGAGCAGTGGCGGCACAGGGTTGACGTCGACCGCGTCGGAATCGCGCACTGTCAGTGCGAGCGCGCTCATCGCGCCGAAGACGACGATAAAGGCCAATGAGGCGAACTCCACGACCGCCTCGAGGCTGCCGAGGACGGTAAAGGCGGCCGTCAGGACGCCGATGACGATCACGGTCCGTTTCGGGGCGGCGTCGGCGTCGGGGTCGCCCATCTCGTGGGGCAGGATGTCGTCGCCGATGAGGTTCTTCACGAAGATGGCCTCGCTGAACAGCGTCGAGTTGATCGCGCTGGCCGTCGAGATGAGCCCGGCGAGTCCGACTGCGAGCGCAAGCCACTTCGAGATGAGCAGCGCCCCATAGAGTAGCGCCGGTTCAGGTTGGGCGGCGACGACCTCTTCGGGCAGGAGGGTCGTGATTACGAACCCGACGAGAATGTAAATGGCTGCTGCGATCGGGACCGAGATGAACACGCCCTTCGCGAGCGTCTCGTCCGGATCATCAAACTGTTCCTGATCGTAAAACAGGAGCTGCCACCCCTCGAACGAGACGAACCCGACCGAGGCGGCGAGGATCGGATTGATCCCGAGTTCCGCGAAACCGAGTCGCAGTTGATAGTTCGCCGCGCCGAACCACAGGCCGATCAGCCCGAACACGGCAATGATCCCCGCCTGTATGAACACGAGATACCGTTCGACCGCCGCCGACGAACTCGCACCGAGGAGGTTCAACCCGATGAAGACCGCGAGCACGCCGACCGAGAGGAACTGTCGAATCGGCAGCCCCCAGACATATTCGAAGCCGATCAGCATCTGTCCGTACATCCCGAACGCGTAGGCGTACATCGCCATCGTCCCGATGTAACCGACGACGAGCGTCCAGCCGACGACACCAGCGACCGTCGATCTTCCCGTGAGTTCCTCGATGTAGGATACCGACCCACCGCTGCTATCGGTCGCGTCGTTCAGTTTGACGTACGAGTAGGCACAACAGAGGACGACGATGGTTGCGAGACTGTAGGCGAACCACGTCAGGATCCCCGCGGCGGCCACGACGATGCCAATCGCTGCGTAGATGCCGCCGCCGACGATACCGCCCACACCCAGCGCGACGGCCGTTCCGACGCCGAATCCGCCGCCGTCGTTCCCTCCTCCGCCCCCGCCCTCGTCTCCGCCCCCGCTCCCGCCGTCGTTCCCGTCCCTGCCCCCGCCGTCTCCGTTTTCGCTCATGATTTCGACCTCACCGTGACGACCTCGTCACCCGCTGCGAGCCGCGGATTGACCGCCGCGATCGGATGGACACGGAAGTTCCGGACGCCCGCGTCCACGGCGAAGCTATTTTTGAACGAACAGATCGGTAGACAG
Organism: Natrinema sp. SYSU A 869; assembly: GCF_019879105.1. NCBI lineage: Archaea > Methanobacteriati > Methanobacteriota > Halobacteria > Halobacteriales > Natrialbaceae > Natrinema > Natrinema sp. SYSU A 869. Next base: position 1,202,061 of record NZ_CP082249.1, on the reverse strand, counting down.
ACCCGATCCTCGAGCAGCCGCGTGATCGCTGCCTCGTAGAGCCGGCGTCGCCGCTCGCGGTCGTCTGTCTCTCGAGCCGCCATGACCCGTTCCATAACCGCGTCCTCGCGGTAGAAGGTTCCGTTCGTCACACCGGCCATGTTCTCGTGGAACGTCGGGTAGAGGTGCGAGTCCGGATCCGGCGTTCCGGTGATCTCCCCGACGAACACCGAGTAGTCGCGCTCGGAGCCGGAGACGTATGTATCGAGGAAGGTCGACTCCGGCTTGGAGACGACGAGCGCGCCGTGACTGGCGTCTCTGAGACCGCCTGCCAGCGCTTCGCCGAGCTCCTTGTGTTTCGGATCCGTCGACGTCAGGATGCGGAGCTGGCCGCTCGCTTCGTCGGCCTCGCGGAACAGCTGCCGGGCTTTCTCGGGGTTTGTCTCGTTTGCAAGGTCAGCCCACTCGTCGGTCGGCATGTTCCAGTCGCTGGCGACCTGCGGCGGGAGCGGACTGTACTGGCGCTGGCCCATCGGTTCGACGAAGTCGGCGACCGCTTTCTCGAGGTCGATGCAGTAGCTGATCGCCTTCCGCACTCGAGGATCGGTCGTCGGCCCCTGGTTCAGGTTGAAGCCGAAGTAAAACGACGTATATCCCTTGCGTCGCTTCACCGACGCGTTTGCCACGTCGCTGACGTGATTCACGATCAGCGGCGAGACCGGCTCGATCGCGTCGTTGCGGTTCGTTCGGAGACTCGTCAACTGGGTCATCGGGAACTCGACGTACGCCATGGTGAGCCTGTCGATCGCGGGCATTGGCTCGCCCCAGTAGTCGTCCCAGCGGGAGAGTGTGGTCTTCTTTTCTGCACTGAACGACGCTACCTCGAACGGACCGGCTCCGACCGGCTCCGTTGAGAACGCCTCGCTGTCGTCTTCCCGCTCCTGTCGGGGAACGATTGGCTGCGTCAGCGCGTGCTCGAGGCCCGGATACGGTGCCTCGAGCGTGAACCTGACAGTGCGGTCGTCGACGGCATTGATCGACTCGATCGGGCTCACCCGCCACGCCGTCGGTGCGTCCGCCTCGATCGGGGCGGTAAACGAGTAGACGACGTCGTCGGCGACCACCTCGCGGCCGTTCTGGAACCGGGCCCGTTCGTCGAGTTCGACGACGGCCGTCCGGCCATCATCCTCGAACTGGAGCTCATCGGTCGCGATTTTGGGGACGGTATTGGTCCCCTCGCCGTATTCGTAGAGCCCGTCGAAGATCCGTCCGATCGCCTGTTCGGACCCGATGGCCCGGGCAGTGATCGGATCGAGCGTGATCGGTGGGCGGAGCGTCCCAATGCGGAACGTCGTCGTCGAGTCCGATCCGAGCGTCGTCGAACAGCCCGCGAGCGCGCCGGTGCTCGCGGCGCCGAGGGCGGCGAGCAGGCTGCGCCGTGTCGCCTCGCGCGATCGCTCGGCTACCCGTTCGTTCGTCCACCCCAGAGCGGGGCGATCGTCAGCTGATATCTCGTGTGCACCCATAGAAATCCGTTATGTAACCGTGAACAGGTCAAATCTGTCGTGACGAACGAGGTTGTGTGACCGGCCTGCACCTGATGGGAGTCAGTATCGGCTCGAACCGAGCCAATTATTGAATCTCGTTTTGCCGGAGATAGAATTAACTGAGTGTATCTGTACGTATAACTATCAACGCAATTGCGTGTGCTGTGGCTACGCACACCGTGAGATGGGAAATTTAGATGTCAGAACTGAACGATATTCCGAACGGACCGAGAGAAGGACAGGACGACGGCGTCGAAGTCACCGTTGGCATCGATCAACTGGAGGCGTTTCTGACGGCCGACGACCCCGACGTCAGAGAGTACGCCGCTAAGACGCTGGCCAACGAGGCATCGAACCGACCAGGAGACGTCCGCTCCGCGGTCGAGTCGCTAATCGATTGTCTCGGGGACGACCCGGCGATCAGGTCTCACGCGGCTGCGGCGCTGTCGGCCGTCGCGGCCGCCTTCCCGAGGGAGACCCGGGATGCCGCGCCGGCGCTAACCGATCGTCTCGAGGGATCGGGAGCGGTACGGGCCGACGCGGTGGACGCGCTCGCGTCGATCGCTGCCGACGATCCGGATGCGGTCTCCGATTCGGCGACAGCACTCGCAGCCTACGTGACCGCCGACGAGGAACGCGTCCGTGTTCGAACAACGGACGCGCTCGCATCGATTGCCGCCGACGATCCCGAGCCGGTCGTTCCCGTCGCCGACGAGGTCACGGCCGCAACCGACGACGAGACCGTTGCGGTCCGAGAGAACGCGACGGCGACCCTTGCAGCGATTGCGGCATACGAACCCGACGCCGTCCTCGATGTCGTCGATCCGCTCGTCGACCGTCTCGAGGACGAGCCAGCCGTCAGAGAACACGCCGCTCGAGCGATCCGGTCCGTCGCGGCCGAACGGCCGTCAGCGGTCGCGACGGCGGTCGAGCCGATCGCGGCGGGGCTCACGGACGAGCACGAACCTGTCCGCGCCGACGTCGCAGCGGCGCTCGAAACCGTCGCGACGGACCGTCCCGATTCCGTCGGCGAGGTCGTCGACCGACTCGCGTCGAGCCTCGACGCCGAGGCCGCCGTCCGCAGGGAGACCATCAGCGCCGTCCAGGCCGTTACCGAGAGCGCTCCCGATGCAGTCGTCCCGGCCGTCGATCCGCTCGTCGAGCGACTCGCGGACTCCCTCGAGACGGTGCGGATCGATGCGGCTGCCGCGCTGGCGACCCTGGCGACGGAGCGGCCCGACGCGGTCGAGCCGGCCGTCGAGCCGCTCGCGGACCGACTGGGAGGGGACGACCCGCCGGTTCGACGGCACGGTATCGCAGCGCTCGCCGCTGTTGGGGATGGGACTCCCGCGGCGCTTGCCCCCGTCGTCGGCGAACTCGCGGACGTGCTCGCGGCCGATGACGATGACGACGTGCGGTTCGAGGCCGCCCGCGCCATCGCGGCGGTCGCCGAAATCCGGCCCCGTTCGATCCGGCCGATCGTCCCGCAACTTGCTGACCGACTCGACGATCCCCACGAACCGGTCCGTGATCACGCGGCCGACGCACTGAGCGAGAGCGCGCTCGCGGAAGCCGACGACGAGGTCGACGTCCCGGCGCTGATCGACCGACTCGAGGCGGACGACGAGTGGGATCGCGGCTACGCCGCCCGCAGGCTGGCCGAAATCGCTGAATCCGGGGTCGCCGACCCACATCCGGCGGTTCGGTCGCTGTGTCGGCGCCTCGACCACGACAGCGCGGCGGTGCGGCGGTCGGCCACACGGGATCTCGTCCCGATCGCCGCCGAGCGACCTCGAGAGGCACGCGAGGCAGTCCCATCGCTCGGTGACCGACTCTCCGACGAGGACGCGAGCGTCCGCAACAACGCTGCACTCACGCTCTCGAGGATCGCCGGGACGCACCCTGACGATGTCCGGCCAGCGCTGATCGGACTATTCAGTGCGCTCGACGATTCGGACCGCAGCATCCGGGAGACGATCCGCGAGACGCTCACCGCGGTCGCACCCGTCTCGCGCAGCGACTGCCGGCCATCGGTTGCGCTCGCCGTCACGGAGACCGACGCCGACGAGGCGGGGATCCGCGTCGCCGCCTGCGAGGCACTGGCTGTTCTGGACTGCGAGACTGGGGCCGAAACGACGGCCGCCGTCGGTGCCGTCTGCGACCTGCTCGTCGATCCGACGCCGAGGATCCGTGCCGCGGCCCTTGATACGCTCGAGATGCTCCTCGCGGCGGATATCGAGGCCGAGCCGACGCCGTTCGAGGCGGTCGTCGAGATTCTCTCGGACAGCGACGACCGCGCGACGGCGATTGCGACGGCGCTCGCCGACATCGCGCGGATCGACCCGGAGCTGATCGCCGGGGCCGCGACCCCGCTCGTCGAGCAGTTGCGGGCGGCGACGGGCGACCGGCGGCGAGCGCTCGTGCGGACGCTAACGACGGTCGTCGGGGCGACCGATCGCAGACCGGTCACGGAACTCCTCTTCGGGGACCTCGAGTCGGCCGATGCCGACCGGGCGTCGATCGCCCGCGATATCGCTCGATTGGCGGCCGCTGCTCCGGCGGACGTAGCGACGTGCCGAGATCGACTGGTCGACCTGGTCGATGACGACGACGAAGCGGTCCGGGGGTATGCAACGCTGGCGCTCGGGACGCTCGCCGTCACGGGCCACGACGACGGCTCTGCACTGAGCGAGGCGCTCGAGCGCGTCGACGATCGGCTGCTCGATGCGGCCTCGCTAGTGAGCGGCGGCGAGATGCCGAGCCACGTCGACGGAATCAACGATCAGCTCTCCGGGCTTGGAAAGCGCGTCGAGGACGACCCGTGGGCCGCTGGGCTCGCCGTCCTCGCGCTCTCGGTGCTCGCCGACGAGTCCGAGAGCCTGCGGCCAACCGGTGTCTCGAAGATCGCCGCTGGACTCGCCGTCGAGAGCCCGGTCGTGCGAGCCACCGCCGGACGCACACTCGCGACGATGGCCGCGGACGATCCCCACGGACTCAAGGCGGCAACCGACGAGTTGCGCGCCGCCCTATCGGACGCTGATGCCGACGTCCGGGCGACGGCCGGGTCAACCCTGGCCACCGTCGCCGCAGCGAGCGGTGCACTCGAGGCCGACGAGGAGCGTCTCGCGGCCGGCCTCCGCTCGCGCCTCGCCGATCCCGACGGGCGCGTTCGAGCCCGTGCGATTCGGACGCTGACGGCGCTCGAGGCGGTCGACTCACTGTCCGTGATTCGGCCGCTGGTCGACGACCCCGTTCCCGCCGTCTCGACTGCAGCGACGACCGCGACAGCGCGACTCGAGGACGCTCGTGACGAGGGGAGCGACGAGTCTGACTGGCCGATGGCCCGAGCGGGACCGGCGGGCACCGGCTTCGCTGGCGACGGGGACGCACTCGGCGGGCGGCCCACCAAACGGTGGCGCGTCGAAACTGACGGTACCATCGACGCCCCGCCGGCGCTGGTCGGCGACACGGTCTTCGCCACGACCGATGACGGCTGCGTCGTCGCACTGGCCCTCGAGGACGGGAGCGAGCGCTGGCGGGCCGAAACCGACGCGCCGATCCGGACTACGCCTGCCGTGGTCGGCGACGCGGTCTACGTCGGCGGTGACGCCGCGGTCGACGCGCTCGATCTCGAGACGGGGGAACGGGCCTGGCGATACAGCACAGATGCCGCCGTCCGATCATCGCCGGTCGTTGCTGGCGGAACGGTTTATGTCGGCGGCGAGACCCTCCACGCGATCGACGCCGACACTGGCCATTCAGTCTGGACCGCACCGCTTGAGGACGCACTCGTCGGCGTCGCCGTCGACGATGGCGTCGTTTATGCCGCCTGTGAGGAGCGTGTGATCGCGCTCGAGGCCGACGACGGGAGCCGGCGCTGGGAGACGGACCTCGGTCTCGGAGGGACGGTACGTACGTCACCGGCAGTCGCCGATGGAACCGTCTCCGTCGGCTGTGGCGGCACCCTCTGCGCGCTATCGACCGCCGACGGGTCGCGGCACTTCCGGTTCGACACTGGGGGACGATTCGCTGCATCGCCGGCCATCGTGGACGGGTACGTCTACGCTACCAGCACCAACGGGAGCGTCTACGCGGTCGACGCGAGGACGGGTGCCGAACGCTGGCGGGTCGCTGCCGGTAAGCCGACGACCGATCCGGTTGCCGTCGACGATACCGTCTGTCTGGGCACCTGCGATGGGCACGTCACCGCGCTGTCGACCGACGACGGCTCCCGGAAGTGGGAGCTGGCGGTCGAGCCCGTTACGGACGTGACGGCGATCGCCGTCGCGAGCGGCCGGCTCTGTCTCGTCGGCCCGGACGGAATCACCGCAATCGGGGACGCAGAGTCGTCCTGGAAGGCGTCGATTTCGGGGCTGTTCACCCGGCTCGGAAACGGGTCATCGTAGCTCACGGTCGTCAATATGTTCGAGCGACCGGCGTCGGTCCGATTCTCGAACGGAGGGGACCGGACAAAAAGGCCCACTGGTTCGCGAGCCGAACGGCATGATCTGCCGGCGAGGCCACGTCTTAAGCGTCTCCCGACCGTCGTCGCCGTGAGCGACGACCGAGACCGATGGAACGAACGGTACGAACGGGCCGACCTCGAGCCCGCCGACGACCCTATAGTAGGAGTTAGAAATAACTGCTCACCTTTGGTACAGAGAGCTGATTAAGTGCGGTATCGATCGCCGTTGTTAACTCGCCAAGTGAGTCAAAAACCGATTGCTGAGAGCCGTTTGGAGCTGTCGCCAGCACTCTTCGACCGGATTGAGTTCAGGAGAGTACGCCGGTAACGTGACGAAGGCGAGGTCGTCACGGGCCGCCAGGTCCGTGACGGCCGATGCCTGGAAATACGGCGCTCCATCGAGCACGATGATTAGATCTTCTTCGAATTCTTTGCATAACGCGAGAATGAAATGTTTCGCGTGATCGGCAGTGACGTACTCGGTGAATCGTGAGAAGAAGCACTCGCCGTCTTCGGTGATCGCGCCGAGCAGACACGTCCAGTCGCGTTGGCCAGAAAGTTCGACGCTCGGCCGCGTGCCGCGCGGAAACCACGCGGCACGCGGCTCAACCTGGACGGATTTCTTGGTCTGATCGATGCAGACTACTGTGGCGTCCATCTCCGCTCGCTTTTTTTGAGTTCGTCACGGAACTCTTCTGTGTCGGATTCCTCGGCTTCGTCGGCTGTGCGGCGCGGTTTTTGGTAACTCAATCCAGCTTCTTTGAGCAACCGCCGGCAACTCGGATAGGAGTACTCGACGCCGTAGGTTTCTTCAAGAAACTCCTGGACGAGCGCCGGCGTCCATGCCGGCGCGTCGATCCCGACTTCCTCGGGAGGTTCGTGAACGGTTTGTTCAAACTCTTCTTGCTGTGTTTCTGAGAGCTTTCGTTTTCTCCCGGATCGGTGAGCATCAGAGACGGCTTGCTCAAGCGGTTCGTCCGTATCGAGTCGCATGAGCCAACTGTAGATCGTCCTTCGACCAGTGTCGTGCCACTCTGCAAGTTCGGTCTGTGTCACGCCGTTCTTGTACGCAATCGCCGCTAACAACCGTTGTGTCGGCTTGTTTCCCTCAACCTTGTCAAGGGCGTCTTGGAGTTCTTCAACGGAAATCTCGTCGAGATGGTCCATTGTCTACAGTAACAACCTACGGGCGAAAATTCTAACGGTTACTATATTCCGGAACTTGAGCACCGAATCGCGACGCTCCCCGAGGAGCGGGCGCTCGACGTCGCGACTGGGACCGGTCGAAACGCGCTCTTCCTGGCTGAGCACGGGTACGACGTCGATGCGGTCGACATCGCCGAGGCCGGACTCGAGCGGGCACGCGCCCGGGCCGCCGAGCGAGGCGTTGACGTGAACTGGCTGCGCGCCGATCTGGCCGATTTCGACGTCGGCCACCGGCGCTACGACGTGATCACCGTGAGCTTCTTCGCCGCCCTCGAGCACCTTCCGACCCTCAAGGAGGCACTGGCCCCCGGCGGCGTGTTAGTCTACGAACACCACCTCCGCTCGAGCGATCCGGTCGCCGGTCCCTCGAGCGACCGCTATCGCTATCGGTCCAACGACCTGCTCCGGGCGTGTCTGGATCTGACGATCCTCTCCTACGAGGAACGACGACGGCCAATTGACGAGGGCACGAGCAACGGGGACGGCGATGGAAACGGTGACGGAACCGTCGCGGTCGCGACCCTGGTTGCGCGCCGCTCGAGCGGCGGGACACAATCGTACCCGATGCGCTCGTGTGTTGCCGATATGGATCTCTGATCAGTGTCGAACGATCCTGACTGCACCCTATTTTCCCGGCCTTTTCAGTAGATATAAGTCAAAATAAGATGACTGTAAAACTATATTGCCCGACAGATTGACTCGACCGATGCGCTCGAGCGCCTACGCGACCGTCAACGAACGGCCGTCCCGTCTCACCAGTCCGGGGTGGGATCGGTGACCGACTCGGCCGACGACACCGGCGAACGGGCGTCGCTCCCCGACTGCCCTCGTTGTGGGAGACCGATCTAGCAGGTGACGATGCGCGGTCCCCTCGAACGGATCGCAACGCCCTGTGGATGTTCGGTCGCACCCGGCATCCTCGAGGGCAAGACGAGACCAACGACGGAGTCGGACTGACACACTTGGCCCCTCGAACCGGCTGTGATCGGGTCCGTCGAACGCCCATTTCGACCGGATCACTGTCCTTTTCACGACGGCTCGTCCACTCGAGACTGATGTTTGGGGCCTCTCTCGTCGTCACTGCACTGGCCGGCGTCGTCTTCGGACTCGCCCTCGCGGCTCCGCCAGGGCCGATGAACGCACTCATCGCCGAGGAGAGCGTGGTCCGCGGCTGGGCGGCCGGCTTCCGGGCCGGTCTCGGCGCGATGCTCGCGGACGTGATCTTTTTCGTGCTCACGCTCGCCGGTATCGTCGCCGTCCTCGACAGTGTTCCAGTCGTCCGCCCGGTGCTCTACCTCGCTGGCGGGTGTCTGATGGTGTACTTCGCGGTCGGCGCGATCAGTGAAGCACGGGCCGCCACGTCGTTTACCGACGCCGGCCGGGCCGCTGCCAAGGGGTTCCGGAAGACGTTCGTCCTCTCCCTGACCAACCCATACCAGATCGGCTTCTGGCTCACCGTCGGCGTCGGCCTGCTCGAGCCGGGGACGCTCGACGTGTTATCCTACGCGCCGGCCGTAGGTGGGGCACTCGAGGGGACGTTAGTCGTCCAGACCGGCTCACCGGCGCTGCTGGTCGGGTTCTTTGGTGGGATCGCCCTCTGGATTGTCGCCTATCCGGCAGCGCTGGTCGCAGCGGGGAAGCGCGTCGACGCCGTCGCGCCCGTGGTCGCCGCACTGAGCGCCGTCGTCCTCGTGGGATTCGGGCTGCTCTTCCTCCTATTGGGAACCCTACGAATCGTCTGAGCGGCTGGCTATCGCCGCCCGAGCGGCCGGTCGCGGATCGACGGTTACTCGCCTAACGCGGCGATTTCGTCCTCGAGCCACTCGCGGAACCACTTGACGCGTTTCAGGCGCTGGTGGGCGATGCCCTCGGCGGTCTCGCTCTGGACGCGCGAGGCAGCGTCGTACCCCCGTTCGAGGACGCGCTCGACCATCTCGTCGCAGTCCATGTGCGTGCGCGCCTCGTAGCCCATTCGCAACAGCATCAGGGCGGTGCCGTTCGCGCCGACCTTGTCGAGCAGGTCGGCCTCGATGAGACACTGGGCCTCAAGCGCGAGATCCGTCAAATCGCCCTGATAGGAGTGGTGTTCGATGGCGCGACACACCTGCTGGATGAACGACTCGGGATACTCGGCGCGGGACTCGAGGTACTCGCGGGCGACGCGAGCGCCGGCCTCGGCGTGGAGTTCCTGGTCGGTCTCGAGTTTGGCGACGTCGTGAAAGAGGGCGGCGACGCGGGTGACGTCGACGTCCGCACCCTCCGCTTCGGCGATGTCGGTCGCGAGATCGACGACGTTGAGGATGTGATTGTGCCGGTACTCGGCTGAGTGCCAAGGGTACCAGCGCATGCGGCCGCCTTCCTCTTCCTTCTCGACGCTGGCGGCGAGGTACTCGAAGACGAATCCCTTCATCTCCTCGAACTCGGCGTCGGTCACCCGCGTTTCCTTTATTTCAACGCCCACGATAGATCCCTCCGCAATAGACGAACGATAGTCATTACCGGAATGTTCGGTCGTTTCGTTCTTTAGCCTTTGGTTCGGACCGGTTTCGCTGAGAGATGACAGTCACGTGATTCGATCGGTGCGGGCCGGGAGCGAGCGCTCTCGGCTCGAATCGGGGCGGAACGGTTCGCCACTGCTGTTGCAACTACCACCATTTTCCGTTAAAGTCAAACAGTCGGCTCGGGTATGGGTGAGTATGAGTAGCGAACAGGACGCGGAGTCGATTCGGTGTCTCGTCGCCAAAGTCGGTCTCGACGGCCACGATCGCGGCGCTCACGTCGTTGCACGCGCGTTCCGGGATGCCGGCTTCGAGGTCATCTACTCCGGACTGCACAAAGCCCCAGAGGAAATCGTTCAGGCCGCGGTGCAAGAAGACGTCGACGTGCTCGGTATCTCTATTCTCTCGGGCGCTCACGACACGCTCGTCCCGAAGATCATGGACGGCTTAGCGGAGTACGGTGCCGCGGACGACACGCTCGTCCTCGTCGGCGGCGTCATCCCCGAGGAGGACCGCGACGGACTTAAAGAGGAAGGCGTCGCGGCGATCTTCGGTCCCGGGACCTCGATCGATGAGACCATCGATTTCGTTCGCGAGAACGCGCCGCAGCGATGACCATGGATCCCGACGACGAATCGCTGCTCGAGGCGCTGCTTGCAGGGGAACACCGCGCGCTCGCCCGGGTCATCTCGAAGATCGAGAACCGGTCGCAGGGGTATCGCGATCTCGTCTCGGCGCTCTATGCGCACACGGGAAACGCCGACGTGATCGGCATTACCGGCTCGCCGGGCGCGGGCAAGTCCACGCTGGTCGACAAACTCGCCGAGGAGTACCGCGACCGCGGCGAGACGGTCGGGATCATCGCGATCGATCCCTCCTCGCCCTTTAGCGGCGGGGCCGTCCTCGGGGACCGGATCCGGATGGCCTCTACCGTGGGCGATATGGACGTCTTCGTGCGCTCCATGAGCGCCCGCGGCACCCTCGGCGGGCTCTCGACGGCGACGGCGGACGCCGTCAAAGCGATGGACGCCTTCGGCAAGGACAAGATCATCATCGAGACCGTCGGTGCCGGCCAAAACGAGATCGACATCGTCCGAACCGCTGACACCGTCGCCGTCCTCGTCCCACCGGGATCGGGCGACGACATCCAGACGCTGAAAGCCGGTATCCTCGAGATCGCCGACGTATTCGTCGTCAACAAGGCCGACCGCGACGGCGCGGATCGTACGGTTCAGGAACTGCGAGAGATGGTCCATCTCGGCGAGGAAAGCGGGCTCGCGGGCGGGAGCGGCGGCCACCACGGTGCCGACGCGATGAGCGGCGGTGACGGCCGAGGCGACGCCGCCGACAAAGACAATGCGGACGACGAAGCGGCGGACTGGACCCCGCCCATCGTCGAGACGGTCGCGACCAAAGGAACCGGCGTCGAGACCTTCATTGACGAACTCGCAAACCATCGTATGTACCTCGTTGACTCCGGCACGCTTGCCGAGAAGGTTCGACAGCGCTACGCCGAAGAGATCCGCGCCCTGTTGCGCGAGGACGTCCACTCCCTGCTCGAGGAGGAACTCGCCTCGAGCGGTGGGATCGACGAGCTCGCCGACGCGGTGCGGCGAGGCGAGACCGACCCCTACTCGATCGCCGGCGACGTGCTCGCACCTGTCGAGGCCTGCGTCGAAAACCTCGAGACGGGCGATGGTTCGAACGCGGAGTAACGTTCCGATGGGGAGCAGAGACGATCCTTCGTGGCGATTTTCGGTCGTCTCAGAGACGACACTTTCGGTGAGACACCCTCGTTTTACGAAAATATTTGATGTGAAATGGAACGGAACCAACAGAAGAGGCTGTCACCCAGATCATTACACTTAAAAGCAGTCTCAAAAATAGCTATCCGGCCCACATCCATAAGGAATAGCTATGAAGGAACAGGAGCTCATCAATCTCCACGCGCTGCTGTTCGAAGTTCGCGTGTATCTCGAACGAGAGGAGGGTGTTCCATCCGACAGCTTCGAGGACTACGACGCGCAACCGGTCCGTCCGGCGCACATTCACCGCCGGAAAGAAGCACACGAAAGAGCGATCGGCCTTCTACTGGTTGCTATCATTGAGTCCGTTTGCGGATCCTCGCCACCAGAGCAGACGATTGCGTCTTGAACTCCCCCGTCACTAAAGCGTGGGACTCAACATGAACTCCCGCTTTACCTAGTAGCAAGGGAGAAGAGCACAATTCGCGTTCACATCCCGTTCACGTCCGGCCGCTGACCACCGGTTCTGTGCCACGGATTGATTCTAGCAGGTTCTGACCCTGAACCTGAAGTCTAAGGCCATCGGCCGCTTACGGTCCTCTATGAAAGCCCGAACAGTCCTCGGTGTCGCCCTCGGAACCGTCGGTGGTGCCGTCCTCGGGAACCGCCTCCTCAAGCGACGTGCGAGCGACCTCGAGAGCCCATTGGTCGGCATCGAGCGGACGTATCGCTGGCGGGGAATCGAGACGACCTACACCGTCGCCGGCGATCCGAACGATCCCGACATGCTCCTCCTTCACGGGATCTATACGGGCGCGAGCAGCCACGAGTTCGAGCCGATCGTCGAGCAACTGGCCGAAGACTACCACGTCTACGCAGTCGATCTTCCCGGATTCGGCCGCTCGGAGCGGCCGCCGCTGGTCTACTCCGCAACGCTGTACGCCGAGTTCATCCGCGACTTCGCGGCCAACGTCACCGACGAGCCGATCGTCGTCGCCTCCTCGCTGTCCGGCCCGTTCGCCGTCGATGCAGCCGACGAGACCGACTTCGAACGCCTCGTCTTGATCTGCCCGACCGACGAGACGAGCGACGAGCGGCCGTGGGTCCGGACCCTCCTCCGGACGCCGGTCGTCGGCACAACGCTGTACAACCTGCTCGCGAGCAAACCCTCGATCCGGTACTTCTACGATCGCGACGGCTACTACGATTCCGACCGGATCAGTGCTGAGGAAGTCACGTACGCCTGGGACAGCGCCCACCAGCCCGGCGCGCGCTACGCCCCTGCCTCCTTCGCCGCGGGCACCCTCGACCCCGATTTCGACCTCGCGACAGAGCTGGCCGCCCTCGAGACGCCGACAACGCTCGTCTGGGGTCGCGACGCCGAACTCGTCCCGCTCCGAGAAGGCCGGGACCTCGCCGAGGCGGCCGACCTCGATCTGGTCGTCATCGACTACGCGACGCAGTTGCCCCACGCCGAACACCCCGACAAGTTCGTCGAATATCTGAGCGCGGAACTTCCGCGGGCCGGGATCGGCTCCGGCGAGTAGTCGAGTCCGAAAACGGCTTCCGCGATCGAGTGAGAAAGCGATGCACTATCGTCGCGGCTAAATAGGACGGGTTACGCCGGTCGGAGGCTGATCACGCGCTCGCCTGTCGTCTCCGAAACCGTGATCTCGAGTTCGACGGTGAGCCCGGTTTCGACGTCTTCGAGATCGATACCGACGACCTGCCCAGTGAGGCGAACGGGGCCGAAGTCCACAATGGCAGTCGCATAGGGTGCGTCCTCCTCGAAGGCCGGCGTCGGGACGTGCGTGACTGTGAACGTCTGAATATCGCCGGTTTCGGGTAATTTGACTTCCGTGAGATCGGTCGATCCACAGTCGGGACAGACCAGACGCGGCGGCAGGGAGCCGTGCCCGTTGGCACACTCGAGGTAGTAGGCGTCGTTGTTTTCGGCGGCCGCGAGCCACTCGTCGAAGCCGGCGTCGGTGACGCTCGATTCGGAGTCGCTCATTCCTCCACCACCTCCAGAACGTGAACGGTCGCACTCGCGACCGTGCCGCCCGCGTTGTGGGCGACGCCGGTCGTCGCGCCGTCGACGTGTTCGCTGTTGGGATGCTCACCGGCCAGCAGGTCGGTGACTTCGGCAATCTGGGACGCGCCGGTCGCGCCGACCGGGTGGCCCTTGGCTTTCAGCCCTCCCGAGAGATTGATCGGCATCTCGCCGTCCGCGGTCGTCCGACCGTCGCGGGCCGCCGAGATTCCCTCACCGATCGGCTCGAGATCGAGCGCCTCGAGCGCGAGCACCTCGGCGATGGTAAAGCAGTCGTGAACCTCCGCGAAGTCCACGTCACCGGCGTCGACGCCGGCGTCGGCGTAGGCCTCCTCACCGGCCTCGCGTGCGGCGGGCGAGCGAGCGAGGTGGTCGCGGTCGTGCAGCGCCATCCGGTCCCCGCCTTGGCCGGTGCCCGTGATCGCGACCGGGGCCTCGAGGTCGTGTTCCTCGGCGTAGGACTCGCTCGTGAGCACGAGCGCGGATGCGCCATCCGAGATCGGACAGGCATCGTAGAGACCGAGCGGTTCCGAGACCGGTGGGGCCTCGAGGACATCCGAGACCTCGATCGCGCGCTGGTACTGGGCTTTCTCGTTGGGGAGGGCGTTCGCGTGGTTCTTGACGGCGATGTGGGCCAGATCCTCGTGTTCGCCGCCGAACTCGTCGAAGTAGGCCTGTGCCATCAGCGCGTACGCGCCGGGGAAGGTGACGCCGGCGCGGACCTCCCAGAGGTCGTCGGCGGCGATCGCGAGCGCTTCGGTCGCGCCTGCGGTGCCGAGGTTGGTCATCCGCTCTGCCCCGCCGGCGAGCAACACGTCGTTCTCGCCGTTGCGAATCCGTTTGACCGCCTCTCGGACCGCGGTGCCACTCGAGGCACATGCGGACTCATAGCGGGTCGCGGGGGCCTGGACCCCCGCTGCTTCGGCCATCAGCGGCCCCTGATGGCCCTGATGCTCGGAGAGTTCACCCATGAAGTTCCCGTAGAGGACGGCCTCGACGTCGTCCCGGGGAACGCCGCTGTCCTCGAAGGCCGTAATACTGGCTTCGGCAAAGAGCCCTCGGCCGGTCCGTTCGGGGTTGTTCCCGAACGGCGTTAGCCCTGTGCCTGCGACACGTACGTCACTCATATACACACGTGTAGTAGACGGATCCGTTAATACTCCGCGGTTACGGCGATGGAGTCCGTCGCAATAATATACTCAACCTCTCGGAGCGAATCTCTCGTCTCGGCTCACGGCAGTGTTTCGCTCGTTTCCACGCGCTTATACCTCGTCGCGCCACACGTGAGATCATGACAAGCGTTCCGTTCGATCTGGATCTCCTGACGGAACTGACGGAGATGAGTGGCGTTCCCGGCTACGAAGATCGCGTTCGCGAACTCGTCGTCCAGGACCTCGAGGACAGCGTCGACCGCGTGCGCACCGATGCGATGGGCAACGTCGTCGGGACGCTCGAGGGCGAGAGCGACTACTCGGTGGCCGTCGCGGCCCACATGGACGAGATCGGCTTCATGGTGCGTCACGTCCGCGGAGACGAGGACGGCTACGGGTTCGTCGAACTCGACGCGCTCGGCGGCTGGGACGCGAGAGTACTGAAGGCCCAGCGCGTGACGATCCACGCCGAAGACGAGGATATTCCGGCGGTCATTGGTTCGCCGCCGCCCCACACGTTAGACGAGGATGAACGGGAGAAGACACCCGAGGTCAAGGACGTCGTCGTCGATCCCGGCCTCCCCTACGAGGATCTCGCGGAGCGCGTCTCGCCCGGCGACCTCGTCACGATGACCCAGACAACCGAGCGCGTCGGCGAGACGATCACCGGCAAGGCACTGGACGATCGAGTCTGCCTGTTCGCCATGCTCGAGGCGGCCCGCCGGCTGGCCGATCCCGACGTGACAATTCACTTCTGTGCAACCGTCCAGGAGGAAGTCGGATTGCGGGGTGCTCGCACGCTGGGCGTCGACATCGACCCCGACCTCGCACTCGCCCTCGACGTCACCGTCGCCAACGACATCCCTGGCTTCGACGCCGGCGAACACGTCACCGAACTCGGCGAGGGGACCGCGATCAAGCTCAAAGACTCGAGCGTCATCACGAACCCGAAGCTTCACGGCCGCCTCCAGTCGCTCGCCGAGGATGGTGGGATCGACCACCAGCTCGAGATCCTGCCGTCGGGCGGCACTGACACAGCGGGGTTCCAGCAGGCCTCGGGCGCGAAACCCGTCGGCGCGATTTCGGTCCCGACCCGGTATCTCCACACCGTGACTGAGACCGCCCACGTCGACGACATCGCGGCGACGATCGACCTGCTCGAGGCGTTCCTCGCGACCGAAGACGGGGAGTACGACTACACGCTCTGACCGGCTCGTACGCAAGCGGTCCCGACGGTCTGTCCACCTCCATCGCAGATAGAGCGGATGGCGACCGGCGACGGCACCGACGGCGACGGTTCGACTCGTTCGGCGCGCCGAGCATGGCGGGTCTCAGCGGTGCCTGACGAAGCACATTTCAACGATGCCTTTCATGTCTCTCGTAGCTGACTATCATGGACGCTTCTGACGGTCCGGATCCGGACGCGGTCTCTCCACTTGCGTGGCGACTCCTCCGGGTCGCGGCCGGATACGACCAGCGGGCGGTCGAACGGGAAATCGACGAACTTGTGCAGGCCCATCTCTCGATGCTCGAGAGCGGGAGTCGGTCGCTGTCTCGTTCCCGCCGACAGACGCTCTTGGAACTCTACGGCTCCGAACTCACTGGCGATCAGGTACGGGCGGTCGTCGACCACTTCTAGCTGTCTAGCTGTCACTGTGCGGCGCGTTCGCAAATGGAAGAGTTTAACAATAATAGTGACAATCTTCGCTGTATCAATGATACATCGACTGCTAGGCGGCTCAAATGGCCGAATACTACAATTTCTCCTTGCAGGGATCGGGATGGTGGCGATCGCGGCCGCGCCCGCTCCATCGGGACTCTCGACGACGGGGCAGTACGCCATTGCGACGATGTTCTTCGCCGGCTTTCTCTGGGTGAGCGGCACACTCCCGCTGGCGGTCACCGCACTGACAATTCCCGTGTTGCTGACCGGTACCGGCGTCTACGACTCGATGGACGCCGCTCTCGTCGGATTCGCGGATCACATCATCTTCCTGTTCCTGGCCGGCTTCATGCTCGCGAACGGGATTCAAAAGTACGATATCGACCGGCGGATCGCGCTGTACTCCATCGCCAAGATGGGCAGCTCACCGCGACGGTTGATCCTCGCGATCATGATCGTGACTGCCATGTTGTCGATGTGGGTTTCGAACACCGCGACAGCCGCGATGATGACGCCCATCGCGGTCGGGGTCCTCACGCAGGTGCTCGATCGCGACGATCTCGCGTCGTCGCAGACCCAGACGCAGGACGCTGAGGCGTCTGAAACGATTGCCGACGGTGGGGCCGCCGAATCGACGGCCGAGTTCACGAACCTCCAGATCGGGATGCTTCTCGGGACCGCATACGCTGCGAGCGTCGGCGGCGTTGGAACGATCATCGGAACGCCACCGAACGCGATTCTTGTCGGCCAACTCAATGCCATTCTGGACTACGAGATTGGGTTCACAGACTGGTTCCTCGTCGGTTTCCCGGTCGTCGTCGTGACGCTCCCGCTCGTCTGGTTTATCTTGACATACGTGCTGTATCCGCCGGAGGTTCCGGAAGTCGGGGCGGCTCGAGCCACCGCCCGAGAGCAACTCGAGGCCATGGGCGAGCTCGATCCCCGCGGCAAGCGGGTGGCGGCGATCTTCGTCGCGACGGCCGGCCTCTGGATGGTCGGCGGGCTCGGCGAGTTCTTCGAACCGTACCTCTCGAGCGTCTGGCTGACGACGCTGTTCGGCGGGGACGGGATGACGGTCTTCGGCGTCGAGGGCCATCAGGGGCTGCTCTACTACGTGATGGTCGGCGTCGCCGCGGTTCCCGCGCTCGTGCTGGCCGATACGATGGAGTGGGATGAACTGGTCGACATCGACTGGGGGACGCTGTTGCTGTTCGGCGGGGGAATCTCGCTCGCGAACGCCCTCGCAGACACAGGTGCGACGGAGTGGATCGCGAACACGGCGTTCAGCGGGCTCGTCGGCGCACCAATCGTCCTCGTTATCGGCGCGGTCGTGTTGCTGGTCATCTTCCTGACCGAGATGACGTCGAACGCTGCGACGACCAGCATCATCGTCCCAATCCTGATCAGTCTCGGCAGCGTCTTCTCGGCGACGCTCGGGCTGACCGACTTCTCGACCGCACTCTTCCTCTCGGTCGCCGGGACGATCGCCGCGAGCTTTGCCTTCGCGCTCCCGGTCGCGACGCCGCCGAACGCAATCGTGTTCGGTAGCGGCTACGTCAAGCAGCGTCACATGCTCCGGACGGGACTCGTGCTGAATGCGATTATGACCGTCGTCCTGACGGGGCTCATCTGGGTCCTGTTTACGTTCGTCTGGCCCCACCTGCTCTGGTAAACGCACGGATTGCTGCGGTGAACGCATGGGTTTCAAGAGTACACGCAGTCGTTCACCGGTGACTCGGGCCTTCTTCTCCTTCGATATGGATACCGACGAGCGCTACAGGAAATCGTCCCATCGCTGACCGGTTCGGCAATGACGGTCGATCTGCTCGCCGTCCTCGCGAACGGCGACGGGGGCGACGGGGCGACGGGACCGACGACCGACTGTTCTATAGTACCAACTGAAACGATTTACACGCCGATCGCATAGTCCGCGGTTCTCGCTCACGTAGCTCGCTCCGAACCACGCTACCGTCGTGCGATCCGGTGTGCAGTGACTTTCAGTGGCTACTATATCTGGGAACGACGGTAGCCACCGTACTTGCGGAGTTCGCTTCCCCGCCCACAATCGACTCGACGTAGAAGAGCGACGAGCGGCGCTCCGGCTGTAGAATCTGCCGAAAGCCGGAATCAGAACGCGAGCGCGTCGATAAGAATCGCGACCAGTACGGCCCCGAGGAACGCGTTCGAGGCGTGGAACGACCGGAACGCGGCGGCCTCGGTTTGCTCGAAGTGGAGTTGCACGGCGGCCCAGAGGAAGATCCCCCCGAAGAGCACGACCGTGCCGGCGTACAGCGCGCCGAGGTCGGTGATCCAAGCCAGTGCGATCGAACTCGCGAGTGTCGCAGCGATGTAGTAGAGGATGTGCTTTCGGGTGACGGTCTCGCCGCGGACGACCGGCATCATCGGGAACCCTCCGCGGGCGTAGTCGTTCTTGTAGGCCAGCGCGAGGTTGTAGAAGTGCGCCGGCGTCCAGAGGAAGATGACGCCTGCAAGTGCGAGCCCGGGCCAGCCGATCTCGTTCGTGACAGCCGCCCAGCCGATGAGTGCGGGCAACGCGCCAGCAGCGCCGCCGATGACCGTGTTCTGGACCGTATTCGGCTTGAGCAAGAGCGTATAGATGACGCTGTAGAACACGATCGCGGCCAGTCCGAGCGCCGCGGCGAGCCGATTGATCGTCAGGAACGCGGCCAGCGACGCCGCGGTCAGTGCGAGTCCGAACGCCAGCGCGTTCCGGACCGGGATCAGGTCGACAGCCAGCGGCCGGTCGGCGGTGCGGGACATCTTCTGGTCGACGTCGCGCTCGAGGACGTGATTGAATGTCCCCGAGGCACCGATCGCGAGGACGCCGCCGCCGAGCGTCGCGATGATCGTGGCGATTTCGAGGCCGGGGCCGGCGGCCAGCGCCATCCCCGCGGCGGCGACGAGACAGAGCAGCCACATCAGCCGCGGTTTCATCATCTGAAAGTACGCAAAAGCGGTGAGTTGGGCGCGATCCAGTCGACTCGCGGGAAGCGTGCGTTCGGACGCGGTTGGGACTTCCTCCTCGAGGGGGTCCGGCGAGTCGATGCCGTCCTCGTCCTCGCTGCCGGTCGCGAGCTCGAGGTCCCACGCGAGCGCGAGGACGACGCCCGAGAAGATCACGAGGCCGAGCGCGAGGTGGAGGCCGGGGAGGACCGCTTCGGGGCCGATCGTTGCGGTGATGGCACCGACACCCACCTGAACGACGTAGAGCACGGCGGCGACGACGAGCGTCGCTCGGACGCGCCGCGAGGCGTCACCGAAGATGGCGGCATACGCTGTCGTGGCGACGAGTAGGCCGACGACGACGGCAGTGAGTCGGTGGACCCACGCGATCGCGAGTTCGGTCTGGTTCAGCGGGTTGACCGGGGCGTGACAGGTTGGCCACGTCGAACACGACGCGGCCGCGTTCGTGAGCGAAGTCGTCGCGCCGACGATCAACAGCAGGTAGACGCCCAGCGCGGTCGCTGTGAGCAGTGCGGAAAAGCGGCGCCGCGTGCCGATCGGACGGGGGAACGACTCTGTTGCCACGGCTATTCTCGTCTACACCGTTCGACTCCGCGTATTTAGGGCTCTCGCTTTTCCACCTGTTACGGACCCGTTCGGTGGGTCGGCCGGAGACGCAGTCCGCGAGAGCCGACCGAAGAGGGATTGGGCCGGACCTCGTAGCGCTGATCGTGTCCGGTGAATCGCGTCGTCACGCACCTGCAACCGATACCACGACTGCAGCGCCCGCATCTCCCGGCGGTCCCGAGATCAATCTTCGGGACGACGAACCGCCTGTCCGCTGTCCGTACTGCGACCGGCCGTTTCAGCGAGCGGAGTTAGAATCGCTTCACCGCGGGCTCGAGCATCCCGACCGCCTCTCCGATCGGGAGCGAGCAGCCGTCGAGCGGGCCGCCCGTGAGGAGCGCGTGGAACTGCGGCGCTTTCGAATATACGCGCTCGGCGTCCTTGTCGTGCTGTACTTTGGACTGCTCATCATCGCCGCCTTCGTCGTCTGATCGCTCCGTTACGTTTCGTCGGCCGTATCCGGCTACATCCCCATGTCTTCGGCGGCTGCCGGAATCGGCAGGTTGTGCGGCGAGACGCCGAGCAGCTCCCCGGCGTGGTCAAGAGCCATATCGAACCCGTAGTAGCGCTCGAGCTCGTCGCCGTCCGCGGACGGGCGCACTTTCAACATTGCGTACCCCTCGATGTTCTGTGCGATCGCGGCCGTCCCGGCCGCCCCGTACTCGCCAGCGTCGCGTTCGAACGCGAGGACCCGTTCCGTCTCGGTCTCCTCATAGGTCGCCTTGATCCCGTTGGCCTCGGCCATCCGATCGTCGGTCATACTCACCAGTCTGGACGCACCCACCGGGAACCTGTCGGTTCCAGTCGAGACGTTTGGGAGGGCGAACATCGACACCGATTTTTCGGTCGCCTTCGAGGGTTCGCCCAGTGAGCCGTTTGGATTCCCTTTCGGCCCGTCGACCGCTTGCCACGTTTCGACTCACGCGATCGGTCGCCATCCAGTGGCTCGCCGTCTCTGCGGTGGGATTCTTCGGCTTCGCCTACTCGTTCGGTCACGTCCTCGCGCGGCTCCGCGGGGCCTCGCTCGAGCCGATCGTGATCGCGCCATCCTCGCCGCCGACGGTAGTGGGCTGGCTCGCCGTCTCCATCGGACTGCTCGTCTGCGTGGTCGTCCCCCACGAACTGCTTCACGGGGTGTTCATGGCTCGCTACGGCGAGTCGCCGAACTATGGCATCGGTGTCTCCTATTTCGTGTTGCCCTACGCCTACGCGGAGACCAGCGGCGCGAGCTATACGCGGAATCAACTGCTCGTCGCCCTGCTCGCGCCGTTCGTCGTGATCACTGCCGTCGGTCTCGCCGCGATGGTCGTCGTCCCCACACCGCTGCTGATCGTCCCGCTGGCGGCGAACGCGGCCGGGTCGATCGGCGATCTCTGGATGGCCGCCGTCCTCTGTCAGTACCCCGCCGACGTTCGCGTTGGCGACCCGCCGGACGACGTTCAAGGCTTCGGGATTTACGGCACCGACGAGAAGGTGAACCGCCTCCCCGGGGCGTCGCTCCTGGCGCGGTTCCTGACCGGCAGCGTCGGCACCCTCGCAGCGGTCGCGGCCTACGCACTCTTCGCCGTGTTGCTCTCGCTCGCCTTCGGCTCCGGCGACGTCGTCCTCGGCGATCCGGATCGGGGCTGGCTCCTCTTCCACCACGACCGCCGGCCCGGCGGCACCGCCTTCCTCGAGATCGGCGATCGGGCGCTGCTCGGCGCGGCCACCCTCGGCGGCCTCGCGTGGACGGTTGTCGCGACCCTCCATCGGCGTCTCGAGTCCGAGTAAGAGCGGAAACCGTAACGCTCGAGCATCCATCGCACGGACAGCGACGTATGACCAAGTGGCTTCGAAGCGGCCGTCGCCGAGACATCTGTTTCCTGCTCGCCGCCGCCGAAGACGGCGAACTGCGCGGCCAGCAGCTAAAATCACGTCTCGAGTCCCACTACGACGACCGGCTCGATCCCAAATCGTTCTACGGCTCGCTGTCGGCGCTGGTCGACGCGGGCTTCGTCGAGAAACGAACCGAGGGGCTGCACGACGTCTACGCGCTGACCGATGGCGGGGAGCAGCGGGTCCGTGAACACGCCGAGTGGATTCGGGAGTGTCTCGTGGATACTGAACCGCGGGATTAGGCCTCTATCAGGTTCCGCGAATATAGATCGGTTCAGATCCGTTACACGTCGACGCAGTGACGGCGAGAGAATCGCCTCACTCGTTGGTTTCCCGCTGGAGCACCACGCGGATCACTTTATGCTTGTACGCGACGTATCTACCCTCCGGATGCTCGGACGGGTTTTTGACGGGCAGCCGCTCGTATACAGACGTCCCGTTGATTGCGGCATCGGAATCCGAACCGAATCGATTCGACCGCACGACGTCGTATTCTGTCCCCCCGATCGTTTCAGTTCCTCGCTGCCCGCTTTCAACCTCGGAGAACAGGTTCTTGAACAGTGCGATGTCGTTGAATACGTCGTTAGTGTGGTTTTTGGCGGTTATTTCGTCAGAACCGTTATTTGATATATAACCAACCAATTCCACGTGCTCTGATCCAATTGAATCTGTCGAATAATGCTTATTAGTATCCTCGTTGGGCGCTTCATCATCGTTTTTTACTGCTCCTCTGAGATTATTACTACCACATCCAGATAACAAACAGATAGCTGTTATCACCACACCTCATCTATACTGCATGAAGGTTTGTACCCTACTGGAAGTGATAAATATTATTCTATGATATAATTACTAACTATACACAATCTGAATACTATCCAACATACAGATAGTTGGTTATATTATGACTCTTCAAGCAGTTGATCGCCGATCGTGTTCCGAAGCACTTCGCTAGTGCCCTCGTAGATCTCGTTGAGCTTGGCGTCGCGGTAGAACCGCTGGGCGGCGAAGTCCTTGGTGTAGCCGTAGCCGCCGTGGATCTGGATGCCCTCGTTGGCCACCTCGCGGCTCACTTCGGAGGCATAGAGCTTGGCCTGGGAGGCGTCCTTGATGTAGTCCTCGCCACGGATCTTCTTGTCCGCGGCCTTGTGCATGAGCATCTTCGCGGCCTGGATCTTCGTGTCCATGTCCGCGAGCTTGTGTTTGATCGACTGGAACTCGCCGATCGGCTGGCCGAACTGCTCGCGTTCGTTGGCGTAGTCGCGTGCCGCTTCGAAGGCCGCGCGGGCGATGCCAACGCCGCGAGCGGCGATCGTGATGCGGCCGCCGTTGAGCGTCTTCAGCGCGTGGACGAAGCCCTCGCCCTCCTCGCCGAGCAGTCGCGATTCCGGGATACGGAGGTCGTCGAACCGCAGTTCGGCGGTCGGACAGCCCTTGTCGCCGAGTTTGTCCTCCGTGCCCTCGACGATGAAGCCGTCGTCCTCCTCGGGCCGGACGATAAAGGAGGAGATGCCCTTGTTGCCCGCCTCGGGATCGGTCTTCGCGAAGAGCGTGACTGTCTGCGCCACGGAGCCGTTCGAAATCCAGAGTTTGCCGCCGTTGATGACGTACTCGTCGCCCTCTTTCCGGGCGGTGGTCTCCATCGCCGGCACGTCGCTGCCCGCACCGGCCTCCGAAAGCGCGAACGCGCCGATATCCCGGCCCTCGGCCAGCGGCGTCAGGTACTCCTCTTTCTGTGACTCGTCGCCGAACTCGTAGAGCATGTTCCCCGCCAGTGAGGTGTGGGCGGCGACGATCGTTCCCAGGCCGCCCGAGCCCCGAGCGATCTCCTCGAGGCCGATCGCATAGGAGTGATAGTCCAGCCCGGCACCGCCATACTCCTCGGGGAAGGGCATTCCCATCAGGCCCAGTTCGGCCATCTCGCTCACGAGGTCGGCAGGGTACTCATCCTCGTGGTCGATCTCCTCGGCGACGGGGACGACCTCCTCGTCGACGAACTCCGAGACCATATCTCGAATCTGTTGCTGCTCGGCCGAAAGTGCGAAATCCATACGTTCGAATGGGCGACCTCGCCCCTTTATTGTTCGCTCTCCGGTCGATACCGTCTCGAGAAGCTGGCACCCCTCGAGATTCGTGCCACAGATCCGGGGATCTCCAGCGGACTGTGACGTTCGACTGCGGTGGCGCGCGCTGTAGCGCAGCGAGCCGTGTGAGACCGAACGAAGTGACGGCCTCGGTTAGCGAACGGGGAGCGAAGCGACCCGTGAGCCGACGGCGAACTGCGCGACGAAATTGCGCGAGGTTGTCGCAAACTCGTGAGTGACTGCTCGGACGGCGCAATGCGTCTTCCGGTGGATAGGCGAGCGCTGTGAGGGTGAACGGTGTGGATCTCCTCGCCAGCGAACGGTGACCTGAAGGAACCGTGAGTAGCGAGCGGATTGGTTAGGGAGGGTGTGAAACTCTCCCGTTCCAGTATGTGCAGGATGCTCGCTTTTCGGTGTCTCACGGTTCAAATCTCGTATACCGTTTCCGTCTGCCGTCAACTCGAGCTGACTGCCTCGAGCGCGTCCTCTATCGACTCCTCTCCCGACAGAATTTCGAACGTCTCTCCGTACACCGGTTCGAAGTCGATCGCTGTCACGAGCGTCTGTGCGACGTCTTCACGGGGAATATCACCGGAATCTAGCCCGAGGTCCTCGCCCGCTCGTATCTCACCGGTGCCGGACTCGTTGGTCAGCTCACCCGGCCGAACGATCGTATAGTTCAACTCGCTGTTACGGAGGTACTCGTCGGCTTCGGCCTTCGCGATCAGATAGTCTCGAAGGGGTTCTGGTCCCGACTCTGGATCGTCCGCCCCCATCGAACTGAGCATGACGAACCGGTCGACGCCCGCTTCGCTGGCCGCATCGATCAGATTGATCGCACCGTCGCGGTCGACGCCGTAGACGTCCTCGCCGCCGGAGCCAGCCGCGAAGACGATCGCGTCACAGCCCTCGACCGCGTGGTCGACGTCTGCGGTCAGGTCCGCCACGACCGGTTCTCCACCCAGTGCCGCCATCTCCTCGGTCTGGGACTCCTTTCGGACCATCGCTCGAGCGGTCCGATTACCTCCACCGAGTATCTCCGTGATATGGTGTCCGACTTGGCCGTGCGAACCGGCGATAAGTATGGACTGGCTCACGATCGTGACTTCGCCGCTCGCCGGCATACCAGTTGTGTCGTGATACGCCGGGACGAGGTCAGTTCGACGCCCTCCGATAGCCGCGTTCACCGCTGGGCGGAAGATCACGCCGCGACCGCGGCGTTTTTCCCGGATGGTCACGAAACTAACTCGAGTAGATGACCACGGGCCAGCCCGAACCCCCCACTGACGCCGACCTCGAGTGGTGTTATGATGCGGTTCACGGCGTTTCGCGGACCTTTTCGATCACGATCGATCGGCTCGAGGAGCCGATGGCGAGACACATCTGTGTCGGGTACCTCCTCTGTCGAATCGCAGACACGATAGAGGACGCGGGGCATATCCCGCCGGAAAGGCAGACTGAATTGCTCGCCGAGTACGATCGGCTGCTCGATCCGGACGCCGAGGAATCGATCGCGACCTTTATGCACGATGTCGAGCCGTGGATTCCCGAGGACCGAAACGACGACTGGGAGGTCGTCGCCGAGACGCCGCGAGTCCTCCGAACCTTCGAATCGCTCGACGAGGAGCCCCGCGAGATCATGCGCGAGCCGGTCCGCGAACTCGTCGACGGCATGGCGATGTTTACCGACCGGTATGCCACCGAGGGTGGCCTTCGACTCCAGACCATCGAGGAACTCGAGGAATACTGCTGGTACGCCGCCGGCACCGTCGGGACCCTGATCACGGGTCTGGTCGCTCGCGGCACCTCTCAGGAGCGAGCGACGGAGATGCGAGAGAACGCCCGTTCCTTTGCCCTCCTCCTCCAACTGGTCAACATCGCGAAGGACGTGGGAGACGACTATCATGAGGAGAACAACGTCTACCTTCCCGCTGAGTGGCTCGCGGCGGAGGATGTCGATGTCGAGGCAGTTACCGACGAGGTCCACCACGGTGGCGTCACGAACGTCATCCAGCGGGTGACAGGCCGCGCCGAGAACTACCTCGACGACGCCCAGCGCTACCTCGAGGTCGTGCCCGAACACAACGGCAACCGGCTCTCCGCGTGGGCGATCCCCTACCTGCTCGCCGTCGGAACGCTCCGAGAACTTCGCGAGCGCCCCGAGGATGTCGTTCGCGAGGGCGACGTCAAGGTGTCTCGAGCGGAGGTGTTCGCGCTCCTCCAGCAGTTCGAGGACGGCGTCTCCCGCTCGCGCCTCGAGGAACTCCGCAGCAAGATGGCGGAACAGCCGCTTCACCAGTAGGGGCGATACCTCGCCGATCGGTACGTTGAACTCCTGCCAGTACTAACCAACAGTATCCAATGAGTTCGGAGATCCCGGACGACCCGATTATTCTCTTCGACGGCGTTTGCAACCTCTGTAACGGATTCGTCCAGTTCATTCTGCCCCGGGATACCGACGGGAAACTACGCTTCGCCTCGCTCCAGTCCGACATCGGCAACGAGTTGCTCGCCGAACACGGTCTCCCAACCGACGAACTCGAGTCGATCGTCCTGATCGAGGGCGACGACCATTACGTCAAATCCGCCGCAGCGATTCGGATTGCGAGACACCTCGGCGGTGTCTACGCCCTGCTCGGCCCGTTTCGCTTCCTCCCGCGCCGACTCCGAGACGGCGTCTACGACTTTGTCGCCGCCCGCCGCTATCGCTGGTTCGGGAAGAAAGACCAGTGTGCCATGCCGCCGGCGGACGTCGATGTCGGTGCCCGGTTCCTCGAGTAACGGTACTCGTGTAGGTTCTTCGTTCAGGTCGTCGCCAGTTGTCGCCCGAGCAGCGCGAGCGGGTAGCCAAACAGCGCGACGGCGACGAACCACGGGAGAAACACGAGGATGGCGAGCACGCCAGTCAAGACGTTCACCCTCATCGGACCACCGAGGGCGAGCATGGCGCTGGGAAGGATACCGACAGCCACGAGGAGCGCAATCGGACGCCGACCGCGCTCAAACGCGTAGCCGATCGGCAGGAAGAGTGCGGTGGCGAATCCGAACAGAAGCGGCGGATAGAGCACCACTCCGGCGAGCAGTCGGGTGTAGCCGGCGGCGGCGATCGTCGCGAGTAGCGCGAGGCCGACAAGTCCGCGCGTCTCGATCCGACCGCCGAGACGGCGTGTGAGCGTTCCGAGCAGCGCGTATCCGAATCCCAGCGACGACAACACGACGGCGTCCAGCGGAAATGTCCGACTAGTCGTCACCGCCCCGAGAACGAGTAGTCCGACCGCACCGACGGTACCGACGGCGACGACCAGTCGATTGAGCGTCACCGCGTCGACCGTCGGTCGCTCGAAGCCGAGGCGGCCCACCGTTGCGTCATACGCAGCGCGTCCGACGGTGCCACGACCGATCACGACTCCGAGGAGGCCGATCATCACGCCGGGGACGAACCCGACGGCTACCCCGTGGACGAGCGCCGTCGGACCGACCTCGAGACCGATCGTCGCGTACCCCCTTGCGGTGTCGAGGAGGCCGCCGTCACCGTAGGTGATGTACGTCTGATCGTCGAATACGTCGTCGGTCCACGTCGCGGTGTTCCCGTCGACCGCAGCGGCGCTGATGTGATTTGTAATCGCCGTCCCGTCGGGGGTGTGGATCGTCACTCGCTCGGCCACGACCTCGTAGCGTGTGGTCGAGGTTCCGGTCATGAAGTAGACGAGGAGCCAGGTGTCTCCGACGCCGCGTTTGGCCACGTCGGCCACGGTGTAGTTTACAACAACCGTCTGGTTCTCGAGCGTCGATTCCACGGCCCGAACGTCACCGTCGGCGGCGTGGGACCGCGCCCAAGCGTCGTCGACCGCGGCCTCGAGCGCGGTCGCGTTCGCCTGATATCGCTCGGCGGCCGACTCGTTGACGGGCACGCGAGTGTGCCATCGCGAGTTGCCGGTCTCGTCGACGTAGATATCGAGCGTTCCCTGGCCCGTCGCACCGGTGATTTCGGCGTCGTTCGCGGTGCTGGGACCACAGACGCCACAGAGTTGCTCCGGAGGGGGTGCGCCGGCGACGGCGGTGACACCGACCACGCCGAGGCTACAGAGGACGATGATGACAACGGGGCGGCTGATTCGCATCGTCTCTGAATACGGATGTCACCCTAAAATAAATTACGTCTATTTGAAACGAATTGGGTCGAGCGCAGTACGTTCGGTCCGGTGACCAACGGTTGACTACTCGTACTCGTAGAACCCCTCGCCCGTCTTCTTCCCGAGGTCGCCCGCCTCAACCTTCCGTTTGAGGAGGTAGGCGGGCTTGTATCGATCGCCAAGTTCCTCGTGGAGTGTTTCGGACGCGTGGAGACAGACGTCGAGACCGATATGATCGGCGAGCGTGAGCGGTCCCATCGGGACGTTCGTCCCCAGTTCCATTCCTGTATCGATGTCCTCCTTCGTGGCGACGTCCTCGTCGTACGCGCGAATTCCCTCGTTGATCCAGGGCATCAGGATGCGGTTCGTGACGAAGCCGGGCTTGTCGTCGGCCTCCCAGGTCGTCTTGCCGAGGTCCTCGGCGAGTCGGTTGGCCAGCGCAGTCGCCTCGTCAGTCGTCTTCTCACCGACGACGATCTCGACGCCCTCCATGATCGGGACCGGATTCATGAAGTGCAGCCCGATCACGCGCTCGGGGTGCTCGAGGTCGCTCGCGATCGAGGTGATCGAGAGCGTACTCGTGTTCGTTGCCAGCAGGACGTCTTCGTCACAGATCCGCTCGAGGTCCGCGAAGATTTCCTGTTTAACGCTCAACTCCTCGAGGGCCGCCTCGACGACGAGATCGCAACCCGCGAGGTCCTCGAGGAGCGTCGTTCCCTCGATTCGGTCGCGGATCGTCGCCGGTTCTTCCTTGAGGTCGCCTCGGGTATCGAGTCGCTCGAGGCTGTCGTCGATGGTGTCGAAGCCGTTCTCGACGAACTCCGATTCGATGTCGCGCATCACGACGTCGTAGCCGCCGGTCGCCGCGACCTGTGCGATGCCGCTACCCATCGTTCCCGCGCCGACGACGCCGATCCGGTCGATCTGCTCGCGAACCATACGAACGCTTCCTCGGTCGGAGCCGTAAGCGTGCTGGTCGGTCCCACTGCCGGGACCACGTCATCAGTTCGGTTCGGTCCGGAAGCTGACGGTCGAGGATAAGTTTCAAGATGAGACAGTGTGAGCTACGGACAACCGGTGACCCGCGTGAGCAACAAAAACGCCGTCAGCGACACGGAAACGGGGACGACGACTGAGAGCGACGAGGGGGGACGTGTCGTCGATATCGGAATTACCGTCGACGTTAGCGATGACGGTAACTCAGCCGCCGATACCGACACCGCCGTCGAACTCGAGTTTGACGAGGCGGAGCTGTCCGAGGCAGCCGAGGCCGCGACCGACGCGGAACCCAATTCGGAGACCAACGCGGCGATCGAACCGGGCGAGCGCGACGTCCTTGAGGCGGTCGATATCGACCCGGACACCATCGCCGACAAGGTGTATTCCTACCGGATGTTGCTCGACGAGGGCGTCGACGAACCGATCGCGGACACCCTCCGTCGGCGCTACTCGCTGCCGTGGTCGTTCGAGAGCGAGGGCGACCTCGACCGGCGCTCGAACGAAGTGCGGGGCCTGGGCGATGCCGAACGCGAGTGGATCGCCGTCAGCGACGACGAGGACTGGCAGACCTTCGAATACGACCACTCGGCACCCATCGCGCTCGAGCGAGAGCCCCCGTCGGAACGGCCGTATCCCAGACCGACGTCGGTCACGGCGGTCGCAGGGGTCGGCCCCAACGACGCCGACGCATTGGCCGAGGCCGGCGTCCGATCGGTCAAGCGACTGGCGACAATCGACGCGATGACCGTCGCCAATGCCCTCGAACTGAACGTCCTGCACGTCCGGACGTGGCGACACAACGCGCGCGAACTCCGTAGCAACTGACCCGCTTGATGTTGAAATCCGGTGCATCGACTCGAGCGGCTGACCTCGACTCGAGCAGAGATTATAACTCGAGCGGAGCGGAGATCACAACTCGAGCGCGAAGTGTCGCTTTTCGGATCGGTGTCAGGCAGTAATCAGTCAATCACGGATCACGATTTGCGGTCAAAATCGGTGTGATTACTACTTTTATACTCAATTTCGATAACTTGGACCATCAGAGATTTATAGCGGCCTGTTGGACCGTCTAACAGATGATTCCGATCGACGACTCTCCGATCGTTCGTGACGGTAAGTCACTGATTCTGGCGATGGATCACGGGCTCGAGCACGGGCCCGTCGACTTCGAAGAGGTACCGGAGAAGCTCGATCCGTCGACGGTCTTCGAGACGGCGACCCACGACGCCGTCACCTCGATGGCCGTTCAGAAGGGGATTGCGGAGGGGTATTACCCGAGCTACGAGGACGACGTTAATCTCCTCTTGAAGCTCAACGGGACGTCGAACATGTGGATGGGCGAACCCGACTCCGCGATCAACTGCTCGGTCGACTACGCGGCCGAGATTGGTGCCGACGCGGTCGGCTTTACCGTCTACAGCGGCTCGAACCACGAGGTCGAGATGTACGAGGAGTTCCGGCGAGTTCAGGAGAAGGCCCGCGAGTACGACCTCCCCGTCGTCATGTGGTCCTATCCGCGTGGCCAGGGACTCAAGAACGACACCAAGCCGGGCACCATCTCCTACGCGACCCGCATCGCTCTCGAGGTCGGTGCCGACATTGCGAAGGTTAAGTACCCCGGCAGCCCCGACGCCATGGAGCACGCCTGCACGGCCGCGGGCGACATGAAGGTCGTCATGAGCGGCGGCTCGAAGACCTCCGACTATGACTTCCTCTCGACCGTCGAGGCCGCCGTCAACGCCGGCGCGAGCGGGCTCGCAGTCGGCCGCAACGTCTGGCAGCGAGAGGACCCGACTAAACTTCTCGACGCGCTCGAGGAAGTCATCTACGAGGAGGCAACTGCTGATGCTGCACTCGAGGCCACCGAATAGGATGACGGTGTCCGACCCAGTTGTCGAGAACGTCGTGGCGACAATCGGTCGCTCGGCGACCGAGATCCGGCAGGGGCTAATCGGCCGCCGCGGGACGGTCGACGGGGAGAACCCCAGCGGCGAGACCCAGGCCGAGGCCGACGTCTGGGCCGACGAGTTGCTCGGCGATCGCATCGCCGGAATCGACGGCATCGGCCAGTACGCCAGCGAGGAACGCGCCACGGTCGTCGACTGCGGCGACGATCCCTCGTCGACCGACGCGTACGCCGTCGCGGTCGACCCACTCGATGGCTCCTCAAACCTCAAATCGAACAATACGATGGGGACGATCTTCGGCGTCTACGACGCCGCCCTTCCGGCCCGCGGTGACACGCTCGTCGCGGCCGGCTTCGTCCTCTACGGGCCGATCACGACGATGGTGATCGCGACCGACGACATCGTCACCGAGTACGAACTCTCCGACGGCGAGCGGACGGTCGTCGAGCACGATCTCACCATTCCCGCGGAGCCGGTCGTCTACGGCTTCGGCGGTCGCGTCCCCGACTGGCCCGCTGACTTCCGCGAGTACGCCCGCGAGATCGAATCCGAACTCAAACTCCGCTACGGCGGCGCGCTGATCGGCGACGTCAACCAGGTGCTCAGCTACGGCGGCACCTTCGGCTATCCGGCACTCGAGTCCCGGCCCGAGGCAAGCTCCGGCTCCAGTTCGAGGGGAACCCGATCGGCTACGTCGTCGAGCGGGCCGGCGGTCGCTCCTCGAACGGCACGCGGTCGCTGCTCGCCGTCGAGCCCGATGACCTCCACGACCGGACGCCGGTCCACATCGGGAACGAGGAGTTGATCGAGCGACTCGAGGCGACGCTCGCGTAGCGACGCTGCGGGTCATCGCAGCGTTTCAGGTCGCATCAGTTATCGCCGTCTCTCGTCCAGGCCGCCGTTACGGTTACGTAGACTGCGACGCCGATCACGAGCATGGCATAGAACACCCAGCGGGGCCAGGCGGTCTCGAGGAAAAGTAGCGTCAGAAACAGTACCCACAGCGAAACGGCGAGCAGGTCGCCGAGGAGTCTGAGGACACCGCTCGCGACGGTTCGGACGGGACCGCGGTCGGAACGGGAGTGTCGGGAAGTATCGTTACTCATCTATGGACCTTCAGGGAATCGGTCGGGCGCGTGAGAGTGTGAGAGCGGGCCGGCCGGTGGTAGTCAGAAGTGATAGCCATGTTTCTCGGTCAGTCGATAGGCACCGACGCCCCAGACGTAGCTCTGTCCGGGCCACCAAGTGCGGGCGTTGTTGAACCCCGCGACGAGCACGTCGTCGTCCTCGCCCTCGGGGTAACGGTGATAGCTCACGGAGCCGCTGTCGCCGTCGGTCAGGTCCATTTCGCCGCCCCAGCGGATCTGTCCGCGGCGACAGAAATCGTCAGTGAAGCAGGTGACCGCGTCGATGCCCTGAATCTTCCCCGTCGTGTGGCCGCTCAGGGCACCGACCTTCTCGAGTTCCCTGTCGCGGGCGACGAGATCGGCCAAGCCGAACTTGGTGAACTGGCCGCGCACACGGGGTCGCGACGGCGCGTCGATCCTGCTCGCGGGCTCGATCCAGCCGTTGGGCTCGACGGCAGCGACGTCCTCAACCGGGTGGTAGTGGACGACGCTTCCCAGTTCGATGGGGTCGTCGCCCTCGCGCGGCAACAGGAGGGCGTCATCGGTCGAGTCGTGATTCTCGCCGAAGGCGTGGTCTGCCGTCACGAAGAACCGCTGTCGGCTATCTGAATGGTATAGCGCCGGCCCGAGCGTGGCCATGCTCGAGGGGGTTTCGCAGACAACGCCGCTCGGAACGCGTCCGTCAGTCGCGGTGTTGGCGAACCGAGGTTCCCGGGACTGGGGCCCGTCCTGAATCTCCTCGACGTCGATGATCGTCTCGGCATCGATGTTGATTCCCTCTGCCAGCTCGCTGAACATTTCGCCAAGGGAGTGGCCATCACTCGAGAGGCCGACGGAGACGGTGGCGGTCCCGCTCTCGTAGCTGCCCGGAACGACCGCACTGCCGAGATAGCCGGTAAAGGTCATTCTGGCCAGTCGGTCGTTCAGCTCGAAGGCCTTCTTGACGGCGGCGTACCACTTTGCGGGGACGGAGCGCGTCCGTTCTCGGACCGACCACGGATCGTCGGGGTCGTCCCTAACGAGAGCGGTGACGACGGGGACCTCGCCGTCGTCGGTGGCGAGGAAGTCGTCGACGCCGAGCCACTGGGCCATCCCGACGGCGAAGCCGCCGCTGACGACGGTTCGTAGGAACTCTCGCCGATCCATTCCCGTCTCGATTCGGTCGCGAAGCGCTGCGAGCCGCTGCACGAGACGATCGGTGCGTGCCTCCGACATGCCGCGATGCAGGTGTTCGGTCGCTTTGCGCCCCGTTCCGCCAAAGCGTCTATTCACGGACACGGGATCGATAACCGTTAAAAGGAACGGCAAATCCAATAAAAGTGGTTCTGCCTGCAGGTGCCGCCAAAGGTATCGGGCCCACAAAATGGCAGCCATCGCGTCCCTGTTCGGTCGAGTGGATTGATGACTGTCCCTCGAGAGAGCGATCGTCCGATGGAAATACCCCATTATAATAGCTGCACGACTACACCCGAGCGTTCGTGTCATCCCCTCGTTCAGTATGCGTTGTCTCTGTGTTGGTGACCACGGAGGCAGACACGCACTCTCGATCGGTCCGCGCCGAGGCCGCGAATCCTCCTCCCCTCGCGGCGAGTTCCGGTGATCAGCGGTGCTCAATTCGGCGCGATCCGATCTCTCCGTTCTTCCCCTCTTCGCCGCCGAGCTGGCGGATCCGACTCCCGAGCGATCGCGAATCGGGGAAAACGGTATGTGATCGCCCAACACAGCACGTAGCATGCGAGTTCGTATCGCGGCTGGAGCCGACGACGACGAGGCGACGGCGATCGCGGCCGCTCTCGCGGAACACGTCGGCGAGACGGTCGAGGTGTACCGCGGTAACCAATCAGAACCGACGGCGGTGCACGAAATCGAACGGGGAACCGGGATACCAGCCGACGGCGGATCGAACGTCGACTCCGGCGAGGGTGTCGCCGAGCGAGACGATGGCGATCTCGGACCGAGCGAGCGCGAGCAGCGACTCCGAGACGAAATCGCGGACATTCTCGAGGGTGGCCCCGAGAAGTACAAGGAGCAACTGCCCGAGGAGGGGAAGCTGTTCGTCCGCGATCGGCTCGAGCTATGGTTTTCTGGCGAGGACAGCGAGTTACGCTTCGAGGACGGGAAGTTCGCCGCGTTCGACGACTGGCATCCGAGCGGGGCCGAGGCGGACGAGGACACTGACGACCGGCTGCCAGCGGACGGGCTCATCACGGCCGCGGCGACCTTCGAGGGGCGAGACGTTCACGTCATGGCCAACGACTACACGGTCAAGCGCGGCAGTATGGCTGCCAAAGGCGTCGAGAAGTTCCTCCGAATGCAACAGCGCGCGCTCAAGACGGGGAATCCGGTGTTCTATCTGATGGACTCCTCGGGCGGCCGGATCGACCAGCAGACGGGCTTTTTCGCCAACCGCGAGGGGATCGGGAAGTACTACTACAACCACTCGATGCTCTCCGGGCGGGTGCCCCAGATCTGCGTGCTCTACGGCCCGAGCATCGCCGGCGCGGCCTACACGCCGGTTTTCGCGGACTTCACGATCATGGTCGAGGGGATGTCCGCGATGGCGATCGCCTCTCCGCGGATGGTCCGAATGGTCACCGGCGAGGACATCGATCTCCAGGAACTCGGCGGGCCACAGGTCCATATGCGCGAGTCGGGTTCGGCAGACCTGATCGCCGACGACGAGGACCACGCCCGCGAGCTCGTGGCACAGCTGATCACGTATCTGCCGGATAACGCCGACGAGAAGCCACCGAAACGGGAGCCGACGGCACCCGCGAAATCTCCGGATGGGATCGACGCCATCGTTCCCCAGCAACCGAACAAGGGGTACGACATGACCGACGTCATCGATCGGATCGTCGACAACGGCTCCTACTTCGAGTTACGAGCTGATTACGGGCCGGAGATCGTCACGGCCTACGCCCGGATCGACGGCCGTCCGGTCGGCATCGTCGCCAACCAGCCCGCCCACCGCGCCGGGGCAATCTTCCCCGATGCAGCCGAGAAGGCCGCGGAGTTCATCTGGAAGTCGGACGCGTTCAATATTCCCTTACTCTACCTCTGTGACACGCCCGGCTTCATGGCCGGCTCGCAGGTCGAGAAAGACGGCATCTTAGAGCAGGGCAAGAAGATGATCTACGCGACCTCCTCGGCAACAGTCCCCAAACAGACCGTTGTCGTCCGCAAGGCCTACGGCGCAGGAATCTACGCGATGGGCGGCCCCGCCTACGATCCCGAAAGCGTCATCGGGCTGCCGTCGGGCGAGATCGCGATCATGGGCCCCGAGGCGGCGATCAACGCCGTCTACGCGCGCAAACTCTCCGAAATCGACGACCCCGAGGAGCGCGAACGGCTGGAACGGGAACTCCGCGAGGAGTACCGCGAGGACATTGACATCCACCGGATGGCCAGCGAGGTCATCATCGACGAAATCGTCCCCCCGAGCACGCTGCGCAAGGAACTGGCCGCACGATTCGACTTCTACGAAGACATCGAGAAGTCCCTGCCGGACAAAAAACACGGGACGATTCTCTGAGGGCCGTCGACCGACGGTTCGAACGAACGGGTCCAGCGGGACGACCCAGGTTTCACCGCTGCCGGTCACGTCGATTGACCGAGATCCCGGCAACTGCTTCGAGAATGCCAGCAATTATACTGATTCTCCCCTATGATTCAACGATGTCGGACTCAGAATCTACCGTCGATAGTGTCCCGTCTCGATTGGGCCGCTTCCTCTTCGCGAGCGCGCTCGCCGCCCTCGCGGTTCGTAATCTCACGAACCTCGAGGGTCGCATCGCCTATGCGGACGCGAAAGGCGTTCCGTCCGCCGATTCGATCGTCCCAGCAGCGAGCGGGCTCCTCCTCGGTGGGAGCGTCGGAATCGGGCTCTGGAAGCTTCCGAAGCTGTCGGCTGGAAGCGTGATCGCGTTCTTCGCGGGCGTCACACCCGTCATGCACGACTTCTGGGCGGTCGACTCGGAGTCACGCGGTGAAGAACTTACGTCCTTCCTGCAGAACCTTGCACTACTCGGCGCTGCAATCGCCTTCTTCAAGCGCGCACTCGAGAACTGACGACCCGTCGCTGTCTTCTCCGTTCCCGCTTTGAACGATGAATTTCTGTTCGAACGATAGGTTTCGGTCCGTGACACGAAATTGCGAGCGCCGTCTCTCGAAATTATACCGTTCCCCAGTCGTCCTCGAGTGGCTCGAGCAGTTATGACGGCTTACCGACGACGGGGTTCGTCCTACGCCTGGCATAACAATACCACGCCTGATCGAACCGATGCGTGCTCCCAGGGGCACGACGATCCGGTTCGATTCCGGCAGGGAGCCTATGAGTTCCGAGGGCGCGTTCCTGCGCCACCGTCTCCCAGGCGACGTCACGCCCGTCGACCTTGAGCGACTGCTCTGGGGGTCGTCCTCCTGGCACTGGCCGCCGACGTCATCACGACGTTCGTCGGCCTCCACGTCGGACTCTCCGAGTCGAACCCGGCGGCTCGCGGAGCGATCGAGGGCCACGGGCTGGCCGGGATGCTCGCACTGAAGGCGTTCGCGATCGGCGTCGGGCTCGTCTGTCGGCTCCTCCTCGAGCGAGAGTACCGCCCGATCGTTCCGGCCGGACTCGCCGTGCCGTGGCTGGCCGCCGCAATTCTCAACGTCTACACGATCTCGAGCGTTCTCTGATCACTCGAGAATCGTCACGAGGACTCGCCGATGGGTCACAAGCGGCTGATCTGTATCGTCGCCTGTGATGGCCACTGTACTCCCGATCGCACGACGGCTTTGCAATTGGTGTTCCCTCAGCCGTCCGTCCCACGTCTCTCCGTGTTTATAAACGATTACGACGCGAGTGACTGTATGGTTCGCCATCGAACGTCGACTCGACGACGCTGGCTCCGTCGCTGTAGTACGCTCGGCGTAGTTAGTCTTGCAGGCTGCCTTGATCCGTTCGCTGCAGCAACAGATATCGGGTTTCCACCTGGACTGAGTTCCGATGGCGTGGACGATTTCGACGCGCTTCTCGAGGCACACAGAGAGAGCATGGCAACGACATCCTTTACTGGCGAATACGACTACCGCGTTTTCCTGACGGTTGAAGAAATCGAGGAGGTCAAAAGGGAACTATCAATCGAGAAGTCATTCGATATCCAGGCCGAACCGGTCGACGAACGCGCTGCGAGAACGAGTTACGGATTCGGTTCTGAACCCGGACAGAAACGATCGATCTACATCGACGGCGACGACAGAGCGACCAATTATCTCGACCCTATTACGCACGAAAGTTCCGGCGATCTCATCGACGAATCGCTCGAGAGAATCGACGGCTGGATGCTAGAGCCAATCGCGGACTACCGTGGAACGAAAACCACTGAGGCAGGTCCCGTTCACGAGTACCGTCTCTCAGGGATCGATTCCGAGATGATACCCAGAGCGTTTCCGGGAGCGGAGACTGACGGTGACGGACACATTCTCATCGACGAAACGGGGCGTATCCGTCAGTATCAGACCACACAGAGTGGGGAAAGTGATGGAATAACGATGGAAATCGAACTTGAGTTTAAATTCGACCAGTTCGGAGAGACGACTGTTGAGGAGCCTGCGGGGGTCAAAGAAGTCGGGCCGGGGGGCTATCAGGTGATCGAGCCCGGAACTCGAATCGAACTGGGCGCGCAGCGCAACGGCTGGACCGGTATCGAGCTGTCGTTAATAGCGGACCTCGATAACCCGATCCTCGCACTTGAGGCCGGTGAACCATACGAAATCGGATGGACTGCGGGGAACGGTGGGGTTCACAACCTCGAAATTGTGAACGCAGACGATTCGGTCGTCGACGAACTCGCGACCGAGCAGACCTACGACCGAGAGGAGGAGAAGTGGCTCAAGTTCACTGCAAGCGAGGAGATGGTAGCGTACAGGTGTGAATCGGACGAGGAAATCGCGACGGGAACGATCGTGGTTCGCTAACTCGCCTCAGTCAGATCGATACTGTCGGAGTCCTGTCGTCGGTCAACGGTGACAACGGACGACGCGGGAGGGAGGGAGCGAGCTCGAGTCGATCACGGATTCCGCTCGAGACCCCGTCGCCATTCCTGGACCTCGGCGAGGACCGCCTCCCACTGGTCGCGTCCGCCCGGAATCTCGCTGCCGGTCAGTCGTTCGCGCTCGGTCTCGAGTCGATCGCGAATCTTACCCGGCTCCTCGATATTTCGGAATCGGAGTGCTCGGCCGCCCGCGGTCTCGATCGTGACGGTACCGTAGCCGACGAATCGACCGATCGGATCCTGTTCGATGGTCGTGTTCTGGATTCGCTCGAGGGAGACGACCCGAACGGTTCGCCCGAGGACACCGCGTCGTGTCGCAGCGACCTCGTTCGTGACGACGAACGCCGTTCGCGAGACGCGAGCGTACTGCCACAGTGCCGGTGCGACGACGGCCGGAATGCCGGCGATAGCGAGGACTGGCAGCACCTCGACGGCGATGGCGGCCAGGAGGATCACCGTTCCGACAATGGCGACGGCGACCCACGGGAGGACGGTCTGGATCCGCGGCCCCGCCTGCCAGCGGACGCGGTCGCCCTCCTCGAGCGGGAGCCACGACGGGTCGGACGTGGACGGATCGTCGCGTTGCATCGTGCTATCGACACTCGCTCCCGATTCCGCGTCGGGCTCAGACGGACTGGTCCCCATCATACTCGTATTGATGGTCGTCGTTCCGTCGAACGGTCGAACCGGTCTCGGCGGTGGA
Source organism: Natrinema sp. SYSU A 869 (assembly GCF_019879105.1). NCBI lineage: Archaea > Methanobacteriati > Methanobacteriota > Halobacteria > Halobacteriales > Natrialbaceae > Natrinema > Natrinema sp. SYSU A 869. The sequence goes on along the minus strand of NZ_CP082249.1, from coordinate 1,163,294 downwards.
CTGACCGCCACCGTCGCCGTCGACAGCCGCCCGAATCGCCCGGAGTTCGGTGAGGATCTCCTCGAGGACGTCGTCTTTCGTCCGATCGTCGCCGGACTCGCCGCGCTCGCGTTTGATCTGGTCGCTGATGCGCTGCTGAACGCCCCTCGGATCGGGAACCGATTTGAACGCCATCTCGATGCCGGAGCCGCCGGCGGTACTGACCTCGACGGTGCCGTACCCGAAGTGGGTCCCCAGCGCGCTCTGGCTGTAGGAGATATCCTGGACCTTTCCGTGTTCGATCCGCTTGACGTCCCGCGAGAGCACGCCCGTTTTCTTGTATAGCGCGCGGTTCGTCACGACGTAGTGAGTGTTCGTCACGCGGAGGTACTCGCTGGCGATGATGACGATCCCGATCAGGACGATCGAAAGTGGGAGCCCGATCGCAAACGCTGGAATAAGCGTTCGCCGGTCCGGGCCCCCGGCCCAGATCACTGCCTCGTCGTCGTCCAGCGACAGCCACTCGAGGTCCCCCTCGGCGTCTCCGGCTGCGGGTTCGGTGGTCATCGTGTCACTCCTCGTCTCCGTCACCGTCAGCGTGCTCGCGTTTCAGCGAGAGGACGGTCCGGTCAAACTCACAGACGAGCGGTTCGTCCGCGCCGTCGGACTCGTCCGACGAAGTCCCGTTCGCTTCGCTCTCGGAACGATCGTTGACTCTGAACGCCTCGACGTGCATGGTGACGATCCCACGCTCGCCGTCGCTGGTCTCGCGCTTGTCGGTGACTGTCGACTGCGCGCGAATCGTATCGCCGTGGAAGACCGGATTCGGGTGCTCGACGTCGTCGTAGGAGAGGTTCGCGACGATCGTCCCGTCGGTCGTCTCCGGGATCGAGACGCCAACCGCGAGCGACATCGTGTAGAGTCCATTGACCAAGCGCTCGCCAAACTCGGTGTCGGCCGCGAACTCGGCGTCGAGGTGCAGCGGCTGCTGGTTCATCGTCATCTCACAGAAGCGCTGGTTGTCGCTCTCAGAGATCGTCCGCCGGCGCTCGTGTTCGATCGTCTCGCCGACCGCGAACTCCTCGTAGTACAGTCCTGTCATACGTTCGCAGTCACGCAGTACCCACAAAAACGTGTCTCTTCCTCGAGAAGTATGCGAGATGACCCGCGTCCGTTCGGTGCTCAAGGGCAGCGCGGTCGGCGGGCGGGCGGACGTCCGCTCGCCGAAGGGTGGCCGACGCACGCAAGGGTCATTCAAAACCCGACTCGAGCGCGACCGCCGTATGGGTGAGTCACGTGACCGCACAACGCTTCGAATCGGCCGACACCGATCCGGATCGGGTGGCAGCGGCCGTCGCCGACCGCGCAACGGCGGTCGACGAGGGGTTCGACGATCTCGCGGACGGGATCGCGGACGCTGACGTGGTCTTGCTTGGCGAAGCCTCTCACGGCACCTCGGAGTATTATCAACTGCGAGCGCGGCTGACGGCCCGACTGCTCGCGGAGCACGAGTTCGAATTCGTTGTGGTCGAGGGCGACTGGACGGACTGCTACGAGGTGACGGAGTACGTCACCGGCCGAGCCGAGGCCGAAGATGCCGGCGAGGTGCTCTCGTCGTTCGAGCGCTGGCCGACATGGATGTGGGCCAACTGGGAGGTCGCGGAATTCCTCGACTGGTTGGCCGACTACAACGCGGACCGCGCAGTCGGCGAGCGAGCGGGATTCTACGGCCTCGACGTCTACAGCCTCTACGAGTCGATGGCCGCCGTGATCGATTACCTGCAGGATCTCGACCCAGAGCTAGCCGACCGCGCCAGGGACGCCTACCACTGTTTCGAACCCTACGGCGAGGATGCCCGCGAGTATGCCCAGTCGATCAGGCTCGTTCCGGAAGATTGCGAGGAGGAAGTACTCGAGGTCCTCCGCGAGCTCCGCGAAGAGGTCGCCGAGCGCCACGCCGACCGCGCGGACGAACGCAGTGAGTCCGCCGACGGCGACGATCCGCTCGCCGACTTCGCCGCCGAGCAGAACGCTCTCGTCGCGAAGAACGCCGAGTCCTACTACCGCGCGATGGCCCGCGGCGGCAGCGAGTCTTGGAACGTTCGGGACCGACACATGAGCGAGACCCTCGAGCGGCTGCTCGAGTTTCACGAGGGACCGGGGATCGTCTGGGCGCACAACACGCACGTCGGCGACGCCCGCGCCACGACCATGCAGGATCGCGGGAAGCTCAACCTCGGCCAACTGGCCCGCGAGGAGGTCTGCGACGACGATTCGGACGTCGCCATTGTCGGCTTCGACTCCCACCGCGGCAACGTCATCGCCGGCGACGAGTGGGGTGCAACGATGGAGCGGATGCAGGTTCCGGAAGCGAAGGCGGGCAGCTACGAGGACGTCTTCCACCGGGCCGGGTTCGGAGATGGGATCCTCGAGTTTGAGCGCGGATACGGGGTCGCCGACGGCCTCGGCAGCGACGGCGAGCTACTCGCCGACCCGCGCGGCCACCGCGCGATCGGCGTCGTCTACGATCCTGCCTACGAGGGCGGCAACTACGTTCGAACGGTGCTCCCGGACCGATACGACGCGTTCGTTCACGTCGATGAGACGGAGGCGCTCCACCCGTTCGACATCGAGGGCGGCGAGACGCCGCCGGAGACGTACCCGTGGGGCGTCTAACGGTAGTCGGCGATAGGCCCTCGGCATCGAGATATCGAGCCGGACGTGAAACCCGGATCGCGGTGCCGCGACGGATTCGGCACGTGCGTATTAGCCGGCAACCGTGGCGAAAGACGCGATCGACGAAATGTTGTGATAGTTCCCTCGATGGCGCTGTCGGCTTCGTCCTACCCGTAAACGGATGGACTCTCGACTCGCTACCGGTGTAACCCCGATTAGCCGTAGCCGACTCGTCGGTGCGACGGTGTCGCCTTCAATTTCTGCAAACCCGCCCACTTCCTAAACCGTGGTTCGTCGTACGACCTCCCTCAATGAAACGGAGACGAGTCGTTCGATTGGTCGCACTGAGCGGTCTCACACTCCCACTCGCCGGCTGCTCGGACGAGGCGGCCGAGGGCAGTGACGGGAACGATGGTGCTGCCGATAACGACGGTAACGATAACGACACTGACGGAGGTGATTCGCCAGAGGAAGAGGAACCCGCGGACGGACCTGACGATCAGGAATTCTCCGGGACCGGAGACGCGGCCATCGGGGACGTCTCCATTGAGGGCGGCCTCACCGTCGTCGACGCCACGCACGAGGGCGAGGGCGACTTCGAAGTCCGCCTCATCCCGGACGACGACGGCGACGAGGCCGGTGCGCTGTTCGCCTACTCGTCGGGTGCGTCCGAGGGACAGACGGCCCAAAGCGTGGACGAAGGGACGTACCAGCTCAGCGTCGTCGCCAGCGGCGACTGGGCGGTGACCGTCCGGCAGCCGCGTGATACGAGCGGCGAAAGCCCTCCGCTCTCCATCAGCGGCACCGGAAACGAAGTTCACGGCCCGTTCGAATTCGACGGTTCCTATCAGTCGTCCGGTGAATACGACGGGGAGAGCATCAGCGTCAACATCCTCTCGTCTACGGGAGCGTCTCGCCAGTTCGTGTTCCACGAGGGCAGCATCGACAATCCGCCCGAGTTCACGTACGAGGACGTCGGCTACATAGAAATTAAATCCGACGGGGAGTGGTCGGTCGAAATCAAATAGCTACCGCTCGGCCGGACTCTGACGGATTGAAATGCGAACTTCACTCGGTCCGAGGGCCCGATTATTCGACCATGTCGGTCTCCTCACCGGCGTCCTGCTGGACCCAGATGGTCTTCGTGTTGACGAATTCCCGAATCCCGTGACGTGCGAGTTCGCGTCCGTAGCCCGAGTCCTTCACGCCGCCGAAGGGGAGTCGGGGATCGGACTTGACGAGTTCGTTGACGAACGCCAGTCCGGACTCGAACTGGCGAGCGACTCGTTCCCCGCGCTCGAGGTCTTCCGTCCAGACGCTCGCGCCGAGCCCGAAGCGGGTGTCGTTGGCTTTCTCGATCGCGGCTTCCTCATCGGGGACCCGGAAGACCGTCGCAACGGGACCGAATAGCTCTTCCTGGTCCGCGGGGGCGTTTTCGGGAACGTCCGTCAGTACCGTCGGTGGATAGAACGCACCGTTGCGGTCTATTGGCTCGCCGCCCAGTTCGATCTCGCCGCCCTGATCGACCGTTTCCTCGACCTGATCGTGGAGTTCCGCCATGAGGTCCTCGCGGGCTTGTGGTCCGAGGTCAGTATCTTCGTCCATCGGATCGCCGACGGTCTGGTCCGCCATCTCGTCGGTGAACCGATCGACGAACTCGTCATAGACATCCTCGACTACGACGAACCGCTTGGCCGCGATACAGGACTGACCGTTGTTGATGAGTCTGGCCTGCACTGCCGTCTCGACCGTCTCGTCCATCGGTGCGTCCTCGAGCACGACGAAGGGGTCGCTCCCGCCTAACTCGAGGACGTTCTTCTTGAGGTGGCTGCCCGCGGTCTCGGCGACGGATCGGCCCGCGCCGTCGCTACCGGTGATGGTGACTGCCCGAATGCGATCGTCCTCGATCACCTCGTCGATCTCGCTGGAACTGATCAGGAGGGAGGTGAACGCGCCCTCCGGGAACCCCGCCTGCTCGAAGACATCCTCGATGGCCCGCGCACAGCCCGGGACATTCGAGGCGTGTTTCAACAGTCCGACGTTACCCGCCGCGAGATTGGGCGCGGCGAAGCGGAACACTTGCCAAAACGGGAAGTTCCAGGGCATGATCGCCAACACCGGGCCGAGCGGCTGGTAGGCGACGACCGTGCGAGCGCTCTCGTCGCTCGCGACGACCTCGTCTTGGAGGTGTTCGGCGGCGGTTTCGGCGTAGTAGTCACAGACCCACGCGCACTTCTCGACTTCATCGTGAGCCTGGCCGATCGGCTTTCCCATCTCCTCGGTCATCAGTTCGGCGTACTCGTCCTCGTTCTCCCGAAGCACGTCGGCCGCCTTCGCTAAGAGCCGCTGGCGCGTTTCGATCGGCGTCTCGCTCCACTCCTCGAAGGTCTCGGTCGCTCGCTCAAGGCGCTCGTCTCGCTCTTCGTCGGACGTTTCCTCGAAGCTATCGACGACATCTCCCGTCGCCGGATTCGTACTTTCGATAGACATGTGAGAACTGACTACGACGAACCGCTTAGTACGCAGGGCTGCCAACTAAAGGAGGGCCGGTTCGTCACGATAGTTCGTCCCACACAACCCCTATACCCGTCGAATTCCTAGGAACGACCATGTCGACATACACGTATCACGACGATTCGCACCCGCCGCCAGCGCAGCGAAAGACTGTCCTCTTCTGTCCAGAGTGTGGTCACGAGAGTCCGATCACCGGTGACTGGGAGACCACGACGGTCGGCGACGAGCGATTGCTCGTCTGTACCGACTGCGGATCGGTTGTCGACCGCCGAACTCGGCGTCGATCCGAACTCGCCGAAGTCGCGTAACCGGGGAACTGCGGTCTCCTACCAGCCGACGTGCCCGAGTCAAGACCGCGCCTCTCGTTCGGGGACTCGTTATTCAGGGGCTTGTTACTCAGGGACTCGTTGTTTCACGGGACCCCCACCCCTGATTCAGAGTGAAAGCGCAGTTACGAGGTGGAGGGGTCTCTCGCTGATTTCGCTATTTGGGACCGGACCTCGCCGATTCCGTGGTTAGGAGACGGCTGTTTCGTGACACTCGCCGATTCCGAAATCGAGACACGACTGTCTCACGAAAAAGAGGTGAGATCGACGTCATGGCTCCCCGTCGATGGACTGGTCTCGCAGAGCCGATCATACGTCGGAAGGTCATCAAGCGAGGAGTCCCGACGGACCGCCTTGACGATGTGTTTCGGATCAGTGACGAGACGATGCAGGAGGTAACTCCCCTGTGAGCGACCGCCGCCGGTCTTTTCGGACTCGATAACGCCCAGAAACGCCTGCTCCTTTAACTGTCGATACAGTCCGTTTTCAGTAATCGGATCGGTGGCGACCAGTTCACAGATACCGACGTAGCGCTCGTAGACCTCCCGAGTCTTGTACGTTTCCCGATCACCCGTGATGATGCAACTCGCGAGCGCATACAGTGCGAGTTTCGCGTGGACGGTCGCACCGCTGGTGAGTTCTTCGATACGATTGATTTCGGCGACTTCCTGTGCCTGCTGGATGTGATCCTCCGAGACCGTCTCGCTGCCGGTACGCCGGGCGAGTTCGCCGGCTTCCTTGAGGATCTCGATCGCTTTCCGCGCGTCGCCGTGTTTCTTGGCCGCGAGAGCAGCACAGAGTTCGATCGTTCCACCCTCGAGGACGTCGGGCTGAAAGGCGTCCTCACGATTGCGCATGATCTCGCGAAGTTGCGAGGCGTCGTAGGGATGGAAGAATAGCTCTCGATGGCCGAAGCTGCTGTCGATACGTTCGTCGAGCGTCTCTCGATACTGGACCTTGTTGCTAATCCCGATGACACCGATGTAGGCGTCCGTCTTCCGTGCCTCGCGAGCGCGCGAGAGTTGCATCAAGATATTGCTGTTGTCCAGTTTGTCGATCTCGTCCAAGATGACGATGACCGCATCGAAGCAGTCCTCTAGAATCCCCCAGATGTGCTGGTAGTATTCCATCGTCCCGACCCCCCGAAGCGGGATATTCTGCTGATAGTCGGTTTGTTTTTTCAAACTGAGTGCTAACTGTCGCGTCGTGCGGGTTTCCGTGTTTGCCTCGGAGCAGTCGACGTAGAGAACGCCACAGTCGATATCGTTGTCTCGTGCGGCGTCCTGGGCCCGCGTCGCGACGTGTCGAGAGATCAGACTCTTTCCGGTCCCGGTTTTGCCGTAGATCATCACATTGTTCGGGGGGTCGCCTCGCGTGATCGCACCGACTTCGGCGGCGACGGATTGGATCTCGTCGTCACGCCCGACGATGCGGTCCTCATCGGGAACGTGACCGACATGGAGGAGTTCCTTCCGATTGAAGATGGGATCGTGAGATTCGAAGAGCGGGTCCCCACCCGTCTGCTCAGCCATAGTTCTGTTCTGGAAGACGTCCATTATAAAACTATGGAAGGTAGTTCAGACTGATAAGGTCAGAATAGAGGTCTCATATGGGCCGTTTCATCGAGATACGCAGTAGTTGGACTCTCTGCCGGATGCAGACTGAACTTCCGCTCATCACTGTCAGAGATGGAGACTACATTTCCGCTCATTGCTGCCGGACATGCAGACTCTATTTCCGCTCATTGCCTGCTAGGTGCAAACTGAACCTTCGCTCACCGGAACGTCCTCCCCCCGTTCAGACTGAAACGGGTCATGAAGGATCCTTGGGACGATTCTGCAAGCGGGATCGACGAAACCCCATGAGTTCCGGTTCCGACCCTCGCGAGTTCGGATCCCAATCGACACACCGGTCCTGACCCCCGCGAGTTCCGGCCCCGACCCCTGCGAATCCTGGTCCCGACAGACACGAATTCGTTTGCTGAACTGTCGATCGAACGCTACCGATTCCCTGTTAGGTTTATATGTTTTGATAGGAGCTTAAATTGCAGGAACATACCATCGATTCAGCATCGATCGCGGAAACTCATCTTGGAGACAGGACTAGGTATCGACTTCCAGAGATTGACAGCACTGATTTATCGGAGACCAATCGACAGATATGTTGGCGAGAGACCGGTGTATCGGCCCGCAACGAACGGTATACGCCAACACCTTCCGGACGAATCGATTCGAAATCGTTCTTGTCCGAGTCCACCGACCCCAGCTCCGTTCAATCGATTTTCACTCTGAACAGGGGGTGTGGGTCCCCCTCTTCCCACTTCGTGAAACCGAATTTCGTCGGGCCGCCCCTCGTTCAGACTGAAACAGATAGTAATAACTGGAACGATTGACACACCGATCGTACAGCCATCGTTCGATCAGGCGCGCATTGACTTTCAGTAGTGACTATAGTTTCGACATCTCGGACCACTTTCACTCTGAATGAGGGGTGGGACGACCTCACGGACCCTGGCCGCCCGATCACCGAGACGGATCCGAACACCCCGATGTATCGGCCGGATTTTCACTCTGAACAAGGGGTGTCTGTTGTCAAGCCACCGCACCTCTCGAGGACGATCCGGTTGATCCGCCGATGTTGTAGTACCGCCGAGCGGAGACATACCGTCCGAGCGACCGGTGACGGCTCGCCGCCCGGTGACGACTCGCCGCCACACTGACGACTTTCCCCCTGGCTGTTCGAGAGAACAGCATGGTCCGTAGAAGCGTGCTGTTCACTCCCGGTGACCGCCCCGAGATGTGCCGGAAAGCGCCCGGTTCGGGAGCGGACGTAATCGTCTTCGACCTCGAGGACGCCGTCGCTCCCCAGCGCAAAACCGAAGCCCGCGACGCCGTTCGCGACGTGCTGTCCGACCCCGATTTCGGTCCCGACTGCGAGGTCTGCGTTCGGGTCAATGCGTCGGAATCGACGCTCGGGGACGACCTCGAGGCCCTGCTGAGAGACGGTACGGAACTCCGGCTTGATAGTGTCATGCTTCCGAAGGTCAGCTCGGCCGACGATATTCACGCGCTCGTCGACGAACTCGAAACGTATGAGACGGTGGTGCCCGTCTTTGCGCTGCTCGAGAGCGCCGCCGGAATCCTCGCGGCAGCCGAAATCGCGGCCGTGTCCGCGACCGATGCGCTGGTCTTCGGCGCGGAAGATCTCTCGGCGGACATCGGTGCGACGCGGACGGCAGCGGGAACTGAAGTGCTCTATGCCCGGGAACGCGTCGTGCTCGCGGCCGCGGCCAACGACTGCACGGCGATCGATACCATCGTGTCTGATTTCGAGGACGAAGACGCCCTTCGCGAAGACGTCGGGTTCGCGATTCAACTCGGCTATGACGGGAAGTTAGCGATCCACCCTGCGCAGGTCGGCCCGATCAATGAGGCGTTCTCCCCGTCGGACGAGCAGATTGAGTGGGCTAGACGTGTGCTCGACGCCAGAGACGAGGCCGATGCCGAGGGCCGAGGCGTCTTCGCGGTTGACGGCGAGATGATTGACGCGCCCCTGGTCGCTCGTGCCGAGCGAATCCGTTTACGTGCCGTGGCCGTTGACGCGTGGTCCTAACGCGGCACACCGACCAGATACGTTCCGTTTTGTCGATCGGTCGCGTGGATGACTGTGTCAGTAGCGATCGTTAACCTGCCGGCAGCCGCGATCGTCAACCCACCGGAAGACGTGACAACTATACAATATATAAATATATCCGAATACCTTATATTGTAACTTATGCCCTATGAGGGGCATTCGCCACGTTTATTTTGTTTCCTCGGAACTTACGCTCAATGTCCGACGAAGCCAACCCGTTCGAAAGCCTCCAATCGCAGATCGATGAGGCTGCAAACTACCTCGACGTTGACGGCGACGTGATCGAGCGGCTCAAACACCCGGAGCGAGTCCTCGAGACCAATCTCACGATCGAACGCGACGACGGGGACCTCGAGCGCTTTACGGCCTTCCGCTCGCAGTTCAACGGCGACCGCGGCCCCTACAAGGGCGGCATTCGCTACCACCCGCAGGTCTCCCGCGACGAGGTCAAGGCACTGTCCGGCTGGATGACCTACAAGACCGCGATCGTCGACATCCCCCTCGGCGGTGGCAAGGGCGGCATCGCGCTCGATCCGGACGACTACTCCGAAGCGGAACTCGAGCGACTCACTCGCTCGTTCGCGAAAGAGCTGCGACCCCTGATCGGCGAGGACCGGGACGTTCCCGCGCCCGACGTGAACACGGGCCAGCGGGAGATGAATTGGATCAAAGACACCTACGAGAGCCTCGAGAACACGACCGAGCCGGGCGTCATCACGGGCAAAGCACTCGACTCCGGCGGCAGTGAGGGCCGCGTCGAGGCGACTGGCCGCTCGACCGTCCTCGCCGCCCGCGAGGCCTTCGACTACCTCGACAAGGATCTCGAGGGCGCGACCGTCGCCGTACAGGGCTACGGAAACGCCGGCTGGATCGCCGCGAAACTGATCGACGAGATGGGCGCAACCGTCGTCGCCGCCAGCGACTCCTCAGGGGGCATCTACAACTCCGACGGGTTCGATCCGGTCGCAGCGAAAGACCACAAGAACGAAACCGGCAGCGTCGTCGGCTACGAGGAAAGCGAGGAGGAGATCACCAACGACGACGTCCTCACCCTCGACGTCGACCTGCTGATTCCCGCGGCACTCGAGAACGCGATCGACGCCGACCTCGCCGAGGACGTTACGGCCGACGTCATCTCGGAAGCCGCGAACGGGCCGCTGACCCCTGCAGCCGACGAGGTACTCGAGGAGAAGGACGTCTTCGTCATCCCGGACATCCTCGCGAACGCGGGCGGCGTCACCGTCTCCTACTTCGAGTGGGTCCAGAACCGTCAGCGCTTCTACTGGTCCGAGGAGCGCGTCAACAAGGAACTCGAGACGATCATCGTCGACGCGTTCGATGCGCTGGTCGAGACCTACGAGGAACACGACCTCGAGAATCCACGAACAGCCGCTTATGTCGTCGCAATTCAGCGCGTCGCCAACGCCTTCGAGGAAGCCGGCAGTTGGCCCTGACCCCGAAGCGCGTCGCCGTCTCGAACGTCTGGAATCGGCCGTATTTTGACCTCTTTTCGGGTTGACAGACAGTCTCCGTTTCAACAAACACTTACCAACTGAATCGCCATTTATAGGAAATGAATCGACGAACCGTCATCGCTGGACTCGGGGCCACCGGCCTCGCCGGTCTGTCGGGCTGTCTGGGATTGATTGGGATGGCCGAACACGAATCGTCACCCGCCGGCGTTGAGACCGGCGTTCGCGAGGAAACGGGCTACGAACAGACCGTCATCGAATCGCTCCCTGTCGAGCGGGACGTCGGGCCGACGAACGAGACCGTCACGGTCACCAATCACATGACCAAACACGAGAAGTCGGTCGACATGGGGCTGCTCGGTAGCCGCCGCGGTGCCATCTTCAATGTGTTGACAACGCCGCAGGTGAGCATCTTCGGCAAGGAACTCAACCCCGTCGAGGAGATGTCGACGCAGGAACTCATGGATCTCGTCAGGAGCAACTATGACGGGATTGACAACATTTCCCACGACGAGGATTCCGATATCACGATCCTCGAGCAGTCGACGACCCAATCGCAGTTCACCGCTGACGCAGAGTTCGACGGCGAGGACGTCCCCGTCAACATCTCCATCACCGAGGCTGTCGAGGCCGACGAGGACCTGCTCGTGACTATCGGCGTCTATCCCGAGTACGTCGAGCGCCAGGAGAAACCGAACGTCTCAGCGCTCACCGAAGCGGTGACCACCGATGTAGACGAGGGGGCCTCGAGCGGAGACGGCGGGTCCGACGACGGGAACGAGGGCACCGACGACTCCGAGAACACGGACGGAAGCAACGACACCCAAAGTGACGACGGGAGTGGCGGCGACAACGAAACCGACGGTAATGAGAGCGACGACGGCATTCTCGGGTAATATCGACGGCATTCCTGGCTGATATCGATGATATTCTCGGCTGATGTCGATTGTAGTGGAGCGGATTCGGATCACGTCACAATTCGTGGCTCGAGCAATCGCTCGCGGTCCGCTCAGAGCCCGAGTTCCCGGCCGATGACCAGGTGTTGAATTTCGCTGGTTCCCTCGCCGATCTCCATGAGTTTCGCGTCACGGTAGAACCGTTGCGGAGCGAAATCGGTCGTGTAGCCGTAGCCGCCGAGCACCTGAACGGCGTCCTCGGCGACCTCGCGGGCGGCCTCGCTGGCGTCGAGTTTCGCTAGCGCAGACGCCTTGGTCACCGGATCCCCTGATCGTATTTTCGGGCGGCCTTGCGGGTGAGGAGTCGCGCTCGCTCGGTCTTCCGGTGCATATCGACGATCGTGTCCCGGATCGCGTCGAACTCGGAGATCGGCTGTCCGAACTGCTCGCGTTCCGTACTGTACTCCTTGGCGTGCTCGTAGGCTCCCTGTGCGAGCCCCGTCGAGAGCGCAGCGATCGAGATGCGGCCGCCGTCGAGGGTCTTCTTCGTCTGCTTCCAGCCGTCGCCTTCCGCGCCGAGCAGGCGATCCTCGGGGAGGCGCACGTTCTCGAGTAAAATCTCGCAGGTCGGCGATGCGTTGAGTCCCATCTTGTCCCAGACGGTCGTCACCTCGAAGCCGTCATCCTCGTGCGGGTCGACGATGAACGTCGAGATGCCGTCGTAGCCCGCATCAGGCTCTGTAACCGCTTTCACGAGGATCGAGCCCGCTTCGGAGGCGTTCGTGATGAACTGCTTGGTGCCATTGAGCTCCCACATGTCACCGTCTTTCACTGCGGTGGTGTCCATATCGGACGCGTCGGACCCGCTTCCGGGTTCGGTCAGCGCCCAGCCGCCGAGGGACTCGCCTTCAGCGAGCGGGCGCAGCCACCGCTCTTTCTGGGCGTTGGAGCCGAACAGTTCGATGGGCTTCGACGCGAGCGACGTGTGGGCAACGTAGGAGAGCCCGATCGCACCGGAGACGCGGCCGAGTTCCTCGGCAACCAGTGCGTACATGAGTGTATCGCCGCCGAGTCCGCCGTATGCGTCGTCGATAGGCACACCCATCATATCGAGATCGGCGAGTTGCTCGAAGATCTCCGCGGGGAACCGATGCTCGTCCTCAATCTCCTGGGCGATCGGCTCGATCTCCCGCTCGCAGAAGTCCCTGACGGTCTCCCGGATCATCCGGTGTTCGTCGGGCAGGTCGAACTCCATACGTGATACTTGCTAGCGTCCGAAATAAGCGCACCGGCGAGGGCCACGAACCGAACTGGAGGCACCGACTCCACAGTACTCGAGGTCTCGGCTCCAAGTACTCGAGGCACCGTCTCTGCCCTATCACCAGCCGTAATCGTCGTCTTCGTCGCGGTCGCCCGGTCGATCTCGCTCGTCTCGATACTCGGTGTCATCCGCCTCATCGTCCTGCCTACCCGTATCGCCCCAGTCGCTCGTATCGTTCCAGCCACCCGTGTCGTTCCGGTTGCTCGAGCGATCCGAATCGGACTCGGCGGCCCCGAATCCAGAGGGGCCGTCTCCGTCGCCACGATCGCCGCCGTTGACCGGTCCGTCACCGTGATCGCTACCGTCGACCGGTCCGCCGCCGCGGACCGCTCCGCGTCGATCGGGGATGAGATCGAGATCGGCGTCGGTGTCGCCGAGGAGCAACAACGCGTAGTAGCGGAAGTAGGTCGCAATCGGGACATAGAGCAGCGACGCCAGGACCAGAAAGAGAACGAATCCGACGATGGCAAGCAGAACCGCCAGAAGGAGTCCTACCGTATCAAACGCGACCACCAGCAGGAAGATGACGATACCGAACGGGATCGCCAGTAGCACACCAGCGAAGCCGATAACGAACGAGGCGGCGATGCCGACGACGAACTGGAGGATCCAGACCAACAGGAGATAGACGCCGTAGTCGCTCCAGTTCGCTTTCATCGTCGGCCAGAACCGGCTCCAGCCGTCGAGGACGCCGCGATCCGTCAGTAGCATGGTCGGCGTAACGAACTCGGTGGTAAATCGCATCACGACGGAATAGAACACCACCAGGACGAGCGCATAGAGGAGGTAGAGCAAGAACAGGCCCGCCAAGATCCCGTTGATGCCCGACTCCATCGAGAGCAGGAGGGCCGCAGCCGGGACGATCCCGAGAACCGCAAACAGCACTCGGAGACCGAGTCGAAACAGGAACAACCACAGCCCTTCCCGAAGTTCCCAGCGAAGTACCGTCTCACATGGACCTCGGACGACCGAAGCGACTCGAGGAAGACGAACTCCATGACCGCGGCGATAAACTCATAGAGCAGCCAGAGTACTAAGACGATCGCGACGACGACGAGCGCCCAGAACACCAGCTCATCGGTAGCTATCCCCTCGAGTTCTTGTGGCCGTTGCTCCTCGACCGTCGGATCGTCGGTGACCATGCCGGTGTCCCCGCTCGGAATCATCGGCCCGCTCAGTCCGAGGGAACTCACGAAGAAGACGATGAGCGCGAGCCTGAGCCAAGTCCCCGTCCGAACCGGTGTCAGCCGGTTCCGGGTGACATCGATCGCATCTCCGAGATCGTCGATTGCGTCCATATTATTCGATGATAGCATCGTATCAGTGATAATAATGCTGTTCTGACGAACTGATCCGGTACGATACGGTTGCGGACCGGACTGACCAGCAACGAATACGTTCTCCTGGTAACACTTCGAGGGGCATTTAACCCTAACCGTCGACAGGTTCTGTATGGACATCCGCCGGCTCGCACGAGGATCGATCGAGTGGAGCCGCATCGAGCGTGTCGTCCGCACGCTGGCGGATCGCTACGATCGCGAGGAGGTCCGCGTCGAGTTCCTCGAGGCCGACAACTGGCTCTCGACGCCGTGTGTGATCGACGACGAGTGGTTCGTCAAGATCGTCTCCCGACAGAACGCGCTGGTTCATGCGGTGTTGACGACCGGTCGAAATGTCGGCGCGTTCTCCTCGGGCAGTGAGGGTTTTTTCGATCGGTTCGACACGCCCCGCGAAATGGTCGAACACGAGTACGCGGCGACCGAACGGATGCAGGAGATTGGCATCAACGCGCCCCAACCGATCGACGCCTTCGAAGTGAACGGACTCGGCGTCCTCGTCCTCGAGTACCTTCCAGATTTCCGGTCGCTTGACGATGTCTCCGATGATATGGTCGCTCAGCGTGCACCGGAACTGTTCGCGATGCTCGCGACGCTGCACGAACACGGTCTCGCCCACGGCGACCTGCGGGCCGAGAACATCCTACTTTGTGACGGCGAGTTCTACTTCATCGACGCGACCAGCGTCCACGACGACCGCGTCGACGAGACGACGGCCTACGATCTGGCCTGTGCGCTGGCCGTCCTCGAGCCCCGCATCGGGCCGCGTAAGGCCGTCGACGCGGCCGCGACCGCCTACGAACCCTCGCATCTGCTCGCCGCGCGGGAGTTCCTCGACTTCGTCCGGCTCCGACCCGACCACGAGTTCGACTCGACGACCTTACGCAGCGAACTCGAGAAGGCGGCCGATCTGGGCGGGGAGTAACCCGGCATCGACGGCGGTGGACAGTCGTCGACTGACCGGCCAGTGCAGGCACCACGGGTTTTCCCGGAGTGACGCTATGCCGACGTATGTGCGCAACGTTCACCGACGACGACGTCGGCAAGCGGGTCGAAACCGCGGGCGGCGACGTCTTGGGCACCGTCAAAATAACTGAGACGGCTGTGTTGAATCACTAGACGGCGTCGGAATGGTTCGCTAAACCGAAGGTCTTGAAGCGGGAGATTTCAGTTGTCCATGACCCAAATCTCCCGCTTCATTGGGGTAGTTGTGCCGATTGCTCAAAACGTTACTGGCGATGGAGACGAATCCGC
Source organism: Natrinema sp. SYSU A 869 (assembly GCF_019879105.1). NCBI lineage: Archaea > Methanobacteriati > Methanobacteriota > Halobacteria > Halobacteriales > Natrialbaceae > Natrinema > Natrinema sp. SYSU A 869. The sequence goes on along the minus strand of NZ_CP082249.1, from coordinate 1,147,886 downwards.
CGCCCCGAAAGGTGGCGGCGGATTCGCCGACTATGCCCTCGTTTCCCTGCATTGTCTGCGGATTTACCTCGATACGTCCTATCGAATGACGATTGATCTGCTGAAGGAGATGCCGCAAATAACAGGGGAGATCGGCCTTGATACGGCCGATCTCCCCGCACCATCTACGCTGTGTAAGGCGTTTGATCGGATCGAGATGAGCGTTTGTCGAGTGTTGCTGTGCCAGTCGGCGCAGCTACACGACCTCTCTGAGCACGCTGCGATCGACGCTACGTTCTATGAACGAGATCGTGCAAGCCGTCACTACTGTCAACGAACGAATTATTGCGTTCAGACGCTCAAAGTAACCAAACTCGTCGATACAGCAACGCAAGCTGTGCTTGATCTTCACTGCTCGACGACGTTAGAAGGCAGCGATGCAGATCTCTGTAAGCAGATCGCCCGCCGAAACGCGGGCGATCTGCGGTCTCTAGCCGCTGATAAGGGCTATGACAAGCAACAACTCCGCGAACGACTCCGTGAGCTCGACATTCGCCCGCTGATCAAACACCGGATCTTCGCTCCGTACGATCACGCACACAACGCCCGCATTGATGAAGATCGGTACGCTCAGCGGTCAATGGCCGAAACCGTCAACTCAGCCGTCAAGCGCTCGCTCGGCTACGCCGTGCGAGCGCGTAGCTGGTATCGAGAATTCCGTGAAATTTCTCTGATGTGTGTCGTCTACAACATCAAACGTGCCGTCAAACAGTGAAATCCACCGCCTTACAGCGATTCAACAGAGCCACTGAGACGGAGACGGCGTACGTTGACGTGAACGACGACGCGAGGAGCACGATCCGGGCGATCCTCGAGTGGGAGAGCGAGGAGAATATCGTCCCGATGGACGCGAGCGCCGTGAGCGAGGTCACCGGGACCGCGATCCGGCTCGAGGATGATCGATCGTCGCCGAACGAGCAAGCCGATGCGGGGACTGATCCCGTTATTCAGCGCGACGAGAGCACCGAGCAGCGAGACGACAGCGACGAGCAGCGGACTATGGGGCCACAGCCGGGGTCGCCCGACGAACCGGCGTCGAGCGAGGAGGGGCGGACGGGCGAGGGCCTCGAGCCCTCGACTGAGGGGATGACGGAAGCGGGCGACGAGCGCCATCCCGATATGGAGGATGCCCCACCGGAGGGAGAGCGGACCGTCACCGAGGAGCGCGGCGAGGAGGAGGATCGATGATCGGCGTCGGGACGGAGCGGACCAGTCGACGCTGCCGGCAGTGTTCGGATCGGTTCGACGAGTAACGGCAGTAACGTATACTCGGCAGACGGCTCTCCGACCTCCGGGTCGGGGAATCAAACCTGGGCTGACGGCCTATCGCATGTCGTCCAGCGTTCGGACGGTGTCCGACATGATCCAGGCTGTCTCGCTGTCCGGCTCTTCGAGACAGATCGCAAAAAACGAGTCGCGGCCGTCGTCGACGGTGATCCGGTACCCGCGACTCGTCAGCGTTCGACCCTCGTCGGAGCGAGGTTCAGGGGGAGTCACACACGTCTTCAGGGACGCCAGCGGATAACGAACGCGATTTCGGAGCGGGGCGACGGAGCCCGGCAGACCCGTTCGTCGGCGTTCCCGTCCCCGCGGTCCATCAGCGTTCCCGCCCCCTGTGATCAGCCGGTACCGATCGCACCGCCGATCGGCCGACGGGAGCGGTTCGAATCTCGAGTTCCGTCGTCGATCCGTGCTATGTGAACCACCATCAGGATTTTCACTGCGCCCGTCGTTTCTTCTCGTATGAGCCAGCAACTCACCGAACAGGGACACGGCCACTACATCGGCGGCGAGTGGATCGACAGCACAGGACGGGGTCCCGCGAGCAGTCGGACGCAGTCCGACGACGATGGGAGCGAGCGGACGTTCGAGAGCGAAAACCCCGCTACCGGCGAGACGCTGGCGACGTTCCAGCGCGGGACTACGACCGATGTCGACGCGGCCCTCGAGGCCGCCAACGATGCCTTCGAGGACTGGCGCGACCTGTCCTATATCGACCGTGCGGAGTACCTCTGGGACATCTACCACGAGCTACGGGACCGCCACGAGGAACTCGGGGAGATCGTCTCAAAGGAGTGTGGTAAGGAAATCTCGGAGGGGAAGGCCGACGTCACCGAGGCCTGGCATATGGTCGAGTGGGCGGCGGGCAACGCGCGTCATCCCCACGGCGATATTGTCCCCTCCGAAGTCGCGGGCAAGGACTCGTTCATGCGCCGGAAACCGCGGGGCGTCATCGGCTGTATTACGCCGTGGAACTTCCCGGTCGCGATTCCGTTCTGGCATATGGCCATCGCCCTCGTCGAGGGCAACACCGTCGTCTGGAAGCCTGCCGAGCAGACGCCATGGTGTGGCCAGATTATCGCCGAGATGATGGACGACGCCGGGATTCCCGATGGCGTCTTCAATATGATCCAGGGTTTCGGCGATGCCGGTGCGGCCATCACCGACGACGACCGCGTCGATACCGTCCTCTTTACCGGCTCCGCTGAGGTTGGCCACGAGATTGCCGGCAAGGTCGGCAGCGAGCCCGGCAAACTCGCGGCCTGTGAGATGGGCGGCAAGAATGGGATCGTCGTTACCGAGGAGGCCGACATGGACATCGCCGTCCACTCGGCAGTCATGTCGAGCTTCAAGACCACGGGCCAGCGCTGCGTCTCGAGCGAGCGCCTGATCGTCCACGAGGACGTCTACGACGAGTTCAAAGCCCAGTTCGTCGACATCGTGGAAGACATCGCCGTCGGGGACCCGCTCGAGGAAGACACGTTCATGGGGCCCGCGATCGAGGCCGACCACGTCGAAAAGATCCGCCAGTACAATGATCTCGCCCGCGAGGAGGGTGCGAACGTGTTGGTCGATCGGTTCGAACTCGAGGACAGTGAGATTCCAGACGGCCACGCCGAGGGCCACTGGGTCGGGCCGTTCGTCTACGAGATCGATTACGAGCCCGACCTGCGGTGCCTGAACGAGGAGTGTTTCGGCCCGCACGTCGCCCTGATCGAGTACTCGGGTGACGTTGAGGACGCGGTCGAGATCCACAACGACACGCCCTACGGGCTGGCGGGGGCGATCATTTCGGAGGACTACCGCCAGCTCAACTACTTCCGTGACCGCGCAGATATCGGCCTCGCGTATGCGAACCTGCCGTGTATCGGCGCGGAGGTCCAGTTGCCCTTCGGCGGCGTCAAGAAGTCCGGAAACGGGTATCCCAGCGCACGTGAAGCCATCGAAGCCGTCACCGAGCGCACCGCCTGGACGATGAACAACTCAACGGATATCGAAATGGCACAGGGTCTCTCGGCCGATATCAAAACCTCCGAGGATTGATAGCCTCTGAGGACTGACGGCCTTCGAGGAGTGACGGCGGTCAGCGACGGAAATCGACGACTCGAGCGGGCGATGCGTGGGGCCCTCGAGTCCGTCCGGCTGCCGGTAGCGGTGTCTACTCCCGGTCGACTGTCTCGGTATCTGGTTGACGTATTACCGAGGGAGGCGACGCCGTCGTATCAATGACGGTACTGGATCTGCCTGCGAGGTAGCGAATCGCTTATCCGAGAGGTCATGGAACCGTCCGCACACATGAAAGCAGTCGTTCTCGTGGCGGGTCAGGGAACGCGGATGCGACCGCTGTCGGAATCAGTGCCGAAACCAATGCTTCCGGTCGCCGATCGACCGCTCGCGGCCCACACTGTCGACGCGGCAATCGACGCTGGAGCCGACGAAATAATTCTCGTAATCGGCTACGAAGGCGAGACGGTCCGAGACTACTTCGGCCCCGAGTATCGGGGCGTCCCGGTCTCCTATGCCGTTCAGGAAAAACAGGCCGGGACCGCCGACGCCGTCGACGCTGCCCGGGCCCACCTCGAGGGCCCCTTCGCCGTCCTGAATGGCGACAACCTCTACGATCAGGCGGCGATCGACCGGCTGTTCGATTCCTGTCCGGCCGTCTGCGCGATCGAGGTTGACGACCCGCGCAACTACGGCGTTCTCAGTACCGAACGCGGCAGCGACGGCCGCGTCACCGAAATCGTTGAGAAGCCCGACGAACCGCCGACGAACCTTGCCAACGCTGGGGCCTACGCCTTCCCGGCCGAGGCCCGCGAGTGGCTCGCGGTGCCCGCAAGCGAGCGCGGAGAACACGAAATTACCGACGTCGTCGCGCGGGTGATCGACGAGTACGACATGACGCCGGTCACCCTCGAGCGATGGCTGGATGTCGGCCGACCCTGGGAATTGCTCGCGGCAAACGAGTGGAAACTCGCTGAACTCGAGGGCCGGATCGACGGCAACGTGAGCGAGGACGCCCACCTCGAGGGCGATGTCGTCGTCGAGGCAGGTGCGACGGTCGAACCCGGCGTGGTGATCGGAGGACCGGCTCTGATCCGCAAGGGAGCAGAAATCGGGCCAAACGCCTACGTCCGCGGCGCGACGCTGATCGGCCCGGACGCGGAGATCGGTCACGCAGTCGAAATCAAAAACAGCGTCGTCTCGCGCGGGACGTCGGTCAGCCATCTCTCCTACGTCGGCGACAGCGTCCTCGGCCGGGACGTGAACGTCGGGGCAGGGACGAACGTAGCGAACCTCCGACATGACGACGCGGATATCGAGTTCACCGTCAAGGGTGACCGCGTCTCGACGGGGCGGCGGAAGTTCGGCGTCGTCGCCGGCGACGGGGTCAAGACCGGCATTAACACGAGTCTCACGCCCGGGCTGAAACTCGAGACTGGTGCGACCACGATGTCCGGTGAAACCGTCGAACGGGATCGGTAACCGCCTCAGGCTTAGCGGACTCGTCCTCGAATCACCGGGTCCGCGTATGAAATCACGACAGTCACGACCGGGGACCGCAGTGCAGGCCGCTCGGACGAGAATCGGAGACACTCGACGACGTGTTCCTCGCGCTCACCGGTGCCCGTACGGAGTCGGCCGCGGAGCACGAGCGGAACTCTCTCCTTAGCGGGCGCTACTAGCAGAATTCAGTCGGTTGAACCCGCTTCCGAGACGGATCTCTCGAGGTGGACTGAAAACGGAAAGGTGGGACGAGGAGACGGGCGCGGGCGTGGTTGCTCGGTTCCCGGGAACCGAGCGCGCGACGGGCCGGAGCGACGCGCAATGCCGGTTGGACGTGAAAAGCGCCTGTCCCGGCATCCGTACCAATGGTATGCCGAAGTAAAAAGTCAGCGGTCGGCGAGGATCGCGGTCCCACGTCGGTTACAGCCGTCGGTCCCGCAGCGCCGGGAACTCCTCCCGGACGTCCGCGACCGCCTCCGTGTCGATCTCGGTCGTGACAAGCGCCGGCTCGTCGCCGCTCGAGGCCAGCGGGACGCCCCAGGGGTCGTAGACGCTCGAGCGACCCAGCAGCGTGGCGTCGTCGAACTCGCCGGAGCCGTTGATCGTCGCCACGTAGGCCTGATTCTCGATCGCGCGGGCCCGCGAGAGGGTCTCCCAGTGTTCGATGCGCGGGTAGGGCCACGCGCTGGGAACGAGTACCAGTTCGACGCCGTCGTCGACCAGTCGGCGATAGAGTTCGGGGAATCGCAGGTCGTAACAGGTCGTCACGCCGACGGTGAACTCGCCGACCGTCGCCGTCTCGACATGCTCGCCGGGGACGAGCAGATCGGATTCCGCGGACTCGTAGCCGAAGAGGTGGTGTTTCCGGTAGACTAGTTGCAGTTCGCCGGCGGCGTCGAACAGCGCGGACGTGTTCGCGAGCCCCTCGTCGGCGGGAGTTTCGATGCTCTCGGTCGCCGACAGGTCCTCGACGATACTGCCCGCGAGGACAGCGATCCCGTGGTCGGCCGCCGCCGCTCGGAGTCGGCCGAACGTCTCGCCTGCGAACGGTTCCGCATTGCGCGCGTAGAGGTCGAACGCGAAGTAGCCTACGTTGAACAGCTCCGGCAATGCAACCAGGTCTGCGCCGCGGTCGGCGGCCCGCGACACCGCCTCGAGCGCTCGGTCGACGTTCGCTTCGACCTCGCCGGCCTCGACGTGAATCTGTGCGAGCGCGAGTGTGAGGGAGTCCCCGCTATCGGCGTCGGAAGCGTTGGCGTCCGTCTCGGCAGTCATGGTTCCACTGTGGCCGCCCCACGATCGTTACTGTGTCGTCTGCAGGTCTCGCTCGAGGTCGCGCTGGAGATTCTGGAGTTCCGAGTCGAGATTGCGTTTGAAGAACTTCTCGACGCCCGGCAGTTTGCCGTCGACGACGAAGTGGTTCTCGAGGCGAGTGCCGTCCTCGGTGTCGACGATTTCGTGTTCGCCGGTGACCTCCATTACTTTGGATTTGCCGACGAACTTGACGTACTCGGGCGGTTTGCGCGTGACGTCCTCGGTGTTTACGGTCACGGTTTTCCGCACGAGTGGGATGGGAAGTTTCACCTGCCAGGTTACTCGCCGTCCGTTCGAATCGTCGACGGAGTACTCTTGGACGACGCTAATCGCCCGAGCGCGGTTTGCCGGATCGGCGATGAACTCCCAGACCCGCTCGGGTGACGCCGCCACGTCGAATGATCGGTCGACCTGTACAGTCATGCCCGTACGTGTGCGATTGTCGGATAAAAAGACCGTGGACCGCGTGCGGTCACCGCTGCCGATTCGAGCGGTACTGATCGGGTCTCGGTCAGGGTCCAACTGTGATGACGTCCGATCCCCGCCGCTGGTCAACTGATCGTGACGCGCCAGGTCGTCGACCGAGCACGGCCCCATTTTTCGATGTCGACTTCGTCCGTCTTCTCCGCGAGATGGGGGAGGCGAGCGCCGACCTGTTTCGACGAGAGTCCGATCGCGTCCGCGATGTTTTTCGCCCGGAAGTACTGCTCGCCGCGTGCGGCGCTATCGCGGAGGTACGAGATGATTCGCTGCTCTTCGTCGGAGTAATCGGTCATCGTCCGTATGTCTCTGTAGGGAGTCGTTGGTCTTAACTCTTAACGGCCGGTACGGCCCCGGTCGACGCGGATCACCACTTGGGCAGCGGCTTCGATCGTCATCAGTGTCGGGTTAGTGCCAGTAGAGGTGGATACCGACGACCGCCAGCGAGCTAAAGAGAACGGCCGCAGCGAAGCCCCACGCCGCCGTCAGGTCCGGTGCGCCGGTATACATCAATAGTGCGCCGATCACCGCGAGCGCGCCCAGTGCGAGCGCCAGTCCAACGCCCTTGTCCGTCGTCTCGGTTTCCGTAGCCATGCTCGGGCGTTGTGTGTGGGGTCTCTTAACTTCACTCATTCCTGAGCGCCTGAGATCCAAAAGCAACACACTGGAGACCTGAACTTTCAGTAAGCTCGTAGAGCCAGTCATAGAGCAATAAGATTCCACCATCTTTCATTTTCATAAGTAATCTGAAAGAGAAACAGCCTGCAATACCTCTCCTCAAACGGTTTGAAAGTGCGTTTCACTCGCTTCCAGCAGCAGTGTGGTGGTGAGTCCGTTCGGTACTATCACGCTGAAACGCATCTCACACAATCGAACGGGGTAACGCTGATGTGAAGTATGATAGGCTGACGAGAGAGATAACTGAGAAATTAGATTACTATCAGTGATACCATCTTGTCCTACCTGTCGGGAAATCCCGGCGTGACTGCCGGGGTGGCTATCACTTGATCGTGGTGTGTTCGGACTCCTCGTTCAGCGCGAGATTCGCTGCAATTTCGGCGTTCCGCATCGCGTATTGGGCGGTCTGCTGGAGGCTGACCAGTACTTCTCGGATCCGCAGCAGATCCTCGTTGTCCATCTCCGGGAGCCCCGAGAGAATCTCCTGCTCGAGGTCGGAGATGTCGTGGAACAGCGCCCGGACCTCGTTGGACTTGTCGTAGTCACGTTCGACGGCCGCTTCGACGGCGCGGGACGTGATCTCGTCGACCAGATCGTTCAGCTCTCGGATCTCGCGCATCACCGAGCTGTCGACGTTCAGGGTGTGGCCCTCGGTCTCGATGACGATATCGGCGATGTCCTCGCCGTTGTCGGCGGTCAACTCGAGGTTCTTCGCGATCGAGCGGTAGCCGATCAGCGGGAAGCCGGTGTTGAGGCCGACCGCTCGCGCGAGGTTAGGGTTCTGGTAGGCCGTAAAGATCAGTCGCAACAACAGGACGAAGATCTTGTTGGCCTGTCGCTCCCGGTTCAGGGCGCGCTGGGCCAGATCGGGGTTGCCGTGGGCCAGCGCCTTGATCCCCTCGCCACGCATCGTCTGGCCGGTTCGCTCGAGGCGCTCGAGTAAGTTGTCGAGCGTGAAGTCCTCGGGGTCGACCGAACAGCGAATCGAGATGCTCTCGGGGGTCTCCTCGATGACGCCCAGTCCCATCAGTTGCGTTTCAGCCTGGTAGACCGCGTTGATGTGGTCGGACTCGAGGGCACCGTCCTCGCGTTCGATGCGGATGATGCGCCGGCCAAGGACGTACTGGGCGACGATTGCGCGCTCGACAGCGTCGGCGTCGAGTTCGTCGGTGTGAATGATCGATTCGGTTTCCTCCGAGCTGGCGGACTCGGGCATCACGGTCAGGGTTCCTTTCCCGCTGGTCCGAAGCGAGACTTCGTCTCCTTTCTCGACGCCGTGTTCGGATGCCCACTCCGCGGGGAGCGTCATCGCGAGCGTCGACGGACCAAGTCGTTGCACTTTCCGCGTTTCCATACGACACCGTAGGACCGAACCGACCTTAATCTTGACTATATGCTCATTATATAGGATCGAATCGTTATATGGTTGATTTCAGTGACCGTTTCAGTCGACACCTTAGACATTCGCGGTCTCGAGGGGATACCTTAGTCTCTATGGCAGTATCCCCTAGACGACGTTCACGAGGCGAGTGGTAAACCGGCCGGTCCGTACTCGGAGCCAGCCACGAAGTTCGTCGTCGATCTCTGCGTCGTCGGTGTCGACGCGCAATGAATCAATGTCATTGAGTTTCTCGCCGGCAGCCACGACCTCGATGTCGTCGGCCCGCCGGATCACTGCGGGTGAGATCTGGTGATTGCCGCGCCCGAAATAAAGCCCTGTCCGCCGATCGGTGAGACGACGATCGTGACGGGGTCCGCGAGGACCGCGAGGATGTCCGACTCCGCAGCGTCGCGAACGAGCAGTTCCCCATGCTCTGGGGATGGACCGCCTGCGTCGCCGTCCGAACCCCCCGAGCCCCCCGTTTCGGCGGCTCGCCAGACATCGACGCCCAGCGGTGAGGGGTCGATTCCCAACTCCGCCTCAATCGCGCCGACGGTACTGCCGGGACCAAAGACGTAGGTTCGCCCCGGTTCGACTTCGCGGGCGAACCCCGCGGCCAGCGAGTCGACGCTCCCGCTCGAGACCTGCTTGCCCGACTGGACGGCCGGAGCAACGGGAACCGGGACGATGGCCTTGAGCGCCGTCCGAACCTCCCCCTCGCGGTACGCGTCCTCGTCGATGTCGTTGACTTCGCGGCGCTCGACGCGGTCGAACTCGGCGGCGATCCGGCCGGCGTCGGCCGGCGTCACGCCGAAGACTGACGAATAGATCTTGACGCCGGCCGGCACGCCGAGCATCGGCGTGTCGCCCCCATCGGCCTCGAGTACTTCGGCGACGTCGACGGCGGTCCCATCGCCGCCGACGAAGAAGATGAGATCGACGTCGCGCTCGAGGAGCGCTCGAACGGCCGCCCGCGTGTCGGCCGCCGTTGTCTCCGCGGTTGCTGGTTCAGTAGCGCTTGGCGAATCGGCCGACTCGGCTCTGTGGTTCCTATCCGCCGGCTCGTAGACGACTTCGGGCTCGTAGCCGACGTCTCTCGCCGCGCGTTCGCCCAGCACACCCGCGGCCGTGAAGACAGAAACCTCGGGCGCACGCCGGTGCAATGATCGCAGCGCCTCGCGTGCACGGTCCGGCGCCCGTGGCTCGGCACCGCGGCGACGCGCTTCCGCGACGTTCCCGTCAGTCCCCTTCAGTCCGACCCGACCGCCCATCCCCGCGATCGGGTTGACGACGACGCCGATGGACTCCATAGCGAGGCATGGGGACGCCAGTGGCAAAGCCGTATCGCAGGGGGATCACCGGGTCCGCGTCTTGAGGAGGAGTTCGACGACTGTGCCCGCGCCTCGAGATCGCTTCGGGAGACCGGCTCGCTTTCTGAAAGGTTAAGAGGGATGCGAACCGATCGCCGATCATGACTGCACTGATCGAGGCCGCCGTTCTCGCGACGGAAACCGAACCGGAGCTGCCGATGCAGTTCGTCGGCTGGGGCGCGCTCGCCCTGGGCCTGCTGGTGACGATCGCTTGGTTGCTCTCTTTCTACCGCTAACCTGCCCGGCCCGACCTTACGGTGAGTCGACCCGTTCGCGGAGCCACGCGGCCGCGTCTGCGACGGTCGCCTCGTCGGTCCCCTTGAGTTCGATCCGGACCGAGTCGCCCGGATAGCTTCCCACGGAGACATCGAATTGCTCGCGGAGTTCGGCGATCCGGTCGAGTAATGCGCTTTCGGGTTCGTCGGCGACGACTGCGTCTCGATACGTCGGTGTGCCCGTGAACTCCTCGGCGATGGACTCGAATATCGCTTTCATCTCCGAGGGGACGCCTGGAAGCACGTAGACGCCCTCGAGGACCGCGCCGGGGGCAACGCCGGTCTCGTTGTGGAGCGCTCGTGCGCCCGCCGGCAGGTCCGCCGTTCCCGACGCGAGATCGTCGCGGGTGTAGCCGTCTTCCTCGAGCCAGGCGAGGGCGGCGTCGTGTTCCTCGACCGAGCGGCCGAGCGCAGCGGCGACGCCGTCCATGGTGATGTCGTCGTGGGTCGGCCCGAGGCCTCCGGTGACGATGACAGCGTCGTATTCCGCGCGGTATTCGTTGACGACGCGGGCGATATCGCCGATCCGGTCCGGGACCGTGGTCACCCGCTCGACGGTGACGCCGCGATCGGCAAGCCGTTCACAGAGCCATGTGGCGTTCGTATTCGTCGTTCGTCCGGCGAGCAGTTCGTCCCCGACCGTTACGACCGCGACGTTCATACCGACTCGTTCGAGCCCGGTCCTCAAATGGGTCTCGCCCTCGTCGCAGTCGGTTCCGAGTCGACGAAATTTCGGTCATTGAATCGCGACCGTTCCTCTCAGTGAATATATAGCACCATTCACAGTAACCACAAGATTCAATCCAGATTATTGGTAAGAGGGAGAGTATGTCTCGGAGTCGGACAGAATACAACGAAGTGGATTCGGCTGCAGTCCTCTCTGCGCTGGGGAGTAAATATAGCGCAGAGATTCTCTGTGCTGCGGGCACACCGAAATCGGCACAGTCACTGAGCGAAGATATTGAGATACCGATCGCGACCTGCTATCGTCGGATCGAAGAACTCGTCAACGCCGGGTTGTTGACCTGCGAGGGGCGACAACTCTCCGACGAGGGCCGACGAACGAACATCTATCGACGAACGCTCGACGAGATCGAAATCGACTTTTCGGACGATGTCCCCACGTTCTCGCGAAAACGGCGCACCGAGGCCAAGAACAGGTTACAGGATCAACTCGAGGACTGAGTCCGGGTCCGAGCCTCCACGTAACTACCCCTTCTCTCAGTCGTCTACCAGTCGTGATCGCTGTCGACTGAACTGCAACACCCCGCCGATTTCGGCGAGCGATGTCACTCGAGTACCGCGTCGGTAGGGGCCACGTTCGCCGCACGGTCTCCATCTGCCCGTCTCCGATATCGACGAGTGTCATCTCATCGACAACTGTCTGAACTACGTCGATGCCTAGAGGATTCGACGTATATTATAAGAACGTCTACACTATTTATTCCCCTCGAGTCGCTTCGATAGGGTGCATGTGGGAACTCGGCCCTGATGCGGACGAACCGGAGTGGCAGTCAGTCGAAACGCCGTTCTCGATCGATCTCTTCGAGGTCGTGGACACGGTTGCTGGTCCTTACGCAATCGGTGACGACGGTGTCATTGTCGCCAACCGCGGCGACGGTTGGGAGGTGATCATCGACGACGGTCCCAACGTCAGGGACAACCGGCTTCGGGGACTGGATGTCACGGACGATGGCGGCCGGATCTGGTTTGCGGGCTCGAGCGGTGCGATCGGCTGTTACGACATCGAGACGCGGCGGAAGTTCGACTACTCGTATCCAAAGGAGATGACGAGCACTTGGGAAGGGATCGCTGTCTCAGGGGAGACGGGTGACGAGAAACTCCTCGTTGCAAACGGCTCCGGCGAAATCCTTCCAGTTACGCTCCACGGGTTCGATGTGAACTGGGGCGTCACGAGCAAGCCAAACGAGAAGGGATCAAAAGTAGCCGGCCTCGCGGCCTCGCCGAACGGCTACGGCTACGCCGTCGACACGAGTGGGAACGCGTTCAAAACCACCGAAGACGACGGCTGGGAGGACATTGGAATCGTCAATGCGCAGGTAAAGTTCTACGACATCTGGGCGGGCGAGGACGAACGCGTGTACGTGGCCGCTGGTGATGGCCGTCTCTACCGGTACGATGACTCGTATCAGGACTGGACCCCAATCGGGGTCGGCGAAAAGTCACTCTACGCCTTCGACAAGTACGACGACCAGCTGGTCGCTCTCGGAGACGGCGGTGCCCTATTCCAGCGCATCGACGGTGGAGAGCGGTGGGAGAAACAACACACACCTACTGACAGCGACCTCAACGACATCGCACTCGGCGATCCGGATGTCGCGGTCGGCAAAAGCGGGCTCATTATCAAACGTCTCCGTGGCGAACCCCGTGATGCGCGAACGAGTCCTGACGGCGACAACTTCGACGGTCGGGGTGAGAATTTCGAACCCGACGAAACCCCTCACGAGAGTTCGACGACGACATCGGGTGACGACAGTAGCAGCAAGCAGGAGGGACCGAGCAAGTCGGAACACGCCGACGAGTCCGAACCGGACGAGGAATCGACCGACGACACGGATAACTAGCAGCCGTTATAGCTAGCATCCGTTCCATCATCGAACGACGGGCACCGAATGTCGGGATCCGGCTCCAGTCAGACATTCAGGAGTGAGTCGACAATAGCATCGACGATCCGACTTACTTACTCCGCCCTGCCCTCGAGGATGAGACCGTTTTGTCCGACGGCGATGCTCGGCGAGCCGACGAGGACGCCGTGAATCGTTTCCGTCCCGTTCCAGTCCGTTTCGCGCCATGTATCGCGTTCCCGAACGCGGAGGAGGCCGCTCTCACCACCCGCCAATCGCTCTCGTCCGTTCACGTCCAGACACTTGATGGCGGCGTCGCCCACGGAGTGTGGAGTCCACTGGTCGGCCTCGGTGCGTTCGTACAGTCGGCCGTTCCCGCCACTGACGACGAGAGTTGACGCCCCAGTCGCGGCCGCGTAGAGGCTGTGCTCCACATCAGTGAGGCCGATCCGTTCCCACCCTTCTGGGGCCGTCTTCCACACGTTCGCATTGTCGTCGACACCGTATCCGACTCCCTCACCGTCGGCTGCAAGCGCCGTGACTGCGGTTCCATCAGCGGGAGTCGTCCGCCGGTTCCAGTCCGGTTGATCACCGGCGACGATTCCGGGGAGGACAACGCCGTTTCCGTCGGCGAGCAGGAGCTTCTCGGAGCCGCGAGTGCCGGCGACAGCGAGCGCGTGAAACGTGACGTCCATTCCATCGGGTCTGGAGTGATCGACCCGGGTACCGCTCGGGAGGTCGTAGTAGCCGACCGCTCCTCCCGAACCGGAGAACCACACTCGCCGTCCGTCGTCGGTGGCAGCGACTGCGTGGAGTGTTTCGCCTCGTGCTGCGGGGCCATCCGGTACGACGATACCCCAGGATCCGTCCGCGGCTCGACCGACGACGGTACCGCCGCCACCGACAGCACAGGGGCCGTTCGCCGCGTCCGTGACGTCGTAAACGGCACCCTCGATCGGCGTCGAGGTTGCCGTCCACGTGAGTCGATCGTCCGTTCCCGATTCGAACTCCCACATACGGCCCGTTGGAACTCATCGTGTAAGAGCATCGGTTACCGCTCGGAATCCTGCAGTATCTCGTCAGGCACTTCCTCCCGAAGCACCACCCCGATCACGACCGTTTTCGGTGCTAGCACCGACAAAAACGACTGATCGACCCGACTCGGCAGGACGGACCGACTGGGCCGGAAGCCCTGCGCCTGATCCTCCAGGTTTAAGTATTCCCAAGATAATATCTGGGTATGACTGAACGCATGGGAAGCCAGGCAGCTGAAGACGCAGTTGACGGGAGTCCCGTCGATGACTCGGTTGTCGGAACCCGGCGCGTCCTCCACGTCGGCTACGACCGGCCGATACGGATTAGCGCCGGTCACCGGATCCAACACCACGATGGCAAGTGTTCGCGACCCCACGGCCACAACTACGAGGTTGCCGTCACCGTCACGGGCGAGCTAACGGAAGCGGGATGGATTGCGGACAAAGGAGATATTACTGACGTAATATCCGAGTGGGACCACATGTTCCTGCTCGAGGCTGACGATCCCCTTGTCGAAGCCTTCGAAGCGGCTGGGGACGACGACGGTGTCATCGTCCTCGAACACCCGCCGACGGCCGAAGTGATGAGCATCCTCCTGGAGCGGAAACTCGAGGCGGCGTTGCCCGAAACGGTCACCGACGTCGCAGTACAGGTCAACGAAACGAGCGAACTCTGTGGCGGGAGCGAGATCTGAGATGCCTGTTTCCGATTCCGTCGACCTCGAGTCCGAAACCGATTCGGATACTGCTGCCGAAGCCGAGAACGAGGAATCACCCGACGGACTGCCGATCAACGAGTTATTCTACTCCCTGCAGGGCGAGGGAACCCTCGCTGGCGTCCCGTCGGTTTTCGTCCGCACGAGCGGCTGTAACCTTCGATGTTGGTTCTGCGACTCTTATCACACTTCCTGGGAACCGACCCACGCCTGGCTGGACCTCGAGGAGATTCTCGCCGAGATCGAGTCCCACGACGCCGACCACGTGGTCCTCACCGGCGGGGAACCGCTGATTCACGAGGAGAGTGCCGCCTTGCTCGAGGCCCTCGACGATCGGGGGTATCACACCACCGTCGAGACCAACGGGACGATCTACCGGGACGCGCCGATCGATCTCGCGTCCGTGAGCCCGAAACTCGAGAGCAGTACACCGACGCCCGACCGTGATCCCAAAGGGGAGGGCGAGTGGGAAGAGCGCCACGAGCGCGACCGGATCGATATGGACTCGCTCACCCGACTCGTGAAGAGCTACGACTTTCAGTTGAAGTTCGTCGTGACCGACGCTGAGGACATGCCGGAGATCCTCGATCTGCTCGCGGACCTCCGCGACGCCGCCGACGTCCCGGTCAGCGACGACGACGTGCTTTTGATGCCCGAAGGGGCGACCCGAGAACGACTCGCAGAGACCCGCACCAAAGTCGCAGACCTCGCGATGGAGTACGGTTTCCGCTACACGCCGCGACTGCACGTCGACCTCTGGAACGACGCGCCTGAGACGTAATCACAGCAACTCGAGATCACTATGACCGACGCGACCACTGACGCCACGACCGACGAATCGATGTCCGAACGCGCCGTCGTCCTCCTTTCGGGCGGCATGGACAGCGCCACCGCTGCCGCTGAGGCCCGCGAGCAGGGCTACGAGATCTACGCCCTACACACTACGTACGGCCAGCGCACGGCGGACCGCGAACTCGAGTGTGCATGCCGACTCGCCGAGGAGTTCGACGCGGCGGACTTCCTGCAGATCGAGACGGGCCACCTCTCGGCGATCGGGGACTCGAGTCTGACCGACGAGGAGATGGACGTCGCGGACGCCGATATGGAGAGTGACGAGATTCCCACCTCGTACGTCCCCTTCCGGAACGCGAACCTGCTCGCGATAGCGGTCTCCTACGCCGAGGCCAACGACTGCGAGGCGGTCTTCATCGGTGCCCACAGCGAGGACTTCTCGGGGTATCCTGACTGCCGGCCCGCATTCTTCGAGGCCTTCGAGCAGGTCGTCGACGTTGGGACGAAACCCGAGACCGAGATTTCGATCGACGCCCCCTTCGTGGAGTGGTCGAAGACCGACATCGCCGAGCGCGGCGTCGACCTCGAGGTGCCCTACGAACACACCTGGAGTTGCTATCGCGAGAACGAACCGGCCTGTGGCACCTGCGATGCATGCGCGTTCCGGTTGCAGGCGTTCCAGAACATCGGCGTTCGCGACCCGATCGAGTACGCCGAGCGACCATCGTACGCTGACGAAACTACTGGTCTGTAGTCCGCTCGCGATCTGTCACGATCCGTCGGAATGCCTCAAAATTCGTTAAAACCCGTCCGGATTCCGGAACACGATAAAAACCTTCAACAGCCGACACGTCGAACTGGTCGCTCGTGACGCACTCCGTGTTTCGATGGTTCCGAGACGACGACGGGGGTTGGCAGTTCCCCGAGGGGCGTCGCGGCGAACTCGTGACGCTAGCCCTCGGCCTCCCGTTCCTTGCCGGGTTCGTTCACAGTGAGATGGGGCTTCCCCGGCCCATCGAGTACTGGCCGACAATGCTCCTCAGTACGTGGTGTGGGTTCCTGTACGCGACCTATTATCGGACGGCAGTCGTCGAGCGCGTCCCCGACTGGGTCTCCGTCGGACAGGTAATTTCCCTCCTGGCCGGCGGGTTCGGTCTCACTGTCCTCAAGATCGTCCACGTCGCCGACCTGACGGTCCTGTTCGTCCTCGCTACCGGCGGGACCATCTTGGCAATCTACGTCGTCAGGGCCTGCTCGCCGCTCCATCCCGGCCTCGAGCCGCCGCGACGCGGTGTCAAATCACCACCGGCGGTCGAATCGGGTTCGAAGAGGGGGATGGAGGCAACTGCGAGTCGTAACCGCTGACGGCGATCGTCGCTACCACGCCGCCGCGAGTCTGCGTTTCACTCGTCGATGTCGGTCCGTCGGCGCAGCCACTCGAGGGCGAGTGCCCCGCCACCGATGCTCGTACCGGCGGTGAACCCGGGAGTTTCATCGGAATCGTTGGACGATTCGGTATCGGTGTTGTCGGCCGCTTCGTTCTCGGAGCCACCGATCGACTCGTTTCCGGCACCGGCTGATTCGTTTCCGGCATCAGCTGGTTCGTTTCCGGCATCGGCCGATTCGTTCCCGGCATCGGTCGATTCGTTCCCGGCATCGGCCGATTCGTTCCCGGCATCGGCCGATTCGTTCCCGGCATCGGTCGATTCGTTCCCGTCGTCGGAGGTGTTCTCGTCGCCGTCGTCGCCCTCGTCGACTCGATCTTCGCCGTCGGTTCGGATCGCGAACAGGGCATCACCGCTGACGTAGACGGTTTCGCCGACGACCGCCACCTGTCGCGGCTTCGTACCGGTGTCGACGTGCCAGTCGCCGCTTCCGTTCGTTCGGTCGAACGCGGCCACGCCTGATTCCTCGAGCCCTACGTAGACGGATTCGGAGTCAACGACCGCCGAAGCGAACGACCTGTCGCCGTCCGACGGTTGCCAGACGCGATCCCCCGTCTCCGAATCGTAGCCGGTGACGGTCTTCCGTTCGCCGTCTTCGTCGTCGGTCACGGCGTAGACGCGATCGCCGGCGAGTACGTCCAGCGAGTGGGTAGGAGCCGTCGATCGTTTCGTCCCGGTTTCGGCGTCGTAGACCGTTACGACGTCGTTTTTGACGGCGGCGACGACACCGTTGGCGGCTACCGGACGGCCGGAAAACGTGCTCGAGGCCCAGTCTTCGACGCGGTCCGTCCACCGCTCGTCCCCGGTTTCGATGTCCAGGGCGAACAGCTGATTGATGCCCAGGGCGAACACCGTCCCGTTAGCGACGGCGACGGAGTCTCGCTGAAGGTAATCGCCCCGTTCCTTCCCGTCGTCAGTCGTCACCGTGCCCGGCTCGAACTGCCACTGCTGCTCGCCGCTGTGTGCGTCGAGCGCGTACAGGACCTTGTCGGCGACGAGAAATACCAGTCCGTCCGCGACCGTAGGTGATAGATTCGTCTCGGACCCGAGGTCGCTCTTCTGCCAGCGGGGCTCTCCGGTCGCGACGTCGAGCGCGGTCAGATTCGGCTCTCCCCTCTTGCTGGTGACGTAAACCGTGTCGTGTGCGACCGCCGGTGGCCCCATGGCGACCACCGGTTCCTCCCGACTCGCCGTCGTGATTTCGGTTTCCCAGTGGAGCGACCCGTCGGCCGCGTCGATCGCACGCACTTGGCCGTCGTCAGCGACGAGGTAGACCGTCCCGTCGACGACGGCGAACGTTCCGCCGTGGTCGTACTCCCAGTCGACAGCGACCGGCGATTTCGGCCCGGCCGCCCCCGGAACGAAACCCGTGTTTCCCGCATCGCCGCGGATCGACGACCAGCCGCTCGCGCCGTTCGTGGTCGTCGATTCGTCGGCCGTCGATTCTCCGCCCGCGGTTTCGTTGTCCCCGGCTCCGCCGGCGTCGGTTTCTTGGGCTGCTACCGTACCCGTCGTTGCACCTGTTCCGACAGCAAGCGTGAGTCCGGCGTACCGTAGCACGTTCCGTCTTGCGTACTCGCTCATACTCTATTCGGACGGCGGTATCGAGTACTGTTACTTATCGGTTCGATAACACCGTCCCATCTGGGAAACACGGGAGTGAGAACGGTTGCTACAGCGGAAATACGTGGCAGTGTAAGTGGGTGCTGCTGTTTTTCAGGTACTTACCACGCCCGCTCGAGCACGCCTTCGATCTCTTCGACAGTCGGGTCCAATCCCGGCGGCGCGTTGGCCATGAACGGGTCCTCGAGAATCGCTTCGGCAACCGCGGTGAACTCGTCCGGTTCGGGGCCATCGACATCCCGAAGCCGCGAGGGCAGGCCGAGCGCGTCCCGAACCTCGGTGACTGCCTCGACGACCGCAGCGCGCTGATCCGCGGCCTCCCCGACGCCGAGCGCGTTCGCGAGCATTCCCGATCGGGCGTCCACGCCCTCCTGCCCGAAGCAATACTCGAGGACGCGGGGGACGACGATGCCGTGTGCGGCTCCCTGCTGGACATCGTATGTCCGCGTAAGTCCGTGGCCGAAGGCGTGGACGATCGAGGCCGTCGTCTCGCCGGGCCGCGAGATACCGTACTGGACGAGCACGATCCCCTCGAGGATCGTCTCGAACGTCCCGATATCGCGGTCGCCGTCGCCGAACGCGCCGAGGCCGTCCTCGAGTTTCTCGAGGCCATGTCTCGCCATCGCGTCGGTCACCGGCGTCGCGTTACTCGCGTAGAGCGTCTCGATTCCCTTGTCGAAGCCGTTCATCGCCGAGCCCGCGAGCACGGAGTCGGGCGTGGTCGCGACCAGTTCCGGATCGTAGAACGCGGCCACGGGCATCAGTCCGGGATCGGAAACCCCGCCACCGATCTCCTCATCGACCAGCCCCGACTCGGGCGCGGCGGTGACGCCGGCAACCATCGAGAGGTCGGCACCGGCCAGCGTAGTAGGGATCGCGACGATCGGGACCAGTCCGTCCTCGGGGACGCTGATCGCCCCCGTCTCGGCGAACTCCTCGGCCACGTCCGCCGCCGGTCGGTCGGTCGCCGCGAGAACACTGATGACCGTTGCGACGTCGAGACTGCTGCCGCCGCCGAGGCTGACGAGGACGTCGGCGTCGTCTATCCGCAGTTGCTCGCGGCCGTCGACCGCCGTCGCGAGCCGTTTCTTCGGCGTCGTCTCGTCGAAAACGCCGGCCAGCCGATCGCCGAGGCCCGTCCTGACCGGGTCGATGACTTCGGGCGTG
This sequence comes from Natrinema sp. SYSU A 869, assembly GCF_019879105.1. NCBI lineage: Archaea > Methanobacteriati > Methanobacteriota > Halobacteria > Halobacteriales > Natrialbaceae > Natrinema > Natrinema sp. SYSU A 869. The sequence goes on along the minus strand of NZ_CP082249.1, from coordinate 1,128,199 downwards.
CTCCCGACGGTCGAGCCACAGACGACCAGGGCGCGCTCGAGACCCTGTGCCTCGAGTTCGGTCGCGAGGTCGTCGACGCAGCCGGAACCGAACCTGATCGTCGCGGGGTCGTACTCGAATCGGAAGGCCGGATCACGGTCGCTCGAGTCGGCTCTCGTCATGGACTCCTATACGGGGCGATCGGTGTTAAAAGCGAGAGCAGCGGCCACCCGTTCGTGGCCGCAGTCGATATCGAAATCTCTCGAGCGTCGAGTCCCGACGCCGGATTACCGCTCGTTTCGGTCGGCCCAGGGACGCAGGATCGCGTGGACCGCCTCGTTCATCGGCGTCTCGACGCCGACCTCGTCCGCGTGTCGAACGACGGAGCCGTGGAGTGCCTCGAGTTCCAGTTGCTTGTCGTGTGTCAGGTCGTAGTGCAGCGACGAGTACATCCCCGGATCGAGGTCGCGAGCGAACTCGAGCCACCCGTCGACGGTATCTTCAGGGATGTCAACGCCTTCCGCATTCCCGACGGTACAGACCTCCTCGATGAGTCGACGGTACATCGTCCAGGAGGCGTCGGTCTCACGGAGTTCGCCGACCGGGAGCCGAGTCGTTGCGGTCATCCCGGCATGTGCACAGATGAACGCGAATTTCCGCCAGCGTTCGACGGTGATGTCCTCGGCGAGTACGGCGTCAACGCCCTCGCTCTCCGAGAGTGCGCCATCGAGTCGCTCGATTCGGTCAGTTCGCTCGTCGTCGAGTTCACCGTAGATGAACCGGGCCGGGCCGCCGGTGTGCTCGACGACGCCGGGTGCGCCGATAGTCGAGAAGATGTAGGCCACCCCGCCGACGACGTGGTCCTCGCCGATTTCCTCGGCAAGCCACTGTTCGTTGTCGACGCCGTTCTGGAAGGTGACCACGGCCGTGTCGGCACCGAGCAGTGGCTCGAGATCAGTCGCCGCATCTCGCGTGTCGTGGGCCTTCACGCAGAACAGGACGTAATCACAGGCCCCGATATCCGCCGGGTCGTCGGTCGCCGGTAGCTCGACAGACGTATCGCCGCGGATGCTCTCGACGCGCAGGCTGTCGGACTCGAGGGCGGCGAGGTGGTCGCCCCTCGCGATGAGATGGACCTCGTGGCCCGCATCCGCGAGTCGGGCTCCGAGGTAGCCGCCGACGCCGCCGGCACCGAAGACAGCGAATTTCATACCCGCAGTACGGACAGATCGATCAAAGGAGTTGTGGCGGGCAAGCGGCCCGATGACTCGACTCAGTCCTCGCCGGATGCGACGTTCGGGCCGTCGAACTCTGGCAACTGCGCCTCGATTTGCTCGCGCTCGTCCTCGAGTCGCTCCGGGAGTGTGAGCCGCGAGCCGAGTTCCTCGAGGGCCTCGTCTTCCGTGAAGCCGGGGCCGGTCGTCGCCATCTCGAAGAGGATGCCGCCGGGGCCGCGCGTGTAGATCGACTGGAAGTACTTCCGGTCGATAACCGCCGACGGAGCGAGTCCCGCATCGGCGAAGGCCTTGCGCCACTGCTCTTGCTCTTCGACGCTCTCGGCTTTGAACGCGATGTGGTGGACGGTTCCGACGCCCATCTGCCCGCGGCCGGCGTCGGTCTCGACGAGGTCGACGATCGAACCGGGGCCGCCGGTCGCGCTCCGGTAGCGATGACGGCCGTCGACGTTGACCTCGAGTTCATAGCCGAGGACGTCGGTCAGGATCGTCTCGGTGGGGCCGTAGTCGTCGACGGCCAGCGTGACGTTGTAGAAACCCCGTAGCTGGTACTCGGTCGGAACGGGGCCGTCCTCCCACGGCGTCGCGTCGAACGCGGCGTCTGTAGCCGCTACCAGTTCGAGTTCGATCCCGTCTGGGTCCGAAATCCGGAGGACAGTCTCGTCGAACCGTTCTTCGTCCTCGAATTCGATGCCGTTCGACTCGAGGCGGTCGCGCCAGTAGTCAACCGAATCCGTGGGAATCCCGTAGGCGGTCGTCTGCGTCTGGCCGGCACCGAATCGGCCCTGCCGACCCTGATCTGCCCACGGGAAGAAGGTGATGTTCGTGCCGGGCGACCCCTCGCCGTCGCCGAAGTAGAAGTGATCGGTACCCGTATCGTCGTGATTGACGGTCTGCTTAACGAATCGCAGTCCAAGAGTCCCAACGTAGAAGTCGGCGTTTTTCTGGGGGTCGCCGGCGATTGCGGTCACGTGGTGGAGTCCGGGCGTGTTCGGTGACATTACTGTCGCTAGGGATCCACTGCTTGAATCGTTTGCTCGCGTCCGCGTCACCCGGGGACACGAAGGTTACCGCCTCAAATCAGCCGCGGTCGACTTCACATATCCGCGACTCGAGACGCAACTCACCGCTCGATGGAAACGACTGTTAACACCCCACGGGCGTAACAGGACGTCGCGTCGCCGAGGAACTGGGCTGAGAGGTCGCGACGCCGGCGCGAGCGCGGGAGATCCTCAGGCTGTGACCGCGTCCCCTCGAGCATCGACCGGCCCGCATCACCGGATCGACCCAAATGATTAGCGTGAATCCGTGGTAGTACCGTTATGAACGTCCTCGAAGCGCTTCGAGCCGAGTCCGGCGTCGTCGCGGTCGTCGGTGCGGGCGGCAAGAAGACGACGCTCTATACGCTGGCCACGCGGGCCGCTCGCAGCCACTCCCTGCGAGCGGTCGTGACGGCGACGGTTCGAATCCCCATCTTCGACCGGCACGTCGAGGCGGTCACCGTGACAGACGACCCGGTCGCGGCGCTCGAGCAAGCGGACGAATGGCCGGTCGGCGTCGTCCCGGAACGGGAGGGGGAAGACCGGTACGTGGGATACGACCCCGCGGTCGTCGACGACCTCGCGGCGGCCGACGTCGCCGATCTCGTCCTCGTCAAGGCCGACGGTGCGCGGACGCGGGAGTTCAAGGCTCCCAACGAGCGCGAACCACAACTCCCCCGGCGCGTCGACACCGTGGTCCCGATCGCGAGCGTTCAGGCCGTCGGCAAGCCGCTCTCAGCCGAGCACGTTCACCGACCGGAGCGAGTGACGGCGATCACCGGACTCGATCGCGGTGACACGATCCGCCCTGTCGACGTGGCCCGCGTGCTCGCGAGCGAGCGCGGCGGACTGAAGAGCGTGCCGGCGGGGGCGACGGTCGTCCCGCTGCTCAACAAGGTCGACGACGACGATCTGCGGGACGTCGCCGCAGAGATTGGGACGGAGGTACTCGAGCGAGCGCCGGCCGTGAGGCGAGTCGTTTTGACGCGGATGGTCGCGGAGGAACCGGTGGTCGACGTCCTCGAGAACTAGTCTCCGACTCGTGTCACGGTTCGAGGACCGGAGTCGGATTGTTTCCTCGAGCCGATCCGCTCCGCCTCGATCGCGAGTGCAATCGCATTTCATCGTTCGAAAACGGGGTTGTCGGCCGGAATCTCTCACGAGACACGGATGGGCCGGTCTTTCAGCGAGGCTGATCCGGGTTCGAATTCCCCGCCTGCGTCAAGCGGGGGATCAGGACCGAAACATAGGTTTAGCCCCGTCTAATTATAGTGGGTTCAAGTGACACCACGATGAGTCGCTCAAAGCGACCGATTCCTTCCGCGAAGAATCAGCCGAGCGGGTGAAAACCTCTGCTACCGCCGAATGCATACGCACTGATACATCGTCAGTGACCAGTAGTAACGAAGGAGCTGTCCCGTCGAGGACGTCATCCGCTACTTCCCATCTGGAATTTTACCAGCCCCTACTTTCGATTAGACTCAACCTAGGTTTAGACGCGTCAAATTAATATAGAAGGTTGTCTAACACCCGAACGTGAACAGTCGAGTTCCCAGGTTGGAAACGAGAAAATGCCATCGATAGATTATAACAGCGCAGCTGAACTGACAGAACAGCTCGAGGAGCGACTCGTCGAGGCAGTCGGTGAGAAGCCGGACGTCAGCCGACGAACGGTGCTCGGCGGGCTGGGGATCGCCGGGAGTGCAGCTATCGGGATCGGGAGCACACAGGCGGGTGCCAATTCCGGTCACGATGACGAGGACGAACACGGTACATTCGGTGCCGTCGACGAATATCGCGATGCGAATTTCGATCCCCACGAGTTCCTGACTACGTTCAACACCGGGGACGGCGGTCAGGACACCGTCCCACAGCGGGTTTACGAGGAGGACGGTCGAACCGTTCGAGAGTTCGAGTTCACCGCAGTCGACACGACGATCACGATCGCACCCGGCATCGAGTTCGAAGCCTGGGCGTTCAACGGGCAGGTGCCGGGGCCGACGATCCGCGCCGTCGAGGGTGATCTCATTCGAGTCACGTTCGAAACCTCGGGCGGCACGCCCACACGATTCATCCTCACCTGAAGAATCTCAACCCCGAAATGGACGGGATCCCCCAGAACGGACCCGGCGTGCTCGAGACCGGCGAGTCGTACACCTACGAGTGGATTGCACAGCCCGCCGGCGTGCACTTCTATCACTGCCACTCGCTGCCGTTAAAAGAGCACATCCATCGAGGCCTTTACGGCACGATCATCGTCGACCCGGATCCCGAACGAGTCAGGAATACCCCGGCCGACTACGTGACCGATCATCCGAGCCAGATCACCGACACGATGGTCGATGACCTGGTCACCGAAGCCAGGACGCGCAACCACGAGTACGCCGAGAACGACGCCGTCAACGAGCTGGTGATCGTGATGAACTCGTTCGACACCGACTTCGACGGCGAAAACGAGGTGTACGCCGCGAACACGCGGGCCTTCGCCTACGGTGTCGGCGAGACCGACGGGAACGGCGACTGGAAGGCTGGCGAGACGAAACACCCCATCCAGATCGACAAGAACGAACGTCAGCGGGTGTATCTCGTGAACACGACGGAGTTCGACCCCATCAATTCCTTCCACACCCACTCGCAGTTCTTCGAGTACTACGACCACGGAACGACATTGTTGCCGACGCGACAGACCGTCGACACTATCATGCAGACGCAGGCGCAGCGGGGTATCATCGAACTCGACTACTCCGATCACGAACCGGGGCTGTACATGTTCCACGCTCACCAGTCGGAGTTCGCCGAACTCGGCTGGATGAGCTTCTTCGAGGTGGTTTAAATGGCGGATAACCGACGAGAGACGACGACGGACGGAGGCGTAACGGCCGAGAACGAGCTCGGGCAGCCATTCGGCGTCCCACGATGGGTCACCGCGTTGCTCCCGATCGTGTTGCTCGTACTCGTCTTGGGCGCGTTCGTGTTCACCTCTCCCCTCGCAGGGGTACAGAGCGGTGAACCGCTCCCCGACGTGACGGTCACTCACACCACGCTGCCGAGTGATGACACCGTCGTCCTGCACGTCACGAACAACGGCCCGGAGGAAGTGACGATCTCTCAGGTCCTCGTCGACGAGGCCTACTGGGACTTCCGCGTCGAGGGCGCTGGTGGTGACCGGACGCTCGAGCCGCGAGAAAGCGCACGCGTCACTGTTCCGTATCACTGGAACCCGGGCTGGGATCTCGAAGTCGATCTCGTGCTCTCGGACGGCACGACGATCGGTCACGATATCGAAGCACCCCAGCAGACGCCCGGATTCAGCGCTGACGTCCTGTGGACGCTGGCGCTCATCGGACTGTTCGTCGGGGTGATTCCGGTCGCGCTCGGAATGCTCTGGTTCCCGTACATCCGGACGATGAGTGACCGCACTTTGCACGCCGTTCTCTTGTTTGCCACCGGCGTGCTCGGCTTCCTTGCGTTCGACGCCGGGTTCGAGGCGTTCGAACTCGCCGAGCGAATCCCGGGTGCCTACGAAGGCAACCTCCTGGTCGTCTCCGGCATTCTTGGTGCCCTGTTACTCGTCCAGTCGATCAGTTCGTGGCGGGAGGGACGCGCCGCCGCCGGTGACAGTCGAGCGAGCAGCGGTCTCTGGGTCGCGTATCTGGTGGCGCTTGGAATTGGCTTACACAACCTCGCGGAGGGACTCGCCATCGGGAGTTCGTTCGCGCTCGGTCGCGTCTCGCTCGGTGCGTTCCTCGTCATCGGGTTCATGCTCCACAACGTGACCGAAGGGCCGGCCGTCGTTGCGCCGGTCGCGCGCGACGAGCGCCCGGCCTGGTGGCACTTCGTGGCACTCGGTCTCCTCGCCGGCGCACCCGTCATCCTCGGCGGATGGATCGGGAGCCTCGCCTACTCGCCGACGGTCGGTGCGTTCTTCCTCGCGATCGGTGTCGGTGCGATCCTCCAGGTCGACTGGGAGATCGCACGGATGGTTCGTGACGCGGGTGGACGCGTCGGAAGCGCCACAAATCTGCTGGCCTTCCTGATCGGCTTCGGCGTGATGTACGCGACCGATCTCTTCGTCGCGATCTAACACGACCCACGTTTCATCCATCGTATCCAATGCCATCCGACTGCTGTGATCGGCGGACGATCTTACGTCTCAGCGGTGCCGCGCTTGCGACGATCGGTACCGCCGGGTGTCTGAACAGGCGGTCGTCGACCGATCGGACCGTCACGATGACCGGTGATTTCGGGTTCGATCCGGCGGTGATGACGATCGGAACCGACCGGACCGTGATCTGGGAGAACACGAGCAACGTCGATCACACGGTCACCGCTTCCGAAGCCGAGCTCCCGGACGATGCCGCGTACTTCGCAAGCGGGGGCTTCGAGTCCGAGCGTGCCGCGAGAAATAACGTGACAGCGGGCCTCTTCTCGCCGAATTCCGAGTACGAGCGGACATTCGAGGTACCCGGAACGTACGAATACTACTGTATTCCCCACGAGAGTTCCGGGATGGTCGGGACGGTTCAGGTCGAGTAGCTCTGGACACGCGTCAGGCACGGAGAGGCAGAATCGACGAGAGCAACGCGCTGTGCTTCGTCGCAGCGGCGGCAGTGGACTTACGGCTGCCCCGGTGGAGTCGTAGTGCACCGAACCGATGGGGACACCCCGATTGTACCGGCAGTGTGGACGTCCTCGAGCGGTGACAGCCGGACGTAATCGGCGTTACGTTCGGTCCTCTTGAAGCCGCTCAGTCGCGTCCTCGACCTCCTCGCGGGTGTTGATGTTCTCGAAGGTCTCGAGCGCTGCGTGGTCGCGAATCTCGTCCTCGTCGACGACGACGTAGTCGAGGTCGAACAGTGGTTCGACGATTTTTCGCTCGTCGCGCTCGAGGGCGCGCTCACAGGCGTCGATCATCGGCTCGGCCCGGTAGACGGCTTGGGTGGTCTGGAACCACTGGTCGTCGAGCCGCGGAACCGCGGCCTCGTGGCCGGCCGCTCGGTCGAAGAGGTGGTCGACGAGGGCGGGATCGACGAACGGCATGTCGCAGGCGACGACGAGAGCGTACTCGCCCGCGGCTGCTCGAAGCCCGGTCATGATTCCCGCCATCGGCCCGCGGTCGGGGATTGGATCGGTTGCGAACGAGGCGTTGGGTCCGCCCTCGAGTGCCCTGCGGATCGCCGGGACCTGCGCTTCGCGGCAGTTGACGACCAGGTCGTCGACGACGGGCTCGATCCGGTCGGCGACGTGGCGGATCATCGGTGTTCCGGCGAGGTCGGCGACGGCCTTGTCGTCATCACCGAAGCGGGTCGAGTGACCGCCTGCGAGGACGACCCCCGTGCGCTCGTCTCGGCCAGTTTCGCGGTTCATGGTCGACCGTTCGTCCAGCGATACCAAAAACTTCTGGTCGAACACCCGGGTCATAGTCCTACTCGGTCGCGTATTCCGATAGCCGCCAGAGCGCCCGGTACAACGTCCACAGATCGCAATCAAAGCGGGCTGCAAGCGAGCGGCAGCACTCGAGATAGGTCTCGTACTGCGAAACGGACGGCGGATCGGGATATGGCCGGGAGAGTTCGCCGGCCTCCCGGAGTGCCGACCACTCTCGAGGGCCGACGACGACGTATTCCTCGGGGTCGATAAACATGAGGAACGCCGAGGCGACGGGCACGTCGACAGCCTCGAGAGTGGTCAGCGAGTCAACTCCCGCGGCGGCGTCGCTCGCGTCGACGGCGTCGGCGATGGCGTCTCGGACGGCCTCGACGTCGTTGTTCCGGAACCGCTCCTCCGCGTCCCGTCGCTCGTCGTCAGGGTAGTCCCCGAGGAATCGTCGGTAGTACCATCTGACGACCCAGACCGCGTCCCGCCGGCCGTACTCGCCCGACGTGAACGCCGACGGGAGCGTCTCGAGTTGTTCCTCTTCTACGGCGTACAGGGGTTCCTGCTCCCGATACTCGTGAGCCCGAGAGTTCACGAGCGAACGCGTGAGCACCATCGTTCGAGGGTTTTACACGCATGGTCGTCAGCGTTACCCCACCGCGTTGGTCTCGGCCGACGCCGCCAGTATTTGGTCGATCCGGTCGCTCAACCCGTCGCTCGCGGCTACATACCGTTCATGTGGTAGAAAGTATCATGCATATGCAGGTAGTTTGATTCGACTAACGGGTGCGATACCTGGAGGAGACCAATGTCCAGTGATCAGCAAGAACCAGTCAAGACGATCTGTCCGTACTGCGGTGTCGGCTGTGGAATCAAGGTACAGCCAGGCGAGGAACCCGGCGACGTCCGATTCATGCCGTGGGGTGAGGCCCCGGTCAACGAGGGCCGCATCTGCATCAAAGGCGGGGCGGCGACGGAAGTCGTCGACCACGAGGACCGACTCACCGATCCGCTGATCAAGGAGGACGGCGAGTTCCGCGAGGCCACCTGGGAGGAGGCCTACGAGTACATCGTCAGCGAACTCGAGCGGATCCACGAGGAGTATGGTCCGGACGCGATGGGCTTTTTCGGCTCCTCGAAGGTGATGAACGAGGAGAACTACCTCCTTCAGAAACTGGCCCGCCGCTACGGGACCAACAACGTCGACAACTGCACGCGGATGTGTCACGCCTCAACGGTCTGGGCGCTGCGGACAAGTCTGGGTGCGGGGGCGATGACCAACAGCATGCGCGACCTCCGCGAGGAGGCCGACGTGTTCTGGATTCAGGGGGCGAACCCTGGCGAGCAACATCCCATCGCAAACAGCCAGTACTTCCGGCAGGCAGTACTGGAGGGGGCGACGGTCATTCAGGTCGATCCACACGCCAACAAGACATCGCGGTCGTTCCAGATCGACGACACCGACCGTCACCAGCACCTCCAGTTGAACCCCGGCACCGACATCCCGCTGTTGAATATCGTCCTCAAGACGGTCCTTGAGAACCACGAGGAAAACCCCGACGAGGGCTGGATCGACGAGGAATTCATCGAGGAACGCACGGAAGGGTTCAACCACCTCAAAGAGACGCTCGAGGACTTCGACAAGGAGGCCGCCGCCGAGGAGTGCGGCGTGCCACTGGAGGAGATCGAACTGGCGGCGGAGAAGTACGCGATGGCAAACAACGCGGCCATCTTCACCGGGATGGGGATGAGCCAGCACGCCTGCGGCGTCGACAATGTACAAAACGAGATCAATCTGGCGCTGATCACGGGTAACCTCGGCCGGCCCGGCACGGGCGTCAATCCGCTGCGCGGTCAGAACAACGTGCAGGGGACCTGTGACGTCGGTGCGATGCCGAACGTCCTGCCGGGCTACCAGCTCGTCGACGATGACGAGGCCCGTGAAGCCGTCGAGGAAGTCTGGGGCTTCGAAATCCCGGACGAGCCCGGCCTGACGAACGTCGAAATCTCCTACGAGGCAGGCGATTCGATCAAGGGCCTCTACGTCATGGGCGAGAACCCAGTGATGAGCGAGCCCGACGCCAACGAGGTCGCGGAACGGCTCGCAGACCTCGAGTTCACGGTCGTCCAAGATATCTTCCCGACCGAAACCGCGGAGTACGCCGATGTCATCCTCCCTGCCACAACCTGGGCCGAGCGCGGCGGCACCGTCACCAACACCGACCGTCGCGTCCAGCGGATGCGCGGCGTGGGGAAAGTCCACGAGAACACGAAACACGACCGCGAGATTCTGAGCGAGATCGGAACGCGTCTGTTCGGCCCCGGTGGTTTCGACTTCGAGGACCCCGAGGAAATCTTCGAGGAGCTCCGGCAGGTCTGTCCGAGCTACCACGGAATGACGTACGACCTGCTCGGTGAGGAAGGACTGCACTGGCCCTGCTACGAACCCGGCGACGAAGGTGATCCGTTCCTCTACGAGCACGAGTTCGACACCGAGAGCGGACGGGGCCACATCGAGGGCGTCGCCCACCAGCCGCCAGCCGAGACGCCCGACGACGAGTACCCGCTGATCCTCACGACGGCGCGCCTCGAGGAACACTACAACACCGGGACGATGAGCACGCGATCGCCGACGCTCAACAAGCAAACGCCGGAGAACTTCGTCGACGTCCACCCCGCCGACGCAGAGCGCTACGGGATCGAAGACGACGAGTACGTCCGACTCCGCTCCCGGCGCGGGGAGATCACGCTCGAGGCCCACGTGACCGAGGACACCAAGGAGGGCGTCGTCTGGACGACGCCGCACTTCGCCGCCGCGTCGGCGAACAAGCTCACGAATCACGTCCTCGACGAGCGGTCGAAGATCCCCGAGTACAAGGCCGCCGCTGCGGAGATCGATGTCGATATCGAACCCCTCGGCGAGACCGCCGATCCGGCGGCCGACGACGACTGAGCCGCCGTGCCTACGGCCGAGACACCTGGCCGTTCGCGGCCGTCACTCCGGCCAGTTCGAGCCAGGGATCGGCGCTCGACTCGGACACGACGAGTTCAACCAGCGGTCGGTCACAGCCCTCGCAGACGGATCGAATCCCGATTCGGGGCCGTCGACAGCAGTGCTCGAGTCGCTCTGCGGTCGTCAGCAGCTCGCTGCCACAGACCGGACAGCGGTCACGTACCAGTCGCAGTCCCGTCAGGAGGTCGCGTCGTTCGTCGACCTCGAGTTCGGTCCAGCCGTCGATTCGGGTTCGGAGTCCGGGTGCTGCGGCCACGTCCGCTATGAGTGCCGCGGACGATTCCCATCGAACCTGCTTCTGCCCGTCGAGGACGAACGAAGTCTCGTCGAGACGGTCGACCTCGGTCGCGCCGAGCATCGATTCGATCTCATCCGTGCTTGAGTCGGCCGCGCCATCGTTTGCGAGTCGGTCGTCCCACCGCGTTTCGAACGCGGCGGCCAGTCGGATCTCGTCCCCCTGATCGGTCAGGATACCGGCGGCGATCAGGACGGTTGTCAGTTCTTCGGGCGATACCGTCTCGATCGTCGGGCCCGCCTCCGTCGACTTGCCGAACCTCTCGAGCACGCGCTCGGGAAGGTATCGCCGGGTGATCGTCGGAGTACCTGGGATCAGGTAGCCCCGGAGACCGATGAGCACCAGCGAGACTGCAAACGCCAGCGTGCCGGCGAGAGCCGAGACCGCGACGCCGAGACCGGCTGCAAGAGCGAGCGCGATGATGACGTTTACCGCCGTACACGGGAGACACCGGTTCGCACCGGTGTATTCTGGTTGCTCGAGCCGTACGAGTGCATCGGGGATGTCGATCACCGGCGATCGCTGTGATAGTACGCTCCGAACGGTGAAAAAACGCCCTCGCTCGCACACGCTCATCGAGCACGTGACGATCGGCCTCGAACCGATGGCCGATCGCGCCGATTGTCGGCCGTCCGAACCGAGTCCTCGCGTCGCTGACCGTCTGGGTGGGTTCGTTTCCTCATTCGTGACCCAGTATAGTCAAACGAATATCGTAAAAATGGTAATGTTAGTGAACGAAATGGTCGTCCGTTATTGGTTTGTGGTAACAATTAACACGACTCGACACAAAGAGAACGAGTTAGAGGAACCATGACTGAACTTGGCGGTTTCCAGGACCGCGTCGCACGAATCGATCTCTCGGATGGGGAGGTCGCGTACGAGTCGATCCCAGACGAAGACGCGAAGAAGTATATCGGCGCGCGGGGACTCGGGGTGAAGTACGTCTTCGATCAGGGGCCGGACGTCGATCCGCTCGGACCCGACAACCTGCTAGCGTTCATGAACGGCCCGTTGTCGGGGACGCAGGTCACGATGAGCGGCCGAATTGCTATCTGTACGAAGTCGCCACTGACTGGCACTGTCACCGACAGCCACCACGGCGGGTGGTCCGGTGCCCGGCTCAAGTGGGCTGGCTTCGACGGGTTGCTGTTCGAAGGGCAGGCCGACGAACCCGTCTACGCCTACGTCGAGGACGGGGAGGTCGAACTTCGAGACGCCTCCCACCTCTGGGGGAAGGGGTTCCACGAGACCCGTGATACGATCGAAGAGGAGGTCGACGGCTCCTACGGCAAGAATCTGAGTATCATGGGGATCGGGACCGCAGGCGAGAACCTCGTCCGATACGGTAACATCATGAACGAGGACGACCGCGCCTCGGGACGCGGCGGCACGGGCTGTGTCGCCGGCTCGAAGAATCTCAAGGCGGTCGTCGTCAAATCTGGGACGAAGATGCCGAAGCCGGCCGATTCGGAGACCTTCAAGGAGGGCCACATGCAGGCGATGCAGGCCATTCAGGAGTCGGAGGTCACCGCGCCCAACGAGGGCGGCCTCTCGATGTACGGGACGAACGTCCTCATGAACATCACCGAGGAGATGGACGGGCACCCGACGAAAAACGGCGTCTACACCTCCGGCGATTCCTACAACGAGGGCGAAGCGGACCGACCGCACGATCTCGACGCCGAGCGCATCAGCGGTGAGAACGTCCGGGAGAACATCCTTGTCGACGAACCGACCTGTCACTCCTGCCCGGTCGCCTGCAAGAAGGAGGTCGAGGTCCAGACCATGCACAAGGGCGAGGAGATGAACGTTCGCATGGAGTCCTTCGAGTACGAGTCCGCCTGGGCGCTCGGGACCAACTCCGCGAACGACGACCGCGACAAGATCGCGGTCATGATCGATCGGTGTAACGACTTCGGCATGGACACCATCGATACGGGCAACATCCTCGCAATGGCCATGGAGATGAGCGAGAAGGGGTACATCGACGAAGAGATCGACTGGGGCGACCCCGAGCAGATGATCGACATGATCGAGCGGATCGCCCACCGCGAAGACGATCTCGCACACACGCTGGGTCAGGGTGCAGAACGGATCGGCGAGGCGTTCGACGCCCACGACAGCCGACTGGACGTGAAAGGCGAGACCATCGCCGCTTACGACCCACGCTGCATGAAGGGCATGGGCATCGGTTACGCCACCTCGAACCGCGGGGCCTGCCACCTGCGCGGCTACACCCCTGCCGCAGAGATCCTCGGGATCCCGGAGAAGGTCGATCCCTACGAGTGGGAGGGCAAGGGCGAACTCACTGCCCAGTTCCAGGATCTCCACGCCATCAGCGACTCCTTCGATATCTGCAAGTTCAACGCCTTCGCGGAGGGGATCGAGGAGTACGTTCTCCAGTACAACGGCATGACCGGACGCGACGTCACCGAGGAGGAACTCCTCGAGGCCGGCGAACGAGTCTACAACTTAGAGCGCTACTACAACAACCTCAACGGCTTCGACGGCAGTGACGACTCGCTCCCAGCACGCTTCCTCGAGGACGGCATCCGCGGCCAGGGTGCCAGCGAGGGCGAGTACTGCGAACTCGATGAGATGAAGGCGGAGTATTACGACTACCGTGGCTGGGTCGACGGCATCGTCCCCGACGAGAAACTCGACGAACTCGAGATCGAAGTCGGACCCGGAACGGGCGTCAGCAGCGAGGGCGGTGCGCCCGCGGCAGGCGACGATTGACGGCGTACTCGCCTCGCGCCTCGCTCTCGATCGATTTTGCAGTTCGTGATTGTGGTTCGTAACTCGTGACTGATGGCCGCCCATCTCGCGATCCGATTTCGGGATCTCGCACTGGTGGCGACGGTTTCGATCGCTAGCAGCGGGGGATCGCCGTGATAGTCCTCGATGGTAGCTGTAGCGGCGGACGGGCGATTCTCTCTCGGCTCGCCGCTGGTGGACTGACGATGGAGTCGATCGTTTCCACGACCCGGGTTCTGACGGATTTCTCTTGAACGCTGTAGCCGCTCGAGCGGATCGAATACGACGATGTCGGCCCGTAATCGCGATCTCGGGACTCTACGTCGAACGCGTCGTACCACGCCGCCGCGATCGCCGCGTGGAACGGCAGGTGAAGGGCGTTCGACCGCCAACTCAGGGCGACCTCGAGCGGCGGGGACGGCGACGAGCTAGCACTTCGCGCTCGCTGCCCCGTCGACTCAGGCTCCCGGAGCGCGTCGGCGAGATCGAGCAACGCCTCGGCGTGTCCGTCGTACGTTTCCTCGAGCGTCCATTGGGTGCCGGCGGTCGGCAGCCATGCCGTTCGCGGCCGCCCGCCGGCAGAATCCGACGGTCGAACGGTCGTCCGTTCGACCAGATCGCGGTCCTCGAGTCGCGTCACCGCCTCGTTGATCGTCGTTCGATCCACTCCCGTGCCGATCTGGAGATGGATGCTCGTAGTCGGGTCGTCCTCGCGGTCGGTTCGCAAGAGCAGGTACGCGAGGAGTCGCGCCGGCGTCCGGCCGAGTCCAGCCGCGAGCCGACTGACGAGCGGGTCGTCCTCCTCGTCGAGTTCCCAGAGGGACCGCGAACGCATTGTGTGTCGTGTTATCTATCAACGGTATCGGACATAAGGGCACCACTACGGTCCGGTAGCCCGTTCGAAACGGACGACGGGCCTGAGTATCGGTCCTGAGAAACGAACCAGACTATGTGAAAATTACATTCTCCTACTGATGATGGACACCAAGTAGACATTCATTTCTACCTTACCCAAATACATTTAGATAGTCCATATACATCGGGATATCATTGATAAGTATTATCAAATCCGATAGTGGCGTACTATGCGTGGTGTCAGCATGAATCAAACACTCACTATATCGAACACGACAGTCGCGGACCACCGCGATCTGGCAACAACGCTCGGCGTCGATGCGCCGGACGGTGGGGAGGTAACGTGGGAGCTACTCGCGGGCCAGATTGAGCCGCGGGCCGAATCGGTATTCGCCTCGAGGGGCGAAGCGATTCGGACCGATCTGGCCGGACAGCTCGATCACGACTTGCTCGAGCGGGAACGCGATAACATCGCGGACGAAATCGGTCGCTTGCCGACCGTTCGCGATGCCGGCGTCCCCAACGGAGAAGCGGGACCGTATACGGCGGCCGCAGCACCGGGCTGGCGGCTCTATGACCACTTGCTCGAGGTCGGGTTCTTCGAGAGTCTCGACGAGAACCTGCCGCGGTTTACGGCGGACCACATCGAGACGACGGCGCGCGAACTGGTTTTGGCGGATCCGCTGTCGTCAGCGCTCGATGATGTCGGTTTCGAGGAATCGGAGAAGACGTCGTTACTGATCGACGTCGCGAACAACGACGAGCGACTCGCCCGATGGGTTCCGTCGAATCAGATCCCCGATGGCGTCGAGTTCGACACGGCGAACGTCCCGCCGCTCCATCAGCGCGCGATGGGGGGGCATTGCTGTGGATTCGGGGGCTCGACAGGCACCTCTGGCAAAACGAAGTGATGATCACCGACGAGATCCTCGACGACGCGGTCAGGTACGTCAAGGCGATGCTGGGCGGACTCTTCGTCTCGGCGACCGCCGCCTGCGATCTCGCCGGCGACGGACAGTTGAC
This sequence comes from Natrinema sp. SYSU A 869, assembly GCF_019879105.1. Classification (NCBI taxonomy): domain Archaea; kingdom Methanobacteriati; phylum Methanobacteriota; class Halobacteria; order Halobacteriales; family Natrialbaceae; genus Natrinema; species Natrinema sp. SYSU A 869. Next base: position 1,112,626 of record NZ_CP082249.1, on the reverse strand, counting down.
GGACGAACAGCTGACAGCAGCGCTCACTGCGGGCTCAGCCGTCCAGATCGTCAGCCAGGAGGAGCTGCTCCACTCCGTCTTTTACATTACGGACGAGATGCGCGCGCCGAGCGAACTGAGGTGATAACGCATGGCATTACGCAACGACAAGGCCGTTCAGGCCGCACGAGACATCGAACTCAAAGAAATCGAAGACGGTTATACGCTGGTCGGAGGACCCGACGAATCGATCACCGAACAGCACAACACCGACCGGATTCCGGAGGGCGACGTCGACCAGGAGATGCTGAGCAACACCGGGGACGATCCCGAGTCGTGGCTCATGTACGGCGGGAACTACGAACAACACCGGGCCACGACTGCCGACGTCATCACCCCCGAGAACGTCGGCGACCTCGAGCTCGAGCACGAGATGTCGGTCGGGACGGGCTCGAGCATGGAGGGGACGCCCATCGTGATTCCGGGTGACCCGCCGATCATGTACCAGACGAACGGGCCGAACCACATGAAGGCGATCGACCCTCGCGAGGGGGAGATCCTCTGGAGTTACACCTACGCGCCGCCGGTCGGGGTCGAACTCTGCTGTGACGACAACAATCGCGGGGCCGCCGTCCTCGGCGACAAGGTGTACATGACGACGCTCGATTCGGGAGTCACTGCACTGGATCGCTACACCGGCGAGGAGGTCTGGCATACGAGCACGGCCGATCACGAGGAGGGCTACTCCGCGACGTGGGCACCGGTGATCCGGGACGGGACGCTGTACACGGGTAGCGCCGGCGGCGAGTACGGCGTCCTCGGGTTCATGGCCGCCCTCGACGCCGAGAGCGGCGAGATTCAGTGGCAGACCGAGACGCTTCCGGAGGACGAGTGGGTGGGCGCGAGCCGCGAGCACGGCTGTGGCACGACTTGGATGACCCCGACGATCGATGAGGAGCGCGGCGTCCTCTACACGGCGGTCGCAAATCCCGGTCCCGACTTCGACGGGACGGTACGGCCGGGACCGAACTTCCCTACCTGCGGAACCATCTCGCTGGACCTCGAGAGCGGCGAGTGGGAGTGGGGGTTCCAGAGCAGCCCGCACGACGTCTGGGACTACGATGCGGTCGCGCCGCGGGTGCTCGTCCGCGACGTGGAGACCGACGACGGAACGATGGATATGGTCGCTGGCTCGGACAAGACCGGCTGGGTCTACATGCTGGACGCCGAGTCCGGCCAGCTCCACGAGCGCAGCGAGGAGATCTGCCAGCACATCAATATGTGGGAGATGATCCCCCACATCAGCGAGGACGAACGGACTCCGTTCGTCCCCGGTGCGCCGGGTGGCAACGACTGGCAACCGCCGTCGTACAACCCCGAGACGGGACTGGTGTACGTCGTCCACCAGAACTACCCGCAGGACCTCTACTGGCGCTACGAGGAGTACAGCGAGGGCAACCCCTACTGGGGCGGCAACCTCGACGATCCGGCCAGCGAGTTCCCCGACGAGTGGAACGAGTCGATCACCGCCTTCGCGGCGGTCGATCCGGCGACGGGTGAGCGCGTCTGGCGCGAGTGGATCGAGAGCGAGGAAGAACGGTACATGTGGGGCGGCTCGCTGTCGACCGCGACCGGACTCGTCTTCAACGGGACCCAGAACGGCAACTTCGTCGCCTACGACGGCGAGAGCGGCGAGCGCCTCTGGGAGCACGAGTTCGATGTGCCGATCAGCGCGTCGCCGATGAGCTGGTACGATCCAGGCGAAGAGACGCAGTACGTCGCCGTGCAGGTCGGCGGCAGCGGCTGGCTCCGACAGGGACCGCGCGGCGACACGCTCGCCGTGTTCTCGATGGGCGCCTGATAACAACTGAACCTACAACTGACACACCACACAACGATGACGAACGAACAACGTTCACGCGACGACGTTTCGCGCCGCAGGCTGTTACAGGGAACGGCGGCGCTCGCCGGAACGGCCGCGACCGCCGGCAGCGCGAGCGCGTACCGCGACACCGACTTCCTGCTTCCAGCCACACAGAACGACGGCGGGGGCCGGACGTTCCAGCTGCTCGGCATCGTCGGCGGCTGGATGGGAGTCTCCCCCCATGACATCGACGCCGTCTCGAACCCGACGCTGCGGTTGATCGAAGGCGAACAGCACGAAATCATCTGGACGAACGGCGACGGCGCGACCCACAACCTCAACATCACCAGCGGCAGCGCCGTCAGCGGAGACGGCGAGGTACTGGAGTCGACGGAGACGGTGTCCGAACAGGGAGCGACAACCTCCCTCGAGTTCACCCCACAGGAGGGAATGGAGGAGTACTTCTGTGCGCCGCACCCGGCCCAGATGCGCGGCCCGGTCGAACTGATCAGCCCGGACGAGGCTCACGAACTGGTGATCCACGTCGAAGACGAGAACGGCGAGCCGCTCGGCGCGGAGGTGTTCATCGGCGACCGACACTCGTTCTCGAACATCGCTGCTCGGCCGACCCCGCCCGAGGAGACATCGGACGAACAGGCGATGGCCCGCTTCGATCTACTCGAGGACGGCGAATACGACGTCGAGATCTGGACCTACGGCCACGAACGGATTACGGATACGGTGACGATCGACGGCAGCGACAGAGAGTTCGTCGCGACGCTCTCACCTATCGAACCCGGCGAGCCGACCGAGACCTACTCCATGCAACTCGAGGAGGGCCAGTGGGTCGGCCAATCGCCCGACTCGATCGCCGACGAGACGAACCCGACGCTCGAACTCGAGGCGGGTGAAACCTACGCGGTCGAGTGGGAGAATACGATCGGCCGCCTCCAACCGGAGGCGGAGAACAGAACGTACGAACCCCTCCCCGGCCACAACTTCGCGATCGCCAGCGGCGGCAACACGAACCAGTGGAACACGTACCTCCGATCGGACTTCACCGCCGAAGAAGGTGCGACCCAAAGCGTCGAGTTCGTCGCTAACGAAGCGATGGCCGTCTATCTCGACCAGTCACAACTCGATGCGCTCGGTGAGATCAGCGTCAGCGGTGGGGGCGGCGAGACGACCGCTCCCGAGGATGCGACGACCGGTACGAACGGAAACGAGACGGCCACCGTCGGTGGTAACGAGACGGCCACCGTCGACGGTAACGAGACGGCCGGAACGGACGGAGACTGAACGGACGACGGCGACCGACGTCGCTTCTCCGTTCGGCGGGCCTTCGTTTTCTTTGGAGCGGTTCCGACTCGGTCATCGAATCCACCGTTGACACTGCTGTTCGGGTCGATGACGCGCACCGTCGTCGAAGTTGACGCCGAGGATGAGGAGGGAGTGTGCCCCGATCGGTCCGGCGAGAGGCCGCCGGCGAGATCGTCGAGCGGACCGGACCATCATCGACAAAGCCAGTCCGCCTGTTTCGGCGCGATAGTCCGTCGTTTGCGTCGGATAGCGACGGACGCCGTACTCGTAGCGGGTCGTTACGACGAGAGTTCGTCGAATCTGTCGACGCCGGATTCCGCGACGTCCATGTCCTGCTCGACCGCTCCCCCGCTCACACCGATCGACCCGACGACGTCACCGTCTCGCATCAGCGGGTAGCCGCCGCCGAAGATGACCATCCGTCCTTGGTTGGTGTTCTGCAGACCGTACAGCGATTCGCCCGGCCGGGTCGGCTCCGCCAAGTCGTCCGTCGGCATGTCCAGGGCGGCCGCCGTGTAGGCCTTGTTCCGCGAAATATCGACCGACGCGAGCCACGCACCATCCATCCGGTGTTGGGCGATGAGGTTGCCCTCGGAATTCGCGACCGTGATCACCATGGGATTGTCGATCTCTTCCGCTCGCTGTTCAGCCGCGTCAATGACCTCCTTCGCCGTTTCGAGGCTTACTGTGTCTACCATGCGAGTTTGTTCCACACTCTAGAGAGCTATAAACACCCTTTGTGAAAATCTCCATATATCAGGTATATCCACATGTGAGTTCTATATGATATACATATCCACACTCAGATGATGTGAACATCTTGGTTATCGTCGGTATCCACACGAACATTTACAACGGCGCTTGTGGTCTGTTCACTGAGGTCTGATACCAAATGTCAATGGACGCCGTCGTATACCAGGGACCGCACGACGTGGCCGTCGAGGAGGTGGAGGAGCCCGAGATCGAACACGAAAACGATATTCTCGTCGACATCACGACGACGTGCATCTGTGGCTCGGACCTCCACATGTACGAGGGACGAACCTCGGCCGACCCGGGGATCGTCTTCGGTCACGAGAACATGGGGATCGTAAGCGAGACTGGCGATGCCGTCACGTCGCTCGAGGAGGGCGACCGTGTCGTGATGCCATTCAACGTGGCCTGCGGGTTCTGTCGAAACTGTGAGAACGGCTACACCGGCTTCTGTACCAACGTCAACCCGGGCTTCGCCGGCGGTGCGTACGGGTACGTCGCGATGGGGCCGTACAAGGGCGGCCAAGCCGAAAAACTCCGAGTGCCGTTTGCCGACTTCAACGCGCTGAAGCTGCCGGAGGGTGATGAGCACGAGGACGCCTTCTCGCTCCTCGCGGACATCTTCCCGACGGGGTGGCACGGCACCCGGCTCGCGAACCTGCAACCCGGTGAGTCGATCGCAATTTTCGGGGCCGGCCCCGTCGGTCTGATGGCCGCCTACAGTGCCAAGATTCAGGGTGCCTCCGAGATTTACATTGTCGACCGCGTGGAGAGCCGCCTCGAGTTAGCCGAGGACCACTGTGACGCGCGTCCGATCAACTTCGAGGAGAGCGATCCCGTCGAACAGATCAAAGACGCACACGGCGGCGGCGTCGATACTGGCGTCGATGCCGTGGGCTATCAAGCGATCGACCCTGAGACGGATCCGGGCGACGACGCCTACGATCCGGCCCGCGAAAACCCTGCAGTCGTGCTCAACCAGCTCATCCAGGCTGTCCGACCGACCGGCGAGCTCGGGGTTCCGGGGCTGTACGTCCCGTCAGACCCCGGCGCGCCCGACGAGATGGCGGCCCAGGGCCGACTCGGTATCGACTTCGGCACACTCTTCGAGAAGGGGCTGAAGTTGGGCACCGGCCAGTGTAACGTCAAGGAGTACAACCGGGAGCTGCGAGACATGATCATCGAGGGACGCGCCGACCCCAGCTGGGTCGTCTCCCACCGCGTTGACCTCGAGCGCGCACCGGAGATGTACGAAAAGTTCGACGAACGCGAGGAAGGCGTCATCAAGGTCTTGCTCGAGCCGTAGCCATCCCGCTGCCGTTTCCGATCGGTCTCCGTCGATTCAGGCCGATCGGATCGGTACTTCACCTCGATCCGCGAGCGAGCCCCAGCGTCAGCTTCGCAGCCACACCGTCGGGTGTTCGTCGCGAAGATGATCCTGATACTGTTCGATCAGGTCCGGGTACGATCCCGCAACCGCGTGCCACTCGCAGTGATCACAGTCCCGTTCGATCGTGTCGGTCGCGTTTCGCATGTATCCACCCCGTCGAGTCATGTTCACCGTCCCTCTCCGGTAACGAAATGATTCTTCCGGCACATCCGGCTATCACTCGCGTTCGATGCCGCCGTGACTTCCCCCTGTTGCTTGCGACCGATCCGAGTGAGCCTCGATCGTCGTCTGAGATAATGGAACGTGCCTCGATCGCCGTCCGGGATACTGGAACGTGCTCGATCGGAGAAACCGGTATACCGTCGACCGACGTAGCCGGATGTATGTGCCAGTACTGCAGCTACTCCCTGCACGACGGCTGGACGCGGCTGCTCGAGTACGACGATGTTTACCAGAACGCCCTCCCGGACCGGACGGTGGATCAGTCGACCCACGGCTTTCACGAGTCCTGGGAAGAACTCAGTGACCAACTGGAACCGTCGAAGCCGTAACGGCTACAGTGGGAACGGATCGGCCATTGCTTCCGTCTCCGCCGCTTCGTCACCCGCAACCAGACACGCCTCGAGCTCCCGGCGAATTCGATCCTCGTTCATTGCTCGGCCGATGAATACGAGCTGCGTGCGATGGTCGTCGTCCGGTCGCCACTCGCCGATGGGGCCAGCCCTGACGGACGGGCCAGCCTGACTGACACCGATCACCTCGTCGTGGTTTGCGACGTAACAGACGCCTTTCGCTCGGATGATCGCTCCATCCCAGTCCTCGAGCCAGGCTGCGAGTCGCCCCGGGTCAAACGGCTGGTCGGACCGGAAGACGAACGATGAGACGCCGTGGCGCTCGGCAGCGCTTGGTTCTGTGTCGTGGTCGTCTGTATCGCCGCCGTGATCGTGACTCTCTCCGCGTAAGTGACGTTTCCACCCCTGAGAGCGCTTCGCCGTCTCGAAGTCGAACCGGCCGGTGTCGAGGACGACATCCGGATCCACCTCGCAGTAGGCCGTTCGGAGCCGTTTCGCTCGCGGTTGGAGGGTCTCGACGACCGCTTCGATCTCCTCGAGGACGTCGTCCGGGACCATATCGGACTTGTTGAGAAGCAAGACATCGCAGAACTCGATCCCCTCGACGAGGACCTCGCTCAACGGTCGGTCCTCGTCGGGTTGGGCACCCTCCGGTAGCTGCGCCCCGGCGTCAAATTCTTTCCAGAACCCGTACGTGTCGAGAACGGTGACCATTGTATCCAACCGAAACAGGGTCGTCGGATCCACGTCGCTGGCGTCCGTCCCTTCGGTAAACACCTGCGCGACGGGAACCGGTTCGCTGATCCCCGAGGATTCGACCATCAGGTAGTCGAACGCCCGACTCTCCGCCAGCCGCGCCGCTTCCTCGAGAAGATCCCCCTGTAACCGACAACAGATACAGCCATTCGAGAGGTCCACGATTCCCTCGTCCTCGTTTTCTCGTGCGATTAGCTCCGCGTCGACGTTCACTTCTCCCATATCGTTGACGATCACCGCCACTTGCCGATCTCCCGGATTCGACAGCACGTGATTGATCAGCGTCGTCTTTCCTGCCCCGAGGTAGCCGCTGACAACGGTTACGGGAATTGCGCCGTTGTGAGTCATACGATATCGGATGTCACGATCGGTGCGATACTAAGTAACCGGGTTGATCTCGCCGACAGTATCGATCGCGAGACGGTTCCGCATCGATCGGGAAGCACTCTCGAAGCGCTTTCAGTCACGGAAGCGCGCACCTAAGCAGTCATCGAACCCGATCCGGCACCGTCGCCACCACTCCGACCCACAAACTCCTCGCAACCCATGAACTCCTCGAGGAGTGAACTGATCGTCTTCAGGCAGTTCAACGGCCGTCAGGTCGGGACCGGAACGAACTGGACACCGATGATCTCGTCGAGAGTCGCAATCCCACAATGAACGGTTTGACCCCGGCACGGCGGTGACGGTCTCGGTCACTGCATTTCACCAGTTGCCGGTCTTTGGGCATCATCCCGTCCGATGACAGAACTGTCGGTCTGTCGATCGCGAGGCGCGTGAGCCGTACAGATCGCCTCAAATCGATCACTGATCCGTCGAATCTGGCGCGTCGACCTCGTCAGCCTGAAGGACGAACTGCCGTTCCGGCGGCGGCGCGATTCGCAACTCGAGGGTGCTGGTGAGCCGATAGTACTTGCGGTTGCCCCGCATATACCACTCGACCAGCTCAGCATCCTCGAGCGTCGATAGGTGGTGGACGGCACTTTTCCCGTCCATCCCGACTTTCTCGGCGAGTTCAGAGACGTACTTCGGCCCCCGTGAGAGTTCGCGAAGGATCTCGAGTCGCGTTCCGTTCCCCAGCACCTCGATCAGTGACATGCCCACACAGTGGGCGGCCGGAGGGAGAAGGATTTCGCAGGTATGGTCCCCTTACATACAGTTTCTGAAGGAGGTTGGTCCAGATTTATGCCGCTTCTCGTGGTGTTTGATACCATGTCCGACCGAGTGACGCTCCCCGAGGATCGCGATCACGAACTGCGAACGATCACGGACGGCTTCTTCGAACGTGAGGTATACCTCTCACGCGAGGAAACGGCCGCGTTTCTCCGGGACCTCGCCGACCAGCTCGAGGCCGAGACGACGGTGACGGTCGCGGGGTCAACGTGGGAGATCCCCTTCGAATACCGGACCCCGATCGAGGTCGAGATCGAGTTCACGGGCCAGCGTGACCGCGAACTCGAAATTGAACTCGAGTTCTCCGAGCAACGCGGCGGGTCGGATCTCGCCGTTCGATAGCGCGGAGGAGACGCCATTCGATACACAGACGGTTACCCCCTCCCCCGACCCCCGGAACCGCTAGCCGACGCAATAGGCATCCCGACGCTGTAGTCAGACCGGTCGCCATGCGAGCGGCGGGGCTCTCGGACACTCCTGTAGCCGCGCCGGATGGCGACGCCGAGTCCGCCGTCTCCCACTCGAGGCAGGCAGCGAGTTCGCCGTCGGGTCGTGCTTTCGGGTCCGTTCTACACCGTTACTTGCCCTCGAGAGCGAATTCAGCAGTCCCTCGGCTCAGCCACTGCGCTCTCGGTCGAGCGTCGTCACGGCGACCCCTGCGATCACGACGACGCCGCCGACGATCGTGATCGCGTCGGGAACCTCCGCGAGCAAGACGAGTGCGAGCAGGGTCGCGCCCACGGGCTCGCCGAGCCAGGCGACGCTGACGACGACCGACTCGAGGTGCTCGAGGACCCAGTTGCTCACGGTATGGCCGAAGACGCCCGGACCGACGGCCAAACCGAGAAAGAGTATCCACTCTCGAGCGGGGTAGCCGACGTAGGGGTGGCCCTGCACGCCCACGAGGAGGAACAGGGCCGCAACGCAGGCCCCGTAGACGACGGTCACGTAGGGAAACACTGGGACGCGCTGGCGGATCGAGCGGCCGGCGAGCGTGTAACAGGCGATGGTCACCGCACCCAGCAAGGCGAGCGTGTTGCCGTACACCGTCGCACCGGAGAGGGCCGCGTGGTCGGTGTCGCCTAGCGACATCGCAACGGCCCCGGTGATCGCGACGACGATCCCGACCACCGTCGCGCGGTTGATCCGTTCGCCCAGAAAGAGCCCTGCGCCGATCGCTACGAATACCGGCTGGACCTGGACGATCGTGACGCTCGCGGCGACGCTGGTATGGGAGAGGCTCTCGAACCAGGCCGCAAAGTGGATCGCCAGCGCGACGCCGGCGACGACGGCACCCACGAAGTCGCGACGCGAGAGCCGCGCGAAGGCTGCTCGATGGCGGGTCAGGGCAATCGGGGCGACGAGCACCGTCGTAAAGAGGACGCGGTAGAAGGCCGCGACAGAACTCGGCGCTGCACTCCAGCGCACGAGAATAGCGCTGGTGCTCGCCGCGAAGATCGCGATGGCGAGCGCGATCAGCGGCGTGGCCTCGAGGTCGACAGTCACGTCGTCTCACATTCGTCTGCTGAGACAAACGGCTACCGAAAGTGGCCGGAGCGCTACTCCGGACGTTCGTCGGGAAGCCGGCTCTCGCGGTAGATCGACGCGAGTTCGAGGTCGACGTCGTCCAGCCCGACGATGATGTCCTCGTCGGGCGAGAGGTCCTCAGCCTCCCATTCCTCGAGAAAGGCGACGGCGTGTTCGCGGTCGGCGTAGGGTCGCGGATCGATCCCCATCAGGTCCTCGGCGGCCTCCTTGTCAGTGATGAGGACGAAATGGGCCTCGGTCGCGTCGATCAGATCGCCAGTCTCATAATCAGTCGTCCAGGCACCGGCGATCGGCGAGTCCGGCATCGACGAGGCGAGATAGGCGAACAGACAGCCCGGCGATTCGACGGTCGCCGCCAGCCCGTTCTCGTGAACGAGTTGCCCATTGCCGAAATACTGGGTCAGCGACATGCTACAGACCGCACAGTGGTGCTCGTCCGTGATCTCTACCGGTCCCTCGGCCACGTCCTCAAGGTTGGGTTCGTATACCTTCGCCGGGGAGCCGTCGGTGTCGTCCCCGCCGCTGCCGGGTCGGTCACCGCCGAAACAGCCCGCGATGCCTGCAGTCGCGCCCGCTCCGAGCGCACCCAGAAGCCCCCGGCGCTCGAGTCCCTCGCGTTCAGTCATGGCCGGCTCTATTATCCCGATCGGCAAAACGAGCGTGGTACATCTCTCGAATCCGATCGGCGTGGCTCGGGGTTCCGGCTGCGAAACTGCCTGTCATTCCAACTGCGCTTTCGTCAGCCGATGGCGCGCTTGGAACATGGCCTCGAAGCCGAACCGCGAGAGCGGCGCGACCGCGTCGCCGAGTCCGCCCAGCGGGAGTTCGTATTCCACGTGATCCCGGATGACCGTCCGAGTCCCGTCGGCGAAGAAGGAATGTGTGTGTTCCCAGTGATCGAACGGCCCGTGTACCATCTCGTCGCGAAAGTACGCCGATCCCTCGTCGCGCTCCCGTGCCGTAATCACCGACGTCCAGTGCTGGCGGGGCCCCACTCCGAACGGCCGCATCGACAGCGCGATCTCCGAGCCGGGCTCGAGCACGTTCGGATCCGGCTCCCCGTCCGGGCCGATCACGCGCTCGACGCGCAGATGCAGCCAGTCGGGCGTCACCGCCTCGAGGCCGGAAATCCGTGAATTGAACGCCCAGACGTCCTCGAACGGCGAGTCGACGGTCGTTTCGCGATCGTATGTCTGCATGTTCCGTTGTCTCTAGGTCGGCGACCGTCAAAACAGCCATCCGTGGGTCACTCGTGGTCACAGGCACTCAGGACAGGTGCGTTCTAACTGCATTCCAAGCCCGACGGGCTTCGAAAGTCACGTTTCGTTTCCGCCCCTCGAGAGAACCGCCCCACAGGACGACAGCCGCTTCGGCGTCTGCGCTGTGCTCTCCCCAACACCGGTCGTCAGTACGGGTCGACAACCGACACGGTCACGCCCTCTGGCCGTCCGGCACGGCGGATGTTCTCGAGGGAAACATGGGCAACACGCGGGACGGAAATGAGGGCGGCGGACTCCGTTTAGTGCCGTCAGACCGAGACAGCAGACTCAGATGCGGAGTTCTTCGGGCGTGTGTTCTTCCTGCCAGTCGTCAATCTCGACGCGGGTGTCGTTGTACGCGGGGTAGAAGTCGTCCATTTTGTAATTCCCGATGTAATCGTAGAGACCGAGTCCCTGTACCCGAGCGTCTTCGGGTGGAGCGATCCCCATTCCGATATAACAGTCTCGAATCTGGCATCGGAGATGGTGGATGAGTGACTGCTGGAACCCGTCGATGTCCGTGAATTCGTAGAGGTTCGTGAACATCTGCAAGCAAACGTCGGGGTCGTCGTCAGGAACAGTACCGGTTCCGGTACCAGCGACGGTTTTGCTCCGTCGATTCGATCGACGGGGGCCATCCTTCCAGCGGACTCGCAGCGGTCCGCACGCCTCAAGCAGTGATTCTCCGAGTGTCGATGTTACAGTTTCTACGTCGATCCCGTGGTCGGCTAACTGCGCTTCGATCTCCGACAAGAGAGCAGCTGAGGAGTCACCAGCAGTCTCTTCAAGCGACTCGAACAGACCGGTTGCGGCGACATCTTCAGCCGTCGACTGGGCCAGTTCTGTGTCACAGTCGAGGTAGATGTCCTGCTCGAGCCAACTAATATCTCCGGCAGGGATTTCGGATGTCTCGACGATAGGCTCGCTAGCACCGTCGTAGTAGCGGAGTTGCTGGTAGTAGTCACCGAAATACTGCTGGAATGTGTCGCTATCTAGGCTGCCAACTGCAAGCAGGAACGTGGCGATCCGGTCGGGATTCTCCACAGGGGGAAGCGTCTCGTGGCCGCGCTCACGGTAGACGTGAAACTTGGCGAACCGACGAGCCTGATTGACGTGTTCGTTCCCTTCGGACGTTCGTTTCGAGGCATCGTCCGGATACCCGTCTTGTTTGTGTGCCGTTATCTCGCCGTCACTGTTCCGTACATCTAAAACATGCTCTATACCATTATTGTCAATTATACTTAGTCCAACTAACTCATCAGTTTCACCGGTGATTTGTGCATCCATACTTAGTCACCTGAACTTCGACTTTGACCTGCTCGAGATTCATCGCCAGTGCTCTGCTCAGCCCGATACTCAGCAACCTGTTCTGAGATATCGGCAACCTGCTCGTCCGAAAGGGAGATCGGACCATCTTCAGCAGCGGACTCGATACCGTGTTTGACCGCCATACCGGTTGCCATGGGTTGGGTGAGCGGAATCCGGAATACTCATCGATCGAATTATGGGATCAGTGAACGGTGATCTCCGTCTCGCTTGTGCAACTGCGGATACATCTCGAAGTGATCGTATCGGCGTGCGTCACGGAATTTGCCAAAGCCAACTACCTGAAACGCCTCGGGCGGAACAACACCCATCTTGACGAAACAGTCCCGAATCTGGCAACGAAGATGATGGTCGAGGAATTCTCGAAACTCATCGAGGTCGGCAGGAGCGTATGGTAACAATTCCACTCGAGCATCGGTCTGACGGTCAAGTGGGTCGTCACCCTTCTGAATCCGATGTTGCTCGTTCGCATCGGGGTAACCCACACGAATTCCAGAGACCGCACTGATCGTCAGTTCGGGATCGAGAGTATCACGCTCAACGATCTCTGCCAGATCATCTCCAAACGACTGCCAGCGCTCGAGGTCTGTTTCGGTCAGATCTGACATCGGCTGAATACCCCCGTTCTCATTCAAATCTAGTCCGTGAGTGTTTGCCAGTCTACGTCCTTGCTCGGCGATCTCGTCATCCTTCAGGTCGATTCCCAAGTAGAGTTTCTGTTCGTAGAACACAGCATCTGGCTTCCGAACGCTCTCCGGAAGTTCGATGAGACGCTCAACATCCTCATGGTGGCTTCGTATCTGTCGATGCAACGCACCGAAATACCGCTCAAACGCTACCGGAGATAACTCGCCGATCGCCCGCCGTACCGCGTCAATGTAGATTGGGTTTTCCGTGTGCTCGAGTGTGTCATAGCCTTTTTCAAAGAACACGTGGTACTTTGCAAATTGACGGGCTTGGTTATTGTGTTCATTTTCGTCAGATGTTCGATTTTGGGCATTATCTGGATAGCAATTACATTCGTGATATTTTATTTCCCCATACTCCGTCATTTCAATGAGGTGTTCAGCACTATTATTATCGATAACGCTCAGACCTACTCGTTCGGACTCTCCTGTAATTATGGCATCCATATTTAGTTCCCTCTGCTCTGAGCATCGCCCGTAGATTCGCCACCGTGATCTTCTCTGGTCTCAAGGAAGTCCTCGTACATTTGAGCCATTTCCGCGTACATCGCCTCGATTGTATCCGCTTCACCACCAGGGCGGTTACTCATGAGCGTATCGAGCGTTTCTTTGGCGACATCTCCGGCAACGGCACTTGCTACGCCGGCAACTGCACCACTGGCACCGGTTACAGCTGCACCGGGACCAAGGAACGACCCAGCGGCTGTACCAGCGGCAAAACCGCCAACCCCCTTCACTGCTGCTTCGCTCAAGTCGAAGCCATCAGAGGTACCAGGCGCGGTTTCCAGAATCGTCTCCATAATCTGGCCCTGCCGATTTTCTATCCCCTCAACCTGATTCTGTAGGTCCTCTACGGCTTCGTACAACATTCCTTCACCTTTTGTAGCCCGCTGAATGCGTATCGATGCACCCATCCGATTGATCGTCACCGGCCTGTCGGCCATCGTCTGCTGGGCCGCGTCCTCGGCTTCCTGCTCGAGTTGGGGATCGGGATCGATTTCCAACCCGCTATCGTCTTGGGGCATCATGCTGATATCGGCCCCAGTCTGCTGACGGACATGCGCGAGTTCGTGCGCGAGGATGTGCTGCCCTTCCGGCGATTTGGGATCGTACTCACCGTGATTGAACGCGATGTGATTCCCGACTGTAAACGCCCGCGCGTTGATCTCCTCGCAGGCCTTCGCGGCGGTCGCGTCGGCGTGAATCCGCACGTTGCCGAACGAATCGTCCATTCGCTCTTCCATCGCCCGCTGGATGCCGTCATCCAGCGGTTGGCCGTTCGACTGAATCACGTCTCGGACTGGGCCGGGAACGCCCGCATTTCCAGCAGGACCCGTATCACTGGCGGCCTTCTCGCTTCGCTGGAGCGAGCGTTTGTTCCGTCGTTCGATGTCGTCGGGGACGTCCTCGGGTCGCTCGGCCTGCCGTTTCCGAAACGCATCGATCGTTTGTGGGACGCCCATATCCTCGACGGTCATTCCCTCCTCGATCCACTCGTGGACTGCGATCGGATTCCCCGCCTCGAGCCGTTGCAACTCGAACAGCGTCTCTTCGTCCGGGATCGACATCCCGTACTGGTCCTCCGCCTCCTCGAGTGGCATCCGCTGGAAGCAGTCCAACGATTTCGACTCGTGGTCGGGCGACGACCGGACGGCGTCCACCTGCTGGGACCGACGGTCCGTGGTAACGGTCTCGGTGTCTCTGCTGATCGAAATCCCATACTGTGTTCGCATTCCGATATTCAGACCAAAGTTATATAAATGTTGGTTGGATGGCAGATTCAAATAACGAAGCCAGCGGAGAACGATCCGGTCCCAGCGACGTATCGGGACGGCGAAGGCGAAGCGACGGCTAGCGAGCAGGGCTGGCAGTGAAATCGTACCGCAACGATGGCCGACGGTGGGTCGATGGCCGAGCGAGTTACTTCAGTCGCTCCTGCAGGAAAGACGGATGGGCGGCGGTGACGCCGTCAATTTCGAGGAGTTCCTCGGAGATAGTTTCGCCGAGCGAGTCGCCGTCTTCGGCGCGTACTTCGGCCATCAGCATGTGGTCGCCGCTGGAACTGTACAGCGCTTCGACTTCTTCGAGGTCCTTGATCGCCTGCGTTGCCTCGACGTAGCGTTCGCTCGCGACGTCGAGTCCGACCAGTGCGATGGTCTTGCTGGAGAGTTTCTTCGGGTCGATATCGGCCGAATAGCCGACGATAACGCCCTCCTCCTCGAGTTGATTGATATACTTTCGAACCGTTGGTTTCGAAACGTTCGCCCGATCAGCGATCTCGGCGTAGGACGCTTGGGCGTCCTCCTCGAGAACTTCGAGGATGCGATCTTCCGTCGCCTGAGTGCTCATGCGTATACGTTTTGCTCCGGCGGAAAAATATCTTTTGTATACGAAAACGACGGATATCCGAACGGAAGACGGCGCGGGGGTGGTCGTGAGGATAGTCGTTCGGATCGGTAATCGGCGGACTTATCGCCCGCTGGGCGCAGGACCGACACGGAATGGTCGATCCGAATCTCGTCAGCGGCTCCGTCTGGGTCCTCTGTGGGCTTGCAATTCTGGGTCTCGGCTCGCTCATCACCTTTCGCGGCCGAGTCGAACTGCACGCGAACTACGACGAGTCGGTCGACCCGGCACACGTGTCTCGGTGGGCAGGCGGGA
The DNA here is from genome assembly GCF_019879105.1 of Natrinema sp. SYSU A 869. Lineage (NCBI taxonomy): Archaea > Methanobacteriati > Methanobacteriota > Halobacteria > Halobacteriales > Natrialbaceae > Natrinema > Natrinema sp. SYSU A 869. The sequence goes on along the minus strand of NZ_CP082249.1, from coordinate 1,097,339 downwards.
CGGCCCTGCTCATGGGAGTGCTCGTCGTGGCCTACGGCGTTCGCGAGATTCGGTACGGCTTTCAGCCCCGTCTGCTCGCCGGCCTGGTCGTCGCATTACTCATCCTGAGTCACCTCTCAAAGCTATTCGCCGGCGGGTTCGGGGCCGGCAAGTGATCGATCGCCACGTCTCCGCTCGAGAACTATCGACGGTTGTGAACCGGTGGATGGCACCGCGGCTATCCTGGTCGGAGTGAGACTGTTCGTTCCTACTCTCCCGTCACTGCTCCGATGGCCCAACCGATACTGGACAGACCGACGAGTTAATAACGACATACAAGTGAAGTAACTAACATGTTGGCCAGCGATAGCGCTCCCTCCACTGTCCTCCTCGCCTTGGCGCTGGCGCTCCTGCTGCTGACGGCGGGTTGTGTCACGCTGCCGAGTAGCGGCCCTGCGCCGTCGGACCTCGAGCGAGAGGTCACCGCGGCCGAGCCGCCCGACGAGATCACTGCGACGGTCGAGGTTCGTCGGACAGTCGACGGTGAGACGACCCAATACACGGACACCGTCTGGCTTCGGGCCGACGGCGCGAGTCGGATCGAAACGGGTACCGGCGACGCCGACGCCGATACCGTCATTGTCAACAACGGCGACCAGCGGTGGCACTACGACGCCGCCCATGACTGGGCGACGCGGCTCGAGACCGATCCGAACGCGACGCCGTACCTCGAGGGACTGTACACGCAGCAAGCACGGTATTTCGATACCTACGAGATCTCGGCGGTCGAGGAGACGACGGTCGATGGCCGAGACACCTATCACGTCACGTTCAATCCACCGGCCAACGAGACGGTCGAGCGGTCGATCAGCGTGTTGATCGAGGACACAGAGTACGTTGTTCCGCTGGCGACCAGCGAGCGTGACCCCGCCAAACGAAGCGCCGATCGCGTCGAGGTCTGGTACGATCAGGAGACGATGTTTCCGATCAAACACGCCATCGAGGGCGACGGCGTGACGCTCGAGCGGACCTACCGAAACCTCTCGGTCGATGGCGGGATCAACGACGAGCGCTTCGCGTTCGACCCGGCGACCGATGGGAACGGAACTGACGTCGAGAACGTTGCACTACCGTCGATCGACTCGTATGAGCGTCTCGACGAAGCTACTGCGACTGTTCCGTTCGCAGTCGCCGAACCGCCGGCCGACGCGGTGCCGGAGACGGTCGACCGCGATTCAATCACGAGATACGAGTTCCCCGACGAAAACCGAACGCAGGTATCGATTCGGTATCGGACGCCGAACGACGAGACGATCTCGGTCACGACGAGCGACGGACCACGGCGGTTCGCGACCGGCGGTGATGCAGTTACGGTCGGGACCGCGACGGGGACTATCGCCGAGACCGACGAGGGGACAGAACTGCAGTGGTCGTGTGACAACCGCTACTATTCGGTGTTCGCCAGTCACGTCGTCGACGACGGCACGGCCCTGCGGATCGGAGAATCGCTCCCGACAGGCTGTTAATATCGTTCGGAACTCGACACAATAATACATGCCGGCAAGAGACAATCGAAAAATGACACGACTGAGTCCGGCACTGGGGCTCGCCGTCCTCGTCGTTCTGGCGGCGGGATGTGTCACGCTTCCGGGCGGCGAGAGCGGGCCAACGCCGACCGCAGCGGAGCTCGAGGCGCAGGTGGACGACGCCGACCCGCCGAGTGCTGCGACGGCGACGGTGGTGTCCGAGCGCGGTGACACTGTCGCGTACACCGAGGAGATGTGGCTACGAGACGACGGTGCCACTAACACGGAAACGACCGACGGTCGGTTCCGCAACGTCAACGACGGCGAGTGGGCCTGGTTCTACGATGTCGGTGCCGACCGAGTGACGGTGATCGACGCGAACCGAACGCCGGACAGTCACTTCGCGTACCTCTACGACACGCAACGGACGTACTTCGACGAACTGGACGTCGCCGCCATCGAGGAGGCGACGATTGACGGCCGTGACACCTACCACGTGACGTTCGAGCCCCCTCGAGACGAGACCGTCGACACCGACATCACCGTCCTGGTCGGCGACACGGAGTTCGTGATTCCGCTCGAGACGAGCGAGGCCGACGAATCCGCCGAACCCGTCGCGGACCGAATCGACGTCTGGATCGACCAGGAGACGCTGTTCCCGATCAAACAGGAACTCGAGGGCGAGGGGATCGACCGGACGTGGACCTACACGGACCTCTCGTTCGGCGACGATATCGACGACGAGCGCTTCACGTTCGAACCCCCCGAAGACGCCGTCGTCGCGCAGAACGTGCACCCGTACGGCCGGTCGGTCGATTCGATCGCTGCCGCCGAGTCCGAGACGAATCTCACGGTTACCGAGCCGACCCACCTCCCCGCGGGCCTCGAGCGCGACTCGATCGAGGTCTCACCGTCCCTCGCAGGGGACACGATGACGGCTACGCTCCGGTACGTGGCCGACGACCGGCGAACGCTCCTCGTGAGTACGACCACGACGACCCGGTTGCCTGACGGAGCCGGTGAGTCGGTGACCGTCGGCGGCCGGTCGGTGACGAAAGTCGAGAGTCAGTTCGGAACCCAGCTCGCGTGGACCTGCGGTGAGCAGGTGGTCTCCATCTTCGCAAGCGCAGAGTTCGATCTCGAGACAGCGTTCGCGGTCGCGGAATCGATCGAGTGCGGGGCGGAGTCAAACTGAGGCGGTTGTGCCCGTCTTCGAGACTGCGACACTGCGAAAAGACGAACCGCGAGACAGTCGCTGTCGGTTCTACTTGTGTCGATCGAGTAGGTCGTAGCTGCGTTCCCACTCGGCGTCCTCGTCGAAGTAGCGTTCGGCCAGCGGCTGGTCCGGGAGCTCGCCGACGGCGGCCTTCTCTTCCTGGTAGGACGGCCGGTCTTCGTCAACGTAGTAGCGACCGGTCAGGACGGTCCCCTCGTTGAGGACATCCTCGGTCTCGTGCATCATCTCGGCGGCCTCGCGCCGGTCGGTGATGTCGAAGTCGTAGTCGTCGGACTCCTGAACGTCGATGTACGGGACGTACTGACGCGCGTCCTTGTTCCAGGTCGGACACTGGGTCAGGAAGTCGACGTGGGCGAAGCCGTCGTGTTCGATGGCTTCGGCGATGATCTCCTTTGCCTGATTCGGGTTGACCGCGGCGGTGCGGGCAATATAGCTCGCGCCGGAGGTCAGCGACTGCGACAGCGGTCGAATCGGCGTCTTCGCGCTGCCCGATGGCTGGGTCTTGGACTTGTGACCCTTCGGGCTCGTGGGCGAGGTCTGGCCCTTCGTCAGGCCGAAGATCTCGTTGTTGAACACGATGTAGGTCATGTCGTGGTTCTCTCGAGCCGTGTGGACGAAGTGGTTGCCGCCGATGCCGTAGCCGTCGCCGTCACCGCCAGCGGCGATGACCTCGAGGTCGGTGTTGGCGAGCTTTGCGGCTCGAGCCACGGGCAGCGAACGCCCGTGGATCGTGTGGAACCCGTAGGTGTCGAGATAGCTGTTTAGCTTGCCCGAACAGCCGATCCCGGTGACGGTCAGCACTTCTTCGGGGGTCTTGCCGACTTCCGGCAGGGCCTGTTTCAGGGACTTCAGAACCCCGAAGTCACCACAGCCCGGACACCAGGTCGGCTGCGGTTCGACGCCGGGGGTGAACTCGTCCCGGTCGATCTCCCGTTCCTCTCCGATCGCGTTGAATGCACTCATTGGTCAGTCACCTGCAGCGGGTTCGATTCGTACCTGTGCGGTCGGTTCGCGGTCTTCGTCGGCGAGGTTGACCTCGTAGCCCTCGACGATCTCGGCGGGCTCGAAGGGGTTGCCGTTGTACTTCAGCAGGCTGGTCATCTTCTCGCCAAACCGGCCCAGTTCCTTCTGGATCAGTCCGCGGAACTGCGCGGTGGCGTTCATCTCGACGACCATCGCCTCGTCGACGCTCTCGATGAATTCGGTCACTTCGGTCTCGGGGAAAGGCATCATGTCGGAGACACTCATTCCCTTGACAGGGTGGCCGTTCTCGTTGAGTCGTTCGACGGCTTCGTGGACGGCACCGTGGGACGAGCCCCAGGTGATGATACCGTACTCGGCGTCGTCGTCGCCGAAGTAGGTCTGGTTCGACTCGTGTTCCTCGTTGAGTTCCTCGCGGATGGAGTCGAGTTTCTCGATGCGTCGCGTCATCTGGGCGACGCGGTTGTCGGGATCCTCGCTGATGTGGCCAACGGGCGAGTGCTCGTTGCCGGTTGCGAGGTAGCGGCCGCCCTTCTGGCCGGGCAGCGACCGCGGAGCGACGTTGTTCTCGGCATCCTCGTAGTTGAACCGCTTGAACTTGCCACTCGCGTCGTGGGCCGCTTCCGCAAGCTCGTCTTCGGTGAGCGTCGATCCCAGATCGGGCTGGGTCTCGCGGTCGAAGAACTCGACATCGACGTTCTTGTTCTCGCCGGAGAGCTTCTGGTCGTAGATGACGATCGCCGGGAGCTGGTAGTCCCAGGCAATCTCGAAGGCGAGTCTGGTCTGCTCGTAGGCCTCCTCGATGCTGCTTGGAGCGAAGACGACTCGCGAGGAGTCACCCTGGCTCGTGTAGAGGACGAACTCGAGGTCGCCCTGTTCGGGTTTCGTCGGCATCCCGGTCGAGGGGCCGGCCCGCATCGACTCGACGAGGACGAGCGGTGTCTCGGTCATCTCTGCCAGCCCGAGCGGTTCGGACATCAGTGCGAAGCCACCACCGGAGGACCCGGACATGGCCTTCGCACCCGCGTGGCTCGCACCGAGTGCGAGCGCCGCAGCGGCGATTTCGTCTTCGACCTGCTCGGAGACGCCGCCCATATCGGGGAAGTTCTGGCTGAGGATGGTGAACACGTCGGTCCACGGCGTCATCGGGTAGCCGGCGATGAATCGACAGCCGGCGTCGATCGCGCCGTAGGCGATCGCGTTCGAGCCCGACAGCAGCGCCTGCTCGGTCTCGTGGGAGCCCTCCGGTGCACGCAGATCGTGCTCGAACTCGTACTCCTCCCGGGTCGTCTCGTAGGCCTCGTGGAGGATTTCGAGGTTCGCCTCGAGGACGTCGCCGCCCATGGCGTCGGACATTAGGTCCTCGATGTGATCAAGGTCCATGTCCAGCAGCGCCGCGGTGACGCCGACACCGGCGGTGTTGCGCATAACCTCGCGGCCATGTTCCCGCGCGAGTCCGCGCAGATCCATCGGGAAGACGTGCCAATTGTTCTCCTCGGCACGAGCCTCGAGATCGATCGCTTCGACGTCCTCCTCGCTGATGAGACCCTCGTCGTAGACGATGATCCCGCCCTCGCGGAGTTCGTCGAGGTTCTCCGAGAGGGGTTTGATTTCTTCGTTTCCGTAGTAGGCTTCTTCCTGCGGGTTGCGGGCGAACGAGTCGCCCAGCGAGAGTAGGAAGTTGTAGCCGTCACCACGTGACTGTACCTCGCGGTCTGCGGCTCGGATTTCGACGTAGGTATGGCCACCGCGAATCCGCGACGGATAGTGGCGGTGTGTAAATACGTCGAGTCCCGAGCGCATCAGCGCCTTGGCGAAGTTCTGGCTCGTCGAGTCGATCCCGTCACCGGAACCCCCCGCGATTCGCCAGATAAGTTCATCGCTGCTCATAGGTGGATCAGTGGCCGATGGGCCAACCGTACCCGAAATTTCGAACCACCGGGCCTAAAGCCTTTGCTATAGATTACCAAGGATCTTTCGTGAAGAATGAACCACCTTTGAAGAATATGTATGAACGATCATTACTGTCGTTGGGCAACTCGTTCATGATTGTCCATATTTGTACAGCCGTCCGACACCATCGACGGCGAGCCACCCGCCAAAACTGCCCCGAGTCGTCCGTCAGTACGGCGTTTGTTCCCGTCGCCGACCGGCGGTTTCGATGAGCGATACCTTTTACACCCATTCCATGGTGTGCTGTCACATGGGCTACATCGTCCGGATGCCAAAGCTTGGACTCGAGATGGAACGCGGGACGCTCCTCGAGTGGGCCGTCGACGAGGGAACGTCGGTATCCGAGGGCGACCTGCTCGCCGAGGTGGAGTCGGAGAAGAGCGTCGCCGACGTCGAGGCCCGCGAGGACGGGGTTCTCCGACGGATGTACCTCGAAGTCGACGAGTCGGTGCCGCCCGGAACGCCGATCGGGATCGTCGCGCCGCCCGAGAGCGATATCAGCGAACTCGAGGCGGAGGCGACGGCCGATCTCGAGGCCAACGTGGCGGTGGAAGACGAGATCGAACTCGGCGGAGACGAGCGGTCGGTCGGCTCGGCGTCGGGCGGGAGTGGAAGCAGTGCGAGAGGGGGGCGGAGGCGAGCGATAGCAAGGCTTCCCCCCGGGCGCGAGAGCGAGCAGCGGAGCTGGATGTGGATCTCTCGATGATCGAGGGAACCGGCTATCAGGGGTCGATCACCGAAGAAGACGTCGAACGAGCGGCCGCCGAGGCTCCGGCTGAGAGCAGCGACCCCGACGCGTCGCCGCGGGCGCGCAAACGCGCCGAGGAGCTTGGCGTCGACCTCGCGACCGTCGAGGGAACCGGCTATCAGGGAGCGATCACCGAAGAGGATGTCCAAGCAGCCGCGGCGGAGACCGGTGGCACGAGCCGGACCCTCGCGGACAAGCGCCCGTTCGACGGAATGCGCCGGACGATTGCCTCCCGCTTGAGTGAGAGCTACCGCGAGGCCGTTCACGTGACCGTCCACCGCGAGGCCGACGCCGAGGCGCTGCTCGCCGCCGCCGACGCCGCGGACGAGGCCCTCGAGACCGACGTGTCGGTTCAGGACGTCCTTCTCCGGGCCGTCTCGGCGACCCTCGAGTCACATCCCTCGTTCAACGCTACGTTCGAGGACGGGGTTCACAACCGCTGGGAAGAACACAACGTCGGCATCGCCGTCGACGTCGAACACGGGCTCATCGCCCCGGTACTGCCGGACGTGGTGGCAAAGTCGCTCGCGGAGATCGCCGACGGGCGACGGGACCTCGTCGACCGCGCGACGAGCGGCGACTACACGATGGACGATCTGCAAGGCGGGACGTTCACGGTGACGAACCTCGGCGTCCTCGGCGTAGAGTCGTTCGATCCGATCATTAACCCGCCGCAGGTCGCCATCCTGGGCATCGACGCCGTCGCAGAGCGGCCGACCCGCGGCGCGGACGACGGACTCGAGTGGCGACGATACCTCCCGTTCGACCTCACGTTCGACCACCGGGTCGTCGACGGGGCGGACGCCGCCCGGTTCCTCGAGACGCTCGTTGACCACGTCGAGGAGCCGTGGCCGCTCCTCCCCGAGACCGTCGCCGCCACGGCTGACCGAGCGGACGAGAGTGAGGCCGATACCGGGGACGAGACGGAGATGCCGGGTCGTACCGTCACCGCCACGAACCCGGAGGGCATGCAGGGTCGCATCGAGGCTGGGTCCTTCGAATGGACGTACGACGAACCAGAATCGAGCGGCGGCACGGAGACCGGCCCGACCCCAGTCGACGTCTTCCTCGGAGGGTTCGCGTCGTGTCTCTCGCTGAGCACCAGATATCAGGCGAACAAACGTGACGCGTCGATCGACGAGATCCGAGTCGACGTGGACGCGATGCCGGCGGAGGGGTCGGTCGAGCGGATCGAGACGACAGTCAGGATCGACACCGACGCGGACGACGAGACCATAGAGCGGATTGTCGACCTCGGCGAACGGGGCTGTCACGTCTCGGAACTCCTCCGCGAGGATCTCCAGCTGGACCTCTCCTGGGATCGCATCTGAGGGAACCGGTGTCGCGAGCCCGGTGACGGTTTCACGTCGCCGGTCGCGGTCCGTCACGTCTCGTCCGACCCTGCTTTCGACCTCACTCGTCCTCGATGAAAGAGCCGACCGCGTCGAAGCAGCCGGCGGCCGCGCCCGCCTCGAGCGCAGCGTCGATATCGATGAGTCGCGGCCCGTCCGAAACGGGCGTCAGTTCGACGGTCGCATCCGTGAGCTCGAGTTCTCGTTCGCCGTCGGCACCGACGACGCCGTCAGGCACGTCGAACGCGACGGCATCGTTCGGACCGAGCCGTTCGGCCGACGTGACGCCGATCGTCGCGGTGACCCCCGGAGCGACGATCGATCGAACGGATCGCGGCGCGTCCTCGGCCCCGGCGAGTCGGAGCGCGACGCCGCCCCGCTCGTCGGGCGCGAGCGACTCGAGACCGCCCGCGACGGCCGGCAGTCCGATGTCGCCGGGACGGGCCCGCGAGACGACCCCGCCCCGAAGGTCGCTCGGATCGAGCAGTGCGCGAGTCCCGATGAACGACTTCGCGGAGACTTCCACGGCCGCGAGTCCGGTCAGCCGTCGCTCGCCGGTCGGCGTCTCGGCCCGAGCCTCGACCATTCCATGTCGCGTTGTCACCACCTCGGCCGAGACCGCGTCGGTCGCGACGAGCGCTGCCGCCGCGCCCGCGACGGTGCCGTCGACGGCTGACGGGACGACGTTGTTCGTTCCCGTCGAAACCGCGATGAGCGGGACGTCGCCGAGTTCGAGCGCGGCGTCGCGGGTCGTCCCGTCGCCGCCGAGGATGACCGCGACGTCGACCGCATCGCGGAACGCCGCTGCCGCCCGCCGGGTATCCGCCGCGGTCTCTTTGACCGGCATCTCGAGCGTCGACGCATCGATTTCGTCGGGAGCCTCCGCGACCGCATGATCGGCAATCCCGGTTCGGTCCGGCATGACCAGGACCTCGAGCCGATCGCCCGCGACGGTCAGGCCGTCGAGGACGCACTCGGCGACCCGGCGCTTCGCGTAGTCGTCCACGACGCTCGCGCCGCCGGTGAGGCGGCGGATGTCGCGGCCCGCAGCGGGGTTGACGATCAGACCGATGGATCCCACACGCGGCCCCCGCTACGCGATCCGCTGGATCGCCGCCTTGACGTCGTCATCGCCGGGCAGGACCTCCTGCTCGAGTTGCGGGCTGAACGGGATGTGCGTGTCGGGGGTTCCGACCCGCTGGATCGGCGCGTCGAGGCTGAAGAAGGCGTCCTCCTGGACGCGCGCGACGATCTCGGCGTGAGTGCCGTACGAGAGCGGGCTCTCATCGGCGACGACGAGCCGTCCCGTCTTCTCGACGCTCTCGACGATCGTATCGACATCTAACGGATACAGCGAGCGCGGATCGATGACCTCGACACTGACCTCGCCCTCGAGGGTTTCGGCCGCGCCGAGGGACTCGCCGACGAGTCGCTGTGTGGCGACGACGGTGACGTCCTCCCCCTCGCGCTCGACGGCCGCCTCCCCGAGCGGGACGGTAAACTCCTCGTCGGTCGGTACCTCGCCCGACTGCTCGTAGATCATCTTGTTCTCGAAGACGAAGACAGGGTCGTTCGATCGGATGGCGGCCTTCGTCAGCCCCTTCGCGCTCGCGGGAGTTCCCGGAACGACGGCCTTCAGCCCCGGGAAGTGCGCGATCCAGGAGTGGACCGTCCCCGAGTGCTGGCTGGCGGCCCCCATGCCGCCACCCTCGGTCGTTCGGACGGTGACCGGCATGTCGGCCTTCCCGCCAAACATGTAGCGCATCTTCGCCATCTGGTTCATGATCTGCTCCATCGAGACGCCCGCGAAGTCCGAGAACATGAGTTCGACAACCGGTCGCGTCCCGGTCGCCGCCGCGCCGGTCGCGGCCCCCATGAAGCCGGCCTCGCTGATCGGCGTGTCTCGGATCCGTTCCTCGCCGAACTCCTCGAGCAGGCCGCTGGTCACCTCGAGGACGCCGCCGAAGAGCCCGACGTCCTCGCCCATGACGTAGACATCCTCGTCGCGCTCGAGTTCCTCGCGGAGTGCCTGCCGGATCGCCTCCCGAACGGTCATCGTCTCGGTCTCGAGTCCCAGTTCTGCTTCCGTCTGTGCGGTCATCGGTGTTCACCTCCGTTCGCACCGCCGTCGGTACGCGCGGTCGCGGCGAACTGATCGAGCTCCGGCGGCCGGTCGGCGAACATGTCCTCGTAGGCCGCGCTCGGCTCCGGCGGGTCCGCCGCCTTCGCGTACTCGACCGCGTCCTCGATCATCGACTCGACCGCCGAACGCAGCTCCTCGAACTCGTCGTCAGTCAGTTCGCCGCGCTCGATCAGTCGGTCTTTGAACGATTTGATCGCGTCCCGGTCCTTCCAGCGTTCGATCTCGGACTCGTCGCGGTAGGGTTCCTCGTCGCCCTCGTAGTGGCCGCGGTAGCGGTAGGTTTGGGCCTCTACCAGGGTGGGGCCGTCGCCGGCGCGGGCCCGCTCGCGGGCCTCGGCGACCGCTTCCGCGACGGCGGTGACGTCCATCCCGTCGACCGTCACCCCCGGAATGTCGTAAGCCTGGGCCGTATCGCTCAGGTTGTCGACGTTGTGCTGTTTCTCAACGGGGGTACCTTCCCCATAGCGGTTGTTCTCGACGACGAAGATCGCCGGCAGGTCCCACGTCGCGGCGAGGTTGATCGCCTCGTGGATCTGGCCCTGTGCGACGGCCCCGTCGCCGAGGAAGCCAACCGCGACCTGGTCGCGGTCCTGATAGTCGATCGTCAGCGCCGCGCCGGTCGCGAGCGGCGGTCCGGCACCGACGATCCCGTTCGCGCCGAGCATTCCCTCGTCGACATCGGCGATATGCATCGAGCCGCCTTTGCCGTTACAGTAGCCCTCGGCCTTGCCGTAGAGTTCGGCCATCATGTACTTCGGGTCGAGCCCTTTCGCGATGCAGTGACCGTGACCGCGGTGCGTGCTCGCGATGTAATCGTCGGGCTCAAGCGACGCACACGTGCCGACGCCGACCGCCTCCTCACCGATGTAGAGATGGACGAACCCCGGTATCTCTCCGTCCGCGAACCGTTCCCCTGCTTCCTCGTCGAACGCCCGGATAGTTACCATTCGACGCAACGCCTCCCGTCGGCCGTCCGTACTGTCGAGGTCAAGTTTGCCATGCGACCTATCTAGTGGTACGATACCATGCCCCATATATCTAGTAGATCCAAATTAGTTATACCACCGGTTAAACGGTACAGAACGGTGAATTTCACCAATACGCGGTAGTCGTGTTCGGCGGCCAACGGCGGTCGATCACCGCGAATACTACTGTCGCCTCCGTTCTGTTTGCCGGTTACCGCTCGAGTCCGCCGGGAACGACCGGCTCAAGGCCGGTCTCCGAGACGAACTCCGCGAGAAAGTCAGCGCGGTCGGGTATCTCGGTCGGGTGATGAGAGTCGGTACCAACAGTTACGGCCACGTCGTGTTCGCCCAGGATGGTCAGGAACTGGTCGGCGGGATGGACGATTCCGGCGTCGGTCAACGCCCGACCGGCGTTGATTTCGGGGACCGTCCGCGAATCGGTGAACGCCCGCGCCACTCGCCGGTAGTGATCCGCTGTCGCCTGACCTCGCAGCGGTGGCGTCCGCTCGAGCAGGTCAATGTGGGCTGCGATGTCGAACAGTTCGGACTCGACGAGCGCGACGAGTTTCTCGAAGTAGTCGTCAACGACCGCATCGCGCTCGGTGTCGGGCATATCCGCGAAGTGGGAGGCGACCTGTACATTGTTCCCGCCAACGGCGTGAACGCTCCCGATCGCGTAGTCGAACCCCGCCTCCGAGAGGAACGCATCGATGGCTGCCTCGTCACGCGGATCGTAATCCATCTCGACGGCATCGTAAATCTCGAGGTCGAAGTCCTCTCGCAGGCGTTCGATCCCCTGCCGCCGGCGCTCGTAAGTAAGATCGAGATTGAACCCATAGACGCTGCGCATCGATTCCGCTCGCTCGCGCGAGGCCACGTTACAGTGGTCGGTGAAGCCGACGCCCTCGAGGCCAGCCGACTCCGCAGCCCGGGCCATCGATCTGAGGAAGCCGCCGTCCGAGTAGTTCGAGTGGACGTGAAAATCCCGCATATGTCGTCGACCACGGAGGCCGAGTTAGTAGTTACGCTTACAGGAATCTGGCCGCTGTTCCGGCTCGGCGACTGCGCTCTCGACCCGACTTACTCGTTCCGCGGGCTGCTCGGGTGATAGTCGGTGTCGTACTCGCCTGGCTGGTCGTCGACGCGGTCGGGGTTGATTCGACCCGACAGGAGCATGAAGTCGACCAGCGTGAGCGCGAGCATCGCCTCGACGACGGGGACCCCCCGCGGCGGGAGGACGGGGTCGTGTCGGCCGATGACTTGCTCCTCTTTTAGCTCGCCCGTCTCCCAGTCGGCAGTCTGCTGGGATTTGGGGATCGACGTGGGCGCGTGCAGCGTGACCTCGCCGTAGATCGGTTCGCCGGAACTGATCCCGCCCTGAATCCCGCCGTGGTCGTTCTCGACGGGCGTCGGGTTCCCCCACGTTCGCGGCTCGTCGCCGCTCTCGTCGTCCGAGGCGCGATGCGCCTCGCTGTCGTCGAACTCCCAGTCGTCGTTCCGTTCCTTGCCCGTCCACTCGGCGGCGTCGGTACCGAGGCCGAATTCGAACGCGGTCGTCGCCGGTACCGCCATCATGGCCTGTCCGAGCCGGGCGGAGAGGGAGTCGAATCGGGGTGCGCCGAGGCCGACCGGAACGCCCTGTGCCTCGAAGTAGATGCTGCCGCCGATGGAATCGCCTTCCTCCTGGTACTCCGCGATCCGCTCTTGCATCCGTTCGGCGGTCTCGGGATGGGCACAGCGGACGTCGTTCTCCTCCGAGTGCTCGAGAATCTCCTCGAAGCTCACGTCAGGCGCTTCGATGTCGCCGATCTGATTGACGTGGGCCTTGAGTTCGATTCCCTCCTGTGCGAGGATCTTTTTCGCGACCGCGCCAGCCGCGACCCAGTTGACCGTCTCACGGGCCGACGAGCGGCCGCCACCGCCCCAGTTGCGCGTGCCGAACTTCGCCGAGTAGGTGAAGTCGCCGTGGCTCGGCCGGGGCGCGGTGATGAAGGGTTCGTACTTGCCCGAGCGGGCATCCTTGTTCTGGATGATCAGCCCGATTGGCGTCCCCGTCGTGTATCCGTCTTGAATCCCCGATTTGATCGAGACGGCGTCGGGTTCGCCGCGACTGGTCGTGATCATCGACTGGCCCGGCTTTCGCCGGTCGAGATCCCCCTGAATGTCCTCTGCCGAGAGCTCGAGGCCGGCGGGACAGCCCGAAATAGTACAGCCCATCGCCTCGCCGTGGCTCTCGCCGAACGTGGTCACCTGAAAGAGGCGACCGAAGCGGTTGCCGTTCATTACCACGTCCTCTGGGGCGCGGCCACTTAGCGGTACAGGATTCACGCAAACGACGTCGTCGGTCCAGCGTGCGCTCAACCCGTTCGTGCTCTCCTCAAAGACTGCATGCTCTCCGGAGCAGTGTTCTCGTTCTTTTCAATCAACATGTTCTTCACTATCGGAGTACATGGGTACACTGGTAGAGACATGGGGCGTCGTCGAAGACGGTCTCGAGGGGGGTGGACGAAGCGAGGGCTTCTCGCGAAAGGGGCACTGATTAGCGGGGGCGCTTTGCTTCTCGGTGGGACGGACGCGTTCTCCCGAGCCGGCACTAACCGGTTCGTATCCGTCCGGACGGCCGACGACAGCAACGGGTTGCTCGGTCTCGATGTCACCGCGTCAGTACAGTCCGGGATGGACGACCAGCGCCTCGTCGACGTAACGAACAACGCCGACGGAACCATCGCGGCGACCCTCACCCTCTCGGAACCCAGCCAAGGATCGATCTCGGAGACCGATCTATCGCTCGACAGTGGATCGACGCGTTCGGTCCACGTCTCCGTCGAACAGGATAGTCCGACCGGCAGCGACGCACTCCCGTTCGAGATCAGTGCCTCGAATGAGGACGTGAGTATTTCCGTAGCACGCAGCGTCGCAGTCAACGCCTCACCGGCTTTTAAGCAACAGATTCGCGATTACACGCAACACGGCAACGCAGCATTCGGTCTCTCCTATCGAGTCAGTCGCCTTCCGAACTTCGAGAGGGTCGAAATCGAGGTCGAGAACGTCGATGCCGGCCACATCGGTCAAGAGAGCTACGTCGAGTCGGACGCGGAACAGACGGTATCGTATCCGCCGAGCGGTGGCAGCGACGGCGGTGCCGGCGGGGATACCTACGAATTCCGGTTTCGCGTCTACGATCAGTCCGGCGAGGTTACCGAGTTGTCTACGGAAGTGCGGACCACTGCTAACGGTGAGAATCCACCCGGCGACGATCTCAGCGACGAAGACGATCCGAAACTCGTCGGGTTTACCGTCACTAACGACGAGCAGCACACGAACAACCGGTTCACCGTCGAATACGAAGTCGATCGACTCGAGGAGTTCCGCGACGTTCAGGTCGAATTCGACAACACCGAGAACGACTGGTCCGATAGGACGAAATCGAACGATGCCGCCCCGACCGGATCGGTCGCCTATCCCGAAGCAGGGCAACGGCAGGGCGGTGTAAACGGGAATACGTACGACGTCGCCGTTGAAGTGTACAATCAGGGTGGCATCCCCGTTGACAGTGGGACCGTCTCTATCGAAGCCGGGTCCAACGAAACGGTCGACTGGCCGTGAGGTCGACTGGCCGTGACCGATATACGTGCGTGGCTGTCGCTCGCTCGTTGACCCCGAAGACCGATAGTCTGCCCTGGGGACGGTAGTGACTCAGTCTCTCCGTAATCGGGAAGCGGTCGGTAGCCGTTCTCAGATGACCGATTTCGAAGCCGTAACTCGAGAGCGGTGCGTCTCCCTCGGCTGCAGGACGGCGGAACCGTATCACCGGGTCCGAGGGTTACGGCCGGGCGGTTCCGGCGACCGTCGCCCACAGCGAGACAACGGTCATGACGAAGGTCAGCAGAATCGCGACGGTGTAACCACCCGTGTATGCGATGCTCGCGGTCCCGAGTAGCGGCATGACCAGGGCGCTGGTCCCGATCGCGATATTGAAGACGCCGACGATCGCGGTGTCCATCTCGGGATCGTAGATTCCCATGAGTAGCGGCACGTACAACGTCGCACACCCGCCCAACCCGATGCCGATCAGGAAGACCGCGGCTGCGAGGACCGACATCTGTGGCGCGAACAGCAGGACGATACCAACGGCCGAACAGCCGAGTGACGCCAAGAACGCTCGTCTCGAGCCGATGATATCGGTCGCGTAGCCGCTGCCGACCCGCGAGATAATGCTGACGCCGCCGATCAGCCCGAACGCGGTCGACGCGTTCGCTTCCGTCAAGCCGCGAGACGCGAACAGATCGATCGCGAACGCCGCGAGGAGCTGATACCAGGCGAACGCGAGTCCGATACCGACGAACAGCAGTCGGAACGTCCGGGTCCCGGCCAACCCGCTGGCCCACTCGAGGAGTTCGCCGGGCGTTGCCGCCGACTGGTCCGCCCATTGCGGCCGTCGACACGTGATACCGGCGAGAGCGAACGCAACCGCGGTCACCGACATAACGACGAGAAAACCGTAGCGGACGCCGAACTGCGCGAGGACGCGTTGCCAGAGGGGTGGCAGTACGAACAGCCCCAGCCCGTTCCCGACGAAAATGAGCCCCGTCGCGGCACCGCGGCGCTCCTCGAACCAGCGCGGGATGACCGACGCGAGCAGGACGAACACCGTCCCGAGAGCGAGTCCGAGCACAGCGAACACGGCCGTCAGTCCGAGTTGGGTGTCCGTGACGTACAGCGACGGGGCGATCGCGCCGGTGGCCCCCGCACAGACGAGTATCACGGCTCGAGCCGGCAAGCGCGAGGCGAACACGCCGACCGCTCCGGATCCGATGAAGAACGTAAACAGCATGACGGCGAAGACGGTCGAGAGCGTCACCTGCGGAACTCCGAAGGCCTCACTGAACGGCCGCTGAAAGACGCCATACGAGAACGGCGTTCCGAACGTAAACACCATCGCGATCGCACCAACGAGCGCGACGATCCAACTGCGGTGGCCGTCCGGCGTCTCTTCGTGAGCAGTCGTCACGTAACCGCCTCGCTCGTACGACGGCGAAAACATTCTGATTCGCTACGATCGGGTGCGGCATCCAAGCTCGATCTTCCGTTGGTCACCCGATGGTCGCTCTATAACTGATTCTAATCGATATAAATCATAGATAGCTATGATAACACATAGCTAAATAAGATCATCTACGATAGGCTTGCTCGAGCGTCTCAGGGGAGTTCGAACTCGATCGCTAGACCCTGACGCGACCACCTTTTGTCTCGGCCGCTTCGCTCACTTCGTTCGCGACCGGCCTCGCAAAATCTGGACCAAAAAACCGAGACCGAGCGTCTCAGGGGAGTTCGAACTCGATCGCTGCACCTTGTCCGAAGCCGACGCACTCGGTCGCAATGCCGCGGTCGACGCTCTCGCGGTTCATCTCGTGGACGAGCGTTACCGGCAGCCGTGCACCGGAACAGCCGAGCGGATGGCCGATCGCGATCGCGCCGCCGTTGACATTGAGCTGGTCGTCCGGAATGCCCAGTTCGCGCTGGGAGTACAGCGTCTGGCTGGCGAAGGCCTCGTTGATCTCGACGAGCCCGTAGTCGTCGATCTCCCGGCCTGCGCGCTCGAGCAGGCCCTCGGTCGCCGGTACTGGTCCGACGCCCATGACGGTCGGGTCGACGCCAGCGACGTAGCTGGTACCGACTTCCGCGAGGACCTCGAGGTCGTTGTCGTCCGCGAACTCGCGGCTGGTGAGCATCACACCGGCGGCCCCGTCGGCGATTTGGGAGGCGTTGCCGGGCGTGACGGTGCCGTCTTCCTTAAAGACAGTCGGGAGTTCGGCGAGCTTCTCGGGGGTCGTGCCGGGGCGGAGGCCCTCGTCCTCGTCGTGGACGCCGTCTTCGGTCTCGATCGGGACGATCTCGTCGTCGAACGTGCCCGCCTCAGTCGCTTCGACCGCGCGCTGCTGGCTGCGCGCGCCGTACTCGTCTTGCTCTTCTCTACTGATGTCGTACTCCTCTGCGACCTTCTCGGCGGTCATCCCCATCTGGAGGTTCCGCATGCCGTACTTCTCGTCGAGTTTCGGATACATGTCACCGCTGTCGGCCGCGCCCATCTTGACGCGGCTCATGCTCTCGACGCCGCCGGCGATAACCGCCTCGTGTCGGCCCGCGGCGATCGAGTCCGCGGCGCTGATGATCGCCTGCGCGGAGGAGGCACACTGGCGGTCGATGGTCGTCGCGGGGACCGACTCCCCGAGTTCGGAGAAGAGCGCGATCTGTCGCGCGATGTTCGTCCGCTGTTCCGAGCGCTGCTGGGCACAGCCCCACATCAGGTCGTCGACATTATCTCCTTCGACGCCAGTCTCGGCAAGCATCTCGTCGACCAACGGGATCGAGAGATCCTCGCTGCGAACGTCCGCGAGCGCACCGTCTTCTTTCCCCTGTGCTGTTCTAACAGCGCTAACAATTACCGGCGTATTAGTTGCCATTGTATAACATCATTTTTCGTGGACATAAATAGCTACCCATGCCGGAAAGCCTCTGATGAGAACGACGACAAATCGAAAAATAGCTGACAGCGGTACTATTCCTGTCGCTCGAGCGCGACACCCAACTCCTCGAGCATGCCGAAGAAGCCGGGGAACGAGACGTCAACGTGGTCGGCCCCCTCGATGGTGGTCTCGCCGTCGGCGACGAGGCCGGCGAGTGCGAGCGCCATGATGATCCGATGATCATTGCGGCCCTGTACGGTCGTGCCCTCGAGCGTCGACTCGCCGCCGTGGACCGTCAGCGAGTCCTGTTCTTCGGTGGTCTTAACGCCCATTTTCCCCAACGCTTCGGCCATCGCGCTCACGCGGTCGGTCTCCTTGTAGCGGACGTGCTCGGCGTTCGTAATGTGGGTGTCGCCGTCGGCGACCGCGCCAAGCGTCGCGATCGTCGGCAGCAGATCCGGTGTGTCCTCGACATCGACCTCGATTCCGGAGAGCGGGGCCTGCGAAACGTCGATCGTCCCCGCGTCCCGATCCCAGTTGACATCGGCACCCATCCGCTCGACGATCTCGACGATGGCGCTGTCGCCCTGTGCGCTGGGCTGGGCACCGTCGATACGGACGCCCGCACCCGCATCGCCGGCGATCGCACCCGCTGCGAGGGGGTAGGAAATCGACGAGAAGTCGCCGGGAACGGTGTACTCGCCGTCCACGGGTGCGTAGGACTGTCCGCCGTCGACTTCGAATCCGGCATCCGTGTGGCGAGCCTCGACGCCGAAGTCCGCGAGCACCTCGAGTGTGATATCGACGTACGGCGCGGACTTGAGGTCCGTCTCGAGGTCGATCGCGATCCCCTCGTCGGTGACCGCGCCGGCCAACAGCAGGGCGGTGATGTACTGCGAGGAGACGTCGCCTGGAATCGACACCTTGCCGCCCGATAGCGGGCCGGTGACGACCAGCGGTGCCTGGCCGTTCCCACGGGTGCTGTCGGCATCGGCCCCGAGATCGACCAGCGCCTTGAGCAGCGGGCCCTGGGGTCGGGAACGCAGCGATTCGTCACCGGTCAGCACTGAGGTGCCGTCCGCGAGCGCGGCTGCCGCCGTGACGAGTCGCATCGTTGTCCCGCTATTCGCACAGTCGATGATGTCCGCCGGCACGTCGGGGCGGCCGTCGAAGCCGTCGATCTCGAGGGTCCCGTCGTCCCGTCGGTCGACGTCGCCGCCAAACAGGTCGACCGCGCGAGCGGTCGCCTGTGTATCTGCACTCCAAAGTGCGTCTCGGACGGTCGCCTCGCTGGCGTACCCCGCTGCGAGGATCGCCCGATGCGTGTAGCTCTTCGAGGGCGGTGCCCGTGCCGTCCCCTCGACGCTTGAGGGCGTGATCGTGACGTTCATGGTCTCCCTGTGGGGTGGGCCCGTCTTACCGCTACCGATCCCAGCAGTCACGGAGCAACCTAATGGCGGCGGCGGACCGTTCGCTCGGCCGCAGACTTACGAACAGTCGACCGATTCAGCGATCTCGAGGAGCGGCGTCTCAGCTCGCAGGCTCGAGACCTCGTAGGACAGGTTGCCACAGTTCCAGAAGATGGTCCGGACCCCCTCGTCGCGACGGTATGCAGTCCGGCCGTCGAGATCGATCTCTTCGAGGGCTGACGAGTTCGGATCGAACCGCTGGGACTCCCGGACGGTCACGTAGAGTTCGCGCGCGATCACGTTCGGATCGTTGTACCACAGCGTCGTGGTCAGCCCACCATACTGGTCGCCCATTTCGACGACAGTGATCCGATCCAGCATGTACGCGTCCGGCACGTCCGGCTCCGGCAGGTCGTATGGAATTCCCGCCGCGGCGGCCGATCGGGAGTCGAAGACGCCGTCGGGTTTGGGGCCGTCGGTGACGACTGTCGCGTCCGCCGGCGGCAGGTACGTAAACGCGTCCTCCTCGAGCCCCTCGTCGATCGCGAGGTCCTCGTACGTGACGGTCAGCTCGTAGCGCGTCTCCTCGTCGTCGGCAATCGCGGTTCGCTCCTTGATCGGATACTGGTACTCGTCGTCGATCCAAACGGTTCGTCTCACCGACACCTCCTCGCGGTCGTCAGTCGCATCCAGCGGGATGACGAACGTCGTGTCGCCGACGACGAGGTTGATTGATCGATCGACGTCCTCGACCGGCGGTCGCGTCTCGATGACGTGGGCCGTGCGGCCGTCGACGGTCGCCGCCCCCTCGTAGCTGAGCCGATACGCCGACCGCAGTTTCTCGAGTTCGCGTTTCGTTCCGTCGCTGTCGACCTTGTTCGGGTGATACTTCCTGTCCGCGACGTCCGTCGCCGGGTTGTACTCCCAGGTTGTCGTCCGGTTCGTCACGGTGATCGAGCCGGCCGGGACGTCTGGATCGGTCGATTCGACGACCTCGATGCGCTGCTTGGCCGGGGGCTCCCGAGCGATCGCTTCGGTCCGCTTGAAACCGTCCCCGGTGGTTTCGACCCGGATGGTTCGCCGCGCTTCCAGGTTGGTCATGCCTCGCCGCCGCTCGATCGCATCCTGAATGAGCGCCTCGCTCGAGGGAGTGTCGTCGGTATCGGACGTATAGCTCGTACAGCCGGCGAGTACGACTGCGGCCCCCGTTGCCAGGATCCGGCGGCGATTCATACGCGGGGAATTACAACCTTTATTGATAAGTTTGTGGGTTTGAATCGATTCGCTGTGACCGGAATGACCGGGATCCCCGGGATTATGTAGGCCGCCGTCACACGTCCGTCTATGAACGTCGACGTCGATCTCTCGACACTCCGCGAGTATCTCGCGGCCGAGGAACTAGACGGCTACTTGATCGATGACGATGCCTCGGACTCGGACCAGCGGTACGTCTCGGGCTTCACTGCGCCCGATCCCTACCAGACACTCGTCACGGCCGACGGCGTCCACCTCCTCGTCTCCGGGCTCGAGTACGGTCGTGCGAACGCGGAGGCAAACGCCGACTCGGTCACCCGCCGAGCCGCGTACGACTACCAGCGACTGGTGGCGGAATACGGCCAGTATGAGGGGAAGATACGTATGCTCGCGGCGTTTCTCGAGGATCACGACGTTGCCTCCCTCGCGGTCCCCCGAAATTTCCCGACGGGGACCGCGGACGGACTCCGCGAGCACGGCCTCGCGGTGACGGTCGAGCGTCAGGGTATCGTCACGGACATCCGCGCGACGAAAACGGACTGGGAGGTCGACCAGATTCGGGCCAGCCAGCGGGCCAACGAGGCCGCGATGGCGAGGGCAGAGGAGTTGATCGCGACCGCGGACATCAAGGACGGGATCCTCGTCTCCGACGGCGAGCCACTTACCAGCGAACGCGTCACTGAAGAGATCGAGGTCACCCTGTTGCGCCACGGCTGTGCGTTAGACGAGACAATCGTCGCCTGCGGGGCCGACGGCGCGGATCCCCACGATCGGGGCAGCGGCCCCCTCGAGCCCGATGAACTGATCGTGATCGACATCTTCCCACGGGACAAGGAGACGGGCTACTTCGCCGATATGACACGGACCTTCGCCCGGGGCGACCCTGGCGAGGAAGCGCGACGGCGCTACGAGGTCACACACGACGCCTACGAGGCCGCCCTCGAGACAGTCGCGGCCGGCGTGACGGGTGCCGACGTTCACGGCGCAGCCTGCGACGTGATCGAGGACGCGGGCTACGCGACGCTCCGAAGCGATCCGAACACCGAGACGGGATTCATCCACAGCACCGGCCACGGCGTCGGCCTCGACATCCACGAGGAGCCCAGCGTCTCGCCGTCCGGCGGCGAACTGAAGCCGGGACACGTGATCTCGATCGAACCCGGCATCTACGATCCCGCGGTCGGCGGCGTCCGCATCGAGGACCTCGTGGTCGTCACGGCGGGCGGGTACGAGAATCTGACCGACTATCGAATCGGGCTCGAGCCGACAGCTGGTAATAGAGAGTAGACGGTAATCGTGGTAAGAACAGGCAAGGTATGTCTCACTCCGTATCTGGTTCTCGGCGTGCGGTGGCACGCGCTGTTGATTGCCCGAGCGACAGCGAGGGCAGGCGATGACCTCGTGCGAGGGATGAGTGAGCGACGATAGGAGCGAACAAATCGGCTGGGGTGGGCGTGGATGCTCCTTGTTGCCACGATAGCAGGACACTTTGCTCCCCGGTCATGCAGGGGTCACCGGCTCACGCTGTATTCGACTGCCAGTAATCGAATGGCAGTGTCCTGCTATCGTGGCAATGGTGAGAACCACGACCTCCCCAGCCGATTCGCTCGTTTCACTGGCTCATCCCTCGCGCAGTTTCGGCCCGCGTCTCACCGTTCGTTCGACGCGGTCCAGCGCGCGCCACCGCAGGCCGGACGATCAGTCTGCACCTCTAGTAAGCAAATCGTACTGTGGTTACTGAACCTGCAGTACCGACTCCCGAAATCAGCGATAGCCGTCGGCGTCCGCATTGCGAGCCGCGTCGATCCGGTCGAACTGGTCGTCGCTGAGTTCGAACTCGACCGCGCCGATGTTCTCTTCGAGCTGGTCAGGCGTCCGTGCGCCGACGATCGGAACGCAGGTAAACTGGTCCTGTTCCATCAGCCAGCGCAGGGAGACCTGTGCGGGCGTGGCGTCGACCTGATCGGCGACGGATTTGACTGCCTCGAGCACTTCCCAGGCGGTCTCGCTGGTGTAGCGGTCCTCGAAGAGGTCCGTGAGGGTGCCCCGGGAGCCGTCGGGCGCGATCACGCTGCCGTCCTCGCCCCGCTCGTACTTCCCGGTGAGAAAGCCGCCGGCCAGCGGCGAGTACGGACAGACGGCGATATCCTGGTCCGCACAGACCTCAAGGTAGTTGCCCACGTCGTCCGTGTCGGCCGCGTTGAACATCGGCTGGGTCACGTCGAAGCGCTCGAGGCCCTCGACGTCGCTGGTCCACAGCGCTTTCGTGAGCTTCCAGGCGGCCATGCTCGAGGCACCCAGATAGTGGACCTTCCCCTCGCGGACGAGTTCGGTGAGCGTCCGCATGGTCTCCCGGATCGGCGTGTTCTCGTCCCAGCGGTGGATGTAGTAGAGGTCGAGGTAGTCGGTGCCCAGCCGCTCGAGGGTGCCCTCGATCTGTGCGCGGATGTGCTTGCGCCCTAGTCCGGAGTCGTTCGGACCGGGCTCGCCGCGACCGTCGAACGGGAAGTAGACCTTCGAGGCGATGACGACGTCCTCGCGGTGGATATTCCGGTCCGCGAGCCACTCGCCGATCCACTCCTCGCTGGTGCCGTTCGGATCGCCGTAGACGTTCGCGGTATCGATGAAGTTGATCCCGTTATCCCAGGCGGTGTCGAGCAGTTCGCGGGCCTCCTCGCGGTCGGTTTCGACGGTGCCGTCGCTCTCCTTTCCGAAGCGCCAGGTGCCGAAGCAGAGCCTCGAGACCGTCGTGCCCGTGTCGCCGAGCGTGGTGTACTCCATGGTCGTGGATTTACTCGCGAGGGGCAAAACGGATGGGGAACCGGCGAACGGCGAGCGGTCCAGTCAGTGCTGTCCGCGCCTGTGACGGCCACGACCCGTGCAAGAGCCTACTCTGTTTCGCGCGTGTTCGGGACGAACAGTTGAGTAAACAGCCCTGGATTCGGTTCGTACCGTAGTCGAAGGAGGGCCCGATCAATGGCGAGTTTCGCTCCAAGAAGTAAAAGGAAAAACCCAAGCCGACAGCGCCACGTCCACTATCAAATAATATCGTTCCAGCATAGACAGGGACCAGCAGCAGCAATACGACGAACCAGACGCCGACGATGCGAATCGGCAGTTCCGCTAGCATCGCCGCGGAGTACCGATCAACGAGTCGCCGAGAGAGAAAGTCGCGACCGAGTAAGGACAGCTGGATTACCGAGGCGATCGCGGCGGTCATGAGCCCCTCGGGTGTGTAGGATAGCGCGATGTACCCAACGATCGATTCCGCAGCGGGTCGCCCCTCAATCATGACCCCGGTGTTCGGGAAATCCAAAAATGCACGCGAGAGAAAAAACCAGATGATCGCGACGAGAGGGACAGTAGCAGGGATATACCGCGCGTTTCGGTCCGAAGCGGCGGCAGCGATCGAATCGGTCTGAAGGATCCATCGGGTACAGGGAGTGGTACCGGCCCGGGATACGATCCACCACCTTTTTCCTCAGGTTTGGAGTCTCGCTGTCCGAACAACACGACGACGTAGTACCCTAGAAGCGTTACGCCGATTTCCACCCAGTAGACGAACAGTGCTTGAAACGGCCGCCAGCCGAAGCCGATCAGCCCCGCGATCGGCAGAGTGTTCACCACAAAGAGTAGTGTTCCCGTTCGACGGCCTGTTTTTGATTCGATCACTCTCATAAATCAAATTTTGCGCATCACTTAATAACGGTAATCCGTATTTGGCCCGTCACCGGAACGACGGAAGCACGTCCTCCTCGGAGAGTTCGATCGGCTTCTCCTGATTGTCTCCGATCCAGTGGAAGTAGACGTGGTCGTAGCCGGCCTCGAGTTCGGTCGCAGTCTCCGCAGCCAACGCGCCATGGTACTCCTCGAGCGGGACTGGCATATCGGCTAGGTGCGTTTGGGACCGTCGAAACGCCCGCGAATCGATAGCAAGTGCGACAAGTTGTGAACCCCCTCTGACGGCCGACCGCGGCGCTACCAGCGGTGGTGGACGTGCTCCGCGACGTACTCCTCGTAGACGCCGCGTGCTGCGCCGTGGGCCCGGTTCGACAGTGGCTCGAGGTCCGATACCGCGGCGTTCGAGCGGACGTGGTCCGGCGAGGTGACGATGGTGTCCGAGTCGGATATCGAGATCGAATTGCACTCCGACGCGTAGCGAGCACCGAACCGGCGCGCCACTTCGGTCCCCTCTCCTCACCGGAACGACGGCAGCACGTCCTCCTCGTAGAACTCGATCGCCTTCTCCTGTTCGTCCCCGATCTGATGGAAGTAGACGTGATCGTAGCCGGCGTCGATTGCCTGCTCGATGCTGTCGATGTGGGCCTGCGGATCCGGTTCGGTGGTGGTCCCTGCTTCGGCGATATCCTCTTTCTCGACCATTTGCGCGGCCTGTTCGAAATGAGCCGGCGTCGGCAGTTCCTGGCCGAGCTCCCCCGGGAGCGAGCCGTTGGGCCACTGCTCGTAGATCGTCTCGATCGCTTCCTCCTCGCTGTCGGCGTAGCAGCCGTGGAGTTGGCTGTATTTCGGCCCGTCACCGCCGGCGTCCTCGTAGGCCTCGACCGGCTCCGATTTGGGGCCGGAACACCAGAGTCCGTCCGCGGTTTCCGCGACCCACTCGGCCGTCTGCGGGCCGAACGCGCTCCCGATCGTCGTCGGCTGCTCGTCCGGCATGGTGTAGAGGCGCGCGTTCTCGACCGTGTAGTGCTCGCCGTGGTGGCTCGTCGGTTCGCCGGTCCACAGCGAGCGCATCACGTCCATTGCCTCGTCCAACATCTCGAGGCGAACGTCGTGTTCGGGCCAGCGCTCGCCCGTGACGTGTTCGTTCAGGTTCTCGCCGGTGCCGACGCCGAAGGTGAACCGATCGCCGAACATCTCGTCGACGGTAGCGACCGCATGGGCGACGTTGACCGGATGGATCCTGATCGTCGGACAGGTGACGCCGACGCCGACCTCGATTTCGTCGGTCGCTGCCGCGATCCCGCCGAGCGTCGACCAGACAAACGGCGACTCCCCCTGGGCGGAGACCCACGGATGGAAGTGATCCGAAATCGAGAGGAAATCAAAACCGGCGTCCTCCGCGATGCGGGCGATATCGACCAGTTCCGTCGGGCCGAACTCCTCGCTTGAGAGGGTGTATCCGAGTGTCGTCATTCCCGATTCGGTACCACGAATCAGTGGGTAATAGTTGACCCTGCGAGGGCAAGAACTCGAACGAGTGACGGTTCTGATTGCGCGTTTTCTGCTCTCCTGCTGTCTCAAATTGCTGTCGGTACGGCAATAACTCGAGCATCGCGTTAATAGAGGATCTGAAACAATAATCGGGTATGGACTTCCCTGAGATGATCAGGTCGATACGAGAGATGGAGGCGTGGCGATATCATGTGCCACAATAGTGGGGAACGTGGTTTTTCGAACGCGTCTGAATCCCGATCCAGCAACGTATCCACCCGCGAACGTATTGGCTCCCCGAACCGAACCCCTTACCCACACTGCGCCGGAACCGACTCGTATGGAAGCCGTAGTCGAAGCGACAGACCTCGAGAAGGCCTACGGCGAGACCGTCGCCCTATCCGGGGCCTCGCTGTCGGTCTCGAGCGGCGAGGTCTTCGCGCTGATCGGTCCGAACGGGGCCGGCAAGACGACGCTCGTCCGCGCGCTGACCGGGACGACCGATCCCGACGACGGGACGGCACAGATCCTCGGCGCGTCGCCGTCGGCCGTCGATCGCGACCGGCTCGGCGTGTTGCCACAGGCGTTCTCGCCGCCCGGCCGGCTCAGCGCGAGGGAACTGCTCGCCTACTATGCAGGACTCTATGACGACCCGCGCGATCCCGACGACGTGCTCGCGGCCGTCGGCCTCGTCGATACCGGTGACACCTGGTATGAGGACCTCTCGGGCGGCCAGCAACGCCGGGTCTGCGTCGGCTCTGCGCTGGTCAACGACCCAGATCTGCTCTTCCTCGACGAGCCGACGACCGGCATCGATCCCGCTGGCCGGCGCACCGTCTGGCGACTGATCGAAGATCTCGCCGCCGATGGAACGACGGTCGTCCTTACCACTCACGACATGGCCGAAGCCGAACGGCTCGCCGACCGCGTCGGCCTGCTCGCCGACGGCTCGCTCGTCGCACAGGGACCCCCTGAACGCCTAGTCCGCGACCACGGCGGCTCGAGTCGGCTCACGATCGAGACGGCGGCCGACCCAGACGCCTTCGCAGACCTCGAGTACCCGGTCGCTCGTCCGGAACGTGGCCGGAATCGAAACCCGGATAGCGCGGTGGTCATCCGGGACATCGACCCCGCCGCGATCGGGATTGTCGTCGACTACCTCGAGGCCCGCGACATCGAGTACACCGAATTCTCGTGGGCCGAACCGGACCTTGAGGACGTCTATCTCACGCTGGCCGACGCGACGGAACGCGAGCGAACCGATCGGCTCGAAAGCGGAGACGGTCAGGCTGACGGTTCGGACGTCGCACACGCGGGTGAGACGGCATGAGTCGAATGGGTCGCGTCGAGGCCGAGACAAGCGCCGGCTGGCGGTCGTTCATCCGCCGGCGAACGGCGGTCTTCTTCACCTTCTTCTTCCCGGTGATCCTGATCGTCATCTTCGGTGCGCTGATCCGCACCGATCCGACCGGCGAGGGCCTGTTCACCGAACCGGCGGCCTACTACGTCCCGGGCTACCTTGCCGTCGTCGTCCTCTTTACCCCGCTATCGCGGATGGGGAGCGAGGTCGCACGCCACCGCGATGGTAGCCGCTTCGAGAAACTCGCGACGACGCCGTTGACTCGAGGCGAGTGGTTGCTCGCCCAGACCGTGGTCAACGCCGCGATCATCGGACTGGCGAGCCTGCTCATCCTCGGACTGGTAGTCCTGCTGACCGGCGCGGAGATCACGTTCTCGCCGCTGTTGATCCCATACGTCCTCGTCGGCGTTGTCTGCTTTTGCGGCGTCGGTGCGATGCTCGGCAGCTACACCGATTCGCAGGACGGCGCGGTCGCCGCCAGCAACGCGATCGGGCTCCCGCTGCTCTTCCTCTCGGAGACGTTCATCTCCCTCTCGCAACTGCCCAGCTGGTTCGAACCGCTCGTGAACCTCTCGCCGCTGACGTACTTCGCTCGCGGCGTGCGGGCCGCAACCTATTCGGGCGCGGAGACGCCGACGGTCGCCGGTATCGATCCCGCGTTCGCGAACCTCGGGATTCTCGCCATCCTCGCCGTCCTTGCGTTCGCGCTGGGCGCGCGGTCGATCCCACGGACGGACTAATTGAGATTTTGATGTTTTAGACAGATCATCATTCTATCTGTTCTATTTCTGATTTCAGACCTTCGTTTGCTTTCTGAGCCTGATTGATTGCATCATTATATACTTCATCCGGGGGTTTGGACATCTGAGGGTGATTCCTATACGTTTCTGTGCGGGTTCTCCATAAGAGCTCAATATGTTCCCAGAGGGGTCCCAATCGTTGATTTCAGAATGGATTTGATCGCCTTTCGCTTTCCAGCATAGTCTTTTCCAGAGATCACTCTTTTCAGTTGCAGTAATAATAGTCTCTCCAAACTGATTGACAAAATCTTCTGTTGGAATTTTCATTTTATTCTTCGTTATGGCAATCTCACACTCCTTATCTGAATCTTCTATTAGATTTGACTGTGTCGACGTGTTATCTAAGGAATTTAGGTAATCTCTCAGAAAATTATTGAGTGTGGATATTCTCCCATCTAACATTACAAGTTCGCCGGGAATGTTGGTATTTCCATCAATCCTTTGTTGAATATCTCCGTCAAAAGCACTCCAGACCTTTTGGAATTCACCTACCTCTTCATCATATTTTAGGGAGTGAGAAATACTGTGAACCTTTTTGAAAATTGGAATATATACGTCATTTTCTCGTGATCTATTTCTGGCAAACTTATCTGTCAGAAAGGACCCAATAATTGCTCCGATAATACCAATGGCAAGTGATTCGACTAGCGATGATTCCATCTCTAAATAGATCATAGTGGCTACATCTATTACATGTTTGTTGCTCTATCTGGGAAGGTGGTAAAGCACAAGACTCGAGAACGAACCGATTTACGCGCGGCACTCGAATCGACGGCAATCAGTATGCGCTCAGGCCACCCCACGGAGCAGGCCGTCGGTATGGAGTACTACGTCAGCGACGCGGACGGCGTCGGCGGCCGTCTCCGCGAGGACGACGCCGATTTCCGGGTGCGCGAACTCGAGCGCTTTGACACCGAACCCGTCGACGCGCCGACGGACGCCTACCCACACCTCGTCTTTCGAGCGACGCTGCAGGGGTGGGACACCAACGACTTCGCCTCGCGGCTCTCGGACGCGCTAGGAATCTCCCGCGAGCAGGTCAACTGGGCCGGGACAAAGGACAAGTACGCCGTGACGACCCAGTTGTTCTCGGTCTACGGAGCCGATCCCGAGGACTTGCCGGAGATCAATGGCGTCGAGATCGAGGTGCTCGGCAAGGCCGGCCGAAACCTCGAGTTCGGTGACCTCGCCGGTAACGCGTTCGAACTCGTTATCACGGATCCCGAACAGCCGGAAAACGCCGCGACGATCACGGACGAACTGAGCGAGTTCGGCGGACTCGATGATCGACACCGGAGCGGTGGCAGTGCAGACGGCTCGAGCGGGGACGCGACCTCGATCGGCGTCCCCAACTTCTTCGGCCAGCAGCGCTTCGGCAGCCGTCGGCCGGTCACGCACAAGGTGGGGCTCGCGATCGCCCGCGACGACTGGGAGGGTGCGGTGATGGCTTATCTAGGGAACCCGACCGAGGCGGAACCGGAGGGAACCCAAGAAGCCAGAACGTTCGTCGAGGAGACTCGCGACTGGCAGGCGGCCCTCGAGCGCGTCCCGCACCGCCTGCGCTACGAGCGGTCGATGATCCACGCACTCGCCGAGGACGACGGCGAGCCTGGTCCTGCAGAGTTCAGAGAAGCTCTCGAGCGGGTCCCCTCGAATCTCCAGCGGCTGTTCGTCCACGCCGCCCAATCCTACGCGTTCAACCTGATGCTCTCCGAACGGCTCGAACGCGGCCTACCGTTCGATCGCCCCGTCGAGGGCGACGTCGTCTGCTTCTCTGATACCGACGCCCCTGACGGGCTCGCACTGCCCGATACGGACCGACTCCAGCGCGTCAACGAGCGCCGGGTCGACTCGGTGACCCGCCACTGCGAGCGCGGCCGGGCGTTCGTCACCGCGCCGCTGGTCGGCACCGAGACCGAACTGGCCGACGGCGAGCAGGGTGAGATCGAGCGCGCCGTCCTTGACGACCTCGGCCTCGAGCCCGCTGATTTCGACCTCCCCGGCGAGTTCGACTCGACCGGGACGCGGCGAGCCATGCTCCTTCGAACTGATCTGCGCCTCGAGACTGACCCGCTGACCCTCGAGTTCGCGCTGCCGAAGGGGTCGTACGCGACCGTCGTCTCGCGGGAGTATCTGAAGGTCAATCCGGTCGACCTCGGCTGACATCGCTTCGCTCGAGGCCGAGTCTCGCCGCTCGATACCCTCGCCGAAGCCTTTAGCATGCCATCACGAGTGGTATTCGAACGAATGGTCCACGTCACTCGTCAGCCGGCAAATCGGGGGAATCCCCGAATATGATCGGAACGAACGAGACCCGCGAAATAGTTGACTGGCGGAAGACGACCGAAGACGGGCAGACGGTGTACGAAATCGAGTACAGCGAGCCCGTTCCGGAGCCGACAGGGCGATCGAAGTCACTGTTCGGTGCGAGCAGCGGCGGGACGGTTCCGGCCGGCGATCAGTACTTCCACCTCCCGGACGGCGAGCGGATTCCCGCCACGGAGGCGGTGTTTGACGCCGAGGGAACGACGCTCTGGGTCCGACACGAGCCATCGATGGTGGCTCGTCTTCGGCGGTACCTGCCGTGGTGACGGCGATGACCGGTTCGGCTCCCGGTCGAACTGCTGGGGGAGCGATCGACAAAAGAATTAACTGATTGTCACGAATAGCGTCCTATATGTTCGAGCTGTTCTTCGTATTTATGTCGGTAGTGTACGTCGTTCAGGGATCACTAGGGCTGGCCGAACAGCGCATCTATACCACCGAACAGCGATCGCGCGAGCCGCTGGTCTCGAAGCTCCATCTCGTCAGTTCGATTCTGTTCACCGCCGTCGGCGTCGCTAGCGCGTCGTGGGTGCACTGGAACGGAATCCCGACGACGTGGTATCCGATGATTCTCGTCTGCGGACTGTTCGTCTCAATTCTCGTTCAAGGGTGGATGTACCGCGCGATGGACGTCCCACACAGTCCGGTGATTGACCGGGTGTCAGCACGCCTGCACTGACCCCAAACGGCTTCCCTGAAGACTCATCCGGAATATAAACGGGGCAGTGACAACTCCGGTTTCACTGACACCCTTTTGCTCGCTCGAGTCCTACCACGTCCATGCACAGTAAACGGCTGCAACGAGAGATCGATGACCTCGTGGCGCAGGGCTGGGCGATCGAGGAGGAGACGCCGGATCGTGTCGTGATGGTCGACCGGGAGTTCGGTTCGGTCGTCTCGCACATTCTGGTCGCGGTCCTGACGTTCTGGTTCTCGATGGGACTTGGCAATGTTGTGTGGGGCGCGTACAACTACATCTCGAAATCGAAGCGTCGCGTTCTCTGGGAGGACGCCACCGGCTGTCCGAACTGCGGCGCGGATGTCCCGATGTCGGCCGACTACTGCCCGTCCTGTGGCGAGGCCCTCGAGGCCGTCGCCGACCCGGACGAGAGTCTAGCCTGTCCCGACTGTGATGCGCTAGTCGCCGACGGCTCGCGGTACTGTCCGGCCTGCGGGACGAAACTCGCGGACACGGTCAGTCGGTCATCGTCCGGGAACCGAACTGCTACGTAGCTCGCCCGCTATCGAACGACCAGCCAATGGACCTGGACTCGGAACCCCATATTCTCCTGACGAACGACGACGGAATCGACGCGCCCGGCATCCGGGCACTGTACGACGCCCTCTCAGCGGTCGGCACGGTCACCGTTGTCGCGCCCGACCGGAATCGGAGCGCGGTCGGCCGATCACTCTCCTACGGCCGGACGAGGTCGTCGCGCGACGATGCTGACGACTTCTCGCTGGACCTAGAGACGGACTCGTTCACCTCGCCGGTCCCTCACACCGACCACGAACTCGGGTACGCCGTCGACGGCACTCCCTATGACTGCGCCATCGTCGGCACGAAAGGCCTCGAGCCCGAACCCGATATCGTCGTCTCCGGCTGTAACTCTGGCGCGAACCTCGGGGCCTACGTCTTCTCTCGATCGGGAACCGTCAGCGCCGCCATGGAGGCTGCCTTCCTCGAGACTCCATCGATCGCTGTCTCGATGGACACGCTGGGCTACGATGACGACCTCGAGCCCGCGGACTTCGAACGAGCGGGTGAGATCACTGCCGATCTCGTCAGCGCCACACCCGGCACCGGCCTGTTCGATCGGGTGGACTACCTGAACGTCAACGTCCCCCGACCGGATTGCGAGCCCAACGGCTTCGCGATTACGCGCCCGACCGAAGTCTACGAGATGGACGCGGCGTTCGAGGACGGCGCGTTTCAGTTGACTAACCGCCTCTGGCAACAGATGTCGAACCGGGACATTCCCGACGGCGAGGACACCGACCGCCACGCCGTGCTCGAGGAAGCGGTATCGATCTCCCCACTTCGGGTTCCCTACGACGTCGTCGATACGGAGCCGGTGCAGAACGTCTTCGATCGAATCCTGTAATGACTGACGGTCATGGTCTCCTGGTATTTCAAAGCCACACCATTTAGGGAGTCAGTTCCAAGGGATATCCAATCGAACGCTGGCTCGGAGCCGTCGCTCTCGGAAGCAGTACGGGCGAGAAGACGGCAGTGTGTCTCACCGATATCGAGGTAACGTGACGGCGTCACGGAGAGCGGTCGGGAGCGACGAGACGATGCGGACGGGAGCGGCTAATCCGGACTCGGCGTCGGTCCGAGTTGTACTCTCTGGGAACTGAATTTCGGTCCGTTCAAGCGGTGTCCGACCGACGACTACCGCGTCCGGTCGGAAACAGACCTGTTTTACATCCGTCCCGCCAAGAACGACTATGGAGTGTCGCCACTGCGCATCGCCGCTCGAGAAACCCGGGGACTTCTGTCTGGTCTGTCGAGAGACCAACACCGAGGCAATCGTCCTCGAGGCGGCGCGCGATAGGGCGACCATCACGATGCTCGCTGACGAGCCCGACGAGCCGACAGCGAGAGACGCCGAGATCGATGCAGACGAGCAGGTGCTCGGCGAGACGGCGATTACGACAACGCCCGAAGACGGCGAGAACGAACCCATCGAACTCCGAAACTTCGCCGGACTGATCGGCGACGAGATCCGCCGGAAGCGTCCTGAAGAGGTCTACGCCGGCGGCGTGCGAACGGTCATTCGCGCCGTCCGGGAGGACATCCATCACCCCTTCTACCGCGTCGACGACGACGATCCCGTTCGGGCGGTCCTCGAGCGCCGCGGAAATCGCGCGCTCGATGTCGTCGAGACGCCGCCGGCCGAGAAGATCAGCGGCAGTCACTCGACGCTCATCGGCGGCCGAACGGGGATGCGAGCCATCCACACTGTCGCGGACCACCCCCACGTCAAGAAGGTGATCCCCGGGCCCATCGACGCCGGCGGGAAGGGCTCTCAGTCGGGCATGCGCGCGAAAGTGACTCGCGCCGACGATGGCGGCAACGTTCGAATGCTCCTCCGGAACGGCTCGAGCGTACAGGAAAACCGCGTCGTGACGACCGCTCGCGACCGGGAGATGGGAGAGCGAATCCGGGACGATCTCAACGACGTGCTCGCCGACTCGGAATTCCAGTAGCCACTGCCCGTTCGAGTCAGCGTTTTGGACTGCCAACCGCCGATATCGGTTCCGCAGCAGGGAGTCCCGCAGCAAATATTGTAACGAGTCGATGGAAGTGTCAGTTCCTGCTGGTTGTCCGAGCCTTAACGGCCCGGCCGTAATTAGATATAATTAGCCATGGTCGAGCGACCAGACGCCGTCCTAACCCTGATCCCGCTGTTAGCGGTGAGCGGCCTCGCCGTTCGTACGCTGCTTGCGGCCCCAGGCGTCGGCATGGGACTGCTCACTGCGCCGCTCGCGATCGCCGGCTACCTCGCCGCGCTCGCGCTCGTCTTCCTGGAACTACTCGCGTGGCCGGTCGCCGAGCGGATCGGCGACTCCTGATCGGAGACCGGCGACGGGCCAGTCAGCCCGCCGGAGCCATCAGGACTGCGGGAACCGTCGCGACTCAACAGGTTTAAGAATCCGCTGGCGATAGAGTGGACCACTATGGCCAACAAAGGAGAGGTCGGTAGCGCTGGTCGGTTCGGTGCCCGCTACGGCCGCGTCGCCCGACGTCGCGTCAGCGAGATCGAAGATGACATGCAGAACGCCGAAGTCGACGGCGACGACGTCACCCGCGTCGGCACTGGCATCTGGAAGAACGAGGAGACTGGCAAGGTCTTCACCGGCGGCGCGTACCGTCCGGAGACCCCCGCCGGCCGTACCGTTCAGCGCTCCATCCGCGCTGCTCTCGCAGAGGACGACGACGAATAACGCGTTTCGAGACCCAGTATGAGTTACAAATGCTCCCGCTGTAAACGCGACGTCCAGCTCGACGAGTACGGCGGCGTCCGCTGTCCCTACTGCGGCCACCGCGTACTCCTGAAGGAACGCAGCCGCGACGTCAAGGAAGTCGGCGTCCAGTAACCGGCGTGTCTTCTCACGACGCGACCCTCGAGTTCGACTACGAGACCTCGTCGCGTGCCGAACTCGTCGCCGCGAGCGTCACCCGCGAAATCGGCGAGATCGACGACGAGCGATCGCAGACGACCCTCGAGCGGGACGGCTCGCGCGTTTGCATCGACATTGCCGCCGAGGACGTTATCGCCCTTCGAGCAGCGCTGAACACCTGGTTTTCGTTGGTCGATGTCGCCGAACGGACCGCTGACGCCGGCGAGGCTATTCTCGCGTCCCAGTAAACGGGGAGTCTCGACTGAGCGCATCGCGCCATCCCTGTACCGGCAGGCAACGCGGTCTTCGTCGTCGTCGCCGAACCCGCCGTATGGCCGACCGGAACGGAACGTGGCTCGGGCTGCGGCGGGATGCCAAGCCGCTGGTGATCGCCGGCCTCGCGCTCGGACTCGGGTTAGGCGGCTTCTTCGACGGCATCGTCTTCCATCAGATCCTCCAGATCCACCATATGCTGTCGTCCTACCCGGACTCGAGCGTTGCGACCGATCTCGAGCTCAACGTGCTGGCCGACGGGCTCTTTCACCTCGCGACGTACGTGTTCACCATCATCGGCGTCGTACTACTCTCGCGGGCGTGGCGCTTTCATTCGGTTCCCGACTCCGGACGGACGCTGCTGGGTGCGGTGATCATGGGCTGGGGCGTCTTCAACCTCCTCGAAGGGCTCGTGAATCACCAACTGCTCGGGATTCATCACGTCTGGCCCGCCGGACCGGGACCGATCGTCCTCTGGGACGCGCTCTTCCTGCTCTGGGGTGCGCTCTTCCTCGGTGGCGGGTATCTCGTGATCCGGACCGACAGCGCCACGACGCCGACGACCGGCGACGAGACGGTCGCGACGGGCGGACGCGGATAGGGATCTGGGCCGCCGGGACGGAAGACAAAGCTTGGCTTTATCAGTCCGGAGGGCGACGGTCGAGATATGCAAGGAAACCTGCCACCGGAAGCACAAGAGAAAATCGAGCAGCTACAGGACCTGCAGGAGACGGCACAGGAAGTCGCCGTCCAGAAACAGGAAGCGGAATCGGGTCTCACCGAGGCACAGAACGCCCTCGACGAGCTCGAGAACATCGACGAGGGAACGACGATGTACCGAAACGTCGGCGAACTCCTCGTCGAGACCGACTACGATCAGGCCGAAGAGGACCTTGAGGAGAAGGTCGACTCCCTCGAGATCCGTCTCGAGACCCTCGAGAAGCAGGAAGAGCGCGTTCAGGACCAGTTCGAGAGCCTCCAGGAGGAGCTCGAGGACATGCTCGGCGGTGGCGGCATGGGCGGCGGTCCGGCCGGCCCCGGCGGCCCGGGCGCTGGCGGCGCGTAAATGTCGACTGACGAGCCGACGGACGAGACCGTCGTCCAGACGGCCTCGGACGCCGCGGAAGGCGTCATCTTTTCACAGTACAAACAGTCCGACGTGCGCGATTACGACGTGACCGTCGTCTTCGAGGACGGCATCCTCGAGGTCGACGTCTACCTCAACGCGCCCGAGGACGACGACGAGGCCGACCCCGAACAGGTCGCTGACGACGCCGCGCTCGCGGCGCGGCACGCGGTCGACGAGCTGTTCGAAGGGTAGCGGAACGGTCTCGAGGTCCGTCTCACGGTGTCGATCACTCACCGACGGGTGGCGACCGGCTATTTCCTGTCGGGCTCCGAACGTGACCGAGTCGGAGACCCGTCTCCGAGCAGCGCGGACGCTACCGACTTAGATACCCGCTACCGACGTATGCGAGGGAGACGACACCGGCGAACAGCGCCACGCTCGCGGCGGTTTCCGAGAGCGGCCCGATCGAGTCACCGGCGTAGCCCATCGCGACGAGCGCCGCGGCGACGGCGGTCGGGAACGGGTGCGCTGCCAGTTGCTGCCCGAAGGCGCGAAACCGCCAGTAGAGTATCTCGAGGCTCGAAATCACGCTCGCTCCGAGCCGTCGGTTCCCGTCCGGGTTTTTGGCCGGTTCGAACGCCTCGAGTTCCGCGTCGTCGACCGTCACGATCTCTCCGGTGGTGACCCGTCGACCGTCCGCGTCACCGACCTGGAGCAGGGTGATGGTATCGTCGCCCGTTCCGACGACGCGATAGATCCCGTCCGGGTAGTCGCTGTCGGTCGGTCGGAGGTGATCGCGTATCGATGGCGAAGTCATTACCCGAGTGATATTTCTCCCGCCACGTAACGATGGAGGATCCGGTTCGACCGACACCGCTCCGGACGGACCCCGACCGGCGTCTGACCCGGACCCGGCAGCGCGCCGACGTTACGCTCGAGCGCCGGGCGCGAGTAACTCGATCGGATGCGACACGTCCCGCTCGAGCAGCGTCTCGAGTTGGTCGCCACACGAGGTGCCCGATGCGACGATGGTCTCCGCGCCGTCGACCTCCCCCGCCAGCCGCTCGCCGACGTCCACACTGAGCTCGTAGTACTCCCGTTTGTAACCGAACGAACCAGCCATCCCACAGCACTCGGCGCTCGAGGTTTCGGGCGCGTAGCCACAGCGCTCGAGGACGGCGACGGTGGGCGCTTCGAGGTCGAGCGTGCGCTGCTGGCAGTGGGAGTGGTAAGCGACCGGTTCCGCGCCATCGCCACTCGACAGCATATCCGAGTCGGCTCCGTTCTCGAGGAGGCCATAGACGTACTCGCAGATCTCGTAGCTGCCGTCCCGGAGTCGTGCGAAGGATTCCTCGGGCAGCAGGCGCTCGTACTCGCGGTGCATGGCCGCCAGATCGGAGGGTTCGATGACGACCACGTCGCGCCCGGCGTCTAAATCTTCTGCCAGCGTGGCGTAGAGCTGGCTGGCCTGCCGGTCCGCCGTTGCGATCATCCCCTGGGAAAGCGCCGCACGCCCACTCTCGGGCAGGTCCGGCACGCGGACCGGAACGCCCAGTGCCTCAAGCGTCCGGACGGCGGCCTTCCCGCGGTCGACGTCGACGTAGTTCGTGTAGACGTCGGGGTAGAGGACGACCTCGCGGTCGATGTCGACCCCACGGTCCCGGGAGTTAGCCCGCTCCGCACGCTGACTCGAGGCGGCGAAGCCGCCTCGCCTCTCGAACCAGTCGACGAGCGACTCGCGCTGGAAGGTCGGCAGGTCGCGCCGTCGGTCGATACCGAGGGTTCGCTCCAGGAGCGCACGGACAGGGCCGGCGTCGGCGAGCCAGTTCGAGACCGGCGCGGTCGCGCTGGCGGCCTTCGCGACGGTGCCGATGTTGCCGAAGAAGCGCTTACCGGGGTCGAGGCCACCGTTCTCCTCGTCGGGGGTGAGCCCGTCGACGAGGAAGTCGTAGGACTCGGGCTCGCTGCTCCGGTTGACTCGATCCCGGACGACGGTGTTGATCCACGGGATATCGATCTTCACTGGACAGGCATCGACACAGTTCGTACAGCCGGTACAGAGGTCGTTGAACTCGGCCGCGGAGTCCTGACCGTGGACGCCGGCCTCCCAGCCGGTGGCGATCCCGCCCGAATACGTCTCGCCGCCGAAGCCGTGGCCACCGACGGACTGGAAGTTCGCACAGGAGTTCGAGCAGGCCCCACAGCGGATGCAGTACAGCGTCTCCCGGAGCTGGTCGTCCTCGCGCATGTCCATGCGACCGTTGTCAAGCAAGACGAGGTGGAAATCGCGGTCCGGGTCTCCGGTGTCGTCCGCCGTCTCCGCGATGTCGTCTGAACCGTCGGTACCGGCCGTAATCGGCTTGTCCGGTCGATCGAAGTCTACCGTCGGCGAGTCCGTCGGCGGGGTCAGCATCGTCACGTACTGGGAGATCGGCTGGCCTGTCGCGCTCTTGGCGATGATATCGACGAACGGCTCGAGGTCCGGGAGCGACGGAATAAGTTTCTCCACGCCCGCAACCGCGATGTGGGTATCGGGCGTGACCGCGCACTTGCGGGCGTTGCCCTCGTTCGTGATGAGGGTGATCGTCCCGCTGTCGGCGACGACGAAGTTTGCACCAGTGATTCCGACGTCGGCTCCCTCGATGATCTCACCGAGGTGATCGCGGGCGAAGCGAGTCAGTTCCTCGGCCGTCTCAAAGGGGTCACTGGGATCGAACCGCTCGTTGAACAGGTCGGCGATCTCCTCGCGGGAGATGTGCATCGCCGGCCCGACGATGTGGGAGGGCGTGTCGTCCGCGACCTGTAGCACCCACTCGCCGAGGTCGGTCTCGGTGACGTCGATCCCGTTGGCCTCGAGCGCGTCGTTGCAATCGATCTCCTCGGTCGTCATGGATTTCGATTTGACGACCGACGGCTCCGCGGTCGCCGCGTCGGCGTCGGCTCCGTCTGCGGCCTCGCTTCGGACCACGTCGGCCACGTACTCGTTCGCGTCCGCGGCGTCGTCGGCGACGTAGACGGTGCCACCGTTCGCCTCGACCGCGTCCCGGACCGTCTCGATCAATTCGGGAAGCCGATCGATGGCGTCTTCCTTGATCGCTCGCGCGTCGGTCCGGAGGGCCTCGAGGTCATCGGTTCCGCCGTAGGTCTCCTTTCGGCGGGCGTTCGAGGCGCTCGCGTGAGCGTGGATCGCCGGCCCTTCGGTCTCGAGCAGGTGCCGAATCCGGTCGGCCTGCTCCGATCGCGTGCGTTGGGCCATCCTATCGGTCCTCCAGGGCGATTACGTGGACGTCGCCGGGCCCGTGTACGCCGTGGACGAGGTCACCCATGTCCGCGGTCGCGCTCCGGCCGGTCGCGAAGACGACGCTGTCCCGACCCGTGTCGAATCCGTCCGCGAGTCGGTCGAAGCCGGCGCTGATGTTCGGCACGATGTCGCTCTCGGCGACGACCGCGACGTGTCGCTCCGGGTAGAGACTGATCGGTTCCGCCCCGTCGGCCGTCGACTCGACGGCGACGGTGCCATACTCTGCGATCGCGAACCCAACCGGGGTGACGCCGGTCCGAGCATCCGCCAGCTCGGCAGTTGTCGGATCGGTCGTTACTGACTCCGGGAGCGATACTCCTTCAAAGGGCAGCGGGGCACCGACCGCTGGCTCCTCCGCCATCGTTCCGATCCGCTCGCTCGCGTCGGCAGCCGCGACGCGCTCGAATCCCACCTCGAGTCCCTCGAGTGCGCGTTCGAATCGACCGACTGTGTCGACTGTCATCGCCTCACACATCCAGATGAACGGTGAAGAGACTGATGGTAATCTCAGTGTCACTTCGTGGGAGAGTACGACTAATCGGCTCACGGTCGAATCGCGACCGAACTGCCGGCCGTGCTCGGCGTCTCCGCGTCCGTTCGCGCTTTCCGCGTTGTATTCGCGCTCGAGTTGTCGGATTCCATTGTGTGAGGTACTTTGAGCCGTTCGGAAAACGTGCGGTGTGGTTTCAATGGCTGACACTGAACTCGGCACCCACGAGTGGTGGGAGTCGTACAAAGAGACGGTAAACGGCGATCCAGAGATGGAGGTCAGGGGCCACGACAAATTCTCCGAGAACTTCTACGTCGAGATCGGGGACGAGCGCGTCCTCCTCGAGATGGACGGCGGCGAGGTCGAGAACCTCGTGCCGAATCCGACGATGAATCACCAGTGGTCGTTCGGCGTCGAGGGCGACCGCGAGACTTGGGAGGAGTTCGTCCAGGAGACGCCGCCCGCGTTCAACCACGAAATCATCGCGTCGCACTATCGAACCGCGGTCCGCAACGAGGACGGCCACCTGCAGTTGACCGGCGACAACAAGCGGATCTTCCAGCACCTGCGCGCGTTCCAGCGGACACTGGACCTGATGCGAGTCGCCCACAACGACGGGGGGAGCTGAGATGCCCGAAAACTACCAATCCGGTGATGTCGAGCCGATCAGCGGCTCGTACGTCCACACGGAAGTGGAGGGCGTCGACCACCGAATCTATTTCGAGGAAAACGGTCCGGAAGACGGCGTTCCGCTGCTCTGTCAGCACACGGCTGGCAACAACTGTCAGGAGTGGCGCCACCTCCTGACCGACGAGGCAATCACCGAGGAGTTCCGCGTCATCGCCCACGATCTGCCCTATCACGGGAAGTCGGTCCCCCCGACCTCTCAGAAGTGGTGGACCGAGGACTACACCATGACGGCCGAGAAGTTCACCGAGACGCTCGTCAACCTCGCCGACGCGCTCGAGCTCGAGGACCCGATCTATATGGGATCGAGCATGGGCGGCAACATCGCGCTCGAGCTAGCCGACTGGTATCCCGAGCGATTCCGGGCGCTGATCGGTCTCGAGTGCGGTGCACACAGTCCGGGATTCTATATCGACTGGCTCGACCATCCGGAAGTGAACACGACCGAGGTCAACGCCTACTCCTGTTGGGGCCTGATGGCACCGCAGAGCCCCGAACAGACACGTCGGGAGACGATGTATCTCTACGAGCAGGGGGCGACGGGCGTGTTCAAGGGCGACCTCTACTACTACTCCGTCGATCACGACTATCGCGACAAACTCGATCAGGTCAACGCCGACGAGTGCCCCCTCTACATCGCCAACGGAGAGTACGATTATCTTACCACGCCCGAGGACGGCCGCCAGACCGCCGAGGGGATCGGCGATGGCGCGACCGCTATCGAATTCGCCGAGATCGGCCACTTCCCGATGAGTGAACACCCCGAACTGTTCAACGCTTACATCACGGAAGTGCTCGCCGACGTCACCGGTGATCGGGACGAAGAGCTTCCGGACGTCCTCGAGCCGGATGACGTCGGTATCGAACTCCACCAACAGGGGCCGGCCCGCGAGAAACCGGCCGAGTAATCGTCCGTCGCCGGTCGACCGCCGCTCCGTCGGCTCCCGTCGCGACTCCGCGTCGCTTTCCGTATCGGGTCGTCCCGTCGACCGTCGGTCTCGCCGCCTCGAGGCCGTCGCCGTCTCTCGGACGATACACAAGAGCTATACTGTGAGTCTAGTTCTCACCTGACACTCACTATGTCAGACGCAACGTCCGGACCCCACCGATACGCCGAGCGAGAGGCGGACGACGGGACCGTCCGCATCTTCGATACGACGAACGATGCCGCTTGGATCGAGTCGGACACGTCGCTCTCGATCGCCTGGCAGACCTGACCGGAACGACTCCGCCGTTCGTGAGCGGTCGGGAATCGACGCTACCTCGCGGCTCCATCGGAGAATCGACGGTCGGAGTCGATACACCCCGACCGTTTCCATCGACGGTCGATCCGAGGGACTACTGCATCGCCTTGACCCAACCGGGAACCGACGCCATCCCCTCTTTGTCCTCCCAGCCGTTCTCGCGGAAGTAGCTCTCGAGATCGGTGAACGCGAAGCCGAACCGTTCCTCGAGGGCGTCGATGTCGGCGTCGTAGCCGACCTCGTTGAACCACTCGCACATGACGGTGAACTCCTCGCCGAAGGAGTCGTAGGCGTCCTCGATGGGGACGTGGACGGGGTCGACGTCCCGCCCGGTGACCTCGGAGAGGATCTCCGCCGTCTCGGCCAGCGTCTTGTCGTCGCCCGCGAGTTCGATACGCTCCCCGACGAACTCGTCGGGTTCGTCGAAGGCGACCGCGGCGGCGCGGCCGACGTCGTCCACGTCGATCATCTGGAGGGAGACGCCCTCCTCGAGGGGGAGCGCGATCTGGCCGTCCTCGACGACGTCCTCCGCGAAGGCCTCGAAGTTCTGGAAGAAGAACACGGGCTGGAGGACGGTCAGCGGGAGGTCGAGTTCCTGGGCGTGTTGATCGATCTCCCACGCGGAGTCGAAGTGGGGAATCCCCGTGTCTCGCTCGTGGCTGCCGACGCCGCTGAGGACGAACTGGTCGACGCCCTCTTCGGCGGCGACCTCGGCGATGTTCTTCCCCTGCTGGACCTGCGCGTCGTACCCCTGCGTCCAGAAGTTCGTGACGGCGAAGACGGCGTCGACCTCGGTGACGTGGGGCGTCAGCGACTCCGTCTCGTTCAGGTCGCCTTCGACCATCGTCACGCCGCGGTCGGCCAGTTCTTGGGCCCGGTCCCCCGAGGCGTCGCGGGTCAGGCCGTAGACGTCGAAGTCGGCGTCGGCCTCGAGCAGATGTTCGACGACCGCGCCGCCCTGATTGCCGGTCGCACCGGTGACGAGAACGCTCGTCGTCATCTCAGTTCACCCCCGCTCGCGGGCGCTTCGTCGGTTGCGTGCGATACGGCTGCAGTTCGAGCGGTGTCATCGGCCGGGTTCATCACGTACCGCACTTCGGTCCGAACGATAATATAGCATCTTGGACATTACAGTCACCAGCTAACACTGATGTCACCGATGTCTCAGCGAAACGATCGCTCCGGATCACCGACGAGGAGACTCCCGAGTACACCGACGGCCACGACTCCCTCGACTACTGAGCCCTCGCGCACGTCGACGGCCAAGTAGTGATGGCGATGGCGACCGATCCCGCAGGCGACGCCGCGGCGACTGATCGCTACTCGCGGCTCTGGATCTCACCGCTCGAGCGCAGATCTACCGGTCGACGCGGTCCGGAAAGAAACTGGCGGATATATCGGCGTTACTCCGAGACCGACAGTTCGCCGTAATCGAACTCCTCGCCCATCTCCGAGAGACTGTCGAGTTCGTCCTGTTCCTCGCGGAGGTTCTGCTCTAAGGTGTCCGCGGCGTCGTCGAGACCGATCTGGTCGGCCATCGGAATCAGGTTTCCGTAGACGGCGATCTCGTAGTGTTCGGACTTCTGGCCGGCGGCGATGTTGAACCGGTCGAGCGCCTCGTCGCTGGGATCTTTGTCCATGAACTCCTCGTGAGCCTCGATCATCCCCTTGACGACCGGATCCTCCTCACCCTCGGCATCGGCGTCGATCTGTTCGAATACCTCCTCGAGGCGGTCGATATGATTCTGGGTCTCCTCGCGGTGCTCCGCGAATCCCGACTTGAGTTCCTGGCTCGAGGAGGTCTGCTCGAGTTCATCGAGAGCGTCGACGAGGCGCTGTTCGGTGTAGTACGCGTGCTTGAGTCCGTCTACGAAGAGGTCTTCGGTTGAATCTACGGTCATAGGTGCTCGTCCGAGTGGACAGCGCTGAGTTCAATAAACAGGTGGCTTGCATCTGAGACGGTCATCGTCCGCCGTCACAGTGTCCGAATCGGACTACGAGACTACTGCGATTCGCAGATCGCCAGGAAATTCTCGAAAATCTCGTCACCCTCCTCAGTGTGGGCGACCTCGGGGTGCCACTGGACGCCGTAGAGATCGCGGTCGGTGTCGCTCATCGCTTCGACGTCACAGACGTCGCTTTTCGCGGTCAGTTCGAAGCCGTCGGGCAGTTCCGTGACCTCGTCGGCGTGGCTCGCCCAGACGCGCGTCTCAGGATGGAGGGAACCAGTCAGCGGGTCGTTGTCGTCGAAGATATCGACGCTAACGTCCGCGTAGCCGCCGTACTCACCGCTTCCGACGCTGCCGTCGAGTTCCGCGGCGATCAGTTGCATTCCCAGGCAGATGCCCAGAACCGGCACGTCCGCCTCGAGATAGTCGGCGGACGTCCCGATCCGATCCATGTCTGGACCGCCGGAGAGGACGACGCCGTCGGCGTCGACGTCTTCAGGCGGCGTGTCGTTGTCGATCAACTCCGTGTCGACGCCGAGGTCGCGAAGCGCTCGGCGCTCTAGATGGGTGAACTGTCCGTGGTTGTCCACCACGACGATCTTCGTCATTGGGTGCTCGTAGCGGGTCACCCGGTAAAAGCAGTCCGGAAATCGATCTCGAGTCCAGCGCTGTGTCGGGTCGATCACGGCACCGGCGGATAAACGATGCACCACTCGAGGCGTGGTTTTTTCAGTATTTGCTCCAATCCCGGCGTAGAATCAGTATGAATCGCCCGAGTATAGACGCCGGCGATATGCAGTGGGGATGGGCTTGTCCGCTGTGCGAAACGGACGCATCGGTCACGAGGGATCCCGATTCCGGGACCTTCCGGTGGGAGTGTGACGATGAGGACTGTGAGGCGGTCGGCTTCGGATTTCCCTCGCGGCGCACAGCCAGACTCGCCCTCCAAGAGTACCGCGAACGGTACCAGAACATCTACCGGTAGTCCGGGCGCGTACCGTGACGGAAACGGCGAGTTTCAACTCGGCGTTCCGGTACGTTTATGCATTCATCGCCGGATGCAACCCATATGGCAGTCGATCTCAGCGAATTCGAGCATCCGTCGTGGCTCACTGCGGCAGGAACGGGTATCGGGTACGGTTTGATCCTTGCACTGCTGGTGTTAGTTATGTTCATCGTCCCGTGGCTTGTCTTCTCGGCGCTGTAACACTGAAACTAGTTT
Source organism: Natrinema sp. SYSU A 869 (assembly GCF_019879105.1). NCBI lineage: Archaea > Methanobacteriati > Methanobacteriota > Halobacteria > Halobacteriales > Natrialbaceae > Natrinema > Natrinema sp. SYSU A 869. The sequence continues at coordinate 1,053,305 of NZ_CP082249.1, read as the reverse complement.
CGACGGCTGATCCGTGCCAAGTTGTTCTCGAGTGGGACCACGTGAGGAGGGTTGTGGGACGTCTCCGATTCGGCCACGCGAGTAGTGTTCGGTCGCGGTTGACGATGGAGCACGCTGTGCAGGATTTTCTCGGACCCTATCAAGAGCGCCGAATAGGGCGAATGTCTGCTGCAGACCGGTCCTTCTCGATCGTTCGTCTCTGGACGATCGGTCTCCATGAGACAGCAGAATAATTCATCTAACCGGAAAGATTATCTGTGATATGTTTAAAGGAAAACCGATGTCATTTTTGGATTCGGCAGCAATCATCTTGCAACAAGGTGGCGGTGGAGGCGGCAGTATCGTCGCTCTGATCATTGGGATAGCATTTACCGTGGCGTATATCGCTGGCACGTGGAAAACCTTCGCGAAAGCCGGGCAACCGGGATGGGCGGCGATTATTCCGATCTACAACTGGTATATCATGTTCAAAATAGGGGGCAACGAGTGGTGGTGGGTCCTCGTACTGTTCGTCCCACTCGTGAACATTTACGCCGCGTACAAAATGTTCGCCGGCGTCTCGAACGCATTCGGTCAGGGCATCGGATTCACTCTTGGGCTGTGGTTCTTCGGATTCGTCTGCTTCCCGCTGCTTGGCTTCGGCGACTATCCGTATCGGGGCTCACTCGCATCGAGAGCGTAGATCCTGAGTAACACGGGTTGGACGGCTCAGCTACCACTATTTTCGCCGAGAGATAACGCAATGGTCGGTTCACACTGCAACTATACAGTGATCGCCAACGCCGTCGCTCGAGCGAACGAAAACCAAAGAGAGAAAGAACTATCGTCGACCTCGAGTCAGTCGTTCAGGCGAACGTCTTCGAGACCTCTTCGGTCTCGTCGGATTCGGCCTGCACTTTGTCCCACGCGTTGAGGAAGTCCTCCATCCGGATCTCGGTGCGGTCGTCGCGGATGGCGAACATGCCGGCCTCGGTGCAGACGGCTTTGATGTCGGCACCGGAGGCGTCCTCGGCGTCTTCGGCCAGTTGGGCGAACTCGACATCGTCGGCGACGTTCATCCCGCGGGTGTGGATCTCGAAGATGATTTCGCGACCCTCCGCGTTCGGCTTGGGCACCTCGATCAGGCGATCGAATCGGCCGGGGCGCAGAATGGCCCGATCGAGCATGTCGAAGCGGTTGGTGGCGGCGATGATGCGGATCTCACCGCGCTCCTCGAAGCCGTCCATCTCGCTCAGGAGCTGCATCATGGTCCGCTGGACCTCGGCGTCGCCGGAGGTCTTGGACTCGGTCCGCTTGGCGGCGATGGCGTCGATCTCGTCAATGAAGATGACGGCGGGCTCGTGCTCGCGGGCGACGTCGAAGAGGTCGCGGACGAGCTTTGCACCCTCACCGATGAACTTGTGAACCAGTTCCGAGCCGGCCATCTTGATAAAGGTGGCGTCGGTCTGGTTGGCCACGGCCTTGGCGAGCATCGTCTTCCCCGTGCCCGGCGGCCCGTAGAGCAGGACGCCGCTCGGCGGGTCGATCCCGACGTCGTCGAACATCTCGGGCTTCTCGAGGGGCATCTCCACGGTCTCGCGGACTTCCTGCATCTGCTCCTCAAGACCGCCGATGTCCTCGTAGCTGACGTCGGGGCTCTCGGTGACTTCCATCACGCGAGCCCGGACGTCGGTCTCGTTCGAGAGCGGTTTGACAATCGACAGCGAGTTGTTGACTGCGACCCTGGCGTCGGGTTCGATGTCCTCGCGCATCTCGTCGGTGACTTCGGTCAGTGCCTCCTGATTGTTCCCGTGTTGTTTGATGATGACGCCCTCGTCCGTGACTTCCTGGACGGTGGCGACGAACAGCGGGGACTGCTTGAGTTTCTTGTTCTCGTGTGTGAGTCGCTCGAGTTTCTGCTGGTACTTGTTGTTCTCGGCGTTGGCGTCGAGGAGCTTGTCGCGCATCTCCTCGTTTTGCGCCTCGAGGATCTCCAGCCGTTCCTCGAGCGCCTGGATTTTCTCCTGTTGGGACGCCTCGTCCTCGTCGTATGGGAGGTCGACGTCGTCCACGGTGTCGCTCATCACCCGTCCTTTGGGTGCTGGTTCATAAGAGACTTCGGGTAGGTGCATTCGCGCTCGAGGTATAACTGATGGGCATTAAACGGAATAGAAAATATTATCACCTCGTATTCGGAATGGGGAGATAGGATGAGTGCTTCAGAGTCGCTTCAACAGGAGACCAGCGAGCGGGGAACGTGGGACGATGTTCGGGATCTGCCCCCGAGTGCGAAACTCGTCGCGAAGGTCCTCGAGTACAACGATACGATGACCCAACAACAGATCGCCGATGAGACGCTCTTGCCCTCGCGGACGGTCCGGTACGCGCTGAACCGGCTCGACGAGGAGAGCGTCATCGATTCGCGCTTTTCGTTCTCGGACGCCCGCAAGCGTCTGTACAGTCTGGATATCGAATCGTAAGATCGCCGCTCTACGTCGCCGATTTCTCTCCGTCTCGAGGGCGTCCAGTGTATCGCCTGATTTCGTGTAGTGGCGCGCCTGTGTCGTGATGGACGACCAGCGAATCGCGGTTCGACACCGTGTGAGGCCGTCGCGAGTACAACGAGCGACTGCGTGGAAGATGTAGCACGTCTTCCACTGGATGAGCGAGCGATTTCCGGAGCATTAGCGCGGAATCGGATGCTCTGCGAACCAGACGAACGAGTGCTTGCGCGCGTGAGTAGAAACCGGCTATAGTAACCGTTAGAATTTTTCGCCCGTAGATTGTTACTGTAGACAATGGACCATCTCGACGAGATTTCCGTTGAAGAACTCCAAGACGCCCTTGACAAGGTTAAGGGAAACAAGCCGACACAACGGTTGTTAGCGGCGATTGCGTACAAGAACGGCGTGACACAGACCGAACTTGCAGAGTGGCACGACACTGGTCGAAGGACGATCTACAGTTGGCTCATGCGACTCGATACGGACGAACCGCTTGAGCAAGCCGTCTCTGATGCTCACCGATCCGGGAGAAAACGAAAGCTCTCAGAAACACAGCAAGAAGAGTTTGAACAAACCGTTCACGAACCTCCCGAGGAAGTCGGGATCGACGCGCCGGCATGGACGCCGGCGCTCGTCCAGGAGTTTCTTGAAGAAACCTACGGCGTCGAGTACTCCTATCCGAGTTGCCGGCGGTTGCTCAAAGAAGCTGGATTGAGTTACCAAAAACCGCGCCGCACAGCCGACGAAGCCGAGGAATCCGACACAGAAGAGTTCCGTGACGAACTCAAAAAAAGCGAGCGGAGATGGACGCCACAGTAGTCTGCATCGATCAGACCAAGAAATCCGTCCAGGTTGAGCCGCGTGCCGCGTGGTTTCCGCGCGGCACGCGGCCGAGCGTCGAACTTTCTGGCCAACGCGACTGGACGTGTCTGCTCGGCGCGATCACCGAAGACGGCGAGTGCTTCTTCTCACGATTCACCGAGTACGTCACTGCCGATCACGCGAAACATTTCATTCTCGCGTTATGCAAAGAATTCGAAGAAGATCTAATCATCGTGCTCGATGGAGCGCCGTATTTCCAGGCATCGGCCGTCACGGACCTGGCGGCCCGTGACGACCTCGCCTTCGTCACGTTACCGGCGTACTCTCCTGAACTCAATCCGGTCGAAGAGTGCTGGCGACAGCTCCAAACGGCTCTCAGCAATCGGTTTTTTGACTCACTTGGCGAGTTAACAACGGCGATCGATACCGCACTTAATCACCTCTCTGTACCAAAGATGAGCAGTTATTTCTAACTCCTACTATAGGAGGACGTGGTGCCACCAGTATCCGCGCTAGTAGAGTGTCCGTCTGCAGTATCGTGATTTGGCTGACAGTGATCGACCGTGGCGATTGGGTGTATTGAGCGCGACCGTAGCGATTGGGCGTATTGAGCGTCCTGCTCATACTGGCAACACGGAATATCCTTGTCCTCCCCAGCCGATTCGTTCAGTCACTTCGTTCCTTCACTCATCCCTCGCACGGTGTCATCGTCCGCCCTCACTCTCGTTCGGACGGCTGACAGCGTGCGCCACCGTCGGATAGTTCGTCAGGACAGTTCGATGGGGACTGCCGCCTCGAGGTCGCTGAACTGTCGCTTTCACTTTCACTTCGGTCACGGAACCCCTTTAGGGGCGGCCTGTCTACGACTGGCCAATGACGCGGGTTATCCATACGGGCGATACCCATATCGGGTACCAGCAGTACAACTCGCCCGAGCGACGACGGGACTTCCTCGAGGCGTTCCGGTACGTCGTCGAGGACGCGGTCGCCGACGACGTCGACGCGGTGATCCACGCCGGCGACCTCTTTCACGATCGGCGGCCGGGACTGGTCGATCTGCAGGGAACCGTCGAGATCCTCCGGACGCTCTCCGACGCCGACATTCCCTTTCTCGCCGTCGTCGGCAACCACGAATCAAAACGCGACGCACAGTGGCTCGATCTCTTCGCGGATCTCGGACTGGCGACGCGACTAGGTGCTGACCCGGTCGTCGTCGACGACACCGCTTTCTACGGACTCGACTTCGTCCCCCGCTCGCGCCGGGACGACCTCACCTACGACTTCGACGCACTGCCGAACGGTGCAGCACACGCCAGTCTGGTGAGCCACGGCCTCTTCGACCCCTTTGCACACGCAGACTGGGACACCGAAACCGTCCTCGAGGAGTCGACGGTCGACTTCGATGCCGTCCTGCTGGGGGACAACCACAAACCGGACACCGCCGAGGTGCTGGACACGTGGGTCACCTACTGCGGGTCGACCGAGCGCGCGAGCGCCAGCGAACGCGAGGATCGAGGCTACAACCTCGTCGACTTCGAGGACGACGGAACGGTCGGCATCAGCCGTCGCGGTCTCTCCTCGACCCGCGAGTTCGTCTTCGTCGACGTCGAACTCACCGAGGACGAAGGAATCGACCGCGTCCAAGAACGGGTCCGCCAGCACGACCTCGCGGATGCGGTCGTCATCGTCACCATCGAAGGCGAGGGGCGACCGATCGCCCCGGCGGCCATCGAGGAGCTCGCGATCGACCGTGGGGCACTCGTCGCCCGGGTCAATGACCGCCGGGACCTCCCCGACGAGGACGTGTCGGTCAGCTTCGCCAACCCGGACGACGCCGTCCGCGAGCGGGTGCGCGAGATGGGGCTCAGTAACGCTGCCCTCGAGATCGACGAGACCGTCCGGAGCGGTGATCTTGCCGATTCAAACGTCCGCGAATCCGTCGAGCGGCGGGTTCGAGACCTGCTCGAGGACGACGAGTCGGCGTTCGAGCCCGCACCGGAGCGTGAACCGGGCGACGAGGACGTGACGACAGTCGCCGATCACCTCACCGAGGAGACGGATTCTGCGGCCGGTTCAGCACCCGACACCGAGCCGGACAGTGCAGCGGAAACCGTCGAGACTGCAGCCAACGGTGGCGCGGAACCAGTAGACGCCGCCGACGCCGAGCGATCAGCGGACGCCGCTGACAGCGAGGAGCCAGTGGACACCGCCGACCGTGCGGAACCGACCGAGGACGACGTGGCCACCGAGTCGGCCGATGATGCCGACGACGCGAACACCGATACCGCCTCGCTTGGTGATTTCGCATGAGGGTCGACCGCGTTCGGTTGCTGAACTTCAAGTGCTACGGCGACGCCGACCTTACGCTCGAGCGCGGCGTCACGGTCGTCCACGGCGTCAACGGCAGCGGGAAGTCGACGCTGCTCGAGGCCGTCTTCTTCGCACTCTACGGCTCGAAGGCCTTAGACGAACGAACACTCGACGACGTGATCACCACCGGTGAGGAGGAAGCCGAGGTCGAACTCTGGTTCACGCACGACGGCCGTGAGTACCACGTCGAGCGCCACCTCAAACTGCGCGGCGACCGCGCGACCACGACAAAATGCGTCCTCGAGACGCCGACGGAGACGATCGAGGGGGCCCGCGACGTTCGTCGGGAAGTGACCAAACTCCTGCGGATGGACGCCGAGGCGTTCGTCAACTGCGCGTACGTCCGACAGGGCGAGGTCAACAAGCTCATTCACGCCTCGCCGAGCGATCGCCAGGACATGATCGACGACCTGCTCCAGCTCGGCGCGCTCGAGGATTACCGCGAGCGTGCCAGCGAGGCCCGACTCGGCGTCAAAACAGTCCTCGACGGCCAGCAAGAGGTCCTCGAGGACGTTCGAAATCAAGTCCAGCAAAAGGAGGAAAAGGACCTCCACGAGCGGCTGAATAGCCTCGAGTCCCGCCGAACTGACGTCGTCGAGAAGATCGATCACTACGAGACACAGCGCGAGCAGGCCCAAGAGACCCTCGAGACAGCCGAAGACGTTCTCGAGCACCACGAAGAGACCCGCGAGGAGATCGCAGACCTCGACGAGGAGATCGACGAACTGCGGTCGAAGATCAGCGAGACCGAACGTAAGCGCGAGGAAGCGAGTGACGAAATTAGCGAGGTTCGGGACCAGCGCGAGAACCTCGCGGCCGAGCGCACCGAACTCGTCGACGCCGTCGATCTCGAGGACGACCCCGACGAGGACGCGGTGCAGAGCCGCATTGCGGACCTCGAGGCTCGCGACGAGGAACTCGGCGACGAGCTACAGGAGCTGACGGTGACGATCGAAACGGGAACCGACGAGATCGAGCGACTCCGCGAGGAGGCCGACGACCTCGATGCACAGGCTGAAAACGCTCGCGAGGAGGCTGACGAACTTGACGAGCGAATCGATGCCGACGAGGAAACGATCGCGGACCGCGAGACGAAACTCGAGGAACTCAACGAGGAGATTGAGGCCGCGCGGGCGACGTTCGAGGACGCGCCGGTCGCGTTCGGCGCGGCAGCGTCTCACCTTGACGACCTCGAAACCGAACGCGAGGAACTGGTCTCAGCTATCAACGACGTCACTGCCGACATCCGGACCGCCGAGAACGCGATCGAAGAGGGCGAACGCCTGCTCGAGGAAGGCAAGTGCCCCGAGTGCGGTCAGCCGGTCGAGGACTCGCCCCACGTCGATGTGCTGGATGAGCGCCGGGAGGAACTCGCCGACCTCGAGGCCGAGCGTGAGGACCTCGAAGCGGAGCGCGACGACATCGACGAGCGGATCGACCGCGCCGAGGAACTCCGAGAGGCCGAACGGCAGGTCGACCGCCTCGAGGAGAACCGCAACAACATTGAACAGTTGCTCGCTGAGAAACGGGAGACCCTCGGGGACCGACGCGACCAGCGCGATCAGCTGCGAGCCGACGCCGAGGAGTACGCGGCCGACGCCGAAGAAAAGCGATCCGCGGCAGCCGAACGCGAGGACGAGGTGGCCGACGCGCGGGCGGAACTTGGCGAGCTCAACACCGAACGCGGGGATATCACGGAGACGCTCGAGTCTCTGGAACGCGTCTCGGAGATCGCCGACGAGCGGACAAGCCTCGAAAGAGAGATCGAAACGCTTCGCGAACGGCGACAGGACTGGGCGGAAATGAACGACGAGCGCCGCGAGACACTCTCGGCAAAGCGCGATCGCAAGGGCGATCTCGAGTCGGAGTTCGACGAAGAGCGGGTCGAGACCGCTCGCGAAGACAGGGCGAACGCCGAGACCTACATCCAGCAGGTCGACGACAAACTCGACGACCTCGAGGAGCAACGGAACGGGATTCAGAACGCCATCGGCGCTGTCGAGAACGAACACGAGGAACTCGAACGCCTCCGCGAGCGCCTCGAGACGGTCGAGGATCGGTGCGAGCGCCTCGACTCGCTCTACGAGGAGGCCGAGACGCTGCAGACGACGTACGGAGAACTGCGCGCGGAACTGCGCCAGCACAACGTCGAGACCTTAGAGCGCCTGCTGAACGAAACGTTCGAACTGGTCTACCAGAACGACTCCTATGCGGCGATCGATCTCGACGGCGACTACCGATTAACCGTCTACCAGAAAGACGGCGAAGCCCTCGAGCCCGAGCAGCTATCCGGCGGCGAACGGGCGCTGTTCAACCTCAGCCTGCGGTGTGCGATCTACCGGCTGCTCGCCGAGGGAGTCGAGGGAACGGCTCCGATGCCGCCACTCATTCTCGACGAGCCGACGGTCTTCCTCGATTCGGGCCACGTCACCCAACTCGTCTCGTTGGTCGAGTCAATGCGGGATCTCGGCGTCGAACAGATCGTCGTCGTCAGCCACGACGAGGAACTCGTCGGTGCGGCGGACTCGCTCGTCCGCGTCGAAAAAGATGCGACGTCGAACCGCTCACGACTCGAGCGCGGCGAGCCGCCGGAGGCGGAATTACTCGCGTCTGACTAACGGCGAGAGTGTGTCCGCCGGTTAGTTCGGCCGGTTCGGATTCAGGAACCGTCCCCCGTCGTCTCGGTTCCCGAGCCGATGCTCGGCCGAATCGTTTCGAGTGCGGTCTCACAGTCCTCGGTGAGCCGATAGCCGCGTTCGCCGGCGATCTCGGTTTCCTCGAGTAGCCCGGCGGCGGAGAGGACCGTGAGACGACCGTGCAGGTCGCTCTCACAGAAGTCGTAGCCGCCGAGCAGGGTGCGAACGCCGAGTGGGCCTCGCTCCGAGAGTTCGACCAACAGTCCGAGCGTCTCTTCGTCGTGGACGTTGGTCAGCAACGTCACGACTGGATCACTGACGCTTCGCGCGGCCGTCTCGAGGGCGGATTCCTCGCCGACGGCATCGAGACGGTCGTTCTGGATGTAACACTCGTTGCCGTTTTCTGGGTCGCGTACGAGACTCGCACTGTCCGATTGTTTGAGAAGCAGGTACCGTTTGCCGGTGTCGTCCTCGACTGTTTTCATGGGCTGTCGTTCGGGTCCGGTGACCGGTTTTGGGGAACGTCCCCTGAAGTAGTTTCGGCTGCGTCGGCCGGTCTCGCGTCGGCATCTGTCCTGTCGTCGGTGTCGGTATCGGTGCCGTTGTCGGTGTCGGTATCGGTGCCGTCGTCGGTGTCGGTATCGGCCGCCGTGTCAGCGCTGCCGCCCCGCTGGAACTGCCTGTATCGTCGACCGGCGAAACCGAACAGTACGATCCCGGCGGCGACGAGGACGCCGCCGCGGAACAGATCCGCCTCGAACACGATCAGCAGCAGTCCGAGTGACACAACCAGCACAGCGGCGTTGAGGACCAACACCAGTGCCCAGAAGGTCTGGAGAACGTCGCTGGGAACGTCGGTCTCGGCGGTAGAAACGGTGGGCGGGTCGATCGTGTTCGACAGGTCGCTCAGATCGTCGTCCGGACCGTCATCCCCCGTCGACACCTGCGGGATCGTGAGCCCGCCGCTCTCGGCATCATAGAGGTCCTCTTCGGGGTCCCACTCTTCGGGTTCGTTCTCGGTCCGGTCGAATACCACATGCGGCACGATGCCCAGAGAGCGGAAAAACGTTCGCTTCGCGAGTGCTGTCTCAGGCCAGATCCTCGAGCGTGAGCGTCCGGGAGGTTTCTACCCACGCGAGCGGGTTTTGGGCGTCGTAGAAGACGATACCGTCCTCAGTCTCGTATGACTCGATCGTTGCGGTCCCCGCGGGTTCGCTACTCGGCTCGCTCCGATCCGTCGCGTCGTCGTTCATATGGGTGGACACATCGATCACCTGTCCCCATGCTATGTGTTACCATGTTATATGTCTTGTTGCTCCTGCAAGCCTCCGTCTGCACCCGGATTCTATAAATAATCTGTCGTATATAGAAAAAGTCAGAACCTGGAATAACGGATCGAAGCGCGCATCATTCATGACGAGAACCAGATCTTCGTAGCTCGATCCGACGGTGACGACTGAGAGCGGTCCGATCAGCGGTGAGCAGGTCGGTGACGCGGACGGCTTCAGAGACGTTCCGCCTACGGGAGCCCTGTCGGTCTCTGAACGGTTCGGGTCCACTATAGTACACTGAAAGTCAATGCACATCCGATCGCACGACGGTAGCGCGGTTCGGAGCGAGCTACGTGAGCGAGAACCACGGACTATGCGATCGGCGTGTAAATCGTTCCAGTTGTTACTATACTCCGACCGCTCGTATCGATAGCACTGCTCGAGTATATCACGGCTCGAGTACACCCACACGAGGGTGCTCGCGGACGGGGATTGCAGGGGTTTTTATCCGCCGACTGCAAATCTCGGTATCATGACTGAGGCGGGCCAGACCGGACTCGCGGCGTTCGGCGGCGACTCCGACGAGACCGACGACCGGCCGGAGGAAGAGGCGGTTGCCATCGCCGGCAACGGCAGATCGAACGCTGCGGAGGTGATCGACGTCGTCGAGGAGACCCTCCCCGAACCCGAGGGCAACCTCGAGCTCGCAGTGATGCAGGTCGACTACACGATCGCTGGCTACGGCGACGAGGAGCGTCCGATCATGCACGTGTTCGGACGCACGCCTGATGGCACGCTCGAGCACGTGCAGGTCGTCGGCTTCAAACCGTATTTCTACGCGCCGACGGATACCCTCGATCGAGCGCCAGAGGAGCAGTACGACCGTCTGACGGGGAGTCGGGAGTACGGCGAGGACGGCGAGCCCTACGAGAGTATCCGCGGAGAGAAACTCACCAAGATCTTCGGCCAGACGCCCCGCGACGTCGGGCAGATCCGTGACGACTTCGAGCACTACGAGGCCGACATCCTGTTCCCGAACCGGTTCCTGATCGACAAGGATGTCCGGAGCGGTATCCGGGTGCCCGAACGGCGGGCCGACGACGACTCGCTAGTCGTCCCCCACGACGAAGTCGAAGCGGTCGACGTCGATGCCGACCCGCGCGTCAACACCTTCGACATCGAGGTCGACGATCGCTCGGGATTCCCCGAGGACGGCGAAGAACCGATCGTCTGTCTCACCAGCCACGACTCCTACCGCGACGAGTACATCATGTGGCTCTACGAAGCCCCGATCGGCGACGGCGAGATACCCACCGAAATCGACGAGTACGATCCCATCGAGGGCGAGATCGATCACGAGGTTCGCAGCTTCGACGAGGAGGAGGCCATGCTCGAGGCGTTCATCGAGTACATCGACGAAACCGATCCCGACATCCTCACGGGCTGGAACTTCGAGGACTTCGACGCGCCGTACTTCCTCGACCGGCTTGAGGAACTCGCCGGCCCGGACCACGAGTATGACCTCTCGATCAATCAACTCTCTCGAGTCGACGAAGTCTGGCGCAGCAACTGGGGCGGCCCCGACATCAAGGGTCGCATCGTCTTCGACCTGCTCTACGCCTACCAGCGGACGGTCTTCTCCGAACTCGACTCCTATCGCCTCGACGCTGTCGGGGAGGTAGAACTCGGCGTCGGGAAAGAGCGCTACGCCGGCGATATCGGCGACCTCTGGGAGGGCGATCCAACTCGACTGCTCGAGTACAACCTGCGGGACGTCGAACTCTGCGTCGAACTTGACCGCCAGCAGGAGATCGTCGCCTTCTGGGACGAGGTACGTTCGTTCGTCGGCTGTAAACTCGAGGACGCGCCGACGCCGGGCGACGCAGTCGACATGTATGTCCTCCACGAGGCCTATGGGCGATTCGCGCTCCCGTCGAAGGGCCAACAGGAGGCCGGCGAGGAGTACGAGGGCGGCGCGGTGTTCGAGCCGATCACGGGTGTCAAAGAGAACGTCACCGTACTCGACCTGAAGTCGCTGTACCCGATGTGCATGACGACGATTAACGCCTCGCCAGAGACGCGGGTCGATCCAAACGAGTACGATGGCGAGACGTTCGTCGCCCCGACCGAGCCAGAACCGACCCACTTCCGGAAAGAACCGGACGGCGTCATGCGGGAGATGATCAACGAGTTGCTGGCCGAACGCGAGGAGAAGAAGTCCCAACGCAACGAGTACGAACCCGGGACTCGGGAATACGAGCAGTACGATCGCCAGCAGGGCGCGGTCAAGGTCATCATGAACTCGTTGTATGGCGTGTCGGGGTGGGAACAGTTCCGACTCTACGACAAGGACGCCGCCTCCGCGATCACCGCCACTGGTCGTGAAGTGATTGAATTCACGGATACTGCCGCAGGCGAGTTGGAGTATACCGTTGCGTATGGAGACACGGACAGCGTGATGCTCGAGCTCGGTCCCGACGTCTCGAAGGAGGAGGCACTCGAGCAGTCCTTCGAGATAGAGGAGTACATCAACGGCCGCTACGACGATTTCGCACGCGAGGATCTGAACGCTGAGGATCACCGCTTCCAGATCGAGTTCGAGAAGCTCTATCGACGATTCTTCCAGGCCGGCAAGAAGAAGCGCTACGCGGGCCACATCACCTGGAAGGAAGGAAAGGACGTCAACAACGTCGACATCGTCGGTTTCGAGTACCAGCGCTCGGACATCGCGCCGATCACCAAGGAAGTCCAGCATCGGGTCATCGAGATGATCGTCCGCGAGGGCGATATTGAGGGCGCGAAGGAATATGTCAACGGCGTCATCGAGGACGTACTGGCGGGTGAAATCTCACTCGAGGACATCGCAATTCCGGGCGGGATCGGCAAGCGACTGGACAACTACGACACCGACACGGCACAGGTCAGGGGCGCGAAATACGCCAATCTCCTGCTCGGAACCAACTTCCAGCGCGGGAGCAAACCCAAGCGGCTCTACCTCGACCGCATCGATCCATCGTTCTTCGAACGCCTCGAGACCGAAGAGGGCTTCGACGCCCGTACTGACCCTCTCTACGGCGCGTTCAAGCGCGATCCTGACGTCATCTGCTTCGAGTACGAGGACCAAATCCCAGAGGAGTTCAAGGTCGACTACGACAAGATGCTCGAGAAGACGCTACAGGGACCGATCGAGCGCATCCTCGAGGCGCTGGATATCTCATGGGACGAGGTCAAAAACGGCCAGGAGCAGAAGGGGCTGGATAGCTATATGTAAGCGCTTGCGGTGTTGTCCCGATTTCTGCGTTCCCAATGCTGACTCGCAGTCGTTCTCAACCGTACCGCTTTCAGGGTATCGTACTGTCCAAACGATGTATAATACGCTCTATACCGGATATCACCCGAAAACGCCCAGTAGACACGGCTCACATGCCCGTGAGTACGTAGGTCGCATACGCGATTATCTCGGAGTATCCAAACCACGGTTTTCAAATTGGAAACTTATTTTGCGTATGGGGAACTGTATCCAATTGGATACGAAACCGTTATCAGTCATACGACCCACTGTTCACACGACAGAATACTATGGCACGCCTCGAACTAAACAACCTGCATGCGGAAGTGGCGGAGGGCGACGAGACAATTCTCGAGGGCGTTAACCTCGAGGTTCAGTCGGGCGAGATTCACGCCCTGATGGGGCCCAACGGCTCCGGGAAGTCAACGACGGCGAAGGTCATCGCCGGCCACCCTGCCTACGAGGTCACCGAGGGCGAGGTCCTGCTTCACTTAGAGGAGGGCGAGTTCGGTGAGGACATCGAGATCGACGAGGATCTACGCACCTGGAACCTCCTCGACCTCGAGCCAAACGAGCGCGCCGCGCTCGGCATCTTCCTCGGCTTCCAGTATCCCGCCGAGATCGAGGGCGTCACGATGACGAACTTCCTCCGAACGGCGCTGAACGCCAAGATCGAAGAGCGCGAGGAGCTCTTCGAGGATGAGGAGGCAGAAGCCGAAGAAGAGGACGAGGAAGGCTTCGAGTCTTCGCCGATGGAAGGCCCTACAGACGAGGGCGAGGTCGGCGTCGCCGAGTTCCAGCAGATCCTCCAAGAGAAGATGGAGCAACTTGAGATGGACGAGAAGTTCGCCCAGCGCTACCTCAACGCCGGCTTCTCCGGCGGGGAGAAGAAACAGAACGAAGTGCTGCAGGCCGCCATCCTCGAGCCATCGATCGCCGTCCTCGACGAGATCGACTCCGGGCTCGACATCGACCGGCTGCAGGACGTATCGAACGGGATCAACGCGCTGCGCGACGAGCAGGGCACTGGTATCCTCCAGATCACCCACTACCAGCGCATCCTCGACTACGTCGAGCCCGATCACGTCCACGTGATGATCGACGGCCAGATCGCCAAGAGCGGCGGTCCGGAGCTCGCCGAGAAACTCGAGGACAAGGGGTACGACTGGGTCCGCGACGAAGTCTACGGCACCGCGTAACCGAATTCAGCTAGAACAACCGTAATAACGCTGCAGCCGTAAACACAACTACATCAATCATGAGTTCCGATCAAGATCACCTACAAGAGACAGATACTGAGGCCCGGTTCGAGTTCAAGAAAGAGGAGAACTCCGCCGTCAGATCCGGCAAGGGCCTGACCGAGGAGGTCATCCGCATGATCTCCGACGACAAGGACGAGCCCGACTGGATGCTTGAGCGGCGTCTCCGCGCCCTCGAGCAGTATCACAACATGCCGATGCCGTCCGACTGGCCCGGCATGCCCGATCTCTCCGAGCTGAACGTCGAGGAGATCATTCCGTATATCCGACCGGACGTCGACAAGCGCGAAGGCGTCGACGACTGGACGGAGCTGCCTGACGAGATCAAGGACACGTTCGACAAACTTGGCATCCCGGAAGCGGAGAAAAACGCCCTCTCGGGCGTCGGTGCCCAGTACGAGTCCGAAGTCGTCTACCAGAACATGCAGGAGCAGTGGGAAGAGAAAGGCGTCATCTTCTGTAACATGGATGAGGCCGTCCGGGAGCACCCCGAGCTCGTCAAAGAGCACTTCATGACGACCTGCGTGCCACCGAGCGACAACAAGTTCGCCGCGCTGCACGGAGCCGTCTGGTCCGGCGGGTCGTTCGTCTACGTTCCAGAAGACGTCACCGTCGAAATGCCCGTTCAGGCCTACTTCCGGATGAATTCGGAGGGTATGGGTCAGTTCGAGCACACGCTCATCATCGCCGAGGAAGGGTCGGAAGTCCACTACATCGAGGGCTGTTCCGCACCCAAGTACGGCACCCACAATCTCCACTCGGGCGGCGTCGAAGTCTTCGTCGGTGAAGACGCACACGTTCAGTACTCGACCGTCCAGAACTGGTCGAAGAACACCTTCAACCTGAACACCAAGCGTGCCATCTGCGAGGAGAACGCCACGATGGAGTGGGTTTCGGGCAGCATGGGATCGAAAGTGACCATGCTCTACCCGTGTACGATCCTCAAGGGTCGTGGATCGACTGACACCCACATCACCATCGCCCTGGCGGGCGAGGGCCAGAACATCGACACCGGCGCGAAGGTCTATCACAACGCCCCCGACACCAGCTCGACCATCGAGTCCAAGTCGATTTCCAAGGACGGCGGCCGAACCAACTACCGCGGGCTCGTCCACATCGCCGACGGTGCCGAGAATGCGAGCACCGCCGTCGAGTGTGACGCCCTGATGTTCGACAACGAGTCCACGTCGGACACCATGCCGTACATGGAAATCGAGGAGTCGAAGGTCGACGTCGCTCACGAGGCGACCGTCGGCAAGATCGGCGACGAAGACATCTTCTACCTCCAGTCGCGCGGACTGGACGACGACGACGCCAAGAAGATGATCGTCGCCGGCTTCATCGAGCCGATCACGGAGGAACTGCCGATCGAATACGCGGTCGAACTCAACCGCCTCATCGAACTCGAGATGGAGGGGAGCCTCGGATAATATGAGCGCAGGAACACAGGTACACGCCAATCTAACGGAAGAACAGGTACGCGAAATCAGCGGGGACCTCGACGAGCCCGAGTGGCTCCTCGAGACCCGTCTCGAGGCGCTCGAGGCGCTCGAGGACCTCGACATGCCCGACGTCATCCGGACGCCAGGTCGGGACTGGACGAACCTCCACGATCTGGACTTCGAGTCCCTCGTGGACCCGCTGAATGCAGCCGAAAACAAGGACCAGGTCGGTCCCGATGAGGCCGAAATCCTGTCCTGGAGCGACGCCGTACAGGAGCACGAGGACCTCCTGAAGGAGCACTTCGGCAGTATCGTCGACCCGCAGGAGAACTACCTGACGGCGCTCTCGACGGCACTGTTCAGCACCGGGACGGTCGTCTATGTGCCCGAAGGCGTCGACGCTGAGGATGTCGCCATCCGGACCGAGCAGAACTCCCGCTCGCTGTTCAACTACACGCTCGTCGTCACCGAGGAATCCTCTTCGGTCACGATCCTCGAGCGCCAGTCGACCGGCGAGGAAGCCGAGGAGCAGTACTACAGTGGCGTCGTCGAAGTCGCCGCCGGCGAGAACAGCTACGTGCAGTACGGTAGCCTCCAGAACCTCTCGGAGGAGGCCTACAACTTCACCGTCAAGCGCGGCGTCGCCGACACCTACGCCACGATTGACTGGATCGAGGGCAACCTTGGCACGCAGCTGACCAAGACCGAGGTCTCGACGACGCTCAGCGGCGACTCGTCGGAAACGCAGATCGTCGGGGCCTTCTACGGCCACAACGATCAGCACTTCGACCTCGACGCGAAGGTCTGGCACCGTGCCGAGCACACGACGGCAGACCTCGTCACTCGCGGAGTCACCGACGATGTCGCCCGCTCGGTTTACGAGGGCGTCCAGGACGTCGGTGCCGATGCCTGGGACACCAGCTCCTACCAGCGCGAGAACACGCTGATGCTGAGCGACGAGAGCGAGGCCGACGCCTCCCCGAAGCTGATCATCAACAACCACGACACCGAGGCCAGCCACTCCGCGACGGTCGGCCAGATCGACGCGGAGGACCTGCTGTACATGACCTCCCGTGGTGTCGACCCGCGCTCTGCCCGCAACATGCTCGTCGAGGGCTTCTTCGTGCCAGTCCTCGAGGAGATCGACGTCGACGAGCTCCGTGACGACCTCGAGGGTCTGATCGGTGCTCGACTGCGCCAGCGAGAGTAATCGCTGTCGCAGCCGTTTCGATTCGATTTATATTCTACCCACGTTTCGACCGTCCGTTTTCGCTGTCCGCGCTCCGAGACGACTAAGTAACAGCGGCTCACTTGTCGAACCATGAGTCTGGGACAGCGTGTCTCGAGCGACCACCAGCTGACCCGATTGCTGCAGATCGGGGTCGTGCTGGAGGAACTCGTCGAGTCACGCGCCGCCCACCACATCGAGTCCCTGCCCCCCGAAGAGCGGGCGGAATTCGACGAGGAGGTGGAAGAGTTGCTCGCCGAGGCCGCCACGGAGTCGGCCGAGCACCGCGAGCGACTCGAGGCGCTGATCGACGATCTCGAGGCCGAAACGGTCGGATACGAAGAAATCAACGCACTGGTCGACGCACAGTACGGACCGCCGGAGGACACGGACGGTGTCCTCTACGATCAGCTGGCCAACGAGGAGACGGCCTACAAGTTCTACGATGACCTGATCGAGGCGATCGAGGCGTCCGACGCCGAGTTCGCCGTCGACCGCGACCGACTGCTCGAGACGCTGTACAGCATCCGCGAGGAGGAAAAGGAGGGCGTCGAAGAAGTGACCGAGATCATGGAGCACAGAGCATGATCAGGGTAACGAGCACGCCGGTCACAGCAGCCGTTACCGGCGGTGAAGTGCCGTCCACGACGCGAATCGGCCCCCAAGTTCGGTTACACCGGCGAGCGACTGACGCGACACGTACCACCACTGACGGAGGGACGCTATGAACACTGCCGATCAATATCTCAAGGCGATCTATCTGGCGCAGCGAATCGAGGACGGTCCCGCATCCACCGGGACGCTCGCGGACCTACTCGAGGTGAGCCCAGCCAGCGTCAACGAAATGATCGGAAAACTCGAGGAGCGCGAACTCGTTGACCACGAGAAGTACAAGGGGGCTAGCCTGACTGACGAGGGACTCGAACGAGCCCACAACGCCCTTCAGACCTACTGCATCATCGAGCGATTCCTCGCAAACGTCCTCGAGGTCGAGGAGTTTCGCGACGAGGCCCACGCGCTGGAGAGCGTCATCGACGATACGGTCGCGGAGCGCCTCGACACCATCATCGATCGACCCGACCAGTGTCCCGACTGTTTCGACGCCGAGCAAGACTGCTGTGAACTGCTCGAACTCGAGGCCAGCGGACGAGCGGACTGAGTTCCCGTTTTCTCGAGTTTTACCGACGCGTTTCCGTACTCATTGCGTTCAACGAACAGGACGGATGGGGAGTCACGGAACGCTCACTCTATCCAGTCGCTCCTCGAGCGATGGCTCTCGACGGACCTGCCGCTCACCGGACCTGTGTATCGGAGGTGTTTTGTAGTGAGAGACCAGAGGGACTGGTAGACGGCACGGTCAGACAGCTACCTTTCAGCACACGTGGTTTCCACGTGTGTTCACCTGACTGACCTACCCCGTCGCTTAAACAACCATGAGCGGTTGCTATCGCGATATCCGGAATACACTGAACTCCGTCTAATCGAGAGAGACGCCTCCTGCATCGCTACTTCTGGACTGATCAGTGAATTGAATACAGTGAGAGTACTGGTCAAAGTGAAAATTTTATGATGACCCGCGTCTGTTCACGTGTGGTCGGACGCGTCCCGATCACCGAATCGGACGTATCGTCGGCCGACGATCGCAGCAGCCACGAGGGCGACGACGACCGCGACGCTGAGGCCAATCGGAAACGACCACGAGCCGCCCGTCCAGTCCGCTTCGAACACGTCGGCGTAGTAGTTTGCGGCCGCCTCACCGTGGAGCGCGACGAGTATCTCGCGGTTGTTCTCGAGCGAGTTCGAATTCCAGTTCGCACTGCCTACGATTGCCGTCTCCCGATCGATCACGACGCCCTTCGCGTGGATTTTCGCGAATCGATCAGTGTCTTCGACGAGGCGGACCTCGAGCGAGAGGTCCTCTCGGTCGGCGATCCGCTCGAGGTCGGCGGCTAGCGCCTCGTTTTCGTCGGCGTTGTACCACGTCGAACCGAGCAGGAGTTTGACGTTGACGCCGCGGCGGGCCGCCTCGAGGGTCGATTCGAGCAGCGAGACGTCGGCGGCGATACTGGGCTGGACGATGAGGATTTCGTCGTCGGCTGCGGCCAGTAGCTCCTGTATCCGGACGTCTGCGTTGTCTGGTGCGATCAGGAGTTCGGCCGACTCGACGGGCACCGTCGCCGGCTCGTAATTTGTCGGATACTCGGACTCGGACTCGGAGTCAGACGAGACGCCCTGATTCTCGTCATCGACGAATGAGGTGTTCGCGCGGTAGGCCGCCCCGGCTGTCGTGTCCCTGCCCTCGAAGTCAGCCCGGAAAACCGTCGCGAGCTTGGTCGCGAGCGCCTCGTTCTCGAGACGGACGCCCCAGCCGCGGCTGCTCTCGCCGCCGACGCCCGCGGGCTTCCAGTTCTCGGTCGTGACCAGCACGCGGTCGTCGGCGACAGCGTATTTCGGGTGATGATACCGATAGCGCGCGCTCTCGCCACCGATGGCGCGGACGTCGACGCCGCCTGCCTCGAGCGTCTCGAGGACGCCCTCGGTCGGTGCCGGCGTGCCACCGACCGGGCTCGCCTCGAGGAGGACTGCGACGTCGACGCCGCGCTCGGCCGCGTCGACGAGGGCGGCGGCGATTGCTTCCGAGGTGACGGTGTAGCCGGCTAGCAGTAACCGGTCGTCAGCGTTTCGGATCGTTTTCCGCGGAACCTCAGGTCCGTCGGGGAGGACGAACGCCGTCGCCTCGTCGCCCGCGGCGCTCGCAACGGGGAGACAGGTCGCGCCGGTGGGCCACCACTGACCGCCAGTATCGTCGTTGTCGCTGTTCTCTCCATTGGTGGCCGGCTCCGTTCGATACCATCGCTCTGCTGTCGGTGCGCGGTCGTAGGATACCGAATCGATCCCGGCCGTCGCGTTCCGAAGTCGGAGGTCGTCACCGTCGTTCGCGAGTTGGAGACGGCCCTCGAGTGCCAGGACAGGCGCGTCGGTCAGCGTCTCCGTGACGTTCGGCGCGGTACTCAGTGCGACGCGTCCCGAAACCGTCTCGTTCGGGAGGTGTGCCGTCGTGTGGCCGTCGGTGAGCGTGACGTTCTCGAGTCGGGTTTCGGGCGGCGTCTCGAGGACGACGAACTCGCCGACGTTACCATCGGTTGTGGGATTCGGGGAGAGGCCGACGATTCGCGGTCGCTCCGGCGTGTCGGTTATCGGTGAGGTCGTGGCCGTCGTCGAATTTGCGTCGCCCGCTCGAGGTGGACAGGCGATGGCGGTCGCGTTCGCGTCCGGGTCGGTAGGTGCTCGAGCGGCCGGCTGGTCGGCTCTCGTCGTTCCGTCGGCGACGGGAAAGCCCGCGAGTATCGCGGTGCTGACGACGAGACAACAAGTGAACGCTACGACGAGGGCCGCCCGCCGGCTATCCATCGCTCCGTCTGGCCGTCCGTTCGTACTTAAAGTGTCGGAGTGACTCGGTCAGGTCGGTCCGATTGGTGTCCGAATACGTTGGTAATGGGACGGAGTCTTTCTGCGACGACTGGCTGCTAGGAGGGCCACACCCTCCCCAGCCGATTCGCTCGCTGCTCACAATTCCCACTGGTCACCGTTCGCTTTCCGAGGCGCTCACAGTGTTCGCGCCTCGCTCCGCTCGCTCATCCACAGGAAGACGCGAAGCGTCTTCCACGCCTTCGCTCACGCGTTCGCGAAGAGGTCGCGCAGGATCGGACACAGCTGTTCTTCGGTTCGCTGCGGCCCAGTGCGCGCTACCGCAGGTGCTTAGATCATCTCAGAGCAGTATGAGAACCAGCGCGTTTGAATCAGGATTGTGTAACCGCGATCGTCAGGCTGCCGGCTCGAGATCCACGCTCTCGGCTTCGGCTTGGACAAGATAGGCGCGGTCGTCGTCGTAGTCGGCGACGATCTCGAGGGCCTCCTGAGTGCCGATGCGGTTGAGCGCCCACGCGGCGCTGGCGCGGACGCGGTCGGCGTCGTCATCTTCGAGGACGTCCGCGAGCGGCTCGATAGCGCGGGTGTCCCCGATGAGGCCGAGCGCGCGGGCGGCCCAGCTACGGACGTCCGCTTCGTCGGCGACGAGTTGCTGTGCGATCGGCTCGACCGCGTCTGCGGCACCGATCTCGCCGAGCGCGCGGAACGCGGGCTGCTGGAGGTTCGGATTGGAGTCGACGTAATCGACCAGCGTATCGACGATCTCTTCGTCGTCGACGCCGATCTTGCCGAGGATCCGCATCGCGGCTTGATCACGGCGGTTGGCCTTCTGGAGCATCGGGTCGATGGCCTCCTCGGGACCCATCCGCTCTAAGGACTCCATGCAGTGGTCCTCCATGAAGTCGGAGTCGAAGGTCTCGAGTGCGAGCAGGATCTGGTCGACGTTGCCCTGCTTCTCGTGGACTTTCAGTGCGTGCCACTCCGGCGGGAAGTCCTTGACGTGGTCGAGCACGTCGTAGTAGCCCTCGCGGCGGAGCTGTTCGCGGATCTCGAGATCCGTCCACTCGGTCGCGTCGTCGATATCGCTCTGGAGGTCGTCGGTCGTCTCGAGCAAGCCGGCGATGGTCTCGGAGTCGTCGTCGGCGTCGAGTTCGGCGTCCTCGACGGCGTTGGTGGCGTTGTCGAGGGTCGCGTCGAGTTGCCCGGCGACTTCGTCCCCCTCGTCGACCAGCGCAACTGACGTTCCGAGCAGGCCGTTGAGTTCATCGAGGAAGTCGTCGACCGCCTCGATCAATTCAGCGTTGCCCTCCTCGGTCCAGCGGGTGCTCGTGATCGTGCTGCTCGCGTCGTCAATCTCGCCCACGACGTCCTCGCCGTAGGGACCGCGCTGGTCCTCCAGATCGGACTCGAGGTCCGAGAGATCGCTCTCGATCTCGTCGTATTCCTCCTGAAGCTCTTCTTCGGGGGCAGGTTCCTCGTCTTCTGCTTCCTCCTCGTCGGTTTCGGGCGGCTCCGGAACCTCGACGCTCTTGAGTTCGGCGCGGAATGACTCGAGATCAGCTTCGACGACGTCCAGGTCGTCTTCGGTATCGGCAGCCTCAAGGGTTGAATCGAGTTCCTCAAGGTCGGTCGACAGGGCCTCGAGTCGCTCGCGGATGGCCTCAAGGTCGACGGACTCCGTCTCGTCTACTTCTTCCTCGGCGGCCGCGTCGTCACCGTTCGCCTCGTCCTCGCTCATGGTCCCACCTCAGGACGACGCCGACGCGTGACAGTGTACATACTCTACGGTCGTGTCAGCACGGCCCTAAGCGTTTCCATGCACGTCGACCTCGCCGGCTCGTTCGGCGTCGCCCCAGTACAACACGGGACTGCATATCATGTACGCCAGCCCGAGCGTCAGGAGGGCGTAGGGAAACGTCCGACCGGCGAAATCGGGAACGAGGATTGCGAGCGCGTGGACGACGCCCATGATCGCGGCGTCTCGAGTCAGTAGATCGGGGTACTGGATTCGCGAGACCATCAGGTAACAGAACGCGCCGGTGACCGCGAGGACGAGCCACGGCTTCGGTTCGCCCGCGAGGATTGCCGCGCCGAGTACCGTCGCGGCCAGCGTCGTCTGGACGCCCTCGGTGTGGCTCCCGGCGACGTCGTAGGCGGTGTACATGCCCAGCCGAGTGACGGCCATGGCGACAAATAGCGCACAGACCGCCGTCACGAGCAGGAGTTGGGGCGTGATCGATTCGAACCCGATCTTGAGGCCGCCGGTGACGACGACAAAGGAGAGGACGGCGGGGGCGACGGCGAAGGAGGCGACGTCGGCGAGCGAGTCGAGATAGGGGCCGGCATCGGTGCCGCCGTAGCGGCGCGCGAGGATGCCATCGAGACCGTCCGCGATCGCTGCCAGGAGGATGAGGCGGGCGGCCAGATCGATGTCGACGACCGCGACGACGACCGCGACGAACCCCAGAGCGGCGTTGGCGATCGTCACCGCGTCGGCGACACCCAGCCGACCGACGAACCGGGGAAGCATATGCCCGGATTCGACGGGGAGTTACCTTACGTGTTTTCGTTTCCGCAGGCGGGTTTTCGAGAACTGAACCGGGGCGGTTATACCGCGACTCTGCGTACGATGCGGTATGCAACGGCGCGCCTGTCTCGCCGCCGTCGGAACCGCCGTCACAGCGAGCTTGGCCGGGTGTTCGTCCGTGCTCAGCGCGTTCGACGACGATCCCTGTCGCGGCGAGGACTGCCACATCGGGATGAACCGCACCGAGTTCATGCCCGACGTCTACGAGGTCGCTGCCGGCGACACGGTCGTCTGGAAGAACACCAGCGAGGCCGACCACACCATCACGGCCTACGAGGGCGGGATCCCGGACGAGGCCGAGTACTTCGCCTCCGGCGGCTACGAGAGCCAGACGGCCGCGTACGAGGCCTGGGAGGACCGCGGTGGTCGACTTGGGACACGCGATACGTTCGAACACACCTTCGAAGTGCCGGGCACCTACGCGTACTTCTGTATTCCTCACGAAGGTGCCGAGATGATCGGCGAGATCGTCGTCGAGTAGGTCGTCAACCGGTCCGACCCCTGCGGGGCCAGTTTTATCCCCAGACGAGCGAATAGTTCTGGCACAATGATCGTCATCCACGCGAGTTTTCCGATCGACCCCGACCACCGCGAAGAGGCACTCGAGCTGATCGACGACCTCGTCGCCGAATCACAGCAGGAAGCGGGAGTAATCGACTATCGGGCCGCAACGGATGTTTCCGACCCGACCGTCGTGCGCTTCTTCGAGCAGTACGAGGACGAGGCAGCGTTCGGCGCACACGCACAGGCGGACCACTTCCAGGAGTTCGCGGCGGCGCTGCCGGACCTGCTCGCCGGGGAGCCTGACGTCACTCGGTTCGACGTCGAGTCGGCGGAAGACGTCGAGCTCTGAGCGGTGGCTATCGTACTGTAAAAAAGCAAATCGCGTCCCAACGAAAATCGAGTCGATTCGCTGACCGCGATCAGTCCGCGGAGACGTCTTCTTCGTCGACGTCGACCGCGGTCGCTTCCTCTTCGGCGACTTCTTCGGGGTGGGCCTCGAGGGTGGCCTTCTGGATTTCGACGCGGCGCAGCGGGTAGATCGTCTTGGCCTCGCCGTAAATGCCGGAAGAGAGACGACCTTCGACGACGCTGTCGATGAGTTCCTCGAAGGACCGCTCTTCGGCGGCCTCTTCGATCATCTGGACCATTCGTTCGCGGATGGCCTTCTCCTGGCTCGCGTCGGCCTTTTTGGTCGTGAAGGCGACGGGCTGGATCTGGACGCGGTAGTCGTCCGTCGTGAGGACGGTGACGTAGGCCTCGATTTTCGAGGCACCGCGACGGACCAACGAGCGCAGGTAGTCACGGGTCAGGGAGTGTTCCACGAACTCCGTGTACGCGCTGTCGCTGCCGACATCGTTGATCTTGAAGGTCAGCTTGGTGTTGTTCTCGCTAGCGTTGTTGTTGAGTTCGCCGAGCGTCGTTTCGAGCGTTCGGCCGTAGACTTTGTCCGGTTCGTCAGCGGGGGTTTCGCCGAGTTCCTGGCGGTCGAACTGCTCGGGTGCCAGGACGGTGTACCACCGCTTTTCCTGTTTCGCACGTGAAACTGATCGTTCACTCATTGTGTGTTGTGTCTGAGTCGGTATCGTGGTTGGACACAGGTCCCGTGTCCGTTGGTCGGTCATCCTGTACGGTTCGTGCCTGCGAAGTGACGTCGATCGCGACCGAGAGGTTAACGACGTAGTCGTCGACCGTCGACTGGAGTCCGCTGGTCGTCTCGCGGTCGATCTGCGTGATGATCGTCCCTGCATGGCCGTCATCACTGTTTACCGTGTCGACGGCACCGTCTCGTTCGACGGCCGTCGTCATCTCGTCGGTATTGTCCGGACTGAGCGCCTGCGCGACGAGTGCTGCGTCGTCGTGGTCAGTCCGAATCGTCGCTCGCCGGCTCATAGCAGGTCCCTCGCTGCCGCGATGATCGTCGAGTCGTCCACGTCTGTGTCGTATCGAAGGTAGCCGCGTCGATGGCCAACATCGTATTCGACGGCGATGGCGTCGGAATCCGTCTCCGAGTCCGCGTCCGCCCCCGTGCCCGCGAGTTCGCGAGCGACGCCCTCGACGGTCGCGCCGAGGGGGTCGGCCTCGCGGGTCGCAATCGCCGCCTCACCGTTTCCGACGGCGAGGACGGCTGGTTCCGGCGACCGGTAGGCCGCTGCAATCGTCGCGACTGCCTCGACGGGGCCGTCGTCGATGCCGACGACGAACAGTCCGTCGTAGCGGCCAGTCGACGCGTCCTCGAGTGCTGCGTGGGCACGGCGTCCGCGCTCGCGCCATGCGTCGAGTGCGGCGTCGCGGACGTTGTGTCCCATCGCGAGTGCCGTCCCCGTGCCGGGCTGGGTTCGAGCCAGCGCCTCGAGCACGTCGGCGACGCCGCCGAGCGTCGCGAAGGCGTGCTCGGGCGTGGCATACGGCCGCAGTGCCTGACCGATCGTCTCCGCGGCAGCATCGGTTGCCTCGTCGGTACCGACGACGTCGAGTGCGACGAGCGAGCCAATCGCGCGGCGGTCGTCCGCGTCGAGCGCGTCGAGATCGCCGTCGTAGGCGTCCGAAAGCGCCTCGCGCGTCGCGTCGGGGTCGCCCGACCACGGCGCGCGGACCCGCGTCGAGTGTGCAAGCCCGTCGACCGGGTCAACAGTCGGCACCGCGACGCCGGGTCGCTGCTCGACGAGTCCGCGTTCGAGCGCGGTCTCGAGGAGCCACTCGGTCTCGCCCGCACCGGGATCGCTCCCGCCGGCAACGACGCCAGCGAGCGCGAGCACCGGATCCGGGGTTACACCGAGTTCGCGGACGAGGTCGACGGCCTCGAGGGTCGCCGGCCGGTCGGTTCCCGCGAGTCGGATCGTATCGTCGGTATCGGCGGCCGCATCGGCGGTGCCGACGACGACCGTTACGTCGCCCTCGTTGGGTGGTGTACGGACGCGTTCGGATCGCTCCGCGACCGTCCGTCCGACGGTCACCTGAAACGGCGTCTCGCGGTCGGCCAGCGCCGTCGCGAGGAGGCCACTCGCCGCGAGCCCGTCGCCGTCCGCGCGTGCGATCAGGCGGACGAAGCCGGCGCTCTCGAGTGCGCTCGTGGCGGACACCGGCTCGGCGGATCGACCCTCGGTGGACATGTGACGTTATTCGGCGTCTTCGATGAGTTCCTTCGCGAACTCGGGGGTGTACGTGAAGTCTGGGTTAAGCTTGTCGCCGCGGTAGTACTTGACCAGGCGACGGACCTTCGCTTCGGTGTTCTGCAGGGCGCGCTTGTTCTGGTAGTCCTGCTGGTTCTGCTGGACGTGCTCGCGCAGGCGCACGGCGCGTTCCATCAGGTTCCAGAGGTCCTCGGGGATATCCGCTCGCGCGTCGTTCTCCTCGAGGATCTCGGTGATCTTCTTGCCGGTCGCCAGCTTGACGTCCGGAACGGGCGTGCCGGTGACACCTTCGTCACGCAGCTTCATCCCGATCTGGCTGGGTTCGTGGCCCTGTTCTGCTAGTTCGACGACCCGGTCTTCGATGTCTTCGGGGTCGACGTCGCTCCACTCCGGTGGTTCGTCTGCCGACGGCTTGTCCGAGCCGGACGAGCCGCGACGGCGGGTGTGCATTCGTGCCATTGTTGAGGATAGGAATCGCACTGACCGCTCGTTGCGCTGTCTACTGACAGCATCAGGCTCTCGCCGTGCACTTCCGCAATCCCAAGTCACCCGAAAGAGGGGGTGACACAGTCGGATTTGCGGCCGTGCGCTTCCCACGCTCACTTCTTGCGTCGGGGACTAAAGGGTTTCTACATCGCCATTGACGCCGAGCGCGTTCGGACGGCGTTCAGGTGAGGATCGCGAAGAGCACCACGGCGAGTCCGATCATGATGGCGGCGTGTTTCGCGCCGGCTCTGACGTCCCCGGTGCTCAACTGGCCAGCGATCACCCCCGAGAACGATCCCTGGACGAGCGCCGCGTGGTAGAACAGCGTCGTGTAGGCGTCGCCGTCGGAGAGCCCGCCGAGTTCGCTGATATCCGACCCGGCGGCCAGCTCCGCGCTCTCCGTCGGAAGGTTCGGCAGCAGGTAGCCCGCGAGCACCCCGATGATGAAGAGGAAGACTAGGAACGAGACGTAGACGACGACCATGTACTCGAGCATTGCCTGTCTTCGTTCGCGCTCGAGGCGGCGGTCGGCCGCGGCCTGTCGCGCGGCGATTCGGAGCGTCGTCGCGAGGGTCCCGGTCGCGTTCATCGATTCGGTGAGTAACGTGACGACGCGGGAGATCGATCGGGTCCCGACCCGCGCCTCGAGTCGCCGGAGCGCCGTCTGGAGATCATCCCCACTCGACATCGGCCCAGACCCGGTCGAGTTCGGCGCTGAGCGGCCCCAGATCCGACTCTCTGACCCGGTCGATCGCCGCTATGATCGATAGCCCGGCCTCGTTGACGCTGGCAAGCCGATCGAGCAGGTCCGGCACTGCGTTCTCGATCGCCGTGAGCCGTCGCCGGTGGAGTTCGTACGCGATGGCGAAGACGGTCGCGACGCCGAACGCACCCACGGCGATGATATCGTCGACCGCAGTCACGTCGAACCCGCCGTCACGGGCTGCGGGAAGCCGGTTGAGAACGGCTGCGAGCGCGATCGGAACGGTGATCGCGAGCGTGAGTGACGGTCGCTCGATGAGCGTTCGAATCGGATGGCCAAAGCGATCACGGAGCCCCTCGAGCCGACGATAGCACCGCACCCGTTCGATGTTCGAATGGGGACGCGGCCCCGTCTCATTGCTGGCGACGTCCGTCGCTCGGCTCGATCGAGCCGCGGACGGCGGATCGATGCCGTCTGGCTCCGCGTCGACCCCGTTGCTTGTGTCGAGTTTGTCCGTCACCATACTCAGGTACACCATGAATCCGACGTTAGCGACCGGCAAGATCGCGTAGACGACGACCTGCAGTTGTCCGAACGTGTCGCCGGCGGCGATTCCGATGACGACCAGAATGGTGATGAGAAAGAGCGGGCCCGCGACCAGCACCGTGACGTAGGCCTCGGCTAGCGTCGCGAGTAAATCGAGGATGCCCTCCTGTTGGGACTCAGCCACTTCGCGGTACTCCTGATACTGCCGCTCGAGAAACCCGGACAGTCCATGGCCGCTCTGGAGGACGCCGACGAGGTTCTCGGTGAACTCGCGGAACTGTGGACTCGGCGAGCGCCGCCCCATCGTCTGCAGAGCGGTGATGACATCAGTGCCGAACGTGTCCATTTCTCGAACCGCGACCGAAAACTCCGCGGCGGCCTCACCGTAAGTGTCCTCCTGTGCGGCGACGACCCTGACAACGTCCGGGAACGCCATCCCGCTCTTCGAGAGCGCGTAGACG
Organism: Natrinema sp. SYSU A 869; assembly: GCF_019879105.1. Taxonomy (NCBI): domain Archaea; kingdom Methanobacteriati; phylum Methanobacteriota; class Halobacteria; order Halobacteriales; family Natrialbaceae; genus Natrinema; species Natrinema sp. SYSU A 869. Next base: position 1,025,159 of record NZ_CP082249.1, on the reverse strand, counting down.
AACGCGACCGTCGCGGGCAACCCCGCTTCGATCCGCCGCACGCGCCCGTCGGCGACGTAGCTCGGGTACCACCACCGGAGCCAGTAGACCCCACCGCCGGTGACGGCTCCCAGCGCGAGCGAGGAGACGGCGAACAGCACAGCCAGTTCGCCAGTCGATAGCGATGGGACGCCGCTCAGCGCCACGAGGAACTCGAGGACGCTCGGCAGGGCCGTGCGCAGGGTTTCGGCGTCGACCGAGCGGAGCGCCAGTAGCCCCCAAACGGCATAGGGGCCACTGATCGAGCCGACGATGGCCGCGACGGCTGCATAGAGCAGGGTCATCGACCCGTACTCGCGGGTCGTCGTCGGAACGTGTGCGGCCCGCAACGACGCCGTTCGTTCCGAGCGCTCGCCTTGGACGGCGGCGACGTGGTTTCCGGCGACCTCGATCGCGATCCGATGCAAGGCCCGGTCGATGCGGCTCGAGTAGCTGGCGACGAGGAGGGGAACACAGAGGAGCGCCGCGAGTCCCAGCGGGACGACGGTCACGACCCTCATCGATCTCGAGGCGCGTCGTTATCGGTTCCTGCTTCCGTCGTGGCACCGTGCTCGGTCGCTGATTGCGTCCCGCTTTCGCCGTCGGTACCCTCGTCGGCATCGTCGTCCGAGATCGTCTCGAGGATCCGGTCCGGGTCGCTGTAGTACTGGTTGACCAGCGCAGTAAACCGCCGGTAGCCGGAGATTCCGTTTTCCTGGAGATACTCGAGGAACCGCTCGCGGCGCTCGAGTTCGGTCAGCAGTTCCGTCTGGCTCCAGCCGCGTTCGTCACGGATCTCCGAAAGGACATGACTGCCGCTGCTCCGGAATGTATCGCTCTCGCTGTCCCACGTGTAGGCCGTCGAGTAGTCGAGTTCGCCGGTTCGCTGGTCGACGCCCTCGATCTCGGCGAGTACTTTGTTTCGACGCACGCGCTGGTCGCCAGAGCGAGTCAGCGTCTGAACCGAGAGGATGTCGAGGCTCCGGACCATCGACCGGGGGACGTTGATCGGTTCGTTCTCGAGCCGGTTGATAGCCGTCTGCACCGAATCGGCGTGCATCGTCGAGTAGGTCGTGTGGCCGGTATTCATCGCCTGGAAGAGGGTCATCGCCTCCTCGCCGCGGACCTCACCGACGACGATGTACTCAGGGCGGTGACGCAGGGCCGACCGCAGCAGGTCGTACATCGTCACGTCCGTGCCCTCGTGGATACGCTCGCGCGTGATCGAGGAGAGCCAGTTGTCGTGGGAGAGTTGGAGTTCTCGGGTGTCCTCGATGGTCACCACCTTCGACCGCGGTGGAATGAACATCGAGATGGCGTTCATACTCGTCGTCTTCCCCGAGGCGGTGCCGCCCGCGAACACCAGGCTCTTATTGTGCTCGATCGCGAGCCAGAGGTAGGCCAGTTGCTCGACGTTGAACGTACCGTACTCGAGCAGGTCGATCGGCGTGAAGGGGTCGTCGGCGTACTTCCGGATCGTGAATGCGGAGCCCCGCGGCGTCACCTCCTCGCCTAGCGCGAGTTCGGCGCGCGAGCCGTTGGGCAGGGTCGTCTCGACCATCGGGTCGCCGATGGAGATATGCCGACCGGAGTGCTGGGCCAGCCGAACGACGAAGCGATCGAGATCGGCCTTTCCGAAGGAAACCGATGTTTCGATGTCAGTGTACTCGTCGTGGTAGACGAAGATCGGCAGGTCGTAGCCATCACAGGAGACATCCTCGACGTGGGGATCGCGCATGATCGGGTCGAGCGGCCCGTACCCTCGGAAATCCCGGTGAATGAAGTAAAACAGCCGGTAGAACGTCGCCGCATCGATCTCAGCCCCGTAGCGCTCGAGCGAATCCTGGATAGTCTCCCGCAACAGCGTCTCGACGTCGTCGCGCTCGTCCTCGCGGTAGAGCAGGGGATCGCGAACGTCCTCGAACAGCGTCTCGAGCAGGACCGATTCGTCCTCGCGGAGCGTGGGTTCGACGGTGTGATACCGGTGTTCGTTCGCCTCGTGATCGTACCCGATCGAGACGAACGAAAACGGTGCGTCAACCCAGTAGCGCTCGACCTCCTCGAGCCCGTCCGGGCCGTCGCCCGTGACCAGCGGTCCGTGGGCGTCGGGATCGTAGGCTCCGATATCGACGGTCGATCCCCGCAGGGTTTCGACGACGCGCTGGACCGTTCGACGAGCAGCGTCGATGGTCGATTCACGGTGACTGTCGCCGGTACCGTCGGTTTCGACGGCATCGTCCCGATCCGCGTCTGCGTCGGTGTGTGCTGGAGGTTCCATTGAACGCGATTTCGTGACACCTGCGGACCCGATCAGCATAAATCGGGTGGCCGATCAGTGACATTCCGTCCGATGGATTGTCCGCTCGGCCTATTTTCGTGCGTTACGTTGATACGGTGGGAGTCCGAAGTTACCGATACGGAATGAGGCGCGAGCACTTCACGTTAGACGTCAACAATATCGACTGGGTCGAAACCAGCAGCGAGCCAGCGAAGCCCTCGGTATCGATCGATTTCACCGGCCCGGCGACCATGCTTCGCGAGCGCCTCACTGGTCCTGACGGAGACGTTCTCGAGGCAAGCGAAACGGACGTGGCCCTTCGCCTGCAGGGACCGCTCGGGGACGACACCACGGGGGTAGTGAGCGTGACCAACCGCATCACCGGCGAGTTCATCCTCGAACTCAACGAGGATGCCGCCGACGTCCTCCAGTTCATCCGGGCGGCACGGGGCTACGGAGAGGACGCTGCCGACGAGGAGGGCCGCTACGAGGTCGCGATCACGCTCGACGGCGACCCGTTCGTCAGCTACGACAAACGAACGTTTCTCGTCTACGACGACGAGGGGAGCCTGCTCCGCCAGCATAGTTTGATCCCTAGCGGCGTCGAGCTCTAGCCGTCTCCGTTCTGTCCATTCTTCCACCGGCTGGGACCGACCGGCAGTTATAAGTGTTTTAGGCCCGCCTAAAGGAAGCATACGCCGGCAGACGGCGGAGTCGATTCATGGCAAACGGACAACTACTCACGACGGCGGTCGAGAACAAAGCCCAGGAACCGATGGCCTCGGAGACAGTTCTCGAACTCGATGGAATCGTGAAGCGTTTCGGCAGCGAGGACGTCATTGGGGATCTCTCGCTGTCCGTTCGCGACGGCGAGATTTTGACGCTGCTCGGTCCGTCGGGCTGTGGGAAGACCACGACGCTGCGTCTGATCGCCGGCCTCGAGAAACCCAACGCCGGACAGGTCCGGCTTCAAGACGAGACCGTCGCTGGGGACGGTCGCTTCGTCCCGCCGGAGGAACGCGGCGTCGGCGTCGTCTTTCAAGATTTCGCACTCTTTCCCCACCTGACCGCTCACGAGAACGTCGCCTTCGGCCTGCAGGAGTGGGACGAGGCCGACCGCAACGCTCGCGTCGACGAACTCCTCGAACTCGTCGGGCTCGCGGACCACGGCGAGGACTACCCGGACGAGCTCTCAGGCGGGCAACAACAGCGGATCGCGCTCGCGCGCTCGCTGGCCCCCGAACCGGAGATGCTGTTGCTCGACGAGCCGTTCTCGAACCTAGACGTGGACCTGCGCGTCGAGATGCGCGAGGAGGTCCGCCGGATCATCAAGGAGACGGGTGTCACCGCTATTTCCGTCACGCACGATCAGGAGGAGGCGCTGTCGATCTCCGACCGGGTCGCCGTGATGAACGACGGCGATATCGAACAGATCGATACCCCCCAGCAGGTCTTTCAACAACCCGAATCGCGGTTCGTGGCCGGCTTCCTCGGTCACGCCAGCTTCCTCTCGGGCGAGGTTCACGGCGATCACGTTGACACCGCGCTCGGTCGCGTGCTCCGCGACGACGTCCACGGACTGGCCCACCAGTACGACGGGAGCGTCGTCGACTTGCTGGTACGCCCGGACGACGTGACTGCCTACACCGCGACGGAAGCGGAGGCCGACGGCCGCGTCGTCTATCGACGCTATCTCGGCCCGACGGTTCTCTATCGGGTGGAACTCGACGGCGGCGAAACTATCGAGTGTATGCACAACCATTCCGACCGGATCGACTTGGACGAGCGCGTCGGCGTCCGCGTGACCGCCGACCACGAACTCGCGTGGTTCCCCGCCGACCACCGCGAGGACACCGACGCGGATGCGGACGCAGTTTCCACCGACGCAGACTGATCCATCCCGAAACGCTACCGGCTCCGGTTCACTCTTTCGTCTCTTTGTGACCCGTGATCACTCGAGTTAGCGACCAGAACAGTCACGTTGATACATACGCACACGGGAGCAGGCATATGGCTGATAGGCGGGAGATCGCGACGTACTGTGGCATCGCCGGTGCGATCGTGTCGCTGGGCGCGATCGCGCTCGCGACGATCGTCGCCTCGCCCGAGACGTTCACCTGGCAAGACCGAGCCCTCTCGGATATGGGTCGCTACGGCGCGCCGACGTTCCCGCTATTCAACGGGGGGTTGGTCATCGGCGGACTACTGGGGTTACCCTTTGCCTGGCGGTGCTGGATCGCGAGCCACAACGTCCTCGAGCGCCTCGGCATCGCGTTGCTCGCGATAGCGGTCGTCGGACAGATCGGCGTCGGGATCTTCTTCCTTGAACACACGGCGGTCTACCTCGAAACGAGTCTCCACGGGCTCGCGGCGCTGACTGTCTTCGGTGTGGCCCCGTTTGCAGGGTGGATCTACGGCTCCGGTGCAGCGCTGGCCGGCGACGGTCGGCTCGCAGTCGCGTCATTCTGGTTCGGGATCGTCCATCCCATCGCTTGGTTGGGGTGGCTGCTGTCACTCGGCGGCGATGCAGACTCCGGGACGTGGTTCGCTGTCCCCGAATTCGTCGCTGCTGTCGCATTCGGCGGCTGGATCCTCGTTCTCGCGATCACTCTCATCCGTCGGGACGACAGCGAACGTACCATCCCAAACCGCTGAGCGCTCCAGTCCGGTTTGCGACTCTCGGCCACACAACGCTTAAATCGAAACCGTCCCTAACGATGTGTATGCATAAAGACGAACTCCTCGAGCTCCACGAAGAACTCGTCGTCATCATGGAGTACTTCTCGGATCGCGAGGAGGTCGACGAAACGCTGTTCGATCCCTACCGACAACTCGATGTCGATCCCTCACACGTCCACAAGTCGAAGAGCGAACACAAACACGCCGTCTTCGTCCTTGGGAACGCCCTCGCGAGCGCGATGAGCGAAGACGAGTTCTCGAGCGCTGGTCGGATCGGCAAGCGGATGAAGGAACTCGCCGAAGACGCAGAGTCAAAAATATAGACAGTATCTAGGCGAAACGTATTTAGTGTGGTTCTCGCTTGTTGAACTATGGACCCGCGCACGCAAGAGCGCGTTGAGGAGTGGGACTCCCGCCCGTTCAACGGTGGGTTCGATGGTCTCTCCGATCTCGCTGCCGCTGATTTCTCCGGTGCCGTGTCGGCAGTTGGCACGTGGTTATTCATGCTCAACGGCCGTATTATCGGCATCGTTGACGGCGATATCGAGGACTTCGAAACCACCTCGGGCACGCGGTACGAGGCACCCCACCCGTCGCTTCCTCTGCTCTGTGCAATGGAGGAACGCGGCGGCGAGACGCGAGCGAAATACTACACCAACGAGACGCCGCTCCGAGAGGTCGATAACACCCTCCAGAGCGGCTCGTTTACCGGCTACGTCGAACTGAGCGAGAACGTACTCAGCGGCGACTACTACGCCGTCTACTACGGTGGTCGCCGCATGGCCGCCGCCTATATCGGCAACGCTGAACGGCTACTCACCGGCGACGAAGCCTTCGAGCGCGCGGCTGACGAAGTCGGCATCTATGAGGTGACCGATGTCGAGATCAGGGTCACCGACGTACCGGGGATGGCCGACGCTGCCGCCGGCTCCGGATCCGTGGACGGGACTGATTCGACCAATCCGTCGGTGTCCGCCGTCGGTTCTAACGCGTCCGATCGGGACAGTTCCGGGTCCGAGCCGGCCGTCGATACGTCGGGCTCGGCGATCGATCCCATCGACGTCTCGAGCACCGAATCGACCAGCACCGCCGGCGCGACGGAGACCGATCCGATCGAGGACGGTACCGCGGACGACCCATCGTCACTGACGACGGATATCGATCTGACCGGCGAAGCATCCGGCATTACCGCGACCGACGACGCCGCGACGGAGCCGGAATCAACCTCGGCCGGAATCACCGATCTGGAGCCGTCCGATACCGATTCCGGTTCGACTCTCGATACCGATTCGGCTTCCGAACCTGATTCCTCCATCGGGACAGACCCATCCGACGACCACGTCGATCATCAGGACGGAGGTACCGAGCAAGTGTCGCAGGAAGATCGGACGACGGCTGACGAAACGGCCGGACCTGCAACCGACGACGCGCCAGAGCCGTCGACTGACGGACCCGCCGGCAGCGACTCGCCGGCCGGCGAGTCCGGCGCGACCGACGCCGAGCCGGTCGCCGGCGACGAGAGCAACCCGGCCGCAGCTTCGAACTCGGCCAACAGGGGCGAAGCCGAAGTGAACATCGATGTCACTCCCGCCGACGAATCGGAAATCGAGTCCGAGACTGACGCTGACACCGAGGCGGCGTCGGACTCGAGCCCGGACCTCGCGGAGGTCGAGGCGGCGGCTGAGGAGTTAGAGCGCAACGATATCTCCTGGGTCGACGAGGAACGAGATGGCGATCGGTCGGACCGACCGGCGGCCGACGAATCCGCCACCGAATCAGAGGACGCTCCCGCAGAAGGCGAAGAAGGGGATCTCGACGAGCAACTCGAGCGCGAAGAAGCGTGGCGGGAGACGCGACGCATTCCATCGATCGACCCGGACGACAGCGAACCGGCGGACACAACGGGCTCGAGCAAGAGCGATCGTCGCGCGCGGACGAACCGCTCATCCGAATCGTCGGCGAGCACGGACACCGTAGACGCCGCCGCATCGGACGGAACACAGACCGCTTCGAACGGCAGGGAGCGGACAGCGACGTCAACGACATCAGCCGCCTCGTCGGCCGCGACGTCGGCTGAGACTCGCGAGGACCGCTCCCAGGAGCAGACCCGCCAACAGGAGTCAGCCCAAGCACAGCCGGAGTCAACCCAACCACAGTCGGAGTCAGCGGCTGACCGGCAGACCGCCGAGCAGGAGCGACAACGGATCGAAGCACTCACCGAGAAACTCGAGGTGTTAGAGGAGCAACGCGATGCCCTCGCGACGAAGGCCGAGGAGCTGGAGGCCGAACGCAACCGGCTGCAGTCGAAAAACGACGAACTGTCATCGACGGTCGAGCGGCTCCGATCCCGGATCGAGGAACTCGAGACGGAACTGGAACGCGAACGGCAGCGGACCAGCGATCCTGACGCCGCGGGCTCCGAGGTACACGCTGGAACTCGGCTCTCGATCCAGCAGGCGCTCTCGGGGACCAACCTCTTCGTCCGGTACGCCTCGAAGAGCCAACCGACCCTCGAGACGGCCCACGACGGCGACGCCGATCGCAGCGAGGTCGCGTCAAACCTCCGGCTCGAACACCATACTCAGTTCGACTCGGCTGACGCCGCGGTCGATGGAGAGCCGTACGCGGACTTCCTCCCGTCGTCGATGGAGTTCCGGTTCGTCGACTGGCTTACCGCGGTCGTCCTCTACGAGATCCGCGACACCGGTAACGCTGACGGCCTGGCTGACCTCTATGACGCCATTCCCCGCATCGATCGGGCCGAACTCGACGCGACCATCTCGCTCGAGGACGACGATACCGACGACGTTCCCGATCAGGTGACCTTTGATATCGTCGTGTTCGACAAGATGGGGAATCCGCTGGTCCTCGTCACCCTCAATGACTCGCGAGAACCGGCGACCAAGGACATGCTCGGGGAGTTAGAAGAGGCTGCCTCCGCGGTCAAAGCGAACTATCCGGATCTCGCAGCCGCGTTCGCCGTCACCTCGAGTTACTTCGAGCCCGGCGCGCTCGAGGTCACCGAGCAGGCGACCAGCGGCGGGTTCCTCAGTCGTGGCTCGAAACTGAGTTACGTCAACCTCTCGCGCAAGGATGGCTACCACCTCTGTCTGGTCGAGTCGCGCTCCGAAGGGTTCCACATGAACGTGCCAGAGCTGTAGGCCGTCGAACGGACAACTGATTTTCCGGTTTTGACCCCCGCGAGCGGATCACACTGGTTCCAATCGATCAACCGCCCGACCGCCTGTTCTCGTTTCGGATCGGCATTTCGTTCCGGATTGACGGGCCACTAGCGATGGCGCGCGCTGTGTCGCGATGAGTGATGAACAACTCGCGACACGAACTGTGCGAGGTCGTCGCGAGTACAACGAGCGACTGCTTGGAAGACGCAACGCGGCTTCTACTGGCTGAGAAAGCGGTGCGAGGGGTGACAGACGAGACCCATAAGCGGCGAGCGCTAGCACGGAACCGACAGTCCCGCGAACCAGACGACTAGTGCGTGACCTCTGGTCTCGCAGACGGCGGCGGAGCCGCCGTGAGTAGAAATCGGCTGGGATGAGTGTAGCTCTCCTTGTGTCAGTGATAGCAGACTGCTCCTCGTCAAGATACGACCGTCTCCCGTTATCCGATCCGTTGTAGCTCCTATTCGACGTGGGACGTATCTCTCAACGCGGGGTCAGTAGCGACAGAGAAGCGATCCGCTCGCGGACCCGAAAACGGCGATAAGATGATTAGTCGGCGTCACACCGACTATCGATCGCGGGGACGGGCGACAACGTCCGAACTGGACAGAGACTACCCTTCGATCTCCGCGACGTCTTCGATCTTCATGCCGTCGAGCTTGTCGACGATGTCGTCGATCTTGCCGTCGAGTTCGTCGACGAACTCGGCGGTGCGCTCGGTCTTGATCGCACCCTGGCTCGAGGGCTCGATTAGGTTTTCTTCCTCGAGGACCCGAAGCGAGTAGCGAACCTTGTGGTGGGGGTAGCCCGTCTCGTTGGACATTTTGACGATCCCGATCGGTTCGTTCTCGATAACCATCTTCAGGACCTGGAGATGACGTTCCAGCATATCAACTTCCTTCTCGAGTCTATCTATCATGGCATTTGTTAACTTGTCTTTGGACCTTTTAAAAGTTACTCTCGGCGACTGAAAGGACCACTCTCAACTAAATGGTCGATCCTGTCAGTAGTTAACGTTTCCGATCCCGGTGGTCCCCGGAATCGTCGGCTCTCGGATCCGGTTAGCCCCGTGGGTCGCGAACGGCCGCGGAGCGGAACTCGGATCGCACGGTCGACCACCGTCGCCAGTCGTCTCGTTCCCTCGACCGAAGACGGTCGGTACGCGTCGTCTATCGATCGTTGGAACCACTCACATATATACTGGTAGCTCTCGGGACGAAAGCTGTCGACCGCCGGCTCGTCGAATCCGTTTGCTGACTGCCAGCCACCCGTATACCGAAATCTGTTTATCGGCCGGGCAAGAATCCGCCGCTGTTATGACCGTCACTATCGTCGGGTCGCAACTCGGCGACGAAGGCAAGGGTGGTGTCGTCGACCTCTACGGCGACGCCGCCGACGTCGTCGCCCGCTATCAGGGCGGGGACAACGCTGGACATACCGTCGTCCACGACGGTACGAAGTACAAACTGTCGCTCGTGCCGTCGGGTGCCGTCCGAGGGAAAGTCGGCGTGCTCGGCAACGGTTGCGTCGTCAACCCCGAGACGCTGTTCGACGAGATCGATACCCTCCGCGACCGCGGACTCGAGCCGGACGTCCGCGTGGCCGAGCGCGCCCATGTCATTCTCCCCTATCACCGTGCGCTTGATGGCATCGAGGAGGAGGAAAAGGAAGATCTCGCTGCCGGGACGACCAAACGCGGCATCGGACCGACCTACGAGGACAAGGCCGGCCGCCGCGGCGTCCGAGTGGGCGATCTGCTCGATCCCGACGTGCTCCGCGAGCGCCTCGAGTACGTCGTTCCGCAGAAGACGGCCCTCGCCGAGGAGGTCTTCGACAAGGAGACCGGCGAGGAGTTCGATATTGATCACCTCTATGAGACCTACCGCGAGTACGGCGAGCGCCTCGCGGAAGAGGACATGACCGTCGACTGTGGCACCTTCCTCCAGGACCGCATCGACGACGGCGACAACGTCATGCTCGAGGGGGCACAGGGGACCTCGCTCGACATCGACCACGGGGTCTACCCCTACGTCACCTCCTCGAACCCGACCGCGGGCGGCGCGACTGTCGGCACCGGGCTCGGTCCGACCGTCATCGGCGACGGCGAAGTCATCGGCATCGTCAAGGCCTACCTCTCGCGGGTCGGGACCGGTCCGCTGCCGACTGAACTCGGTGGCGTCGAGGACCAGACGCCCGACTACGACGCGGATCAGGGATCCAGCGAGGACGAAGAGGAACTCGCGACCTACATCCGCGACGAGGGTGGGGAGTACGGCACCGTCACCGGCCGCCCGCGGCGGGTCGGCTGGCTCGACATGCCCATGCTCCGCCACGCGGCCCGCGCGAACGGCTTCACCGGGCTCGCAGTCAACCACATCGACGTCCTGTCCGGACTCGACACGGTCGACGTCGGCCACAGCTACGAGTTCGACGGTGAGGAAATCTTCACGATGCCCCCGACGACCGAACAGTGGGGGCGCTGTGAAGCCACCTTCAAATCGTTCGACGGCTGGCCAGCGGTCGACTGGGCCGCGGTCGCCGAGGACGGCTACGAGGCGATCCCCGAAAACGCACGCACCTACCTCGAGTACATCAGCGACGAACTCGACGCACCGATCTACGCCGTCGGCGTCGGCCCGGGTCGCGAAGAGACCGTCGTCGTCGAGAACCCGTACGAGTAAGCCGCGAGGGGACGGTCGCACGCAACTCGCTCGTGCCGTTCCCGAAACCTTTTGCTGCAGGCGGCAAGCCTACGTAGTATGAAGGAGTCGTTACTGGACATTCTCTGCTGTCCGCTCGACAAACACGACTTGGTGCTCGAGGACGCCGAGTACGACGACGAGGAGGTCGTCGGCGGCGAACTCGTCTGTACCGAGTGTGGCGAGGCCTACCCGATCGAAGACGGCATTCCAAACCTGCTGCCACCGGATATGCGAGAGGAGACACCGGCCTGATCGGCCCCACTGACTATGTCCGGATCCGAGGTCACCGTCCACGTCAACCGCGGGGCCGCCGACGCGCTTGAGGCAGCGAGCGAGACGCTCGAAACCAGCGAGCCGTTCGCGGTCCTGTTATACGGCCACGAGACGCCCGCGCACGTTCACTGCCGTCTCGACGATGACCTCGAACGGATCGCATCGCTCGGCGAGACCAACTACTACGTCGAACCGGATACCGTAACCGCGGTTCCGGTCGCCGTCAATGTCGACGTCATCGACCGCCCCGTTGACGGCCGCCTCGAGGTACTGACCGGCTACGGTTCCGAATCGGTCTCGATCGGCGTCACCGTCGTCCCCGGGACGCCGGACGTCGATGTCGACGAATCGCTCGCCGAACCCGCTCGACCGGAGCCCGACCCGACGGCACTCGAACGGGGCGTCGACCGGTTCACCGCCGTAGGCGGGCTCGAGCCAGCGACGCTCGTTGTGCTCGCGCTCGGCGCGGTCGCGGTCGGTGTCGCAGCGCTGACGACAGCGACGATCGGTGGCCCCGTCGCGACCGCCGGGATGGGGATCGTCGTCGTCGGCGTTCTCGTGGCGCTATTCTTGCTGATACAGTAGCATCTTCGCCGACCGAGAGACGAAGGGCGTCATCGGTCGGCGAAGGCTATCGTCGCTACTGACAGTCACTGCACACCCGATCGCATGACAGCTATGCGATCAGCGTGTTACTCGTTTCAGTGGCTACTATACACTCAGAGCAGAGGTGGAGCCAGCGGGTCGGTGGTCACTCGTCGACCTGTGTCGCCTCGAGGTCGCCCTCGTCGTCGAACCGCTTCGCTCGAAGGTAGCGCGCCCGGTAGCGGTTCGCGCCGTCGTTGACGTCCGCCTCGCGGATCTCGTCGGTGTGACCCTCTGCGACCGCGTCGATTAGTTCTTCAAGCTGGTTGAGTTCGCTGGTCGTCAACTCGAGTTCGTAGGTGCGTTCCGACTCGGACTCGAGGATGGCCCACTTGCGAGCGGCGGCAATCACGAGCGAGCACGGCTCGCGGCAGGGGAACGGCCCGTCGCCGCCGTCGACATCGAGGTCGTCGCCCTCCTCGTACTGCCACTCGCGGCGGCGGAGACACTGGGAGTCGACACAGCAGGCCTCTACCATCCACTCGACGGCCTCGCGGGGGAGTTCGTCGATCACATCGTAGATCCCTGTCTGTCGCTCGGCGGTCTCGAGCCAGTGGTCAACGTCAAGGTTGCCCCGCAACTCGCGGTGCCAGTTGGCGACCGTCGCGGGATAGAAGAACTCGACCGTTTCGACGAGTTCGTCCCCCGAGAGGCCGGTAAACGTCCAGCCACCGGGCAGCGTCGGCGCGGTTTTCAGCGGCCGATACCGGCCGTCCTCGTCGTAGGTCGCGAGGTCGCGTGCATCGCGAGGGTCGTCGTAAACCTCGAGGTCGCCGAGATCGGTACCGGCGTCGTCGACGTGCCAGAGATCGTAGACGCGCTCGCCGTCGGGGTCGTCGATATCGACGAAGCGGGCAGTGATAGAGAGTTGGCCCCACTCGCGGTTGATGCCGTCGCGGAGCGCATCGTACCGTTCGTGGACTGGGAGCGCATCTCCGTCGGCATCCGCGTCACCGTCACCGTCGCTCCAGGGACCGGTCGTCGCTTCGTCCGGTTCGGCGTCCGTGACCGGCGCTCGCTCACACCACCGGAGGAAGGCCCGACGAGCGGTTCCTTCGCTGCCGATCTCCTCCTGCCAGTAGCGCCAGTTCGTGACGTACTCATCGGCGGATTCAAGCGCTTGACGGAGGTCGGTCTCGTTGAGGCCGGTCCACTCGTTGACCGGTGTCTCGAGGGTGTACTCGCCGTCGGTTTCCGCGACGTGTAGGCCGTCGAACGCGACGCCAGCGGACGCGCGTTCGAGCAGTATCTCGAGGTCGTCCGTCGCCACCGTCATGCGTCAGTCCCCCGCGCCCGCTCCCGCGTTCGGTTCTGGACCGGAGTCGGCCCCGGTTTCGGCGACCGATGCGGCGAGTTTCTGGACCGCCTCGCGGGCGTCGCCGATGTCGGCCCCGGCGTCGGCCGCCCGCTCGAGGAGGACATCGGCCAGCAGGTCCTCCGTGCCGACAGCACCGGTGTACCAGATCTGGTGACCGTCGACCTCGCTCGGCACGTCCCAGCCGAGCCGGTAGTCCTCGGTCAGCCCCATGTCCTCGGGGATGTCCTCCTGGGTGTGGTAACCGTCGGCGATGAACAGCGGGACGACAACGATGTCGTCGCTCTCGAAGTAATCGGTGACGTCGTCGACCTCCGGCTCCTCGTCCATGAACAGCGCCGTCACCTCGTCGAAGCGGTCGCGCTCGGCGATGCGGTCGCTGTGGTACTCGATGGCCTTCGCGGAGTTCTCGTTCCGGTCGGTACCGTGGCCGACGACCGTCAGCCCGAATCCGTCGCCGACGTTCGGATCCTCCGTCGCGGTCTCGGCCCGCTGGATGATCACGTCCGTCATCGCATCGTGGGTCCCGACCGGACCGCAGTAGTGGATCGTCTTCCCGACGTCCTCGGCCTCAAGCGTGGCCTGTGAGGCACTGGTACCGTCGGACTCCCACTGATCGGGGTCCCAGTCATCGAGTCGCAGTTCCCGCGGAATGATCTGCTCGGTGAAATAGCCCTCGCTGATGAAGAGCGGGACGACGAACACTTCGTCGGACTCGAGGGTGCGGATCACCTCGCGGAAGTGGGGTTCCTCCTTCCAGAACGCCTCGCGGACCTCGTCGAACGCGCCCGTTTCGCGGATCGTGTCCGCGTGGGCGTAGGTCGGGTCCGACGCGTCCGGATTCAGGTGCGATCCGTGTGCCGCGATGACCAGCGCTTGCATGGTCGATCGTTCGGACGGAACTGGTATATACCCTATGGAGATGCACAATAGTTCCTCTTCGATAGCCGAAATATAATTCTGGTTTGGATAAAATAGGGTCCGTAAAGCCGAACCAGTTCGGATGAACGACTCCGTCCCGGACGGTGTCACCACCCGTTCATCCCGAGACGGTGACCGGAGTTGTCGCCTTACAGGTCCGCTCTCTCGCTTGCAACGCCGCGGTAGCTGTGTACTCGCCCGGCTCGAGGTCGGACCATTCCGCCTCGTAAGTCGTCGACTCGCCGGGGTCGAGCGTTTCCGAACTGAGTACCTGCGCGAACATGCGCTCCTCGCTGAATCGCCAGACCTCTTCGTCGTCAGCTGCGAGCACGAACTCCGCCTTGCACGCGTCCGAGAACTCGAGTTCGACGGGCTCGTCGCCCGTATTGGTGACGGCGAATACGAACATCACGGCATCTCTGGACCCGTCAGCCGGCGTCTCGAGCGATCCCTCGAGGCTCATGACTCAGGTTTGGCGGCCGTCGTGGATAGGTCTTCCCCGTGGCCCGAAACAGGAGTGCAGTGTCGCGCTATCTCGAGAGGACGACGTTGTCAAGGTAGCTCGTGTCGTCGCCTGACCGGTACTCGCCGCGAATTCGGAGGGCCTCGAGATTACCAAGGACCTCTCGGAGCCGCTCTTCGGTGGCAAGTAGCTCTTGGCTCGTCAGATTGATCCAGGTCGCGTCGGCCGAAAGCGGCACCTCGAAGTCGGTCCACTCCTCGCCCGGCGTGCTCTCGGGGCCGCGGAACTCGTAGACGAGTTTCGTGTCACCGTTTGCGAGCAGAACGTCACCGCCTTCGACCGGTTCGGCGTCGAACTGGCGGTCGATCTGGACCTGCCGAACGTCGAAGGAGAGGGAACCGCCGTAGAACTCCTCGCGGTCGCCGAGGAACTTGAACGGCGCTTGATAGTACCAAGCGACTCCGCCCTGATTTTCCTCGTCGCTGACGTGGCCGCCGGAGTTGCCGCCGCTCTCGCGGTAGACCGGATGATTGCTCCCTCCGTTCTGCGAGATGAGCCAGCCGTCGCCGTCCTCGTCAAACGTGCTCTCGACGCGGTCGACCGACTCGGGACCGGTACCGGCGTCGATATCGTCAGCGTGAATCGTCTTCGTGAACTGTTCAGTTCCCTGTTCGTCGTAGATGCCGATCGTCAGGGTCTCACCCGATTCGTCGACATCGACGGTGCCGAAGTTGGCGTACTCGCCCTTAGCGAAGAACTCCGTCGGGTTCAGCGCCGGATAGAGGTCGTCGGGTTCGCCCGCCGGCGCGCCCAGTGGTCCAGCGATGGCCTCAAAGAACTCGAACTCGCCGTCGTCGTCCGGATCGAACGCGCCCACGACCGACTTGTGAACATCGCCGGCGACGACGACCAGGTTCGAGACCGGTTCCGTCCGGACGTGCTCGACGACCTCGAGCAGTTCCGCCTCGTAGCCGGTTCGATCGGCCGGCGTCGCCCACGAGTCCGACGGATAGCCAAGCGGGGCCGGCGAGGCGAGGACCTTCCAGGTCGCGTCGGAGCCGGCGAGCGCACCTTTCAGCCACTCGAGTTGCTCCTCGCCGAGCAGCGTCTTCGAGTCGAGTTCGACGTTCGGATCGCGGTACTGGCGGGTGTCGATGACGAACAACTCGACGTGTTTCCCCCAGCGGAACGAGTCGTAGAACCGATTTGACTCGCCGGGATCGGCCCCGTCGTCCCGGTCGAGCGGCCAGTACTCGCGGAAGGCCCGCCGACCCTCGGGCATCAGCGGCTCGATTGGCCCCGCGAAGTTGTTGATGACCTCGTGGTCGTCCCAGACGGTATACACCGACGTCGTCTCGAGCAATTCCCGCAAATTCGTCCGCTCTGCGACCGCTTCTGGCGGATCGCGCATCTCCTTGTACTTGTCCCGATAGATCTCGAGGGCGTCGTCGATCGGCGTATCCTCAGTGATCTTCCCGGCCGGCGTCTGCGCGTCAGCGTAGATCGTGTCGCCGTGATACAGGAAGAAGTCCGGCTCGCGCTCCGCGATCGTCCGCAATCCCGGGAACGGCGGCTCGATAGGATCGTCACCGTAGCCCCACGTGTCGCCGCTCCAGGCGAAGGTGACGCTCGCTTCGTCGTCAGGGGCCGGTGCGGTGACGAAGGTCCCGCTTTCGACCACATTGGGGATCAGATCGTCGGGAACGTCGCCGTCGGCCGGCCCGTTTCCGCCTTGACCGCCGCGTTCCGGATTCTCACCGGGGCCGCGCCCCGTCTCGAGAGAGTCGTCTTCGCGCGGTCCGCGGCCGTTTTTACCTGCCCCGTCCGAGTCGGGTTCCCGTCCACCGTCTCGGCCTCGAGCGCCGTTACCGTCGTCTCCGTCGCGCAGTGTTCGATACGCCGTCTCAGACCGCGTAGCCCAGACGTGGTACCGATACCGGGTCCCGGACTCGAGGAACTCGAGTCGGACGCGGCCGGTGTAGTCGGTCTCGGGGTCGACCGTCGTTCGATCGTAGCCGACATCGTCGAACGACCCGTCGTGGCCGTACGCGATATGGATGGTCGCGTCGCCATCCGCACGTCCCCAGATCGTCGCCGTCGTCGCCGTGACGTCGCCCGCGGCGACGCCGTGCGTGAGCGCGACGAGGTCTCTGTCGGCATCACGTTCATTGACCGTCGATTCGCCTGACTCGGGATCCGCGGTCGCGGTGCCGACGAGACCGGTCGACGCCGCGGCTAGTCCGATCGTCTGCAGAAACGTTCGCCGATCGTTCGTCGTCGAATCCGCTCGTCCGTTGGAGTGTGTACCCGACATATCTCCGATAGATACACCCCCGAACTAGCACAATATCTTGTATATTTTATATAAATTGGAGTGTTTACAACACGAATTAACAACTTCGTCGTCGTATCGGTATGTATTCGACAGTAGCGACAGGGACCGTATCCCTGACGCCGAGACACGAACGGAGCCCGTCCATATCCCGAGAGCGCTACGTCTATTTGCGCCCGACTCGAAGGTGGCGGCGTGCAACTGGTCGGCTACGAACCGAGTGGACGGGGATCGGCGCTGCTGATCAGCGACGGCAGCGGCGATGTCGACCACCGCCCGCTCGAGGCCGGCGACGACCTCGCGTACGCGCTCGAGGATCGCCACTGTGCTGGCACCATCCATGACGGCGAACACGTCTCCTGTAACCGGCCGTCGGTCCCCTACTGCGACTACCATACGAGCACGTGGGTCTGTGCGCGCTGTACCGGCACCTGCCTGAAAGACGAGATGGACTGTTACGAGGAACACGCCGTCTACATCGCGGCTTTCGCCCCGGACACGTTCAAGGTCGGCGTCACGAAACACCGGCGACTCGAGACCCGCCTGCGCGAGCAGGGGGCCGACCGCGCGGCTCACGTCCACACTGTCTCGAACGGCCGGATCGCCCGCGAACTTGAGGCCGAAATCGCGACCCGGCTCGTCGACCGTGTTCGAACCGGCCCGAAGGTCGCCGCGCTCGCGGCCGACATCGACGAGGACGCCTGGGAGTCCGCCCTCACGGCGTTCGACGTCATCGACCGGTTCGAGCTCGACTACGGGATGGAGCTTGCGGCTCGCCCGGTACGTGAGACGATTGCCTCGGGAACCGTCGTCGGCGTCAAAGGTCGGCTGCTGGTCCTCGCAAACGGCGGGACGACCTACGCCGTCGACATGCGCGATCTGGTTGGATACGACCTCGAGGCAGGCACATCGGATCAGGATCTCCAGTCGTCACTCGGATCGTTCGAGTAACGACTAGTAATCATCTCCGTTCGGTAGAGTGGGAACCGGTTAAACGAGTATTCGACCGTCCCCAGTGGACTGACAAGGAGAGCGATCTACTCATGCTGGCAACAAGGCGATGCCACACCTACCCCAACCGAGTTCTCCTCACGGGCGCTGTGAGACGGTTTCACCGTCGTCTCACGAGTGCTTCGAACCCGTTCGACTGCTCGCGGAACCGGGGTTCCGCGCTACCGCTCACTCACTACGTTCGTTCGCTCATCCACCGGAAGACGCAGTGGTCTTCCGAGCAGTCACTCACGAGTTCGCGACGACCTCGAACGGGTTCACGCAGCGGTTCGCTGTGCTCACGGTTCCCTGCGGTCACCGTTCGCCAATCGAGGACTTCGTTTCGCTCCATACCGATCAGCCGGAGACATACTCGAGTTTCGTATCTCCCGTCGGGCCCCAGGTCGCCCGTTTCTCCTCGTCGACGCCATACTCGATGCTGTAGGGCGTTTCTCGTCGCCAATCGTTCGCGGTGAGATGCTCTCGGACCTGCCGCGTGGCAACGTCGTAGTGAGCGCCGCGGTGGAGATACGCGTACTCTAGATCGATGACGTCTAGGTGTGCGTGGATCGCCACTTGGTCCGCATCGAGTTCCCAGATGTGGACGTGAGTCCACTCGTCGCCCAGCCGCGGCCGGCGAACCGAGTAGTTCGGGGCGACGAGTTCCTCGCTGTCGCTGTCCCACGCCACGGTCTCCGCGTTGGGAAAGACTCGCGTCCAGCGCGGATTCTCGAGGCCCGTAAACTCGGCTTCGATCGCAGTGAGCGCTCGTTGCTCGCCCGGAACGGCGACATGCATGGTGATCGGCATCGTGACGTCCCACCCGCCGTCACCGTCCGGCTGATACACGCAGCGAGGGTAATCGGTCTCCCACTCCGTCTCAAGAACGGCCGCTGAATCCGTCGGTCCGGCGACGACGCCCGTCTCGCCGACGGTCGCCACCGACGTTCCAATCCCGACGATCGTCTCCAGTCTTGTCGGCCGCGTCATCGTACACTCCGTTGGCGTTCGGAGACCGACCGGTAGCCGCGTTTTCGTGTCCTCTGAACCATGCTGACTCGGATGTCTCGATTCGACGCCGCCGCTCACAATCGTTCGGCCTTCGTGCTCGTGGTGGCGATGGCCCTCAAGGTCTGTCGTTACCCGTGCAATCACACACTCACGGACCGATCCCCTCGGCGGGAACCTCCGTCTCGCAGTTCGGACACGACGCGTGCTCGTCCGACCCGGTGTATGTCCACGTTTGCCGCACTCGTGGCAGGTGAGCTCGACCGACTCCGACGCGTCCTTGACGTCGGTTTTCAGTCCTCGAAGCCGCGAGACGGCGGCGTCGAGATCGGCGATCGAAGTGTCGTCGATCGGGACGCCGCGCTGGTGGTCAGCCGCGTCGCCGATCCCGTCATCGTCCGTCGAGACGAGCCAGTAGTCCGCTCGTTCGCCGTCGCTCGCGTTGACGATCGCGTACGGCCCCTCGCTGACGATCGGTTCTCGGTCGGATCGGTCGTCGTCCATACGATGGGTACCGGATCCTCTCGGGTCGGTTTTGTGCAAGCATTGATCGCCGAGTGAATACGGGAGACGGTCGCACGAGTATCCGAAACATGGCAACCCTTTTCCCTCACGCAACGGAATCCGATAGTATGACGGACGAAAACGAATCCCCCGACGGAGACGCAGGCGAGGAAAGCGAGGAGAAATCCTTCCGCGAACGCGTCGAGGAAATCCGAGAGAAGCGAGCCGAGGAAGGCGAGGGCGAGGGTGAGCCCCCGAGAGTCCGTTCGGCGGCGGCGGCGGCGGTGGCGGCCCCGGCGGCCCCGGTGGCATGGGCGGCAACCCGTTCGCGCAGATGATGGGCGGCATGATGGGCGGCGGTGGCGGCCCCGGTGCCGGTCCTGGTGGTCCCGGTGCCGGCGGCCCGAGCGCTGGCGGACAGGACGAGAGCAACGAAGAACTCGTCCGCGAGGTCCGACAGATGCGCGACGAACTCCGCGACCAGACCCGCGCGCTGAAGCGTATCGCCGACGCGCTCGAGGACTAACGGCTGTTCACTTCGTTTTTGTCGTTTTTACGCCGACCAGCGACGGCGCTATCGACGCGTCTCGAGAACGAAGATCGACCTGTTACTGTCTGACCCGAAGCCGGCCGTGGTCGTCGTATCGGAAGCCGGCAGCTTTGAACGCCGCCTTCGCTGCGCGGACGTCGACCTCGCCCTCCGAGCCCATGAACGGCGTTTCGGGGTCACTACCATCCCACTCGAGGCTCTTGGGTACCCACTCGTCGGTGACGGGGGTTGCGACGGGGCTGGCGTAGCCGTGGAATATCTCGCCAATCAACCACTCCTTGTCGAGTAACTGTGCGATCACCCGCCGGAACCGGTAGTTGCTAAATGGTGCGTCGCGGGTGTTGAATCCAAGACAGTAAAACGACCACGATGGCGACTCGAGCAACTGTACGTCGTCGGACGTGTCGACACCGCCGATATCAGTGGGGCCAAGCGGGAGACTCGTTACGTCGGCGTCACTGTTTTCGACAACCTGTGCCGCCGTGTCGCCGCTCGGGTGGATTCCGACGGAGTACTCGTCGACAGTCGGTTCCGGGAGATCGACGGACGGGCGACGTGTGAAGTGGGAATCGAACCGCTCGAGCGTCAGTTGGGCCCCCTCGGTCCGACTGTCGAACTGGAACGGGCCGCTACCGATCGGCGGGATGTTGTTCGTGACGACGGCCTCCGTGGTCCCTTGAGCAATGCTGGGGCTACCGGGTCCCATGACGTCGGTCGCCCGATCACGCCAGAGATGGGCGGGGAGTATCGGAACGAGAAGCGCGCGTTCGCCGACCGCCGGCGACGTTTCAACCGTGAGTTCGATGCGGTGGCCGTGGTGGATATTGATCGATTCGATGGCGTCGACCTGTCCCCGGTACAGTGGTGCGGGCGAGGCCGTGTCGTGATCACCAAGCGAGGTATCCTGGAGGAACCGATACGTGAAGTCAATATCCTCGGCGGTCAACGGCTCCCCGTCGTGGAACTCGCAATCATCACGGAGGACGACATCGACCGTCCGGCCATCCCATTCCCACGATTCTGCGAGCCACGGCTGGATAGCGCCGTCGCCGTTCTGGGTCGCCAGCGAGTCGTACAATAGATCGGTGATCGTTCCGCGATGACGGTAGTCGGTCGCGATCGGATTGAGGTTCTCCGTCAGCCTGGCGTCAGTGTGGGCAACTCGGAGCGTATCGACGCCGTTAGCCGGCTCGAGACCGAGATAGCCGTGGCGTGTCGCGAGATGGCCTTCTTTCCAGCCGTCGAGCCGATTCGTCCTGACGACCCGGTGTTCCTCGGGGATACAGATCGGAACGAACGGCTGTTCGGTCGCGATCTCCTCGAGCATTGCTGTGACGGCTTCGCGGCGCGCATCACCCTCGGCGTTGCGCTGGTCCTTGAGGAGTTCGTCGATGTTTTGGTTGGTGAACCCGAACGGGTTCTGCCATCCCGATTCATCGATATACCGCGAGTACAACGCCTCGTAGAGGAAGTCGGGATCGGTCCCGCCCGGATGACGTCCGATGCAGATATCGAACTCGTGGTTGTACAATACGGCTCGGCGGAACTCGATGTCGGATCGAATGTCGAGGGAAACGTCGACTCCGACGGCCTCGAGGTTCTCCTCGAGGTGACGGGCGATTCGAACGGGTTGTCTGTCCGCGTCCGCCGGGACCGTCGTGATCGTCACGGAGAGCTGCTTGATGTCGTCCGACCTGACGATGTTCCGAACCTGGCGGAGACAGCCGCTGCTCGAGACGGTCAGTCCGGCCGTCGCTGCTAACATGGCACGACGACTGAGGGCTCCGCTATCACCGCCGCGGTTATCTCGATTCGGGGCGGCCCGTCTCCTATTCATTTCGTTCGTTTATCATAGTTGAAGAGCCATGATATAACAGTATTGCGCTCTCCCAGATTGTAGGAGCGCTACCGATCGCTTGCTAGAGGGCAATTCGTAGCCACGTCGTTGCGGCTATCAATCGTGTTCCCGGTCTATTGGGCGGCACGACATCGCAGTTACTCGCTTCGTTCCATCCACGGTATCCAGTCCTCGAACTGCTGGAGTCGCTCGTCGAGGAGTTCGGACACGGACCAGCGATCAACGAGTCGATCCGAGAGGATGACACTGAGGGCTGCGAGAAGCATTCCGGCGATCACGTCGATCCCCCAGTGGATTCCGAGGAACATCGTCGAAATCGCGACGCTGGCCGCCAGCACGATTGCGACTGGGAACCACTTCGGAAACGCCGAGCGCGTTATCGCTGCGAACGTCGCGACGGTCGCCGAGAGCGAGGTGTGAAGCGACGGGAAGACGTTAGTGTTACTGTTGACCTCGCGGGTAAGATATTGATACTGTGGATTGGTATCAAAAATCATCCTTTCTGCGACTTCGGCGGGCATCACGTTTCGGGGGCCGTACGCGATAACGAAGATATAGAGAACGAGCCCGATCACATAGTTGAGCGCGTACGCTGCCAACAACCGACGAAACAGTCGCGTATCTGGCAGTGTAAAGTACGCGATAACTGGGAAGATGAGCAGGAAGACGTAGCCGTAGACGTAGATCGTCGTGAAATACGCCGTCGTCTCTGGGGTCGCGATTGACTTGAAGATCAGGATAAACTCCCCTCGATATTGTAGAAACTCGCAGTGAGATGGTATCCGATCTCTCGGGAGAGCCGCGGTGCACGTTGTCTGGCGAAGCGATTGATCAACAAGACGACGAGCAAGACGGCGATAGCCGGTGCTGACGTTTTGAGTCGGGTTCGCCACTCCGACCGCGTCTGTACGAGGCGCTCACGGCCGATGAAGAGTGCTACCGAGATCGGGATAAGGAACCCGATCACGACGACGAGTTGAATCAGCACATCGGCGAGCATCGCTCCTAATAGCCTCCAAGTAGTCGCCCGTTATCATCGTATCGAAACCCGGCTCGCTCGAACGCCACCTTTGCGGCGTCGACATTGAGGTCGCCATCAGTGCCGGCAAACGGCGTCACTGGATCGTCGCCATCCCACCCGAGGCTCTCGGGAACCCACTCATCGGTCACCGGCGATGCGACGGGCGTTGCGTTCCCGTAGAACACGTCCGTCGCGATCGCCTCCTTGTCCAGTAACTGCGTGATCGCCCTGCGGACGTGGGGGTTGCTGAAGGGTGCGTTTCGGACGTTGAATCCGAGATGATAGAACGTTCGCGACGGGGACCGGAGCTGCTCGAGTTCCGACGAGTCGGGAATTGCTGGCACCGAGTGTGCACTGAGCATCGTCGCCGTGACATCCGCCCCACCGTCTTCGACTCGAGTGATCGACGAGTTGCTCGCGGGATCGACGGTGAACTGCACTTCCTCGACCGTCGGTTCGGGGAGTTCGACGTCGTCCCGAAGCGTAAAGTGGTCCTCGAAGCGCTGGAGGACGAGGGACTCGTCTTCGGATCGACTGTCGAATTGGAACGGGCCGCTGCCGACGGGTGGGATATTGCTTCCGGAGACGACTGTCCACCGTCCCTGCGGTGCAGTGAAATCATCGCCCGTGGCGTACTTATCGATCAGTTTGAGCCAGATGTGTCTGGGCAAAATCGGTACGGTAAACGCCCGCTTGACAGTCTCTTGGCCGCCCGTCACGGTGACCGTGAGCTCGCGGTCGCTGTCGACCGTCACTGCCTTGATCACGTCGGCATACCCTCGGTACCGCGGTGCCGGTGACGCGACCGGTGCCCGACCCCACGACGTATCGCTGAGGAACTTATAGGTGAAGGCGACGTCCTCGGCGGTCACGGGTTCACCGTCGTGGAACTGACACTCCTCTCGAAGTGTGACCGTCGCCGTCCGCATCGTCTCTCCATCTGCTGTCTCGGAGCCCGAACCCATCGTTTCCTCCGGGAAATCCCACGACTTGGCGAGCCATGGTTTGACTTCACCCTCGTGTTCGGTCCCCAGAGAGTCGTAGAGCAGATCGATGGTCGTCCCGCGGTTCCGGAACGTCGCCGAAAGCGGATTGAGGTTCCGGGTCATCCGACTGTCGGTCACGAGCGCGTGCAGTCGGTCGACATCGTCCTCGGGCTCGAGGCCCAGATAGCCGTGGCGGGTTGCGAGGTGGCCCTCGCTCCAGCCGTCGAACCGATTCGCTCGGGCGACGCGATGTTCCTCGGGAATACAGATCGGGTCGAACGGTTTTGCCTGTGCCAGTCCCGTTAGGACGGACTGGACGTGTCGTTTGCGTTCGTCACCGTCGGTTTGCCGCTGGTTCTCAAGATGCGTATCGAACGCCATATTGGTGAACCCGAAGGGGTTCTGCCGACCGGCTTCGCTCGCATACGTGGAGTGGAGGGCCTCGTAGAGGAAGTCGGGGTCGTAGTCGGCGGGATGGAGTCCGACGTAGCAATCGAAGTCGTGGTCGATCAAGACGGTCTCTAGTAACTCGGACCGAGACCGCATATCCAGCGAGACATCGATACCCACCTTCTCGAGGTTCGCCTCGAGCCGGCGGGCGATCCGGATGTTTTGTCGGTCCGAGTCTGCTGGAACCGTCGTGATGGACAGCGAGAATTGATCGTCTCCGTCCTGATCGACGACGCTCTGAACACGATCAATACAGCCACTCATCGTGAGGGCCGCCCCGGTTACACCGGCAGCCAGAAACGACCGTCTGCTCACGCCGTCGTTAGGGGAGGGCTTTCGACTCATACCGTTATGTAACACCTCTTCTCATTTGATATATAACATATTGCGTATTACAAACGAATACGTGGCAGGGTAAAGAATCTTTTCAATCAGCAGCATAGTCCTCTTAACTGTATTCTGACGTGGGATTGACTAACAGACAGCCTCCAGCGAACGCGGTCGACTCCATCACACCGTCGGAGCGCAACATCAATAGGTCGACCGACGAAAAGGTGGGCATGGACGTCGCTGTCGAACGGATCGAGCGACTTCACGGCCTTGCTCGAGCGGCGGCAGCGGACGGTTCGGACGATCGGGCCCGATACTACGTCCGGCTCGCCCGGCGGGTCGCAGAGCGAAACCGGCTGACGCTGCCGCGGGAGTTTCGTCGGTTTACCTGTGACCGGTGTGACACATACCTCCGCCCAGGAAAGAATGCCCGTGTGAGAGTACGGGACGGCCACGTCGTTATTACCTGTGACTGCGGTGCACACGCGCGGTATCCCTATGAGGAGTGATTGCCGTTTCGCCCCGGGTTCGGTGTTCTCGACCGGGTCTTCAATCAGCTTCCGAATCGGGAAGATTGAAGCGCCTTGGTTCGTTATTCGGGTCCATGGATAAACAGGAACTCAAGCAACAAGCACACGATCTCGACGTCACCGTCTGGGTTGGGAAGAGCGGTATCGACTCGGTCGTCGACGAACTCGACGACCAACTCTCGAGCCGGAACCTCGTGAAAGTGAAATTCCTCCGTGCTGCCCGTGCAGGGAGTTCGACCGAGGAGAAAGCGGCGGACCTCGCTGAGCGCGTCAATGCCGAGCTAATCGATACGCGCGGCCATACGGCAGTCGTCCATCGATGAACGGCGGCGGGATAGTCCCGTTGCAAGCCCTCGGTCCGATCGGTCGTAGCCTCGATGAGTTCGGACTCACCGTCGCGCAGGCCGCTGCCGCGGAGAGCGCAGTTAAGTTCGCCATCGCGCTCGTCGCGATCTGGGTCGTCGGCCGAGCGGTCGTCTTACCGCTTGTCAAGCGAACGTTCGATACGCGCGGGATCGACGAACACGCCCAGAACCCGCTGTTGATGCTGACGCGGTTCGGCATCGGGTTCGGTGCCGTTGCGGTCGCCTTCGGGTTCGCCGACTACGGAAACTTCCTCGTCTCGATGGCCGGCATCGCGGCGGCCGGGGCGCTCGCGATCGGGCTCGCAATGCAGGACGTGATCTCGAACTTCGTCGCGGGTGTCTTCATCTACACCGACAAGCCGTTCCGCATCGGCGATTGGATCGAGTGGGACGACGGCACGTACTCAGGCACCGTCGAGGACATCAGTCTCCGAGTAACTCGCGTGCGAACGTTCGACAACGAACTGCTTACCGTGCCAAACTCGGCACTCACCGACGGCGTACTCAAGAACCCCGTTGACGCCGACAAACTCCGGCTAAAGTTCATCTTTGGGATCGGCTACGACGACGACATCGAACGGGCGACCGAGATCATCGTCGAGGAAGCCGAGCGCCACCCTGACATCATGGACGACCCCGCGCCCTCGGTCCGACTGACGGAACTTGGCGACTCCGACGTTGGCCTCCAGTCCCGGTTCTGGATCTCGAACCCCTCCCGTTCCGACTTCGTTCGAACCCGCGGGGAGTACGTCACCGCAGTCAAACAGCGCTTCGACGAGGACGGGATCGACATCCCCTACCCCGTCCGCACCCTCGAGGGCGGTTTCAACCTCGAGAGCGGGCAAAGCGTTGTACAGCCCGCCGAATAATCCGCAAGGAGGAGGTAGGACCAGACGGCGTGTCGTAGCCATGCTACATGCCAGTCTTCTCACCGCTCGTTATTTCGACTCGATTTCGTGTAGTCTCCTCGAACTGTGACATAGAGGAGAACTCCAATTACCCCGGGACCGAGCCCAGCGAGCAATAAGAAGACGATGCCGACGGCCCACTGCCACGCCCAGTTACTCCCTCGCGCTTTCGCATCCCGGTAAATCCGCCTGCCGACGATACTGAGTACGATCGCCACTGCCGCGAAATAAATGGTCAGTTCGATCGGGCCGAGAGGGAGTTGCAACAGACCTACCAACATACATTTTGGCATCGGTAGAACGTATATAACCCCTGACAAACGGAGAACCGCGTTACAGGATCCGAATCGAACACGACTCGAGGATCGAGGAGTTCGATGGCCGAGAGCGCGGCTCGAACAACGGTGAGAACCGCGTGACTCTACGGAAGAGCACGTTTCTTGAGCGGCGAGGGACCTCGGTCCCTCGAGCAGTCGGCGCGAAGCGCCGACTGCAAGCGATTCCGACGGAATCGCCCAGTCCAAAAGAGCGCGGAGTGCTCTTTTGCGGATTTTGTCGAGCGAGCAAGGCGCGTAGCGCTGCCGCTCGCGCAGAACAAAGTTTCCTTGTGTATGAATGCGGACGGCCGCAGTTGCCCGACGTTCCGATCGGGGGAATCTCGGTTGCCTTCTCCACCCCGCAACCCGTCGAGCGACAGGTGTCCGGCGGTCCACTGCTCGCTTCCGCGCCTGATGGGCTGTCGCCGACTAACCGCGATGGGTCGTCCCTGCGGACGGCCATCGCGGACCGCTGTCCCCGACGGACGAGGCTTCTCTGTTGGCTCCCGAGGCCCCGGTCGGTCTGACCGGACGCCTGCGGTGTTCGGTCCCCGCTAATGACCATAGCGCGGGTAATGAGCAGGGCCAAACTGCCCGACCTAGTCCATCCCATTATTGGGGGCTGGGACTTAAGGACCTTTCGCCTCTCGGATCGCCGGACAGCACACGGGTCGGGCGTGAACGAGGAAGCGAACGACGGCGCTCTCGAGCCCATCGCTGCGTTCGCGGCGACCGATCTCTTATTGCGCCGGTGCTTTGAGGTCGAAATTGGCGTCAGATCTGGCGTCGCCCATCTCTACTCACCTCGAGCGGAACGAATTCCGTTCACTCGTTGTTCGATACGGACTGATAGGCCCGACGCCGACGGAACCGGCGACGGTGACCGCGAAGCGGCAACGTGTCGGCGGGACCGATCGGTTACTCCGCCTCGGTTTCGGTCTCGGAACCCTCGAAGACCTCGTCGAAGTCGCCGGCCCGTGGGCCGGATTCGAACTCGGCGGCCGATTCGGGCGAAATCTCTGCGAGCGCTCGCTCGAAGTGATCGGCCGTCAGTTCGATCTCGTCGACATCGCGCTCCTCGCCGGTCGCCGCGGCGCGGACGTGTTCGCGGACGGCGATCGTCGCGGCCTCGCGGCAGACGGCCTCGACGTCCGCACCGGTGTAGCTCTCCGTCTTGGCCGCGAGCTCGTCGAGATCGACATCGTCGGCCAGCGGTCGGTCCTGAGTGTGAATCTCGAAGATTTCGCGGCGGGCGTCCTCGTCGGGTTCGCCGACGGAGACGTGGCGGTCGAGCCGGCCCGGCCGGAGGAGCGCATCATCGATCAGTTCGGGCCGGTTCGAGGCCGCGATGACGACGACGTCCTCGAGTTCCTCGAGCCCGTCGAGTTCGGTCAGCAGCTGGGAGACGACGCGCTCGCCGACGTTGGAGTCGCCAACGCCGCTGCCGCGCTCGCTCGCGATAGCGTCGATCTCGTCGAAGAAGACGATCGTCGGGGCGTTCTCGCGGGCCTTGCTGAAGACCTCGCGGACGCCCTTCTCCGATTCGCCGACGTACTTATCGAAGAGCTCAGGGCCCTTCACCGAGATGAAGTTCGACTGGGACTCGTTGGCCACCGCTTTCGCGAGCAGGGTCTTCCCGGTGCCTGGCGGCCCGTGCAGCAGGATGCCCTTGGCGGGCTCGAGCGCGACTCGCTCGTAGGCGTCTGCGTGTTCCATCGGCCACTGGACGCTCTCGCGTAGGCGTTCCTTGGCGTCCTCGAGGCCGCCGACGTCCTCCCAGCTGATGTCGGGGACCTCGACGAAGACCTCGCGCATCGCGGAGGGTTCGATCCCGCGAAGGGCGCTCTTGAAGTCGGCCTCCCCGATCTCGATTGCCTCGAGCGCCTCGGCGTCGATCTCGTCTTCGTCGAGGTCGAGCTCGGGCCGCACTCGCCGCATGGCGGTCATCGCGGCCTCCTTCGCGAGGTTCTCGAGGTCGGCCCCGACGAAGCCGTGGGTGTTCTCGGCGTAGCGCTCGAGGTCGACGTCCTCGGCCAGCGGCATGCCGCGGGTGTGGATCTGCAGGATCTCCTCGCGGCCCGCGGCGTCGGGGACGCCGATCTCGATCTCGCGGTCGAATCGGCCAGGACGGCGCAAGGCAGGATCGATGGCGTCGACGCGGTTGGTCGTCCCGATGACGGTGATCTCGCCGCGCTGCTCTAAGCCGTCCATCAGCGAGAGGAGCTGGGCGACGACGCGGCGCTCGACGTCGCCCTGGACATCCTCGCGCTTGGGTGCGATGGAGTCGAGTTCGTCGATGAAGACGATCGATGGCTCGTTTTCGGCCGCTTCCTCGAACACCTCGCGGAGCTGCTCTTCGCTCTCGCCGTAGTACTTCGACATGATCTCCGGCCCGGAGATCGTCTGGAAGTGAGCGTCGATCTCGTTGGCCACCGCGCGGGCGATCAGCGTCTTGCCGGTGCCCGGCGGGCCGTGGAGCAGGACACCCTTCGGCGGCTCGATGCCGAGCGCTCTGAAGAGTTCGGGATGGCGCATCGGCAGTTCGATCATCTCGCGGACCTGCTCGAGTTCGTCGTCTAAGCCGCCGACATCCTCGTAGGTGACGTCCGGCGGCTGGCCGTCGGCGTCTCCCTCGCCCTCGAGCGGGCCGGTCGCTTCGACCGAGAGCTCTTCGCCGCCGCGTTCGGTCACCTCGACATCGGTGTCGCCGCCGACGATGACGGAGCCGCTCGGTTCGGTATCGATGACGGTGACCGGCAGCCGCCGGCCGGAGCGCGTCGAGAGGAGGCCGAAGCCGAGCGACAGTGAGAACGTATCGCCGGGGCTGACGGCCCGTTCGGAGAGCTTGTCCTTGAGGTAGGAACCGACGTCACCCTGAATGCGGACGTTCTCCGGCAGTGCGAGCGTGACTCGCTCGGCGGGTTCGACGTCGGCCGCCTCGACGTCGACCGCGTCGTCGATCCGAACGCCGGCGGCCTGCCGGAGCTGGCCGTCGATGCGGACGATTCCCCGACCGGTGTCCTCGCTGCGGCCCGGCCAGACGCGCGCGACGACGCGACCGTCTGGACCCTCGATCGCGACGAACTCGCCGCTCGAGACACCGAGTTCGGCCATCGTTTCGCGATCGATCGCGGCCAGATCGCTGCCTGCGTCCTTCCGTTTGAGCGGTTTCACTCGGAGTCGCATGGTCTTATGTTGGATTTCGTAACGGTCGTCTGGAATTCCCTCGCCGACGCGAGCGACCGTGTGAACGACGAAGTCAGGACAGGGACCGACCGGTCGACGCGCGCGAACCGTTAATTGCGTCGACGGGGAGGTAGTTCACCGAGCGGAGCCGGGGAGCGGTTCGTCTGCGGTGATAGGACGGAGCCAGGACGTCGCGACCGCCGAGTCAGGTGGCGATTAGCCCCCGAGTGGGATCTCCTTGCCATGGGCAGTCGACTCGGCCGTGGGCAGCCGGACTTCGAGCACGCCGTTGGTGTACTCGGCAGCGATTTCCTCGTCGTCAACCGTCTTGGGGAAGCGGAATCGACGGTGGTACGTCTTCTTGCGTCCGCGACTTTCGTCGGTGTGTTCGGCGGCGACGTTCAGGACACCGTCGTCCCATGCCAGCTCGATTTCGTCGGTCTCGAAGCCCGGCATGTCGATCGTGAGGACGAACTCGTCGTCCTCCTCATACAGTTCGTAGTCGCTGCCTCCGGTGTCTCCGAATAGTTGGGACGGGAGGTCGAGGCCTTGCATCCAAGTGCTAGGTGGGCTTGCTCGCACCATAGCTGATCACCTCGAGTTCAGTAGGAGATTGTCCACGGTTCGTAATAAATCTGTCGAATCATGCGAGTATTTGGCAAACAAGTCTGACCAGTTGGGAGGACTGTCACGGGTCGAGCACGCGGCATGTCCATCGGAGGAAAAGGCCCATTAGTACGTCGACAAATTGATTACGTATGGGACTTGGCAGTACCGCAAAGAAGATTCAGAGCCTCTCGGACCGGGCCGAGGCGATGTACAAGCAAGTACAGAAACTCCAGCAGCGCATCACCGGACTGGAGGAGGAAATGGACGAAACTCACGATACGGTCACGCGCATGGACCACCAGCTCACTGAGCAGCGCGCGCTCTTGCTCGCGATCGCCGAAGAACAGGGGATCGACGGCGAGGAGATCCTGGCAGATGCCGCGATCGACGAAGCCGAACTCGAGGCCGAGAGCGAGGCGGACGCCGAATCGGCGGCGAACGAGGACGAGACGACTGACGCAGCGGCCGGGGAGACGACAGCCGAATAACGTCTCCATCGAGTCGAGCGCCGTCCGCACGCAGGGCCGTGTCCCGATTCCCCGCCGGGACAAAAGCTAACAACGCGGGCAACTTTTGCCGAACCGATGACGACCCACGAGGAGCCGGTGGATTCGGTACTCGAGACGATCGGTCGAACGCCGCTCGTTCGGCTCCAGGACGGTCCCAACACGGTCCCGATCTACGCGAAACTCGAGTCGTTCAATCCCGGGGCGAGCATCAAGGACCGTATCGGTCGATACATGCTTGAGCGGATGCTCGAGCGCGGCGACGTCTCGCCGGACGGGACGATCATCGAGCCGACGGCTGGCAACACGGGCATCGGGCTGGCAATCGCGGCCGAACAACTGGGACTGGACGCGATCTTCGTCGTTCCCGAGCGGTTCAGCGTGGAGAAACAGCAGTTGATGGCGGCACTGGGCGGGGAGGTCATCAACACGCCGACGGAAGACGGAATGGAGCGTGCGATCGACCGCGCTCACGAGCTCGCAGCGGAACTCGACAACGCAGCCGTCCCACAGCAGTTCTCGAATCCGCTCAACACCGAGGCGCACTACGAGACGACGGCCCCCGAAATCTTCGACGCGCTGGACGGACGGGTGGGAGCGGTCGTCGCCGGCTGTGGCACCGCCGGCACCCTCATGGGAATCGCTCGCTACGCCCTCGAGCAGGATCCCGAGACCCACATCGTCGCCGTCGAACCCGAGGGGTCCGTCTACGGCGAACTTCTCGGTGAGGACCGCGCCGAAGACGAGTACAAGACCGAAGGGATCGGCACCCACGACACCGCGACCAACGAACTGTTCGAGCCCGATCTGGTCGACGACGTCGACGCCATCCCGGATCGCAACGCCCACGACGAACTCAAACGCCTCGCTCGCGAAGAGGGCCATCTGGTCGCCTCGAGCGCGGGTGCCGCGAGCGTGGCCGCGAAACGAGTCGCTCGCGAGATCGAGGGCGGCGATCTCGACGTTCCCCACGAGACGGTCGTGACGCTCTTTCCGGACTCGAGCGAACGCTACCTCTCGAAGGGGATCTACCGCTCGTTCGAGGAGTGGACGTCGTAGGTTCGATCAGTCGTCGGCGCGGGTCGTCGTACGGACGTTCGAAAAATTGGCGTCTAGGCGACGAGCCGCCGGTGCTGGACCTTCATACACCGATCTTGGACGACGGCTCGACCCGCAGTCTCCGCGCGGGCTGCCGCCTCGTCGTCGCGAATCCCCTGCTGGGTCCAGATGACTGTCACGTCCTCGCGCTCGAGGGCCGCATCGACGATCTCGCTGACCTCTTCGCTGGGCCGGAAGATACAGACGACATCGATCTCTTCCTCGACGTCTGCCAGCGAGTCATAGACGTCGCGGCCGAAAATCTCATCCGCGAATGGATTGACCGGAATTACGTCGTAGCCGTGATCGAGCAGGTACTTCGGCACGTCGTGGGCCGCCTTGCCGGGCGTGCTCGAGCAGCCGACGACGGCGATCGTCTCGTACTCGAGAATTTCCTCGAGCTCGTCCGTGGATTCGACTGGCATACACGAGTATACGGGTTCGAGGGCTAAACGTCTCAGGGTCGCGGTGGCAAACAGACGGGATCTCGTAGCGGTACCTATCATCGGCGCAGTGATACCAGCCCGAAAGCCCCCTCACGCTCGCGGCCTGCACCTCGCTGTGCGCGGCCTGTCGGCCGTGCTTGCGTCGGTTCGGCTCGCGACCGTTCGGCCCCTTTTGATTTCCCACCCGATGGTGGAAGTGTGGACGGCTGTAGTGTATCTCATCTCACACCGTCGAATACAGCACGCTGCAACAGAAGCCTACGTCGACAGCCCAGCCGTCCGGATCTCGAACTCTTCGTCGTCGGCCGTCTCCTCGAGTTCGACGACGGCATCGAAGAGCTGTTTGAGCGTGTTCATCGTCTGGTCGTCGTGGGCCGTCGAGTCGATGACGTAAACGCCCAGCGCGTCAGCGCTCTGAATCCGGCCCGTAAAGACGTGGAGAAACCGGAAGACAGTCTGGAGGTCGGAGTACATCAACAGCGTCGAGACGGAGTGAAGGAGGACGCGATTTTCGGTGAGCCCACGGGTCTCGTAGAACTCCTTGAGGAACTCCGAGAGCTTGATGCCGATCCCGGTCATGTCGACGGGCGAGGAGGCGTACTTGATCCGCGGATCGTCGTCGATCGTTCCGATGCCACGCTGTTTCGTGACACAGTCGACGACGCCGATGTCGGGCTCGACGCCGTCGTCGACGTGATCGTCGAAACTCTCGAGGACTTTGTCGGCGCTATCTTTCGTGGTGACGACAATCGAGCCGTCACCGCGGTTCGCGCCACTCCCGAGGATATCGAAGGCGATTCGCCGTTTCCCCGTCAGTGGCGGGCCCGCGACAAGTACGTTCGTCCCCGGATCGAGTTCGGCGTCCGGAAGGACATCTGCGAGGTCATACATGCGGAATACTCACATCCATCGCCGTGGCGACGAGCGTGAACCACAGCCCACTCCGATGGCCGGCGTGTTGTATGAAGATATGCGAAGTAGCTTATAGTACTTTGATTATAAAACCCACTGGTCACGTTCGCGGTCGGACCAGCCACTGATCCGTCGTGAACGCCGTTTCTGCGTGCTATATTGGCAGG
Source organism: Natrinema sp. SYSU A 869 (assembly GCF_019879105.1). NCBI lineage: Archaea > Methanobacteriati > Methanobacteriota > Halobacteria > Halobacteriales > Natrialbaceae > Natrinema > Natrinema sp. SYSU A 869. The sequence continues at coordinate 991,610 of NZ_CP082249.1, read as the reverse complement.
GGAAGGTCGAGGGCGGCGCGGCCGACGATAAACGCTAGCGAGGCGAGAAACATTCCGTACTTGAGACGCGATTGACCGACGGTCGGGTCCTCGAAACTCACATACGCAGCGGCGAGCATGACGATGTCGGCCGGGATGACGACCAGCAGGTAGGCGACGCCGAAGTCCCCCGGAGAAACGGCATCGGGCTCGCGACGACTGCGAGGACGAGGAGGACGGCAGCGACGGCGAGCGCTCGCCGTTCCCCGATTGCGATCGGAAGCGTGTGCAGCCCCTCCTCGCGGTCACCTTCAATGTCCTCAACGTCCTTGATTATCTCCCGTGTCAGCGTCGCGATCGCCGCGAGCACGAAGAGGACGACCGCTGGACCGATCTCGGCCTCGTCGATTGCCGCGGCCCCGAAGAGGAACGTGCTTCCGACGAGGTAGGCGACGAGTGCGTTTCCGAGCCCGGGAAGCCCCTTGAAGATCTCAGTGTACGCGATCAGTGCGAGAAGATTGACGGCCGCGATGGCAATCGCCAGCGGAGGTAGCGTGAGTGCGAGTCCGACCGCACTGACAAAGAGAACGATACTGAACGCGAGCGCACCGCGCGGACTCACGGCACCGCGGGGGATCGCCCGCTCGGGCTGGTTGATCCGGTCGATCTCTCGATCGAAGTAATCGTTGATCGCGTTTCCCGCACCGACTGCCAGCGCCGTGGCTCCGACCGCTGCGGCGACCCCGGTCGGTTCCCCGGTTACACCGCCCGCGACAAACGAGCCGATGAACGTCAACACGCTCGCCGCGATCACGTTCACCGGCCGCGTCAACTCGAGCAACCCGCGACCCGTCTCCCCGACTGTCATACGCGGGAGTGGTCATGCGGGCTGGTTAAACGGTGCGGTCCGCCGTCGTGGGTTTCGGCGGCTCGAATCAGCCGTGGACTCACACGACGCCCAGCGATCGAGCGAACACGGACGAGATCAGGAGTAACAGCGGAATCGAACGTGAGCCGCCTGTCTCGACCGGCCACCACCGCATGCTGGCCGGCGTCTCAGCGCCACTCCTCGAGATCACAGAGCGTGTCACTCTCGATCTCGAGCCACTTGCTCACCCGCTCGTCGCCGCTCGCATCCGCGGGAACGGCGGTCCAGCCACCCTCGTCGTCCGAGAGTAACTCGAGCGGTGTCGCACCGGACTGCGCCTCGTCTGGAATGGGGGCTTCAGCTTCCGTCATGACATGCATAGACGTTGGAACTACATAACAAAGACCCCCGGCGGCGATTGTCATGGGCTGAGAATTCCCGATTGGTGAGTGTGTCGATCCCTGTCGGAATCGGTGAAAATCGAGTGACTTATACGGAACCGCACGGAATAACACGATGCGGGCGCTTAGCTCAGTCTGGACAGAGTACTTGGCTTCGGACCAAGCTGCCACGGGTTCAAATCCTGTAGCGCCCACTCGCAAACGGCCCGCTTCTCGACTACTACTAACCGCCCCGAAGAGGTATCAAACGATTCCGACCAGTAGTGTCTCTTCTCAAAGGAGACCACTCGAGACGAGGAGCATGGCGACGACCAGGAGCGCTGAAATCACTGCGCTGGCCGCGAGCGGTTTGTTTTCCATCGCCTTCCGGTGGGGAGCCATTGCTTCGTACTCTTCGCGGAACGTCTCGAGGTTCTCCTCGTCGGAGAAGTATTTCGTCTTGAGCGCGAACCGCTCGGTGATCGCACAGCCGGTACAGACCGGATCCTTCTCGAGGCGTTCGGTTTGGATGTGGGTCTCACAGTTGATGCTCCCACAGTGATCACAGTACGTGAACGTCGAGGCTGACTCGTCGTCGCAGTGAACACAGCGATGGATTCCGTCTTCGGTGGTGATCCGGGACGGGCCTGCAACGTAGTACTGGTAGGGGTAGGAATACTGCTGTAGGCGCGTCGTCTGCCGAACGTCGGGGAGATAAACAGGGGTGACCGACTGTACTGCGATGTCGGACTGGGTCGGCTCGCAGGTTTTGTTGTAGGTGACGTTGTTGTCGCCGGTGTAGGTCACGGTCGTCGTGTGATACTCTCGGAGTCGATCGACCGTCCACTCCTTGTACTCGGTTTCGGTCTGGCCGAACCGGTTCACGTCGACCGCGTCAAACTCGGCCTCGAGCGCTCTCTCGTCGAGTTCGATCGTTCGTCGCAGGTTGTCGGTGACGAGTCGGCTGACATCGTTGTCTAGAACTCGCGGGTGCGTCCGGCCGGCGTGGACGACGAACGAGGTTGTCTCGTCGAGGCGGTGAATAATACCGACTGATGTCTCGAAGGTGGCGTCCGCCCGCGCAGTGACGACGACGATCGGCTCGAGCGATGCCTGGGCGTGAGGCTCGGGAAGCCTGGCAGGATCGATGTTTTTCACGTCTCGAAACGCTTCGCGGACGGGGGCGTCGATGTCGCCAGCGGGATCGAACGGGCGGTGCGTTTGGGTACAGAGGATCTCGATGCGACCGTTGTAGAGGTCGATCCCGACTTCGTCGGCGATTTCGCGGAGGTCCCGTCCGTCGATGAGTTGGATTGGGTATGGGTCGTCAGTGTCGTCGAGACGCTCGGCGTACTCCCGAGCGGGGCCGGTGAACCGTCCCGTCGTGGCGACCATTCCTCGCTTGGGGCCGTCGAAATCGAAGGTCGCGATCGCAGAGTGAAGCTTCTGGATGACGGGGCGACCGACGGTTCCGGTGTGCTTGCACTCGATGACGATCCCGCGTCGAGTTCCGTCGACGACTTCTTCCATGATGATGTCCCGCCCCTCGTCGGCTGTTCGCGACGCCTGGCGAACGTTCTCGTAGCCGAGATTTCGGAACACGTCCTCCATCACGTCCTCGAACTCGAACCCGGACAGATCGTCTAGCACTGCCATGTGTGGTCTGCCTGAATATTCAATTCTGATGACAAAGTTGTTGGGTACTGGAGTCGCAGATATTCCGGATTCGATCGTAGAACGACAGGGTACGAGCCACTCGTAGAGAGACGGTCTTCGAAACACCGGAGAACCGTCCTCGATCCCGTCTCGGACCGTCGATCAGAGCAACCCGTTCTCGGCTGCATACGCGAGCCCCAGAACGACGAGGATGACGAGGACGGGCAGCAGTGATCCGCTGTCATTCTCGATGAGGTCACTGTGCTCGTTCCGGACCTGGCTGACGTACGAGGCCGATGCATCCGTTTCAACGGCGATTTCCTCGTTGCTCTTGTTGGAGTTTTTCCTCGCTTCCGTGACGATATCCCGCTGTTTCTCCGTCAGATCGTTCAGATCGGTTCCCATAGATTTCCTCCCATGTACGTAGCTCTGAAATGGTAATAACCCGTAATGAGCATTTCGCTGTTATATCGTCGATGACCGATGGCACGTCGGGAATAGCAGACGGTCTCCGTGTGTACCTGAATTTCGAGGAACGAATATACCGTCCGTTGATGGGAGTTGCGACCAGACGGCACGGAGTTCAGTGACGGCTCAGTGCACGAGAGCTGACGGGTTCAACGGGCTGTGTTGTCATCTGTGGCGAGACCGCGATATCGGCCCGGGGTCGACAGGTACCGCTTCCCGACCGTCGCGAGGACGGCCGTCAGCTCGAGTCAGGCAAGATCCTGCCGATGCAGATCCGCAGGCCTCCGACGAACGGAACGAGGATCTCGAACAGGTTCCGGGCGCGATCGATTGCATCTCCTCGTTAATCGAGAACGGCTCGCCAGTCGTTCGGTCCTCGAGTCGTGTGTCAGTAATCTCGACCATCGTCTCGGTATACTCGCGGATATAGATTGGTTCGACGACTGCCTCCATCGCGTTGTGCTGGTACTGGCATTGTTCGCCCTCGGCCAAGAGATGTGTCTCTCCGAACGCGATCTCGAGGTCTTCGATCTTGACGAACGTTACCGGTAGCTGTCGGTCACTCGTGGCCGTCCGCATCACTCGCGAGCCACGACTCGAGCCGATCGACGACGGCTGTAGCGATGGCCTCGCCGATGCGGTTGGGGGACTCGGAGAGGTCCCAGACGTAGTCGCCGGTTCGGGTGACGGTCACCCAGTCGACGTAGCCGTGGCGGTCGAGTTCGAGCAGAAGGTTCTCGAACACTGGTACGTTGAGCCGATAGCCCAGCGAGTCTTCGATCGACTCGGCGAGCTGGGACGTCGTCGCGACGATGCTACTCTCGAGGCTGCTGTCGACGGTCATGAGGCCGGTCGTCGGTGCCGGCGGGGAGGGCGGCCGATCGGTCATGGTCGAACACTGGTTGTCGTCCGTGTAGTAATAATTCTGGTGGTAGTCACGGGGGAGCGAAGATACGCGTCGTGAGGTGCTCTTCTCCTCATTGATCGAGAGCGACCAGTGACGGAACGGGGTGTCTTGCTCGTGCTAGCGCTCGGGGTCGACCGCGAGAAGGCGTGTCGTGCGCTCACTCCGCGGCCACGAGCTTGTAGCCGCCGCCGTCGTCGTCGATCCCCTCGTCGGATGCGTCCTCGCCGTCCTCAGGCGGGTTCGGCGCGCGCTCGGCGTAGTAGATCGCCCCATCTATCACGCGCGGCGTACTCGTTACGTTACCATCGTTATCGACCGTCCAGACCAGTTCGCCGGTCCGTTTCTCGAGCGCGTAGAGGGTGGTGTCCTTCGACCCGACGAGCACCCGCTCGTCGGTGACGGTCGGACAGTCGATGATCGCCCGGTCGGTCTCGAACGACCAGTGTCGGTCGCCGGACTGGGCGTCAAGCGCGTACAGGTTGCCGTCGTGGCTCCCGATAAAGACCGTGTCCAGGACGGGATCGAGCGCCGGGCCCGACATCACCAGATCGCCCGTCTCGTACGACCAGTCCTCGGTGCCGTCCGCGAGATTTACCCGGTAGACGCGGTGGTCCCATGAGCCGAAGTATGCCCCGCCGTCGTAGGTCGCGATTGGACCCTTGATCTGGTTGCTCCCGCTATCGTCGGTTTCGAACGACCATTCGAACTCGGGATCGGGATAGGACCAGCCGTAGAGAATCCCGTCGTTCGACCCGCAGACCAGCCGCCCGCTCTCGAGATCGACCGCCGGCGTCGAGTGGGGGTGATCGGTCGGCCGATGCTGTGGATCCTCCCAGACGACGGACCCGTCGCTCGCGTCGACGATGAACGTACTTCCCTCGGGATCGGAGTACTCGACCGCCATGACGAGGGTTCCGTCGTGGTAGAGCGGACTCGAGCCGATGGAGCCGCCGAGGTTTGTCTGCCAGTCGATGTCGCCCGACTCGGCGTCGACGGCGTAGAGTTCGCCGTCGTACGCGCCGACGTAGACCCGCCCGTCGGCGACGGCGGGCGTGCCATGGATTCCCCGGCCGTCGGTGTCTGTTCCGGTCCGCCACCGCTCCTCGCCGTCCGCGTCGAGGGCGACGAGAAAGCCGGTGTCTCCCGGAAAGACCAGACCACCATCCGGCAGGGGAACAGCGCTCGCCTTCGCGGCAGTGTGCGATCCCGTGTTGAGTCGATCGAGTCGCCAGTCCCGCGTTACGTCGTCGGGAACCGTGGCATCGGGGTAGTACCCCCACCGCTCGAGGGAGCGCCTGAACTGGACGACGCCGTCCGGAATCGTCTGCTCGAGCCCGGTTTCGACGCGAGGAATCGCTTCTCGCTCGGTTCGACCGAGACAGCCCGCCATCCCGGCGGTCGCGGTGACCGCGCCGGCGGCCGCTTGGAGGACTCGTCGCCGACTGTGGGTCCGCTCGAGCGCCCCCGACACGTGTGACTCATCTGCCATTGCGCGGATGGTCTCGCTCGAGCGATACCTGTTTTGTGTTGTCCGCGTGAGAAGCAGCCGCCGGTCGCCACTACCCGACCCGATACGAGAGTGGGCGCCCTGTCCAGATACGTTCCGCTTCGGACGGCTGACGATTACTTGCCGGGAAGTTCGTTGATGATGACGACGGCCTCGCCGTCGATGACTGTCTCATCGTCCCCGCCGATGACCGTCGTGTGTAATCGGTATCGGTCACCACCGAGTTCCTCGACGATTTCGCACTCGGCGGTGACCGTCTCGCCGATTCGGACCGGCCCCGTAAACTCGAGGTCCTGCGAGAGATAGACCGTCACGCCGGGGAGTCGGGCCAGCGCGGCGCTGATTGTCCCGGCCACGAGCGTGCCGTGGGCGATCTGTCCCCCGAACTGGGTGTCTTCGGCGAAGTCGGACTCGAGGTGGAGCCGGTTGGTGTCACCGGAGACCCGTGCGAACGCGCTCACGTCGGTGTCCGCGATCGGCTTGCTGAAGCGGACGTAGTCGCCGACGCCGAGCGTGTCGTAGTCGTCCGTCGAGCGCTCCATGACCCAGTTTTCGTCGCCAAACGCGATCTCGGCGGTCGGCGACGGCGTCGTCGTATCGACCGCCGACTCCGTTGTGGGTGCATCTTCTGCCGTGGAACTAAATCCCATTGCGGCGAGGAGCGCGTTGTTGGCTTCGAGATAACTATTGACGACGTGTTTCGAGATGCTGGTCCACTGCTCGGTTGCTGGGGTGGCATTGGCGTTATCGGCGTCCGGACATTGACTACTCATTGGTTTAGGTGGGTATGGACCGTTCGACGGGAGTGACGATTCCGGATAGAACTAGTACGCTCCCTGCCTTTGTGGTATCGCCAAATTACATTGGGTGGCTGACGATAACACTCTTGAGCGCTGATCGATTCTCTCGTCACCATACTCGATCCATTCCGCCGAAGACGGTATGTGATACCGAACCTCTTCGACGCGCGGCCGACTACGGCGGTGGAATACCGACTCGAGGTAAATAGGGTGTTTCGACTGATGGACACCCGGGTCGCTCGACGGTCACCGTGGACGCTCGATGGCCATAACGATCGCTCGAGCGATATTCAACCAAAACCGGCCGGTATCTCGTTTCAGACGACCAGTCTGCGGCCTAGGCGGCGGGAAGGTCCGCGAGAAAGTCGGCCGCGATCTCGTTGAACGCCCGCGGTCGGTCCTGATTGACGAGATGGCCGGAGGCGGCGAGTTCGAACTGGTCGCCGGTAGCGACCGCCGACGCGATCTGCCGACCCTGTCGCTTGACCAGAGGGGCCTCCTGCTCGCCGTGTACCACCAGCGTCGGCGTTTCGACGCCGGTCAGCGCCGGCGGATCGTAGCGGTAGAGCGCGTCGAAGATCTTCCGAAATTCGGTTGCGGAGATGTCGCCGACCGCCTCGATCGCCTCGGCCCTGATCTCGGGATCGACCGATAACCACCGCTGGCCGGTCGTCGCCTGAATCGAACACAGCATCGACCGGAACGTTCCCGCCGAGCCCGATACCGACAGCGACGCGGATAGCGCCGGCAGCGGCGACCAGAACGACTTCACTCCCGTCGGCATCTCGATTGGGGGCATCGACCGCACTGCGCCGCCAAGAATCGCGCCCGCCGCATCGTCGGGGTGACGGTCCAGATACTCTTGCACGACCATCGATCCCAGCGAGAGCCCACAGAGGGCCGGCCGCTCGATCTCGAGTTCCGAGAGCAGGGCCTCGAGGTCGTCGGTGAAGAGGCCGATCGAGTACTCATCCGGATCGGTTACGCCGGTCTCGCCATGGCCTCGAACGTCGAGCGTGACAACCTGGTGGTCCTCTGCGAAGCGTTCGACCTGGGGCTCCCAGGCCCGGCCGTTCATCCAGCCGCCGTGGACGAAGACCAGCGGCGGGCCGTCGCCGCTCGTCTCGTACCAGATGGTCCCGTTTGCGAGTTCGAGTTCTGCCATACAATCCCTGCGACCCGCTCGCTCTTACAATTCCGGGTTGCGTTTGACGTATTGAGAAACTGCCAAAACGACCACTGAATCGCGCGATCGGCCTCGCGATCAGTCCTCAGTGTGGGTCTCGGTCCGAACCCAGCGGTCCCAGAACGAGTCGAAGTCGGCCTCATCTTCGGTGATCCGGTCCCACTCTGCCAGCCCGCGCTCCTCTCGAGAGCCTGGAATCGTGTTGTCGAGGACGAGCGCGGCAAGACCGCCGACGGCCATCCCGGTCGAGCCGATGATGAAGACGGTGTCGACGACGGCCTGTGCGGCGGCTTCCACCCAGATCGAAGCGGCTGTCTCCGAGATCCCGATCCCGGCCAGTAGCGGGTCGATCGCGTTGACTAGCGAGGCGACCGTCGCCTCGAGCCCAACGGACTCGCGGAACGCGAGTGTGCTCTCGAAGTTACCCATGTACGCTGGGATCGCCAGGCCGATGAAGAGGGCAAAGCCGATGACGAAGGTGTTGCGCGAGGAGTCGAGGTCGACGTGACGCAGGTTCGAGATCCCGACGGCGACGATCTGGCCGAACATGGCGATGAAGAGGCCGCCGATGATCGGGTCCGGAATCGTCGCGATCAACTGGCCGAAATAGCCGATAAAGCCGACGAACAGCATGACGACGGCCCCGATCTGGACGACATACCGCGAGGCGACGCCGGTCAGCCCAATCGCGCCGATGTTCTCGGAGTAGGACGTCGAGCCGGCAGTCCCCATGATGCCCGAGAAGACGTTCATCAGTCCCTCCATCCCGATGCCGTGGTTGATCCGCTTCCCGCTTGGAGCCCCCGACCCAGTGATGTTCGCCACCGCGTAGTAGTCCCCGATGCTTTCAACGATCGATGCTAGCACGCCGGCGAACATCCCGACGACGAAGGCGGTCGTCACCTGCGGCACGCCCCACTGGAAGGGGTAGATCGGCAACAGTAGCCGGGTGTCCGCGACCCGCTCGAGGGGGACGTAGCCGGGATGGCTCCCCCAATGACGCCGAACACCGACAGCGCTGCGGCGGCGAACCAGGCGACGATGAGCGCGAGAATAACCGGATACAGACGGAACGCCTTGTGTTTGACGTCGAGATACTGTGAGAACAACAGAATGAGACCGAGCGTGAGCCCGAGTAGCCACCAGCTCTGGTTCACCGCCGTGATCTGGGGTGCGCTGAACAGTGATAGACCGATCAACGCGATCGTGGGAGCGATAACCACCGGCGAGAGGTATCGTCGGAGTCGCCCGACCAGTCCGAAGTAGCCCATCGCGACCTCGACGACCGACGCGACGATGATCGCGCCCTGTAACTGCAACAATGCGGCCTCCCAACTCGGCTGTCCCGAGACGCCGCCGGCGGTGACAACGCCGACGATGGCCAGCGCCGGTGCGAGCATCGAGAACGGCGCACCCTGGACGATCGGATACCGGTTCCCGAACGTCGTCTGGGCGAGCGTCGCGAGCCCCGAGACGACGAAGAAGGTCCCGATGAACCGAGCGGTCACGCCGGACGGCATCCCCATGGCGTCAGCCAGTATCAGCGGCACGGCGATGTTCGCGCCGACCATCGTCAGGTAGTGCTGGATCCCCAGCACCATCGATTCGCCGAGTGGCGGCTGCTCGTCGATTCCGTATTCGATATCGTCACCGACGGACTCGTCGGCGACTGGCTCGTCCCCCGTCATCAATTCTCGTCGGATAACGACGGAGGGTATTCAAAGGGGTGTTGGTCCGTCCCCGTCGTTCCCGTCCGTGGGCCGTCGTGCCGTCCCAATTCACCAGTGTCTCTCCGAACGCGCGAAGTCGGGGTCGACTCGAGGATGGCACACATCTCCACGGGACCTACCGCTTGGTCTCGTCCGCCGCGGTCTCGGCGGCGGCTCGAACGGTCTCGACCGAAAGCGAGTCGAGATCGACCAGTTCGCCCTCGGTTTCGCTCGCGACCAGTTCTGAGAGGCCGGCGCGGGAGTCCTCGCCCGCGTCGACCACGATCACTCGAGCGTCACTGGTCGCGAGCGCTCGAGCCGCGGTCCGCGTCGCGTCCGTCGGACTCCCGTCGGCGACGTTCGCCCGTCCGTCAGTGACGAGGACGACGACCGAGGCGTCGGTATCGGCGCGCTCGAGCACTCGGTGCGAGGTCTCGAGGCCGGCCGGGAGTGGCGTTCGGTCGCCCGAGGGGAGGTCCTTCAGATGGCGGGCGGCCAGCGAGACGCTGTCGGTCGGCGGGAGCAAGACGTCGGCGTCTTCGCCGGCGAAGGCGACGAATGAAACCTGATCGCGATGTTCGTAGCTGTCCCGCAGGAGTTCGAGGACGACACCCTTGGCGGTCCGCATCGCCGGCCGCATCGAGGCGCTGGCGTCGACGGCGAAGACGATCGTCACCGACGTATCGCCGGTACGGACCGACTGGCGGAGATCCTGTTCCTCGACACGTGACTCGCCGCGGGATGCGGCCGACCGGACCGACGCCGCGGCGTCGATCGCCCCCTCGCCGGACGCGGGCTCGGTGCGGATCCGAGCACCACGGTTGTCCGTACTCGGTGCCGTACTCGCACGCGATCCCGTTCCGGCCGCGCTCGCGTCGCTTTCGGCGGTCGGCGTCTCGAGGTCGGGTGCTCGCGCCTCGCCGACCCCGGCCCGTTGCTGGCCGGGGACCAGCGGCTGGGCGGTTTCGTCCTCCCCCTCGTCGTCCGGTGACTCGTTCGACTCGGAGTCCTGTTCGCTCGAGTCATCGGCCGAACTCCCGTCACCGGTGTCGGCAGACGACTGGGTCGGCGATGCCGGGTTCTCGCTGTCCTCCGGTCGTCGTTCGGATCCGGAGCCGTCATCGCCGTCGGAGTCGGAAGCGTCGCCGTCGTCTCCCTCGTTCCCGTCCGTGTCGTCGCCTCTCTCGTCCCCGTTCCCCTCGTCACGATCACCGCGTTCGTCGCCGTTACCCTCGCCCGCGTCACTCCCGTTGGACTCGTTTCCCTCTCCCTCGTCCGGCGACTCCTCGTCGAACCGGTCCTCTAGCAGATCATCGAGATCGGGTTCGTCCTCGAAGGGGGTGCTCCGGAGGCGGTGGGGGAGCGTGTACGTCGCGGCCTCGTGGATATCGGACTCGATGACCGTCTCCCGGCCCTCGAGCGCGGCCAGCGTCATTGCTGTCCGGGCTGTCGCCACGTCGCCGCGGTGGCCGTCAACGCCGGCCTCGAGACAGACTTCGGCGATTTCGGCTTTGAAATCGCTCGGAAGATCGACGCTCGAGAGGCGGTCTCGAGCCGCGTCGAGGTTGTCGCGGAGGGTCTTGACCTCGTCGGCGTAGTCTGTTCTCGGGTCTGGACCGGTGCCGCCGTCGACTGCGAGCGCCCGATCGATGATCTCGACGCGGTCGTCGATCTCGCGGCAGCCTTCGACGGTGGCCTGCAGGGCGAAGCGGTCCCGCAGTTGGGGGCGCAGATCACCCTCCTCGGGGTTCATCGTGCCGATCAGGGTAAAGTTCGCAGGGTGGGAGACGCTGACCCCGTCCCGCTCGACGGTATTGACGCCGCTCGCGGCCGAGTCGAGGACGACGTCGACCAAGTGGTCGTCCAGCAGGTTGACCTCGTCGACGTAGAGGATGCCGCGGTTCGCGCGGGCCAGCAGGCCGGGATCGAAGTCGGCCTCGCCGGCCAGCGCGTCTTCGACCGAGAGGGTCCCGACGACCCGATCGCGGGTCGCTCCGAGCGGGAGGGTGACGAGGGGGACCGGCCGGGTTTCGACCGGCAACTCGTCGGCGTCGCATTCGCGGCAGTCCGCACATTGCAGATCACGATCATCGGGCGAACAGCCGTACGGACAGTCCGCGACGGCCCGCTGCTCGGGCAGGAGATCGACGAGCGCGCGAACGGCGGTCGACTTCGCGGTTCCCTTCTCGCCGACGATCAGGCCCCCGTCGAGGCCGTCGTTGGCCGCGACGGCGAGCAGCACGCGCTTCAGATCGTTCTGTCCGACGATCGCCGGAAAGGGGAGTGACGATAGCTTTTTGCCCCCGGCGTTTGCAACCATACTTGAGCTAATACAACAGAGGTTTAAAAGTACGATGACACGGATTGGGATCTATACTGCGACGGAGAACGAACTTGGCTCGATCGGCCGGGCCGCGAAGCGTCTCGAGGACGTCGAGCTGGTCGTCCGCTCGGAGAGCGACCTCGAGGACGAGGCCGACGTCGAGGAGTTCGTCGAGGAATTGCACGACGCCGCGGCGGCAATCTTCTGGCTGCACGGGGCCGAAGACAGCATGCCGGGCTACGACTATGCGACGGGCGCACTCGCGGAGGCGGGCGTTCCGCTGATCGTCAAGGCGACCGGCGACGCCTTCGCCTTCGAGGACACGACGGTTTCGGATGCCCATCGCGACCTCGTCTACGAGTATCTGGAGAAAGGCGGGACGATCAACACTGCGAACCTGTGTCGGTTCCTCGCCGCCGAGTACGAAGGACAAGACGTAGAGTACGACGAGCCCACCGAACTGCCCACGGAGGGTGTCTACCACCCCGACCATCCGGGAATCGAGTACGAGGGGCTGCTCGCAACCCACGACCCCAACAAACCAACGGTCGCGGTCTGGTTCTACGAGTCCCACTGGACCCACGAGAACACCCGGTACGTGGACGCGCAGGTCCGGGCACTCGAGGAACAGGGAGCCAACGCCCTGCCGATCTTCTGTAACCCAGCGACGGACACCGACGAGCAGGAAGACGCCGAGTGGGTCACGGACAATTGGCTGCTCGACGGCGATGGAAACTCGATCGTCGACGCCGTGCTTTCCTCGTTCATGTTCTCTCTCTCGATGGACGAGCGCGGCCGCAGTGCCAGCGACGAAGGCAGTTCCGCGGAGGACGTCTTCCTCGACCGCCTCGGCGTCCCCGTCCTGCAGACGGTCACCACGATGCGTTCTCGCTCGCGCTACGAATCCAGCGACACGGGCGTGATGGGCTTCGAACTCGCCCTCTCCGTGGCGCTGCCGGAGTTCGACGGGAACGTGGTCACGCACCCGATTTCCGGCAAAGAGCGAACTGACGACGAGGCCGGGATCGGCAGCGCGCCGAAACACCACTTCCCGATCGAGGACCGGATCGATCACGCGACCCGGCTCGCGGTCAACTGGGCCGAACTGCGTCACACACCGAACGAGGACAAACAGGTCGCCGTCGTCCTCCACAACTACCCGCCGAGCGACGACGGAATCGGGACCGCGTTCGGGCTCGACAGCCCCGAGTCGACGGTCAACCTGCTTGAGGAACTCGACGCCCGCGGCTACGATCTCGGCGACGAGATGCCGGACAGCGGCCAGACGCTCGTGGAGAAACTGACCGCACAGCTCACGCTCGAGGACCGGTGGGTCGCGCCGGAGGACGTTCGGGACCTGTCGGTCGACGTGGTCTCCTCGGATACGTACGAAGAGTGGTTCAGCGACACCGACGAGCGGTTCCAAGAGAATATCATCGAAGAGTGGGGCGAGGTCCCCGACCGCCCGTTCGCGATTCCGGGCGTCGAGTTCGGCAATGTCCTCGTGACGGTCCAGCCGCCGCGCGGGTTCGGGATGGACCCCTCGAAGGTCTATCACGACTCGAACCTCCAGCCACCACACGACTACTTCGCGTTCTACGGCTGGCTGCGCAATAGCTTCGAGACCGACGCGGTCGTCCACCTCGGGACCCACGGCAGCCTCGAGTGGCTTCCCGGGAAGACCGTCGGGCTGAACGGCGAGAGCGCGCCGGATCAGTTGATCGACGATATCCCGAACGTCTACCCCTACATCGTCAATAATCCGGGGGAAGGAACGCAGGCCAAGCGCCGCTCGTATGCGGCGATCGTCGACTACCTGACCCCCGTCATGCGGAACGCGGGTACCTACGACGAGTTATCGGAACTCGAGGAACTCGCCAACCAGTACCGCGAGGCCGGGATGGAAGACGCCCGCGCGGACGACGGCGAACATCTCGCAGACCTCATGCGCGAGAAAGTCGAGGAACTCGATCTCGCCGTCGAGTTGGGTATCACGGGCACGATCGACGAGAAGGCCGACGTTCGCGGGCCAGACGAGGCCGGCTCGAGCCTCGCAGAGGGCGAGGTGTCGGGAGATGAGGTCGACATCGACGAACTCGTCGAACGCATCCACGAGTACCTCACGGACGTGAAGACAACCCAGATCCGGCTCGGGCTGCACACCATGTCCGAACCGCCGGAGGGGGAGCGCCTGACGGAGTATCTGGTCGCGCTGACGCGACTCGAGAACCCCGGCGCGCCGAGCCTTCGAGAGAGCGTTGCCGGCGCGCTCGGTGTCGACTATCAGACGATGCTCGACTCGCCCGGCAAGTACGACGAGGCTCTCGGGATGACCTACGCCGAGGCCGCGGACATCGTCTACGAGACCAGCGTCGAACTGATCGAGACGCTTGCCGAACACGACTTCGATATCCCCGTCTCCGAGCGCGAAGCCGGTCCCGACGACGAGGTGAACATGAATCTGCTCGTCGTCGACCTCGAGACCATCGGCGACGGTCGTGCGAAGTCAGGTGCCCACAACGACCTCCGGAAGGCCCTCGCGTACATCTGCGAGGAGGCCCAGCCCCGCGTGCAGGGAGCCGAAGACGAGATCCCCCGGACCGCGGACGCCCTCTCGGGCGAGTACGTACCCCCGGCGGATCGGGCGCGCCGACCCGCGGCGGCGTCGACCTGCTGCCGACCGCGCGGAACTTCTACACGCTCGACCCGCGCAAGGTGCCGGCGAAGACCGCCTGGCAGGTCGGCAGCGAGGTCGCTGAGGGAGTCCTCGAGCGCCATCACGACGAGAACGACGCGTACCCCGAGGAGATCGGTGTCGTCGCATGGGGCACTCCCACGGTGCGAACCCGCGGCGAGACCATTGCTCAGGTGCTCGCGATGATGGGCGTCGAACCACAGTGGACGGACGCCGGGCGGATCGACGACGTCGAACCCATCCCGCTCGAGGAACTCGACCGACCCCGAATCGACGTGACGACGCGCGTCTCCGGCCTCTTCCGGGACGCGTTCCCGGCAGCGGCGGGCGTCATCCACGACGCCGTCGATGCTGTCGTCGACCTCGACGAGCCCCTCGACATGAACTACGTCAAGAAGCACGTCGAGGAAGAGCAGGAAGAATTACAGGACGAAGAAGGACTCGACGAATCGGACGCACGAAAAGCGGCGAAACACCGCGTCTTCACGACCCGGCCGGGCGGCTACGGTGCCGGGACGAACAAGGCCGTCGACGAGGGTAACTGGGACGACCGCTCGGATCTCGCCGACGTCTACGTCCAGTGGGGCGGCTACGCGATGGGGTCGAGAGGCCGCGTCTCGGACGCCCACGCATCCTTTGAGCGCCGTCTCTCGAGCGTCGACGCGACGGTCAAGATCGAGGACACGATGGAGCAAGACGAGTTCGACTCCTCGGACTGGTACGCCTTCCACGGCGGCTTCATCTCTGCCGTGAGCGAGATTTCGGGCGAGGAACCCGCCTCCTACGTTGGCGACTCCTCCGATCCCGACAACATCGACGTCTACACGAACGAAGAGAAGGTCCGCAAGGCCATGCGCTCGCGCGTGCTGAATCCGGACTGGCTCGAGTCCATGGAGGACCACGGCTACAAGGGCGCGGGCGACCTCTCGACGACCGTCGACGTGACGCTTGGCTGGGACGCGACCACCGGCATCGTGAGCGACACCCTCTGGGAGGAAGTTGCCGAGAAGTTCGCCTTCGACGAGGATCGTCAGGGGTGGATGCGCGACGTCAATCCATGGGCGCTCGAGTCCATTACGGACACCCTGCTCGAGGCCATCGAGCGCGACCTGTGGGATGCAGACGACGAGACGGTCGACCAACTTCGCGATCTGAACCTCGAGGTCGAGGGTGACCTCGAGGCGCGGACGACCAACGAGGGCGTCGGTGCGGAGGTGTCGACCGATGACTGACGACGGGAGCGAACGAGTTCGGCCAACAGTCGATATTCGGGGGACCGGAGTGTGATACCAAATGAATGACAGTAAAGAGTTCGAGGAGGAGTACGCCGATCTGGGCGCAACGACGCAGAACGCGATGGACATCGCCGAGACGAGCATGGACATCGTTCGGCAGTTCGTCCCCGACGAAACGCTGGCTGACCGAATCCGGCAGAAGTCGGTTCACTCGATGGGCGACATCGAGTTCCAGCACTTGATCGAGTTCACTGGCAGCGACGAGCTCGGCGACGACGAGGACGCGCCGGTCCGCGCCGGCGCTCGAGCCGTGCTCGACGAGACGACTATCGTGACTGACATTACGATGTCGAAGGCCGGCATCACCGGTCGCGGTCACAACTGCGAGAAGCGCAAGGCGATCGGTAACGGCGCTGAGCTAGCAAAGGAGACTGGCATGACCCGAACCGCAGCTTCGGTGCTCGAACTCGACAAGCAGGGCGTCTATGACGGCGCGATCGCGACGATCGGCAACGCGCCGACGGCCGCCTTCGCGCTGGCAGACTGCATCGAGGACGGCACCCGACCCGCCGCCATCGTCGCGACGCCCGTCGGCTTCGTCAAGGCCGAAGAGAGCCGCCAGCGGATCCGCGAGGTCAGCGAGGAGTATGACGTCCCGGCGATCACGAACGTCGGCCGCCGCGGCGGCAGCGGCCTCGCCGCAGCGCTGACGAACGAACTGATCCACGTCGCGAAAGATGTCCGGACCGACGAAATCGACCTCGAGCTCGACGCCGAGACGCGAGCCGCGGACGGCCGGAACCGATGAGCGGTGAATACAATCTCGATTCAGGGCCGGACCCGGCGACGTTCGCCGCGGGAGCGGCGGAACCCGATATCGACGAGGGGGCGGACGATCCGGTCTATGCCGTCGGCGTTGGTCCCGGGAACCAAGAGTATCTCACGCCTCGCGGCGAGCGGGCGATCCGCGAGGCGGACGTCGTCGTCGGCTTCACGACCGTTGTCGAGTTCATCGAAGACTTGACTGACGCCGACCTGCTGACCTGTGGCTACAAGGACGAGG
This sequence comes from Natrinema sp. SYSU A 869, assembly GCF_019879105.1. Lineage (NCBI taxonomy): Archaea > Methanobacteriati > Methanobacteriota > Halobacteria > Halobacteriales > Natrialbaceae > Natrinema > Natrinema sp. SYSU A 869. The sequence goes on along the minus strand of NZ_CP082249.1, from coordinate 974,834 downwards.
CCGAGGCGCTCGAAGAATTCGGCGAGCGCGTCGCCGCCGGCGAGGCGGGGGCTGCCGTCGCAATGGGCGATCCCAACCACTCGGGCTACCAGTTCGTCGGGAAAGTCCAGGATGCTGTGGAACGCATGGATTCCGAGATTCCAGTCCGCATTATTCCCGGCATCTCATCGCTCCAGATGGCCGCCAGCCGCGCCCGAACGCCGATGGAGGACACCGAGTTCGTCACGCTCCACAAGAGCGGCGACCTCGAGTCGGATATGGACCGACTCGCTGCCGCAGTGACAGCGGATGACCGACACCTGCTCGTGCTCCCGCGGCCGTACGATCGGATGCCCGGCGATATCGCGGCGTTTTTGCTCGAGGCAGGCGCTGATCCCAGTCTCGAGGCGCTGGTGCTCGAGAAGTTGACGCACGATGATGAGCAGATCCACCGGTTCACGCTCGCGGAACTGGCAGCACACGCCGGTGGGAGCGGGACGGACGACACGCCGTTCTCCGATCTGGTCGTGCTCGCGGTTCGACGGCCGGTCGCGCCGTCGTCCTCGCCGTAGCATCATCGGTTCCGGTGCCGGAATTCGTCGCGGTCTCCGGCGGCTATCTCTACTGACTGCCGGCCGACCGGATCGGTCACGCGGCAGAGCGCTGTTCTTCCGGGACTGCCCAGCCGAACTCGAGCCACGTGATGCCGAGACCGAACAGTAACATACCGATCGCGTCCATGGGGGTGCTTCCGTGGGCGACGATACTGATCGGCGAACCGAAGAGCAAGGCGAGCGGGATAACGGGTGCTCCCGATCGACGCAGGAGGACGGCGATCGCGAGAACTGCGACGAGGTTGCCGACGGTCCCGAGGAGCGCCAGGATGCCGGCGACGCCATCGATCGGCTCCGTGAAAATCACCTTGATGACCGTTGCAACGCCCTCCTGTTGGTCGGTAGCGAGACCTCGCGACTCGCGGAGCAGGACGGCCGTCGCGATGCCGGCAATCGCTTCGAACGCGAGGTAACAGACGAGATAGATCGCGATCCCGATTCGCCCGATCGTCGCGATCAGTCCCTGATAGCCGATCAGTAGCATATACAGGGCAACGCCGAGCAGACCGAACAGTGGAAGCAACAGGGCGTGAACGATGAACCACGTGTCCGCGATCGGTGCGAGGGTCGAAAACGGTTCGTCGCCGGCCGCCGGATGAAACCACAGTACGATTGCGAGGAGGAGCGGTGTCCCCAGGAGGACGAGCCAGCGGCTTCCGAGCCGTAGCAACGGTTCCCGCGTGCCAGTTCCTGTCGCCCATACTGGTTTTCTGTCTGTCATTTATCTGGGCGATACTATTCGGCAATCGCTCATAAAACTCAGGACAACGTACCACAGACGGTTTCGTTGGGCCGTCGAACGCGATCCAGCCTGCTCTCCGTCACGGAAGATTCCCGCCGAAAATAGTCCGATTGCTACTTGTTGCCCTCGTATTCGCGCAGCACTGACGACACGGTGTTCGACACTTCCTCGAGCGCGACGGAATGGGTCTTTCTGAGGTCATCGTCGTCCTGTGCCTCGCCCAGGTGTCGGAGCGCCTCACGGAGGTGCCGTTCGGTGTCGGTTCCTGTTTCTTCGTTCATAGTTCGAGCGGCGAATCGTAGCCGACTCGAGCGGTTAAGTTCGTTGGTGGGGGTGCCCCATCACTCGAGCGCATCCCGAACTGCTGCCTGCCGTTCGGCGAACGTCGCGTCGTCCAGTACGGGCGCGGTTGCGTCGGGATCGACCTCGACGTCGCCTTCCAGTTCGATCCAGGCACGACAACCGCGGTAGCTGCCGCGCTCCTCGATGAGCCGCGGCGACTCGAGTGCTGACACGCGGAGCAACAGGACACGCAAATCATCCTCGGGATCGTACTTGTCGCGTAGGCCGTCGGGAGTGTAGACGTAGTGTCTGGCAAGGGCCTCGAGATCGTTGCTCGAGACGGCGTACTCCTCGCGGATCTCGGCGACGGCGTGGATCGGCACGCCCGCGTCGGGTTTGGCGCTCGCCCGGTGGTAGTAGTCCTCGTATCCGGGCTGATAGCGATCCGACTCCTGGTGCGTGTAGGCCGGATAAAGGACGAACCGGTCGTCGATCATCCCTGAATCGAGGGTCGGATGGCGAACGAGTACCGTCTGTTCGCCGTCGATCAGGGCGTTGACCACGCCGGCGCGCTCTTTCAGCGCCGGAACCGTCTCGTCCGTCGTCGCGTCGCTCATTGGTCTCGGTCCTCCGAACGCGGGCGACTCACAACTCGGTTTCGGTCGCTTGAGCGGGGCGTCGCCAATGACGCTCGCACAGTCGTCAGCCGGGACACGACTCGCGGCGCTGGGACTCGATAACCGAAAGCTTGCCGTCGAGTGTGAACTCGAGGACCTCATCTCCGAGGGGGATCGACATGTCGAGCCGCCACGGATCGGTTGACCGAACCGTCGTGGAATCGTCGCTGACACACCAGTTCAACTGCCAGTATGGGACGGTCCCGACATCGATACCGTGGTCGCGATAGAACGCGACGAGCGACGACTGGTCGAGCAGCGCGATGCCGACCGTCGAGCAGAGGCTGTGCCGGCACTGTTCGCAGACGTACTCCACTCGGAGGTCGGTATCCAGACAGCAGCCGCCCTCGCGGACGAGTTCCGTCCGCATCCGGCCGCTACACTCGGGGCAGACGCCGTCCTTGGCGAGACAATGCAAGTGTCGGACGCGCTGGTTGAACGCGTCGAGAACCTCGTTACGGCTCCGGTCGAGGAGGCCGCCGGGCGGGAACGCGTACTCCCCATGGGTCCGGCCGCAGGACCGACAGGTGACGGCGAGTTGCTCGTCCTCGTAGCTCGCCGTCAGCACCTCGCCACATCGCGTACACTCATCGCCGGTCTCGAACGGCTCAAGCCGGGGATGAGCGGTGAACGAGCCCGCGACGATGGCCCGGACGACGTTCTCGCCGGCCGTGCGGAGTTCGTACCCCGCGTCGGTCTTCCGGACGAACTGGCCGGTAAGCCGATCCAAATGATAGTTGAACTGCGGGCTGGTATCGATCGGAACGCGGTCGTAGAGCGCCGAGAAGCGCAGCGGCGTTTCGTCGGCGTTCCACAGCGCCTCGAGGATCTTCACTCGGGTCTCGTCGCCGATGAGCGAAAAGGCCTCGGCCGGCTGCATGCAGTGCTCGGACTCCCGAGCACACGCCATGGCCTCCAGACTGTTCATAGTCGTTCCGTCTCCCAGTAGCCGCTAAAGTGTTCCCACAACACCATTTTTGTAACGGATCTGGTGTGACGCCGTCCGAGTCAGTCCGTCATCGTCGGCTCGGTTTCGAGGACGAGTTTGCCCCGGACGTGCCCGTCTTCGCTTTCCTCGTGTGCCGCGGCGGCCTCGGAAAGCGGTCGGATGCCGCTGATCGTCGGCCGGATGTGGCCGTCGTCGACGAGCGCCCGGATCTCACCGAGCGCCGACGCGTCCGGTTCAACGCTAAACCAGCGGACGGTCGCTCGTCGCTCCCTCTGGGCGGTCTCGATGACCCTCTCCGACGGCGGTTCTGGCAGCGTGACGATGCGTCCGCCCTCTCTCAGGACGGCCGTTGATCGCTCGAGCACGTCGCCCCCGACCGCGTCGAGCACGAGGTCGACGTCGTCGACGGCCGCCTCGAACCGCCGTTCCCGGTAGTCGACGAACTCGTCGACGCCGAGGTCGCGGAGGGACGCCTCGTTTCGTCCGGACGCGGTCCCGATGACGGTGGCCCCGGCGTGGGCCGCGAGTTGGACGGCCACGTGGCCGACGCCGCCGGCAGCGGCGTGAACGAGCACCCGTTGTCCCTCGCGGAGGTCCCCCTCTTCGAAGAGCGCGCGCCATGCAGTGAGTCCGACCATCGGGAGCCCCGCGGCCGCTGTGTGCTCGAGCGTCGCCGGCTTCCGGATGACATCGTCGGCCGGGACGGTCGCGTACTCCGCGTACGTCCGTCCCGGATCGGGCATCCGAACGAGCCCGAAGACCGCGTTCCCGGGTTCGAGTCCGGACACCGCCGATCCAACCCTTTCGACGACGCCCGACAGGTCCCAGCCGGGAACGTACGGCAGCGACGGAGCGAGCGCCTCGTCGGTGTACCCCTCTCGCACCATCCAGTCGATTGGGTTGACCCCGGCAGCGCGAACGCGAACGAACAGTTCGTCAGCCCCCGGCTCCGGTCGGGGGACCGACTCGAGGGTCAAGACGTCAGAATCACCGTGTTCGTGGACCCGGATCGCCCGCATACGGTCCCGGTCCGTGCGGTCTACCCTTTCCTCGGTCGAGTCTCGCGTCGAAGCCCCGTCCGCTGGCTCGTCGCTCATCGCGGCCCGGTCAGTCATCGACCTCACCGCCGGCCGCCGTCGGTGATCGCTGATTGATACGCTCGGGAGAGGCCGACACACCGGCGTACGCGACGAGTTCCTGCCCGAGGCGACGGGCGCGTGCGGCGACCGCTTCGTCGCCGATGCCCTCGTCAGTGATCGTCTCGTGAGCGTTCGGAACGGCGACCTCTGTTGGCAGCGTCCACGCGCGCAGCGTCCGGCTGACGGTCCGGAGATGCACGAGCGCAGATCCGGGGAAGTCACCGCCGGCCGTCTCGAGTAGTCCGACAGTCGTCCCCGCGAACTCGTCGCGACCGCAGTGGTCGAGCGCGTCCTTCAGCGCCCCTGCGTACGACCCGTGGTAGTTCGGCGTCCCGAGAACGACGCTGTCCGCGTCGTCGACGGTCGTGCGGAGGGCATCGGCGTCAGACAGCTCGGAATCGGCGGCGTACAGGGAGGGCACCTCGTACGACCGCAGATCCACGAGTTCCGTCGTCGCTCCGGCCGTTCGCGCGGCGGCGAGGACCTCCTCGAGGGCGATTCGCGTGGTGCTCCCATCGTGTACGCTTCCACAGATCGCGACGACGCGTGGGTCCGTTTTTCGTGACATCTCGTAGACGTACGACGCTGCCGTAGTAAAGAATTCTCTAAGCTGACATTTTGTAACCGTAGTTTCAAAACGACGGTCCTGTATTGAAATCGACATACCGCCATTCGAATTCGGTTTCGGGTCCAGTGAGTGCCGTATCGAACCACGCGTCGGGTCGTCTGTTCTGCCGGCAGTCGATCGACGCCACCGACGGATTCAAGTCCAGTTGTACTAACCCAACGACAATGAACGCCGTGCGTACCGCGGATATCGCGGACGAACGAATCGTTGGGACAGCCGACTGCGTCTCGGAGGGGCCGCGATGAAGGGGTTCGTCCTCGGCGGCGTTAGCTCCGGTGTCGGGAAGACGGTTGCAACGCTGTCGATCGTGCAGGCGCTCGAGGACGCGGGACACAAGGTCCAGCCCGCCAAGGCGGGCCCGGACTTCATCGATCCGAGCCACCACGAGGCGGTCGCGGGCCGCCCGTCCCGGACCCTCGATCTGTGGCTCTGTGGCGAGGATGGCCTCCGGCGGAACTACCAGCGCGGCGAGGGTGACGTCTGCGTTGTCGAGGGCGTGATGGGCCTCTACGACGGCGACGGCTCGAGCACCGCGATGGTGGCCGAAGCGCTCGACATTCCCGTCGTCCTCGTGGTCGACGCGAAAGCGGGCATGGAGAGCGTCGCAGCGACCGCGCTCGGATTCCGCGAATACGCCGAGACGATCGGTCGCGATGTTGAGGTCGCCGGCGTCGTCGCCCAACGGGCTCACGGCGGTCGCCACGAGCAGGGAATCCGCGACGCATTGCCCGACGACCTCGAGTACTTCGGTCGGATTCCGCCGAACGACGACCTCGAGATTCCCGATCGGCATCTCGGACTCGAGATGGGCGAGGAGGCGTCACTGCCGACGGACGCACTGCGGGAGGCCGCTGAGTCGCTCCGAGCCGAGCGGCTGGCCGACGTCGCGAGCGAACCGCCGGCCCCCGAGACGCCGATCGAACCCGCGGCGTCGGTCGACGCCACGATTGCCGTCGCCAGCGACGCGGCGTTCTGTTTCCGGTATCCAGCGACCATCGAACGGTTCCGCGAACGGGCCGAACTGGTCACGTTCTCGCCGGTTGCGGGCGATTCCGTTCCTGACGCCGACGGAGTTTACTTGCCCGGTGGCTACCCCGAACTCCACGCGGCAGAACTCGAGTCGAGTGGCACCCTCGACGAACTCGGCGACCTCGCGAGAGAGGGGCTGCCCGTCCTCGGCGAGTGCGGCGGTCTGATGGCCATGAGCCAGTCGCTGACGACCACGGAGGGCGAACGGAGCGAAATGGCCGGTATTCTCCCCGCCGACGTGACCATGCACGACCGCTATCAGGCGCTGGATCACGTCGAACTCGAGGCCACCGCGGGAACGCTCACTGCGAACGCCGGTGAAACGATTCGGGGCCACGAGTTCCATTACTCGAGCGCCGACGTCGACGGCGACGCCCGATTCGCCTTCGAGACGGTCCGCGGCGACGGTATCGACGGCGACCACGACGGCCTGACCGAGTACGAGTCGCTCGGGACGTACGTCCACGTCCATCCCGAGAGCGGGGCCTTCGATCGATTCCTCGAGGAGATCGGTCGCTGACGCGGCGATCGTATTCGATCGCTACGTCGGTCTCGATCGCCATGCTAATAGTCGATTCCGGCTCGATTACCTGTCATTTAATCACTAACTAGGTCGATGGGAGGGTATGGCAGATCCAACGCTAATCAGTGTCGTTCTGCCCACGATGGGGTGAAACGATACCTGTGAGGAGATCGTCGCGCAACTCCATCCAGCAGACGAACTCCTCGTGGTCTGCGATACGGCGGTCGAGTCGGTCGCCGAGCGAATCGATGACTGTCCGGACACCGTCAGGCTGGTGGTCGCAGGCGAACCCGAGGGATGTTCCGGGAAGGCGAACGCGATCGCGGCCGGGATAGAAACGGCCGAACACGATCGACTCGTCTGGTCCGACGACGATTTTCATCATCTCCCTGACTGGCTCGATGGGTTACGCAACGACTACGAACGGAACGGTCCGACCACGGAAGTTCCGATCTTCGTCGGCCAGGATCCGCTCGCCGTGCTTCTCGAACCGGCGCACGTTATCAGTGGAACACTCGCCGTCTCCCTCGCGGACGTTCCCTGGGGCGGTTCCCTTGTCTTCGAACGCGACGATATCGACGAGGAGGCCTTCCTCGCGGACCTCCGGCGGACGGTGAGCGATGACGGACTCCTCATGGAATACGCCGATATCACGAGCGTCGAGCGGACGCGTCGCGTCGAGATTGGGGGCTCGTTCCGCGAAACGCTCGAGAACCAAGTCCGATTCACGAAGATCGTCCGTCACCACGATCTGACTGGGATTGTCGGCCAGTTCGTCGTCAGAACGGGACTCGCTGCCGGATGTGTGCTGTTTCCGCTCCCTGCGCTGGCGTTGGTGACAGTGGCGATGGCCGGTGTCTACGCCGCGTTCGGTATTCGCCGGTGGATGTTCCTCGCAGCGTATCCGGTCGTATTGGCGGCGATACCGCTTCTCGTGTACGGCCTGGTTCGACAAACATTCGTCTGGGGCGGGCGGCGCTACCGGTGGCACAGCACGTTCGACGTCTGAGTCGAGACGGCGTAACACGGACCATCGAGATGCCTCATTTCGCCCTCCCGAATCGGAAACGAATTACAGAGTGGTATTCACGGTTGTTGATAGACGGTAAAGTAGTTAACACGAATGGGGGTGTAGTGTCGACTGTATGTCCGAAACAGTCCAGCGCCTCGAGCCCCTGTCGCGTCGCCCACTGACTGATCGAACGTGCCTCGTAACGGGATCCTCTCGCGGGATCGGTCGCGAGATCGCGTTCGAACTTGCCCGCTGTGGTGCCGACGTAGCGGTGAACTATCGATCGTCCGAAGAACTGGCACGTGAGGTGACCGAGACGATTAAGGAAAACGGTGAGTCGGCAGTCCCTGTCCAGGCGGACGTCTCGGAGCCGGCACAGGTCGAGCGGATGGCCGCAGAGATCGGCAACGAACTCGGCGAAATCGACGTCCTCGTCAACAACGCGGGGATCACTATCGATCGGACGTTCGAGGACATGACGTACGAGGACTGGCAGACCGTCATCGACGTCAATCTGAACGGGACGTTCAACTGTACGAACGCGTTCTACGAGGACATCAAGACCTCCGACCACGGACGCCTGATCAACATCTCGAGCGTCGTCGGTCAGCAGGGCAACTACGGACAGGCCAATTATGCGACCTCGAAGGGTGGCCTGTTCGCCTTCACCCGGACGCTGGCGCTGGAACTCGCTAGTCACGGTTCCACGGCAAACTGCGTCGCACCGGGATTCACGGAGACGGATATGCTCGAGAAGGTCCCCGAACGGGTTCAGGACAAAATTCGCAAGGATATTCCGCTGGAGCGGTTCGCCAAACCCGAGGACATCGTCGGCATGGTTCGGTTCCTCGCCGGCGATCAGGCGGAGTACATGACCGGGCAGGTACTCGGAATCAACGGTGGGATGGAGTGGTAGGCCGAGTGAGCACGTCGGGTTGGTCGGTCGGATCGACCTGACAGTCGCTCGAGCGACCGTTTCGTTTCGACCGAACAGTCCGATCGAATTCGACAACTCTTGTTGTCCTACTCCAACTCCATATGGGCAATCGCAGTTGTTCTACCCCAAACAAAATTGTTTTAGGGACGGGCTCTGTTCCAACGGATGATGCCACCCATCGCGCTTCCATACGATGCGAAGGCCGGACCAACGAAGTCTGAGGTCCGAGCTGTCGTCCACTCGAAGCTCGCGCTCGAGTCGGACGACCACTTCGCGGAGGTCGGCTCCTGTACGGGAGCCATCACGATCGAAGCCGCACAGCGAGCCGGGCGGGTGACCGCTCTTGAGCGGAAATCCGAGCGGCTCGAGACGACGGAGCAGAACCTCGCCGCGAACGAGGAGTCGGTACGCGCCGACGTCGACCTCCGGAATGCGGAAGCGCCCGAGGGGCTACCCGACGACGCCGACGCGCTCTTCCTGGGCGGGAGCCGGAACTTCGAAGAAGTACTCGACCACGCCGTCGAGACCGAAATCGACCGCGTGATCATGAACGTCTCGCGACTCGAGGTCGCGGGCAAGGCCACGGAGGCCTTCCGCGAGCGTGACTTGCTCGAGGAGGTCGTCCAGTTTCAGGTGAGCCACGGCTACGAACTCGCCGGGGCGACGAGTTTCAACTCGGACAACCCGGTCTACATGCTTGTCGGGAGCGCGACGCCCGACGAGGACGACGGCGAGAAGGTCGTCACAGACGGGGGTGAGCGATCCACCGGATCGCGATCCTCGTCGGAGCTATGCTCCGACGTAGGTCAAATCGCCGCAGACGATTCGACAGCGCGAGGTACCGAGCGATGACGCTGTACGGCGTCGGTCTCGGTCCCGGCGAAGCTGACCTCGTCACGGTTCGCGGGAAGGAGATCCTCGAGGAGTGCGACGTGGTCTACTCACCCGGCCGTCTGTCGCGGACGGTCGCGCTGAAACACGTCGACGAGGCAAAGATCGGGGATCTGGACTTCCCGATGACGAAAGACGAGGAGAAGCTGCGAACGGCCTGGAAGGAGGCCGCCGCGGAGATTGCCCCGAACGCACGCGACGGCGACGTTGCCTTCGTCACGCTGGGCGATCCGAACGTCTACTCGACGTTCGGCCATCTACGCCGGACGATTGATGCCTTCCATTCGGATGTTGACCTCGAGATCGTCCCCGGCGTGAGCGCGGTGACGGCCTTCGCGACCGCGATGGGGGTCGAGATCGAGGCCGGCGCGGGCCTCTCGCTGCGGGAGGCTGCGTCCGGCCACAGCCCGACCGGGCCGGACCGGATGATCCTGTTCAAGGTCACCGACGCGCCGGCGACCCACGAAGGACTCATCGAGGCCGGCTACGACGTGACCTACGGCCGCCGGCTATTCATGGAACAGGGCAAGACCCTCGTCACCGACGACCCCGCGGAGATCGACGAGCGCGACTACTACACGCTCGCCTACGCCGAGAAGGAAGGGCTCGAGGTCGAACAGGCGACGGCCGCCTTCGAGACCGACGACGAGGCCGAATCGCGGGATGCGACGACGGACGGTGAGCCGGTGACCGATGGCGGTGAGCGAATCGAAGGTGAGCGCGAGCGAAGCGAGCGCGATCCACATCGGAACGCGAAGCGTTCCGAGGACGGTTCGCGATCCTCGTCGGAGGGACCCTCCGACGGAGGCGAAGTAGTCGACCTCGAGCACGCTGAGGGCTGCGAAGGTGGCGATTGCGGAGGACACCGATGACTGACGACGAGACACCCAACGACCCGCAGGACGCGATCGACTCCCAAGGCGAAGCCCGCCGCGAGGAACTGGACGACCGGATCTTCGAGCACAGCGCCGGCGACGAACAGGAGGGGATTCCCTTCGTCGGTGCTGGCCCCGGCAACCCGCGCTTGCTGACCGTCGCGGGCAAGGAACTGCTCGAGGACGCAGACCTCGTCGTTCACGCGGGCTCGCTGGTCAACAGCGAACTCCTCGACGAGTACTGTTTGCACGCCGAACTGGTGAACTCCGTCGGGAAGGACCTCGAGGAACTGATCCCGCTGATGCGAGACGCCTACGAAGAGGGACGGAACGTCGTCCGCCTGCACAGCGGCGATCCTGCCATCTACGGCGCGGCGCTCGAGCAGATGGACGCGCTGGAACACGAGGGCGTTCCGACTCACTTCGTGCCGGGCGTCACCTCGGCGTTCGCGGCCAGCGCGACGCTGCGGACGCAACTGACGCTCAACGAAGTGTCGAACCACGTCGCGTTCACCCGGCCGCAGGGGAAGACCCTAACCCCGGAGGAAGACCACATCTCAGATTTCGTCGAGATGGGCGACGTGACGACCTGCATCTACCTCGGAACCCACGCGGTTCGGGATACGATGGACCGCCTGCTCGAGGACGACCACGACCCCGAGACGCCGGTCGCGGTGATCTACCACGCGTCTTGGCCGGATGAGGACGTGATCATCGGCTCGATCGGCGATATTGCGGACAAGGTCGAGGAAGCGGGGTATCGGGCGTCGGCGCTGGTCGTCATCGGCGACGCGGTAACCGGCGCGGGCTACAAGCGATCCTTCCTCTACGGTGACTGGGCGAGTCAAGGATCGTCGGAAAATTCGGCTGAAACGGAGGCGAGCGATGACTGAGACGATTCGGTCTCGAGACCGTAACCACGGTGAAAGCCCCCAGTCCCCTCGATTCGGGGGCCTCGCTGCGCGTCTCGGTCGGTCGCGGGGCTCCCTCCCTGCGGTGCTTGCTTCGTCCGCCTTCGCCGAGGGGACTGGCCCCTTTCAGTCCCACCCCGCGGTGGACAGGACGATTTCGATACGGTGGAGGTTACACAATGAGTTCAGGAACTGAGAACGCGGATACGACGGACGATGGTGGATCGGACTCCGGCGGCGGACACTGTTCGACGGCGGATTCGGACGGCGAAGTCGCCGAGGAGATCGCGATAATCTCCTTCGGGCGGAAGATGGACACCGCCGAGGAGATCAAAGACGAGATCGGCGATCGCTACGAGGCGATCGACATCATCGAATACCACGGCGACGTCTTCGAGGAGTACTGGGGAGAGTACGACTGCTTCATCGGCCTGATGGCCTCCGGGATCGCGATGCGGAAGACGGCCCACCTGCTCGACGATAAGTGGGAGGACCCCGCGATCTGCGTCGTTGACGAGGAACTGACGTGGGCCATCCCGATCACGGGCGGCCACCACGGCGCGAATCAGGTCGCACAGGACCTGGCGACGATGGGCGCGATTCCGGCGATGACCACCGCTTCCGAGGCGGCCGGCAAGCAGGGCGTCGAGTCCCGCGCGAAGGCGATGGACACCCACGTCGTCAACGGCGACTCGACGATCAAGACCAACCTCGCCGTCCTCGACGAGAATCTCGGTCCTGTGGCCCGAGTCGACGGCCCCAAAGCGGTACTCGTCGGTGACGACGTGACGGTTCTCAAACGGAACAAGGACGAGGGCTGCGTCCTCGGCACCGGCAGTGTTTCGGGGGCGAGCAAGGAGTCGTTCCTCGCCGCGTGGGAGGAAGCCCTCGAGCAGACCGACTACGACATCTCCGACGTCGAGTTCGTCGGGACCGCGACCCGGAAGGAAGACGAGGAAGGCCTGCTCGAGGCCGCACAGGAACTCGATCTCGGCGTGGTCGCCTTCGACAAGGAGACCCTGCTCGAGAACGAGGGGCCGACGCCCTCCAAATCGAAGGAATTGATCGGCTGGCCCGGCGTCTCGGAGGCGAGCGCAATTGCGGGCGGGGCCGAACAGGAACTCGTCCTCGAGAAGATCAGTTACGAAAACGAGGTCACGGTGGCGATCGGTGAATGAGCGGGACCGAAAGCGAATCAGCGGACGCCGGCGGCGGCACCCCCGACGACCACGGCACGCTCTACGTCGTCGGTATCGGTCCTGGCCTGCCGGATCATATGACCAAGCGGGCCAAGGAGGTCATCGAGTCGTCGGAAGTCGTCATCGCCTCGAGCCTCTATCAGGAGTTCCTGCGCGACGACGGGACTCTGCTGCCGGAGGAGCAAACCGACGAGGACGGCATCGCGGTTCGAGACGATGGTTTCGAGCAGGAGATCATCCGCTCGACGATGGGCCGGCAGATCGAACTCGCTCGCGCGGCGTTCGACCACGTTCGGGAGGGGAAGGATGTTGCCCACGTCTCCGGCGGCGATCCGTCGGTCTACGGCAAGTCCGACCTCATCTTCAAGATGGCCGACGAGGACGACGCGACGGACATTCCGATCGAGATTATCCCCGGCATCACCGCGGCACTCGGCGGGTCGGCGAACGTCGGAGCGCCGCTGTGTAACGACTTCTGTACGGTCTCGCTGTCGGACAAGTGGCGCGGCTGGGACGAGATCGAAGAGAAACTGCGTGCGGCGGCGATCTCGGGCTTCGTGATCGTCCTCTACAACTGCTGGCGCAACTACGAGCAGGCCGTCGAGATCGTCCGCGAGGAGCGGACCGACGACGCCGCCGTGGCCATCGTCAACGACGCCGGCCGCGCGGATGCCGGCCGTAACGGCGAGAGCCAGTTCATCACTACCCTCGGCGAGGCCGCCGACCACGACGACAAGGTCTCCGGGATGGGCACCTCGCTGATCATTGGCAACCACGAGACCGAGACCTGGCGCAACGACGACCGAACGTACCTCGTCACCCCGCGCGGCGGGCGTGACGTCGACGACTTCTGAAACTGATACCACATATCCATGAGTACGGATACCAACGCGGACGCCGACGACGAATCGACTTCCAACTGCGGTGCCTCGAGCTCGGAGAGCAGTTCCGGAGAAACGAGCACCGATAGCTCGAGTTCGAAGTGCGGTGCCTCGAGCTCGGAGAGCAGTTCCGGAGAAACGAGCACCGATAGCTCGAGTTCGAAGTGCGGTGCCTCGACCGAGACTGACGACTCGAGTAGCTGCGGTGCTTCCTCGAGTTCGGACGACGACAGCTCCAACGAGAAGGAGGTCGGCTCGACGGTCGACGACTTCGACGCCGAACCGGGCCAGCTGAGCGCCGTCGGTCTCGGTCCCGGGCATTCGGAGGGAATGACAGACCGCGCGAAGACGGCGCTGCTCGAGGCCGACCACATCGTCGGCTACACGACCTACATCGATCTCATTCCGGACGAGATCACCGCGGAAGCCGACGAGCTGTACGACACGCCGATGTGCGGCGAAGTCTCCCGGACCGAGGAGGCCATCGACCGCGCGCTGGCTGGTCACGACGTCGCCATCGTCGGCAGCGGCGACCCCAACGTCTACGCGCTCGGCGGGCTCGCACTCGAGATTCTCGAGTCCAAAGGCGCGACGGCGTCGATGGTCGACTTCGAGGCAGTGCCGGGCGTCCCGGCGGCCCAGTCCTGTGCGGCTCGACTGGGTGCACCGCTGGTGAACGACACCGTCTCGATCTCGCTGTCGGACCATCTCGTCCCGATGCCGGAAATCGAGTCGCGACTCCACTCCGCGGCCAAGGAGAGCTTCACGATCACGATCTACAACCCCTGGAGCCGCAAGCGCCGGGAGAACTTCGAGAAGGCCTGCGAGATCCTGCTGGCCCACCGCGACGAGGACACGCCCGTCGGCATCGTCCACGGTGCTGGCCGCGACGACGAGCAGGTGATGATCACCGAACTCGGCGAACTCGTGGAGTTGGGTGAAGACGAGATCATCGACATGACGACGACGATCGTCGTCGGCAACGAGGACACCTACGTCTGGGACGACCGGATGGTGACTCCGCGCGGCTACGAGACGAAGTACGACTACTGAGCAGTTCGATCGAAATCCGACCCAGACGCAATTCACCAATGTCACGATACGAAGTCACTATCGAGAAAGACGCCTGCGACGGCATCTTCGCCTGTCTGACCCGCGACCCGCGATTCGTCGAGGGCGAGGACGGCCTCGCGACGATCGATCCCGGTGCGGACCCGGTCTACGACTGCGAGGGCGAGGTCACCGACACCGAAGAACGAGTCGTCGCGACGTTCGACGACGACCGCATCGACGAAGCCCGGCAGGCCGCCGCGGCGTGTCCGACGGATGCGATCATCGTCGAGGAGGTGGGCGAATGAGCGACGCGGAACCCGCAACCGAGATCGAAGTCCCGTCGGACCCGCTCGCGGGTCACGCCGCGACTGCGTACTTCTGGGGCCACGTCGCCGGGAGCGGTGACGTTTCCGATGACGGCATCGAAGTCGTCACCAACGACGAGGCGTCCGCGCAGGTACTCGCCGCGATCGCGGGCGGCGACGTAGCGCACGAGACGGCCAGCCGCGAGTACGCACACGATACCTCGATCACGCGGACCGAAGACGAGTACACGCTCTCGATCGGCGGCGACGAGGGAGCCGGCAGCGACGATGCGGGCTTACTGGGTCGCAGCGGCGCGCTCGGTCTCCCCGTCGACGGCCGCGGCAACTACCGCTTCGGAGCCTTCTCGAACTACGACCGGGAACTGCTTCGGGGCCTGCTCGAGGGCTGTGGCACGATCTGCTTCAAGTCCTCGAGTGGCACCGTCGGCATCTCGTTCGTCCACGACGATGCAGCACTGCTCGAACTTGCGCAGGACCTGATCGCCGACTGTCCCGTGGACGCTCCGTTCGGCGAGCTGTCTGAGACCTCGTCGGGCGGCTACTGGTTCGGCGTCGACGACGCCGCCGCACCCGACTTCGGCACGTGGCTCTACGAGAACTGCGAGGAAACGGGACTGTTCGCGCCGAGTCGCCGCCGGAAACTCGAGAAAAGTCTCGAGCAGGCATCGGCCTACGACGGCGACGAATAGCGACGGCCGACCGGTTCGGACTGCAAACCGCATTCGCAATTTCCACATCGAAATCGATGAGTACACCCGACCAGACCACGCCCGGATCCACAGCCGGGTTCGACGACGAGGCCGTCCTCCTGATCGGCCACGGCTCCAGACGCGAGAAATCCAACGAACAGGTCCGCGAACTGGCCGCTGACCTCGAGTCCCAACTCGGGATCCCGGTCGACGCCGCGTTCCTCGAGCTCGCAGAGCCGTCGATCGACGAGGCCTTCGCGACGCTCGCACCGGTCGCGTCCCAGGTCACTGTCGTCCACTGCTCGCTCTTCGCCGCGAGCCACGTCAAGAACGACGTGCCGCTGGCGATCGAGCAAGCGCGGGCCGAACACGACCTCGAGATCACTAACGGCGCACATCTGGGGGTCCACCCCGCGATCTTGGACCTGCTGGACGACCGCGCCGCTGCGGTCGAAGCGGAACTGGACGTCGACCGCGAGGACGACGATGTCGCCGTCGTTGTCTGCGGCCGCGGCTCAAGCGATCCGGACGCCAACGGCGATGTGCACAAGCTCGCCCGGCTACTCTACGAGGGCCGCGAGTTCGACCGCGTCGAAGCCTCGTTCATCGGCGTGACGGAGCCGACGCTCGAGGAGAGTTTGCACGGGCTCTCGAAGCACCGGCCCGACGCGGTCGTCGTCCTGCCGTACATGCTCGGCGACGGCGTCCTCACGCAGCGGGTTCGCGACTGGACGGCGGACTTCGACTCCGACTACCCCTACGTCGATGCGCTGGCCGGCGACCCGCTCGGAACGGACTCGCGGCTGCTCGACGTCTTCGCCGATCGCTGGGAGGAGGCCCGCACGGAGAGCGTGGAGATGTCCTGTGACACGTGCAAGTACAAGGTCGACCTCGAGGGCTACGAGGAGGACGTCGGGGGCGCTCGGGCCATGCTCCGCGCGCTGGCCCATCAGGAGGCCCACGCCGACCGCGACGACATCGACGAGGAGCCCGACAGCCACGACGCGCCCGAAAAACACGTCGCGGTCTGTACCAACCAGACGTGTGCCAAGATGGGGTCGCCGGCGGTCCTCGAGCGCCTCCGTCAGGAGGTGCGGGACTCCGAACACTGCGACGCCCGCATTACGCGGTCGTCGTGTCTGGGGCGCTGTGGCGACGGGCCGATGGTCGCGGTCTACCCGGACGGGATCTGGTACGGCGGCGTCGAGGACGGCGACGCCGAACGGATCGTCGGCGACCACCTCGATCGGGACCGCATCGTGAGCGACCTCGTCGATCAGACGCTGTAACGCGAGCCGAAAGACACGAATTCGATAAGTCATACATTCACCCATGAGCTGCTACGAAATCGAAGCGCTACGACTCGGACTGATGAACGTCCTCGGCGTCGGGGACGACAGCACCCGCGATCACGCGGAGAAAGAACTCGAAGGACACCTCGAGGGTCCCATCAAGGGCCTCGCGGAGGCCGACAGCCTTGCGGAGATCCAGCGTCACCTCGACGCGGCGCTGGTCGATCTCGAGGAGGAGGTGGCATCGATGGACAGCGACGACCCCGAGTACGACTATACTCGGGGGCGGCTGCTGGCGGTCCGCGACGCCGAGCGGGCGGTCCAGCGACTGAGCGCGCAGGGCGAGCACATCGTGGACGGGCTCGGCGACGCCCACGACACCCTCCACGAGACCTTCCCGGTCGAGGAGTAACGATGGCCGAAACTGCCGATACCGAACGCGAGGGGTCCCTCGAGTGCCAGTCGGTTCCGCTCGGCGAGATCGAAGCCGCTCGAAGCCGCCACATGTGGACCCGATCTGCGGTCCACATCGCCGAGTCCGGGGGGCTTGTCGTCACCGGCGAGTGGGACGGGACTGTCACCGCCCGCGACGCCGACTCGCTCGAGGCCCGGTGGTCAGTCGACCATCCGGACCACGCTGTCGGGATCGCGTCGCTCGAGACCGGTGGTGACGACAGCGAGGAAACGATCATGGTCGCCGGCCGCGGCGAGACTGGAACGATCGCCGCCTACGACGCCGCGACGGGTGACCGTCGCTGGCGATACGACGCCGTCGAGGACGTCGGTGAGGCCGTCAAGGACACCGTCTTCTACCTGCCCTACGTCGTGGCGCTCGAGACAGGGACCGACGCCGACGGAAACGAGCGCCTCTACGCCGCCGCGCGGCGCTACGAACGCGACGGCGAGACCCGGCAGTGGTACAGCACTGTCTACGCGTTCGACGCCGACGGCTCGGTTCGCTGGACCTACGAAACCGATGCCTCGCCGATCGCGCTCGATCTCGACGCCGACGGCGAGCGCCTCGCGGTCGGCTACAACCGCTGTATGGGCGAGCACGACACCGGCCTCGTCGTTCTCGAGACTGAGTCGGGCGACCTCGAGTGGACCTGGGACCCCGGTACCGAGGGCGACCGCCGTGTCGGCGACGTGTCGTTCGACAGGGACTCGATCGCCGTCTCAAGTCATGGCGACAAACGCGGCTACCTGCTGGGGCCCGGCGGTGCAGAGCGCTGGAGCGTCGACCTCGCCGTCGAGACCGAGATCGGCGGGGAGACGCTGTACGCCTACCCGAACCACGCCGCTGCCGACGACGGCCGGGTCGCGTTCGTGACCGGTAACACGTACGCGAAAGAGAGCCGGGAGACCGAGAGCCGGCACCCGAACGAACATCGGGTCGCCGCGTTCGACGCCGACGGGACCCTCAGCTGGGATGACGAGGTCCGCGGCTTCGTCCACGGGCTGGCCACCGACGGCGACCGGCTCGTCGCTCCCTGTGCACAGAACTTCCGGGTTCGCGATCCCGATACCCACGCCGTCCGCTGGTTCGATCTCGAGTCCGGCGCAGGTGGACTCGAGTGCCTCAACGGAATCGCGACAGCGGCCGCAGTCGCGGATGGAACGGTCGCGGCCATCGAGGAACCCGTCGCGTACCACGACAACGGCGAGACGCGTGGCGAGTACGCGCTTCGTGTCGGCTCGCTCGAGTAGTGACGATCCGTCGGGACGGTCGCCCGTCACCGGTAATTTTCTGCCGTGCCGAGTAGTCGCATACGCAAGGCCAACCCCCACAACGCTCTCTCTCGTCTGTGTTTCCGTATAATGATCGAGGATGCCACATCTGACGGCAGCGAGGAGCAGTCGGATCTCCAGTGGGTCGAGTGCTCCTCAAGCCGTCAACGAATGGGCGAGCTGACGGACGGACCGTCACGGCGGATACTGACCGACGGCGGGCAGGCAGAGATGGAAGAGAAAGACGAGGACGCGGAGGCAGACTCGAGTGAGGACGACGCCGAAGAGACGCCGGAAGACGAAGAAGACTCCGCACCAGCGGACGAGGAAGCGGAAACTGACACCGAGGAAAGCGACGCTGACGAATCTGCGGACGAGTCCGAGCAACAGGAGGGGGAACCAGAATTGGAATCCGAGGAGGAGGAGGCCGAAGGCGAAGCGGAATCTGCAGAAGACGAGGCGGAAGAAGACGAGTACCACGTCGAGGGTGCCGACGAAGTCTACGAGGGAGACGAGGCATCCGGTGTCCTCCACCTCGACCTCGATGGACTGTTCCTCGACCTACTGGGGCTCGAGGTCAACCTGGATCCAGTGACGCTGGATGTCTCGGCGCGACCGGGGGGAAACAACCTGCTCGGCAATCTGCTGTCGGCGGTGACGGGGCTGCTGGACGGCCCCGGAGCAATGATTGGCAAGGCGAAGTCACTGTTGAGTAAGCCGATCAAGTTCGTCAAGAACCTGCTGAACAAGCCCGTCGAGAAGCTCACAGGACTCTTCGGCGGGGGCGAGGAAGACGTCGAAGACGAGGAAGCGTCCGAGAGCGAAGACGAGTCCCCCGGTCTGCTTTCATCGGCGGTACAGCGTCTGAAGAACGGGGTGTCGGGGGTGGCGAGTTGGGTGAGAAAGAAGTTGGCCGCGCTCGTTCCCAGTTTCCCGACCGAGGAACTCGTGTCGGCGGTCGTCAGCGCAATACTCAAACAGCTACTCGAGCAACTCGAGCCGGATCAGGATGAAGAGACCGGCGGACAGGCAGAGCCGTCACAGGCGGAGGCATCATCATGAGCGACGATTCACTGACTCAACGGATCGATACCGAGGCGATCTCCGACAACATCGACGTCGAGGAACTGGTCGACGGAACGAAATGGGAAGGTGAGATTGACGGGGACAAACCGCTTGGAGAGGCGTTGGGTGGACAGATCGGAGCGATTCTCGGGCGAGCGATCGGCGAATCTCTCGGGCGGACGATCGGAAACATGGTCGTCGACGAACTGCTCAGTTCCGGCGAGGAGGACAAAGCGGCCGAAGAAGGCGAAGCAGACGAAGAAGAAACCGCCGAGGAAGGCGAGGAAGACGAAGGGACCGCTGAAGGGAGGACGAAGAAAGCGAGGCTGGGGAAGACACCGAGGCCGAAGACAGCACCGAATCCGAGGACGACACTGATACCGAAGCTAAAGCGCAAGACGACTCCGAATCGGACGCGGAGGACGAGGAAGCAGCGGACGAAGAATCGGAACAGGCGACCGAAGCCGAGGAATAAGACCGTGATTCAGGGAACACACTCGCTCCACGAACCGACTCGAGGTGATCGTCGTGAGTGACGGATCGGGGCTGAAGAGTATGGTCGCAAGCGAGGTCAGCAACCAGCTCGACGTCGCCGATATGCTCGGCGACGGGAGTATCGAGGACAGCATCGACGGCGGCGAGGTCGGCGCTGCGGTCGGTCGCCAGTTCGGCGAACGGTTCGGGCACGAAGTCGGCGCGGCCATCGGTCGGGAAGTCCACGAGACGATCGCCGCAGGCGTCGACGAAGGGAAAGAATTCGATGAGATCCGTACGGATCTCTCGACGGCGATTCGGGACGCCCTCCGTGAATCGTTCGCGAACGTGGAGGGCCGCGACTCGATCGAGTCGGTGGCGAAAGGTGTAACCGACAGCAGCAGTCTCGAGGGACTCCTCGACGACGCCGGAAGCGACGAGAGCGACGACACCGACGAGGACGAATCCGAGAGCGAGGAGCAGGCAGAATCCGAGGGCGAAGAGCCAGCAGACGAAACGGAAGAACAGGAAGACGAAGGCAGCGAAAGCGACGAAACGGGCACCAAAGAGTCAGTCAAAGACGCCGCCGGTACAGCCAAAGAATCGGTCGAAGGAGCGGCCAGCAAAGCTAAAGAGACAGTCGGTGGGGGTGGCGAAGAAGACGAAGAGACGGCCGACGAAGCTGAAGAATCGGCTGACGAAGGTGAGGAGACGGCCGACGAAGCCGAACCGTCCGGAGAGGGCGAGGACGAGCCGTCCATGGAGGACCTCGAGGACCTCCGGAAGGACACGCTCACGGACTTCCTCGGAGTGATGTCCTACAGCGATCTGCAGTCAGTCGCGAAGGACGTCGGTGTGAAGGCGAACCTCAGCCGAGAGGAGATGACCAACGAGATCATCGAGGCAGTAACGGACGAGGAGTCGGACTCCGACTCGGATGAGGAGTCAGAGACGGAAGCTGAAGCCGAGTAATCGACTGCACTCCGTCGCTCCCGATCCGACTATCGCGCACGACACGGCGGTGATACCTGAGAGCCACAGATGAGCGACACACAACTCCACAATCGAGTGCACGAGGTACTGAACGAGGCCGACGCGTCCAGCGGGTCGATCGTATCCGGCAGTGACTCGGATAGCGAGGACGAGAAAGACCTGCTCGAGACCGCCCAAGAAGCGAGCGACCTCCTCGAGTCGGCCAACCCCGACGAATTGCTCGCGGCGGTCGGACTGGATACCCTCGAAGACGGGTCCGAACCAGATTCGATCCCGGAGGCTATCGCTCACGGCAAGCAGGAGAACCTCGAGGACCTCCAGCGATTGCTCCACCTCGCGAAACTCGCCGATCGGGCCGACAACGGCAGTCTCGAGGGTGCCGTCGGCGACCTTCAGGAGACGATCGGCGAGCGGGCCGAATCCGGGGCCGACGGATCGGCGGGTGATGCCGATCGGCCGCAATCGGACGACGGGACGGCGGGTGCCGAGGGTGAACCGGACGACGCTGCGGGTGACGAGGCGGACGTATCCGAGAGTGAGGGGGCGGACGAGACGACCGACGACCTTGGGGATCGGCTTCGATCATCGATGCAGTCCTCGTTCGAGCAGTTCGGTGACGATATCCAGCAGCTCAAAGAGCGACTCGAGGCGACGAGCGCCGGTACCGCCGGTAACGAGGCAACTGACGGAGCCGACGAGACGGCCGACGCCGAGGCCGCCGACGAAGCCACAGCCGATGACACAGCGGACGAGGAGGACACTGACGATGACGACGAGGATGAGGGACTTCTGGGATCGGGACTCGGCGGCGACGAGGACCGTGGAACGGCGTCGGGCGGTCCGAGCCGCCACTCCACGATGGCACCGCCGCCCTCCAAACGGGCAGATATGCGCAAGACGACACGTCACTCGACGATGCCGGACAAGCACTAATGTGCGGATTCAGTTCGTTCGCTTAGTTCCGGGCTCGAGGCGGGACCTAGTGGACAGAACAGGACATATCCCGCTGAAGGCTTATCCTGCTGCTCGCTGACGGCCTGTGTATGACGAGACACATCAGTGAGACGCAGGTCCGCCACTGGCTGGACGACACGGCCATCCGGAACGTAACCCCTCACACAGACGAGGATACCGAGTTCAATTTTCAGGTCGAACTCTCGCAGTTGCCAGTCCATGTCATCAAAGAAGACGAGTTCGGGCCGGTCCGAATCGTCGGTCGGAACGGGTTCGACACCGAGCGAGCGAAAAACCTGCTTCGCGACGATCAGCGACGCGGCGAGTTGCTCAAGTACGTCGGACCGATGCTGGCGGCGACGCCGGGGTTTACACGTTTCTCGACGAGGAAGGCGTCTCCTGCCAGTTGCGCGAGGCGGAGACGGTACAGGTAGAGTATCGGGTCTATCCCGATGAGGCCTCCCAGCAGGCGCTGATGGACGGAATCATGGCGATTGCCACGAGTATGCGGTACGTCCAGAACGTCGTGGTTGCAGTGGCGGAGTCCGGATGATTTCGCCCGATATCCGGTCGGATCGGATGCAGCGCCGTAACCGGTTACAGTTACCTCTGTATCTAACGTGAACTCGTGAGCGGTATCGATAACCACTGTTGGGTGCCCTAAGCGGTACGTTTATACTCCTGTATTCCATCGTTGTTCCCTATATGGAATATCGACGTCGAGCGCTACTCGGGGCGAGTGCGGCGGGGATCGCTGCAGCCGTTGGCGGCTGTCTCGGATCCGGGGAGGAAGGCGAGGGATCGATCGCCGGCGAGGAACTCGCGCTCGCGACGACAACTAGCACGGAAGCGACGGGGCTGCTCGACGAGATCAACGTGGCGTTCGAGGACCGCTTCGGGACGCGCGTCGCGGCCAACGCGGAGGGGACGGGTGCCGCGATCCGCTCCGCTCGAGACGGTAACGCCGACGTCATTCTGGTTCACGCCCGCTCGCGCGAGGACGAGTTCATGCGAGAGGGCTATGGCGTCAACCGGCGGGACCTGATGTTCAACGATTTCGTGATCGTGGGCCCGAGCGACGATCCGGCGGGCGCGAGCGATGCCGAGGGCGCGGCGGTCGCCTTCAATGCTATCGCGAGCGCGAACGCGCCGTTTGTCTCCCGTGGAGACGAGTCCGGGACGCACACAAAAGAGCTAGTCATTTGGGAGGAGGCGGGCGTCGAGCCCGGTGGCGAGTGGTATCAGAGCCTCGGGCAAGGGATGGGCGAGACGCTGACCCACGCGAACGAGGCGGGGGCCTACACGCTCGCCGATCGGGGCACGTACCTCTCGCGGGACGACATCGACCTCGAGATTTTGATTCAGGGGCCAATCGAGGACGGGCCGGAGCTGCTCGCGAACCCCTACGGGATCATGGCGGTCAACCCCGAGGTCCACTCGAACGTCAACTACCAGCTCGCCATGGCCTACATTGGCTTCGTGACGAGTCCCAAGGGACAGGAGATCATCGAGGGCTTCACAGCGAACGGCGAACAGTTGTTCTATCCCGAGGCGCTGTCATCAGAGCCGAAGTTCCAGCAGTACGTCCCGGAGGGATGGCAGCCGGACTCGTCGGACGAGTGAGTTTCACTCTGCCAACCTGCCCGGTCCGCTTCACTACCAATGCCATTCGACGCCCTCTCCGATCCGACCTACCTCCGAAGCATTATTCGGATATCGCTGACGGTCAGTCTGACCGCAATCGTGCTGAGCACCGTCGTGAGCCTCCCGATTGCCTTTGCTGTCGGCTTCGCGGACTTCCGTGGAAAGCGGTTCGTCACTGCCGTCATCAACACCGGAATGGGGTTTCCGAGCGTCGTCGTCGGACTCCTCGTCTGGTACGTCCTTTCGAATCGAGGACCACTGGGAACGCTGGACCTCATCTATACGCCGGAGGCGATGATCATCTCGCAACTCGTGCTCGCCGCACCGGTCATCACCGGCGTCGCGCTTTCCGCGGTCGAGAGCGTCGACGATGCCGTTCGGGACGCGGCCTACGGTGTCGGAGGAACTCGTGCCGATGTCGCACTGATCACCCTCAAAGAGGCGCGGTATGGCGTCATCACCGGGATCCTCGCCGGCTTCGGCCGTGCGATCAGCGAGGTCGGCTCCGTTCTGATCGTGGGCGGCAACATCGCCTACGCAGACGGGACCTCGAAAACCCGAACCCTGACGACTGCGATCCAGTTCGAGGTCCTGAAAGGCGAGTTCGAGACGGCACTGGTGCTCGGTGTGGTGTTGCTGGTCCTCGTCTTGCTCGTCAACGGGGTCGTCCTGCGACTCGGAGGGCGGTGACGATGAGAGCGACCCCCACCAGTGCGATCATGATCGCGATCGCGGTGAGACAGCTATGAACCTCGAGCTCGAGCGCGCGTCCTACGGCGTCGACGACACAGCCATTCTGGATGACGTCTCGCTCGCCGTCGAATCGGGCGAGGTCGTGACGATCATCGGCCCCTCGGGGGCCGGCAAGACGACGCTATTACGGCTGGCCGCCCTATTCGAGCGGCCGACCGACGGTGCGGTCCGCTGCGATGGGACGAACCCGTGGTCGCTGTCTCGAGACGAGCGCCTCGAGCTCCGGCGGCGGATCGGCATCGTCTTCCAGCGGGCGAGCCTGTTCGAGACCTCGGTGGCGCGCAACGTCGATGCCGGCAGGCGGATTCGTCGGCCGTGGTCCAGACGGATCCGGGACTTTGCCGAGCGGCTCGCGGCCCGCTGGGTTCATGGGTCGCCGACGGTCGATGATCGGACACTTGAGGCCCTCGAACTCGTCGGGCTTCGGGAGGCGTGGGATCGCGACGTGAGTTCGCTGTCGGGCGGCGAAGCCCAGCGGGTGTCGTTCGCGCGCGCGCTCGCGCCGCGGCCCGATCTGCTCGTCCTCGACGAGCCGACCTCCGATCTCGACCCGCGGAACACGGCCATCCTCGAGCGGGCGATCGGTCGGGTGCGCGACCGCGATCACGGCGTGTTGCTCGCGACGCACGACATGCACCAAGCCGAGCGGATTTCGGATCGGGTCGCCTTCCTGCTCGAGGGCGAACTGGTCGAAATCGGCCCGCCAGAGCAGGTGTTCGACAACCCACGTGACGAACGAACTGCCCGATTCGTTCGCGGCGACCTGTTGTACGATGAAAACGAACTTCTCGCGTGATCGTGAAGGGGGACTCGAGTGGGCCTCGTCGCACCCCGTCGGGGCCACCGCGTGAACCACCGATGACCATGGAAAAGGAGTTCGACCCCTATCTGCGGATCGACGACGTGACCGTCGACCGCAGTGACGTCGCGATGTTACGCGCGATTGACGACTGCGGCTCGCTGTCGGGCGCGGCGGCGGCCCTCGAGCGTTCGTACCCACGTCTCCAGCAGCGAGTGGTCGAACTCGAGGAGGCAGTCGGACCGTTAGTCGAGCGCACCCGCGGCGGAGCCGACGGCGGCGGCAGTTCCCTGACAGAGACCGCACGGGACCTGCTGGCGCGGTTCGATCGGCTGGTCGCGGCCTACGAGGGCGTTGCCCGCGTCGACGAGACGGTGCTCACGGGACCAGTCATCGATCGCGATGGCGAACTCGCAACCGTCGAAACCGAGGCCGGGAACATTCTGGCGGTCGTTCCGGCCGACGCCGCGACCGCGTCCGTGACGATCCGCTCCGATGCGGTCAGTTTGCACGCGCCGGCAGACGTGCCGCGAGCCGAAGGGACGAGCGTTCGGAACCGGTTTCCGGGGACCGTCTCGTGGCTCGAGGCCGGTGATGCGGTTGCGAGAGTGGGGATCGAACTCGAGGACGGAGACGGCGGTGACGAGGGCACCGAACTCGTGGCGCTGGTCACTCGGCGGAGCGTCAAGGCGCTGGGGCTCGAGCCGGGTCGGTCGATCGTCGCCTCGGTGAAGGCGACGGCGGCGCGCGGCGTCGCGAGAGACGAACGGAACGATAGATGAGCAGTGCTAGCGGAGTATCGAAACTTGTTTTCCAGTGATGCACGCGATATCAGCAGAACCGAGCATGCTGCTCTAGCTGGCACCGAAGGGTGCCACGGCCTCCCCAACCGATTCGTTCGTGGTTCGAGAGAGCTCTGCTCTCTCGTCATCAAGCAAAGCCGTCGGCTTCGCGGGCAGGGCGATTCCGGAGGAATCGCTTGCAGTCGGCGCGAAGCGCCGACGACCTCGCGAATTCTGGCAGGATATCCGTCCCGCTGACCTCGCGGGAGTGGTTCGAAAGGTGCAAACGCACCTTTCGTCATCACGAGACGTCTCCGCCGTCTCGAACGACTTCGCTCCCGCTTAGCTTCGATTCGCTCAGTCACGAAAGACGCAAAGCGTCTTTCGAACGACTCCTGAGGGCCGCTCACCATCCCTCGCGCAGTATCGAACCGTGGTTCGCAGTTCGCTCACCGCGGTACAGCGCGCGCCACCGCGGATGGGTCCGTCACCTCAACGAGCCCCAACCCTTTCTCGAGGGGACCCGTATCGTCGTCCATGTACGATTCCGTTCTGGTCGCAACCGACGGCAGCGAAGCCGCGGCGACAGCGGTCGATCACGCGATCGCGCTCGCCCGGCGATTCGACGCATCGCTGTACGGAGTCGCCGTCGTCGACGAACGGACCGAGTACGACACGGGTATCGTTGATCCCGAGGAGGCCCGGCAACACCTCGAGGAGCGCGCGGCGGACTGGCTCGCGGACCTCGAGGCGACGGCGGCGGACGCTGACGTGGCTGTCGAGACGGCGGTTCGATCGGGCGTCCCCCACGAGGAGATACTCGCCGACGCGGCCGAGCGGGACGCGGGCGCGATCGTGCTCGGCTCTCGCGGCCGCTCGTCGTTCAAGGGGGCGTTGCTCGGCAGTACCGTCGATCGGGTCGTCCGAACCGCGGATCGGCCGGTACTGGTCGTCGGCTAGCCGAGTGTTGAGGCCGAACATTTACCACACCTGTCGTGTGACGTAGTCGTATGTCACTGCTCGTTCCCTTCGACGGGTCGGAGTTGGCAACGCAAGCGCTCGAGCGAGCATCGACGTTCGGCGACTTGCTCGACGAGGAAGTCGTCGTTCTGACGGTGATTCCGGACGATGCCGACTACGCGCGGGATCGAGGCTGGATCACGCAGGGCGAGCCGTTCAATACGGAGGCGATCGCCGCGGGGATGCAGACCCGCGCCGACAAGGTCGCGCCGGAGGCGACGTTCCGGACCGAACGGGTCAGTTCCGACGAACCAACCGCGACGTCGACGACGAACGTCGTCCGCGAGATACGGCGCGTTGCGGCCGATATCGAGGCATCGGTCGTATTCATCGGCTCAGAGAACGCGGGCTCGGTCATCGCGCCCCAGTCGAGCGTCGGTAGTCCGGTCGCGAGCGACCACCGCTACGACGTCTACGTCGTCCGCGCACCCGGTCACGAGATCGATCCTGAGGATATTTCCGATATCAATTCGACGCAGGACGGTCTCTGAGCGCCTCGAGAACCTCTTGTCGGACAACCGGATGGCGAACTGCCCACTGCACGGCGATTTGGAGGAACGTTTATTCCCCTGACCATCCACGATTCGGACGAGATATGGTCGATCGGAACGGGTGGGATCGTGACGCGTCCGCATCTATCGGGTCCACCCACGTCCCTCCCCAGTCGTTCGTCGAACAGGCGAACGTCTCGGATCCAGGGATCCACGACGAGTTCGAGACGGACTGGCCGGAGTGTTGGGAACGTGCGGCTGCCCTCCTCTCGTGGGACGAGGAGTACGATACCGTCCTCGAGGACGAGGACGCGCCCTTCTATCGGTGGTTCGCGGACGGCCGCCTCAACGCCTCCTACAACTGTCTGGACCGGCACCTCGAGTCGGGGCGGAAGAATCACGCTGCGATTCGCTGGGAGGGTAAGCAGGGCGAGCGCCGGACCTACACCTACCGGGACCTCTACGTCGAAGTAAACGAGTTCGCGGCGGCCCTGCGGGACCGCGGCGTCGAGGAAGATGACGTCGTGACGATCTACCTGCCGATGATCCCGGAGCTGCCGATCGCAATGTTGGCCTGCGCCCGGATCGGTGCGCCCCACAGCGTCGTCTTCGCCGGGCTCTCTGCGGACGCGCTCGCGACGCGGATGGACGCCGCGGACAGCGAGTATCTCGTCACCTGCGACGGCTACTACCGGCGGGGCGACGCGTTCAACCAGAAGAGCAAGGCCGACAACGCCCGCATTGGCCTCGAGCAGGACGTTCGAACCGTCGTCGTCGATCGGCTCGGCGATGACCTGCCCCACGTCCTCGGCGACGACGAGTGGGACTACCACGAACTTCGCGAGGAGTTCGCGGGCGAAACCGTCGAGCCGGTCTCCCGAAGCGCCGAGGATATGCTATTCCTGATGTACACCTCGGGGACGACCGGCGAACCGAAGGGCGTCGTCCACTCCACGGGCGGCTATCTCGCCCACGTCGCGTGGACGAGCCATGCCGTCCTCGATGTCAAACCCGAGGACACCTACTGGTGTGCGGCCGACATCGGCTGGATTACCGGTCACTCCTACATCGTCTACGGTCCGCTCGCGCTCGGCACGACGACGGTGATGTATGAGGGAACACCGGACTATCCGGACCGCGATCGGCTCTGGGAGATCGTCGACCGGAACGCTGTCGATGTCTTCTACACCGCGCCGACGGCCATCCGCGCGTTCATGAAGTGGGGCTCGGACTACCCCAAGGGCCACGATCTGTCCTCGCTTCGCCTGCTCGGGACCGTCGGCGAGCCGATCAGTCCCCGCCCCTGGAACTGGTATCGCGAACACATCGGCGGCGGCGACTGTCCAGTGGTCGATACCTGGTGGCAGACCGAAACCGGCGCGGTGACGATTTCGACGCTTCCGGGTGTCGACGAAATGAAACCCGGCTCCGCCGGCCCGCCGTTGCCGGGGATCGACACTCGGATCGTCGACGAGGCCGGTGAGGACGTCGAGCCCGGCAAAACTGGCTATCTCACGATCGCTCGGCCCTGGCCGGGGATGGCCTGCACGTTGTACGACAACGACGATCGGTTCGTCACGGAGTACTGGCAACGGTTCTCCGACCCCGCCGCCGACGATTGGCGCTACTTCAGCGGCGATACGGCCAGAATCGACGACGACGGCTACATCACCGTTCTCGGTCGAGTCGACGACGTGATCAACGTTTCCGGCCACCGCCTAGGAACCGTGGAGATCGAGAGCGCAATCGCCGACGTCGACGGCGTCGCCGAGGCCGCCGTCGTCGGCCGCTCGAGCGGGACCGGCGACACCGAAATCTATGCATACGTCAGCACCGAGAGCGGCTACGACTCCAATGGAGCGGTTCGACGGGCGATCCGCGACAACATCGAATCCACAATCGGGCCGATGGCCCGGCCCGAAGCAGTGATCTTCACCCCGGAACTCCCCAAGACCCGGTCGGGCAAGATCATGCGTCGCCTGCTCGAGGACGTCGCCAATGGCGAGGAACTGGGCGATACCTCGGCGCTGCGCAACCCGGAGATCGTCGGCGAGATTCAGGCCGAGATCGGCGAGGACGGTGAGCGCCGCGGTTCCGGCCAGTGATTTTCGGACTTTCTACAATCGCGAAATCCATCCATCTCAGCTGTCCGCCACTGTACGCGAATATTTACGAAAAACGAGGCCGATGAGCGATACAATTATGTTCGCATCAGCAGAATAGGCGAACCAGAACCGATGAGCCTCGAGGGGACTGTGGGGGCACTGCTCACACGACAGGAGTACGAGTCGCTACTTGATGCGGCCGAAACCTACCGCGAGGCGCTGGTGATCCGTCTCTGCGGGGACGTGGGGCTTCGACCGGCCGAGCTGACGCGGCTCGCGCTCGACGACATCGAGCAGGTGCGGATCGATCCGCCGCGGTATCTGATCCGGGTTCCGACCGGCGACGGTCACGGAACCCGAACCGCGTACCTGCCGACCCGCGTCGAACGGGAACTCCAGCGATACGCCCGTAGCAACGACCTCTCGACCGACGATCGGATATTCACTGTCACGCCCCGCCGGCTTCAAATGCTGGTCTCGGACGTCGCCGATCGGGCAAGTGACCTGTTCGACGACCCCGCACTCGGTGACGTTTCGACGAGCGACCTGCGGCAGTACTTTGCTCACACCGCTCTGGTCGACCACGACGTCAACCCTCGTGTCGTCAAGACCGCGGGCGGCTGGCGCAGCTTCGAAGCCCTCGAGTCCTATCTGCCCGAGCCGACCGACACCGAGATCGTCGACGCCTTCGACGCCGTTGAGGGCCCCTCCAGTCCTCGCTCCGGCGACCCCCAGTCCGGGCCCGCGGTGAGCGACGACAGCGTCGTTCGGCTCCTGTTGGCCGCCAGCGACCGGTATGCGCTCGTCCGCCTCGATGCTGACGGCTACGTCGAACGGTGGAACCGGAGCGCGGCCGCGATGTTTGGCTACCGGGCCGGCGAAATCGTCGGCACCCACGTCTCTGCGTTCTACACTGACGACGCCGTTGAGGGGGGCGTTCCAGAACGGACACTCTCGACCGCGCTCGACGAATCCGGCTGTGAAACCGACGGCTGGCGCGTCCACAAGGACGGCTCGCAGTTTCGCGCGACCGAGGTCGTCTCGCCGCTCCGGGACGATCAGGGCCACCACCGCGGCTTCGCTGTCTTCGTCCGCGACGGGACGGCCGCACACGAGGAACTCGAGGCCGCCCGCCAGTGCCGTGACGAACTCGAGCGACTGTACACCGTCGCCCGGCGACACCGAGACGTGACCTACGCGCTGCTCGAGTCAACGGATCACGAGGAAGTCGAGACGAGAACGTGTGGCGCGCTCGCCGACGGACGGGCCTACGAGTTCGCCTGGATCGACCGGGCGACGATCTCAGATCGCCGCCGGCAGTGGCGCGCGTCCAGTGGGATCGAACCCAATGCGATCAAGCAGGTCGTCCCCGACGAGTGGCGAGCGGACGATCCAACTGATCCCCTTGTCTCCCCGGAACCAGCGGCTGACACCTACTCGGAGGACGGGACGGTACTGGTTGCGGACGACATCACGGCGACGCTCGAGGACGAGGACTCGTTCGAGGGGGCCATCGCAAGAGTCCCACTCGCCTACGGTGATACCGTCTATGGGATGCTCTCGGTCGCGACCGAGCGCGCGGACGCGTTCGATGACGACGAACAAGCGTGGTTGGCAGTGATCGGCCGGCAAGTCGGCTACGCGATCGGTGCCATCCGCCGGCGGAACCTCCTGCTGTCGGATCGTGTGATCGAACTCGAGGTCGCCTGCCGGGACGCCCGCTCCTTTTTCGTCGACGCCTCACGCCGGCTCAACTGTCGGTTCGAACTCGATTCGCTGGTTCCGATCGACGAGTCGACCCACCTCTACTACGTTCGACTCGAGGGGGCGTCACCGGCCGACGTCTTCGACCTCGCCGATACCACCCCCGAGATTGAGGACTGTCGGCTGGTCGAAACCGACGAGGACGGCTGGCGCGTCGAGTTCGTTGTCGACGGCTCCTGCCCCATCGTCACGCTGACCGAGTACGGTGTGACCGTCCACGAGGCGGTCTTCGAGGGCGGGTCGGCGACGATCACCGGCGACTGTGCGGCTGACGCCGACCTCCGGACGATCCTCGACGGCCTCCGGTCCGCGTTCCCCGACTCCGAACTGGTCGGGAAACGCGATGCCGAGCGGACGGTCCAGACCGCCCGCGAGTTCCGGGAAGGGCTCGAGGATCGCCTGACCGACCGTCAGGAGGCCGCGCTCCGGGCGGCCTACTTCGGCGGCTACTACGACTGGCCCCGGGAGAGCACCGCCGAGGAGGTCGCCGACGCGATGGGGGTCTCCTCGCCGACGCTGCACAACCACCTCCGAAAGGGGCAACATGAACTGCTGCGGACGTTCTTCGACGATCCGGACGGGTAGTCCGGAGACGATACCGCACGGCTCGATACTAGGTCTCTAGATGTTTCGTCCGGTCCAGCAGTAGCCGGGACATACGATCGCACGAATTGCGTGCTCCATCGCGTAATGGGTCATTACGTTGACGATATATCGGGATGAACGGGTGCGACGACCGCCTATCATGTCTTAATATAGTCAATATATGCTAGGTGACCCTGTAAAACTCAGGTCGATTTTGCACAACTAGAGGGCGGCTTTACTATGTGGGTAAACCATTGAGTGGGTGTACCATGTCACAGGACAATGCCAACCTCGAGGCACGACTTGCGGAGCAGGAGGCGTTCGAGCCGCCCGAGTCGTTCGTCGAGCAGGCAAACGTCACTGACCCGGGGATCTACGAGGAGTTCGAGGAGAACTGGCCGGAGTGTTGGGAGCGTGCGGCTGACCTCCTCTCGTGGAACGAGGAGTACGACACCGTCCTCGAAGACGGCGACGCGCCGTTCTACGAGTGGTTCACCGACGGCGAACTCAACGCGTCGTACAACTGCCTCGACCGACACGTAGCAGAGGGCCGCGGCGACAGCGTGGCGATCGAGTGGGAAGGCGAACTCGGCGAGACGCGTACGTACACCTACGACGAACTCTTGGATGAAGTCGAGGACTTCGCCGCGACGCTACGAGGCCTCGGCGTCGAAGAGGACGACATCGTCACGCTGTACATGCCGATGATTCCGGAGCTGCCGATCGCGATGCTGGCGTGTGCCCGAATCGGCGCACCACACAGCGTCGTCTTCGCCGGCTTCTCGGCCGACGCGCTGGCGACGCGGATGAACTCCGCCGACAGCGAGTATCTCGTCACCTGCGACGGCTACTACCGCCGCGGCGACGCGCTTGATCACATCTCGAAGACCAACGAGGGCCTCGAGGGTGTCGAGCACGAGGTTTCGGACGTCGTGGTCGTCGACCGACTGGGCGACGACTTAGAGCACGATCTCGCGGACAATCAGCACGACTACGACGACCTGGTGGCCGACTATGAGGGGTCGACGGTCGAACCAGTCTCTCGGGACGCCGAGGACATGCTGTTCCTGATGTACACCTCGGGGACCACCGGCAAGCCGAAGGGGGTCAAACACACCACTGGCGGCTACCTCGCGTACTCCGCTTGGACGAGCCACGCCGTCCTCGACATCGAGGCCGACGACACCTACTGGTGTTCGGCCGACATCGGCTGGATCACTGGCCACTCCTACATCGTCTACGGCCCGCTCGCGCTGGGGACGACGAGCGTAATGTACGAGGGGACGCCGGACTATCCCGAGAAGGACCGGCTGTGGGAGATCGTCGAGAAAAACGAGGTCGACATTTTCTACACCGCACCGACGGCGATCCGGGCGTTCATGAAGTGGGGCTCGGAGTACACCGAGAACCACGACCTGTCCTCGCTGCGCTTGCTCGGCACCGTCGGGGAGCCGATCAATCCGCGGGCGTGGAAGTGGTACTACAAGCACATCGGCAACGAGGAGTGCCCGATCGTCGACACCTGGTGGCAGACGGAAACCGGGGGCATGATGATCACGACGTTACCGGGGATCAACACCATGAAACCCGGCTCCGCGGGGCCGCCGCTGCCGGGGATCGACGCCCGCGTCGTTGACGCTGAGGGCGAAGAAGTCGACGCTGGCCAGGCAGGCTACGTCACGGTCAACAACCCGTGGCCCGGGATGCTCCGCACGCTGTACAACAACGACGAGCGGTTCATCGAAGAGTACTGGCAGGAGTACTCCGACGAAGAAGCCGACGAGTGGGTCTACTTCCCCGAAGACGGCGCGAAGATCGACGACGACGACTACATCACCATCCTCGGCCGGGTCGACGACGTGATCAACGTCTCCGGTCACCGGCTAGGGACCATGGAGATCGAGTCGGCGGTCGTCGGGGTCGAAGGGGTTGCCGAAGCCGCCGTCGTCGGCGGCGACCACGAGGTCAAAGGCGAGGCCGTCTACGTCTATGCGATCCCCGAAGACGGCTACGAGGATCAAGAAGACGAACTCGAGGAGAAGGCCATGGAGGCCGTCCTCGACTCGATCGGACCGATCGCCAAGCCCGAGGAGATCGTCTTCACGCACGAGCTGCCAAAGACGCGCTCGGGCAAGATCATGCGCCGGCTGTTAGAGGACATCGCGAGCGGGAACGAGCTCGGGAACACCTCGACGCTGCGCAACCCCGATGTCGTCGACGACATCGCAGAACAGGTATCGAGCAACTGACGACTCAGCATTCGATTTTCGATTCCAAACGACGACGAAATCACACGATTCGCACATATATGCCAGATAATAACACCCACGATTCGGCTGACAGACGAGCTGAAACGGACGGTGGCGTGGCCGGACAGCCCGGTCAATCCCACCGAAATACGGACTATCTCAGCGCGGAGGTGAATCTCCTGAAACCGAGTACACCGTTCATGCGCGATCACCTGCGGGTGATCTGGACAGGATTCATCGCCTGGGCAATCCTCGTATTCGGCCCCGTGCTAGCCACGGCCGTCGCGCCGGGCGTGATGACGACGCCGATGCCGGTCATCGAATTCCCGCTGCATTACTTCCTGGTCGCCGTCTGCGGTCCCAGCGGTGCACTGATCCTCTCGGCATGGTACGCTCGCAAGCGCGATCAGCTGGACACGAAGTACGGTATCGATCACTCGGACCACGAGGGGGCGGCCGGAGGCAGCGGCGACGCCACGGCGGCTGACGGGGGTGTCTCCGAATGATGGATGCGGGAATCGTCCTGCAGTCCGGGCTCCTGCCGCAGGGGATGGACGTGTCGTTCAAGATCGGACCGGCGATCCTCGTCCTGGGGATGCTCGCTATCTTCCTCTTGATCGGGTTCGTGTTCCGCGTGGCCGACACGGAAGACATGTGGGTCGCCGGTCGTTCCATCGGGAATATCGAGAACGGGATGGCGATCGGCGCCAACTGGATGTCCGCCGCGTCCTATCTCGGGATGGCGGCGCTGATCGCATTGTCGGGCTTTTACGGCCTGGCGTTCGTCGTCGGCTGGACGACCGGATACTTCATCCTGCTTATCTTCATGGCCGCGCAGATGCGCCGATTCGGGAAGTACACGGCACCGGACTTCGTCGGTGACCGATTCAACTCCGACAGCGCACGCGCCATCGCAGCGATCACGACGTTCCTTATCGCGTTCGTCTACGCGATTGGACAGGCTCGCGGGATGGCACTAGTCGGCCTGTATATCTTCGGCGATCTCGGCTTCGCTGGGTTCAGCGGCTACCAGGCGATGGTCATCTTCATGATGACCATCACGGTTGGCTACCTGACGCTCTCGGGCATGCTCGGCGCGACAAAGAACATGGCCGTGCAGTACGTCATCCTCATCAGCGCCTTCCTGGCCGGCATGTACGTGATCGGCTGGACGCAGGGATACTCGACGCTGCTCCCGCAGATCGAGTACGGGATGCTCCTCAGTGAACTTGGCGACGAGTTCACCGAGCCCTTCGCGCACTCCAGTCCGTACCTGTGGATCGCGACGTGTTTCTCGCTGGTCGTCGGGACCTGCGGACTCCCTCACGTACTGGTCCGGTTCTACACGGTTGAAAACGAACGGACCGCCCGTTGGTCGACCGTGACAGGCCTGTTTTTCATCTGCCTGCTCTACCTCGGCGCTCCCGCGTACACGGCGTTCGGGACGCGTCTCTACGATCTCAACCCGGCCACGGGGACAACGTACGGCGACCCCAGCATGTCCGGATCGACCGCCGACGTCCTCGTCGTGATCGCGGCCCAGTTCGCAAACCTGCCACAATGGTTCGTCGGCCTCGTAGCCGCTGGCGGGATTGCCGCAGCGATCGCGACGACTGCCGGACTCTTCATTACCGGCTCCTCGGCCGTCTCCCACGACATCTATACGAACCTTATCAACGAGGACGCGACCCAACAGCAGCAGATCCTCGTCGGTCGCCTGGGAATCGTCGCACTGGGTGTGTTGACCACGCTGGCCGCGCTTGACCCCGCGGCACCGATCGCCGCGCTCGTGTCGTACGCGTTCTCGCTCGCCGGTGCAGTCCTGTTCCCGATGTTCTTCCTCGGACTCTGGTGGGAGAACACGAACCGCCAGGGCGCACTCGCCGGGATGCTCACCGGGCTGACTATCTGGACGATCCCGATGATTAACGAGGTCGTCCCGAACTACATGAGTGGCTCCGGCGAGGCGTTCGTGCCGGTACTAGAACAGTGGTTGCCGGCGATCGGCTCGGCGCTCGTCGCCGTTCCGGTCGTGTTCGCTGTCACCATCATCGTCTCGGTGATGACCGACGAACCACCGCTCGCAACGAAGAAGATGGTGCGACAGTGTCACAGCCCCGAACCGATGGGCCAGCAACAGGCCGCTGAAGATGTCGTAACCGACGGGGGCGAGACCCCGCGGACGACTGATCATGTACGAACGAATACTCGTTCCGACGGACGGAAGCGAAACGGCCGAACAGGCAGTTGAGCACGCGCTCGATCTCGCCGACCAGTACGGGGCCGAAGTACACGCCCTGTACGTCGTCGACACCAATGCGATGAGTCTCAGCCTCGGTGGCGAGCAACTCGACCGCATCGAACAAGGCCGGTACGACGAGATGGACGAGGTCAAGGAGCGCGCCGATCGCGCCACCGGCTACATCGCCGAGCACGCTCGAGAGCGCGGCCTCGAGACCGTCGAGCACGTCTCAGCCGGGAAACCCCACAAACTCATCGGTGAGTACATCGAGGACAACGATATCGACCTCGTCGTGATGGGGTCCCACGGCCGCTCGGGGATCACGCGTGCACTGCTCGGCAGCGTCGCGGAACGCACGCTGCGGACCACGACGGTGCCGGTACTGGTCATCGATAGCCGCGAAAACGAGTAGTCGGTTCGACGCCTTTTTCGCCGTGCTGCATCGTATTTTTCTCGTTCAGGCGCGGTTGAGAGCGATCGCTGTCGATCCGATTACTGAGGCGATCGGCTTCTCACTTGAGGAACGAAGCTCCTCGAAAATGCGGCGACAGCTCGTCAACAGGCTGTTACTGTGACCCGTCCGTCGCGAGATCGTAACTCCACAGCAACCCGAAGTATGCGACGACTCCGGCGAGCATGAACATGTAGTACGCCCAGTCCGGTCCCTCGAGGACGCGGAAGACGATATCGACTGCGGTCACCCAGAGTATCGCGAACACCAGATCGGTCAACATCCCCCATCGTTCCTCGCGGGCGGTCGCAATCCACTCGCGAACCCCCGTCATCGGGCGGTCACCCGGCTCCCGAATACCATCATTGCGTGTGTGTTTCGCAGGCACTCGAAAAAGCCTATCGGCGTCTCAGCGACGCCGGTTGACTACGCCCTGTCAAACTCGGGATTTCGGCTTCGGAACGCCACCGCTTCGACGTTGAGTAGCGATAGACTCCGGTCGAACGGGGAATCAATCCAGCGGTGACGCGTTGTCACTCGTCCCAGTATTCGGTCTCATCATCGATACGATAGTAGCCCTCGAGCGATCGCTCGTCGCGGCCGCCCGGTGGCGAGCCGACGAAGACGCCGAACTTGTTCATCTCCGGATAGACGGTGATGTCCGGTTCGTTCATCGTCGATATCGCGAGGTACCGAAGCGGCTCTTCACTGTCGTTAACGACTCTGTGGCCGCCGCGCTCGTCCGCCGGGAGGGTCACGTAGTCGCCGGCCGTCAGCGGCTCGAGGCCGTCCTCGGTTTTGAGCTCGCCGTCGCCCGCCAGCACGTAGAGCGCTTCCTCGTTGGCCGTGTGGTAATGATAGGGCCACGACTGCATCCCGGATGGGAGTTCGTAGAGGCTACAGCCGATGTCAGAGGCGTCGGCGGCGTTGGAGAGCTCCTTTCGCCGGAACGCCGTCTCCTCGCGGTCGTACTCGTCCCAGTCGAGATCGGATTCGTTGATCCGTTTCATATCGTGCCACCGTACACGTCAGAGCCAGAAGGGTTTTCGCGGTGCCGAGTTGCCACGTTCGGTCAGTGATCGATATTTGTGCGTAGTACGGGTGCCAACGAACTAGAGCAGATCAATTCGGCCCACAACGTGTTGCGGGTGAAATATTTACCAGATGAAAACTATTCTCCAAAGAATGGATCGTCGTGAATTTCTTGTGGGCGGGTCCACCATTTCCCTCGTTGGTACAGCAGGGTGTACTGATTCCATTGGATTTGACTTCGGTAGCCAGGAGTCACTCGAGGTGACGGGAGCCTGGCCGCGTCCGGAGTTCGATTCGGGTTCGACCGGACACAATCTAGACGTTTCAGGTCCGACGGACGAGCCGGAGATTCGCTGGGAAGCGAAGACACCTGTCGATTCGATGCACGTTCCAGCCGTGGTTGTCTCGGACGGGGTCGCGTTCTTTGCTGGTGGGTCCATTGTGACGGCAATCGATGTGACGGACGGGTCTCAGGTTTGGCAGACGCAAATTGCGGATGAGCACGTTCCCGGTGGCGGTCGAGGAAGACATTGTAGTATGACCGTCGACAATGAGTTCGTCTACGTTGGAACCCACGAAGGGTTAGCGGTACTAACGAAAGAGGGTGAGGAAGTGTGGTCATACGAGGTCGAGGTCGCTCTGGGAGCGAGCGGTGTGTTTCGATCACCGGCTGTAAGCGACGGGACGGTATACTTCGGTACCGCCGAAGAGCAGGCAGTATCCGCCTACACAACTGATGGAGACAAGCAGTGGCAGTACGAATGTGATAATTTGATTATTGGTTCCCCGTCTGTCACGGACGATGGTGTGTTCGTCGCTACGAGTGATGGCGATCTTCACGCCTTCTCCACCGATGGTGAGCACCGGTGGACGAAAGAAATCGGTACGACGAGTTCGAAGGCTGCCGTGACGCCGACGGTTTTCGATGGAACCGTGTATGCGACTGCCGCCGGATCTCAACGTGGCAATGCTCTCGTTGCATTTGACGCGCAAACTGGTGATGAGGTGTGGCGGAATAATTTATCACCGTCGTTTGTCGGATCGATGTCGATATTCGAACGGAGCTCCCTTCGCGAACTCGTGTGCCCGACGTGGCACGGGACGGTGTTCACGTACAACGTCCATGATGGCTCAGTAACGTGGGGTGTCCCGCTCGGGGACCGCCTTTCGGGTTCATGTCCGATTCCAGCAACGGACAAGCAGAGCGTGTACATTGCCGCAGTTGATAGCCTCACCAGAATCGCTCCGCGGCGGGAGCGCGCATGGCAAGTTTCCCTCGAGGATGTCGGAGGCAGTGTTGCCGTCCTCGACGACGCGTTGTTGGTCGGGTCGATCGACGGACGGTGCTATGCACTTGCGTGAGAGTGCACCTCAACAGAAGTTCGAAAACGAAACCCCCTAACCTCGCCCGAGAGTGGATACGGACATGCACGACGACACCGAGGTCGCCGTCCTTCGACTCGGCCATCGGCCCGGCCGGGACGACCGGATGACGACCCACGTCGGACTGACCGCGCGGGCGCTGGGGGCCGACCGCGTGCTCTTTCCCGACAACGCCGGCCAGTCACTCGAGACCGTCGCGGACATCACCGACCGCTTCGGAGGGCCCTTCAAGGCCGAACTCACCGAGGGTCCACAGGGGGTCATCCGCAACTGGGAGGGACAGGTCGTCCACCTCACGATGTACGGCGAGCGCGTCCAGGACGTCGAAGCCGACATCCGAGCGGCCCACGCCGACGAGGGCGACCCGCTCTTGCTCGTCGTCGGCTCCGAGAAAGTCCCCTTCGACGTCTACGAGGAAGCCGACTGGAACGTCGGCGTTACCAACCAGCCCCACTCCGAAGTGGCCGGGCTCGCCGTCTTTCTTGACCGGCTGTTCGAGGGCCGGGAACTCGAGCGGGAGTGGGACGATGCCGACCGAGAAGTGATTCCGATGGAGACGGGCAAGCGCGTCGAATCGGCAGGATCGGAATCCGACTCAGAATAGGGATATCGGCACAGACAGCGATGGCCGTGTGGTCTCGAGGACCGTTCTCGACGTTAGCCGGTACGGCGAAACAGCCGAAACGGGCGGAATATTCGGCCCCCGACTGTCCGCGTGGTGTTTCTGACGAACGCGCTGGCACCCATTTCGTCCTCGTCGAGGGCGTATCCGTTTCCGATCCGTTCGATCGGGCTCGACTCGTCGTGAAACTCGAGGAGGCGCTCGAAATCGTCGTCCATGAGGCCGGTTCGGTCACAGATCTCTGCCTTCGTGAGCGGGCGGTCGGCCTCGCGGAGTTCCTCGAGCAGCCACCGGTTGTGTTGGCTGACGAGGAGTACGTCGTTTTTCGTCATATCGTCGTCTTTGGCGGTGTCACCTCCCTGATCCGCTGCTGACCCGCTCCGCCACGCGTAGACGCCGTCGAGGCAGATCCAGCACCCGATCGCGAACAGCGATCCGCCGAACCAGTGGTTGCCTGCTCGTAGTTCCACGACACCGGCAGCGACGGCAAACAGCCCGAAGCAAAGCCAGGCGAGAGCCGCATCGATATCGGCCCTGTCGAGGGCAGCCTCGACGAGCGGTGCAGCGACGACGACACCGAGGACCATCGCGATCCCGTTCACGTCGACGCCGAGAACGGTGAGAACGCCGACGAGGACAACCGTCGCGA
Organism: Natrinema sp. SYSU A 869; assembly: GCF_019879105.1. Classification (NCBI taxonomy): domain Archaea; kingdom Methanobacteriati; phylum Methanobacteriota; class Halobacteria; order Halobacteriales; family Natrialbaceae; genus Natrinema; species Natrinema sp. SYSU A 869. The sequence goes on along the minus strand of NZ_CP082249.1, from coordinate 934,421 downwards.
CGATATCGGAGCGGTCGATCCGGTTGCGAAACTGGGTGACAGACTCGGGGACCATTCGTTGGATATACGACAGTATGATTACTAAACCTATCGCTCGAGCGATCGGTTCGAGCGTGTATTCGAGCGGTTCGCTGGGTGCGAAGATGCGCGGTTCGGTCCGGTCGCGACCGTGAGAGATAGGATTTTAAGTGCGGCCCTTGGTATCACAATCCATGGATATCGACGCAGTCGACGAATCTGCGCGAACGGGGAACGTCGCGAAGCTGTTCGACCGGACGGCAGCCCATCACGGGGACGCACAGGCGATGGAACACCACGGGCGGCGCTGGACCCACGCGGAGGTCCGTGACTGGACCGCCGAACTCGCCGGCGGCCTCCACGACATCGGGCTTGAGCCCGGCGATCGGATGCTACTCTTCTTGCCGAACTGCCCGCAGTACCTCGTCGCCTCGATCGGCGCGTTCAAGGCCGGCGTCGAGATCTCGCCGGTGAACCCACAGTACAAGCGCCGCGAGGTCGCCTACCAGCTCGAGGACACGGACGCGAGCGCCGTCGTCACGCACCCGGCGCTACGGGAGACCGTCGATCAGGCGACCGAAGACGCCGGGATGGATCCCGAGGTGATCACGATTCAGAGCGAGGACTGGCCCCGGGATCCGGACGACCACGCGTTCGAGGAGCTGCGCGGTGAACCGACGCTGGTCGACTGCGCGGACAACGACGTCGCCTTGCTGCCATATACCTCCGGAACGACCGGCGATCCGAAGGGCGTCCAGCTCACCCACAGCAACACCCGCGCACAGCTCATGTGGCCCCTGACCGCCTCGAACGTCGACGTCGAACCCGAAGACGTCCGTAGCCTCACCTGGCTCCCGCTGTACCACATCACTGGCTTTACCCACACCGCCCTCCAGCCGCTGGTCGGCGGCGGGCGGCTCTACTTCCGCAGCGCGCTCGAGTGGGACGCTCAGGAGTGCATGCAGCTCATCGAGGACGAGGGGATCACCCACTTCGTCGGCGTGACGACGATGTACGCCGACATGGTCGACGCGGACGACTTCGGCGAGTACGATCTCAGTAGCCTCGAGTCGGCCTCTGAGGGCGGCGCGAAGCTCTCGACGGCGGTCCAGGAGCAGTTCGAGGAGACCGCCGGCGTCGACATCTCGGAGGGCTACGGCCTCACCGAGACCCACGGCGCGACCCACACGCAAAGCGGCTCGACATTCGGTCTGAAACACGGGACGATCGGCCAACCGCTCCGGATGACCGACTGTAAGATCGTCGACGAGTCGGGCGACGAAGTCTCATCCGGCGAGGAGGGCGAGCTCGTCGTCCGCGGACCGCAGGTCATGACGGGGTATCTCAACCTGCCCGACGCGACCGAGGCGGCGTTCACCGAGAACGGCTACTTCCGGACCGGCGACATCGCCCGCCGCGACGGGAACAACTACTACGAGATCGTCGACCGGAAGAAACACATGATCAACACCGCCGGCTACAACGTCTATCCCAGCGAACTCGAGACCCTACTCTTAGAGCACGAGGCCGTCGCGGACGTTGCTATCGTCGGGATTCCGGACGAACGGCGCAACGAGGTGCCGAAGGCGTTCATCGTTCCCGCGTCGGGGATCGAGCCCGGCAGCGACGTGACCACCGAGGAAATCAAAGACTTCTGCCTCGAGGAGGTGGCCAGCTACAAACACCCCCGCGAGATCGAATTTATCGAGGAACTGCCGCGGACGACGAGCGGGAAGGTCCAGAAGTACAAACTCGAGGACGGCGAGGAGTAGGCCGGCGATCGCGGCAGTGTGTGCATTCGACGAACGGGACGTACAGGTGGACGAGCGCAGGCCGTTAACAGAAGTACACCCAGAATCTGTGATCGGCCGGACACGAGACGGTGGCGCGATCGCCGAAGGGCGCGACGGAGCGTCTGACTGCCAGTTCGACGTCCGTATTCGGAACTGGAACGGCCGTTTCCCGCTCGCAGAACGGACAGGAGACGGTCGCAAGCTCCTGTTTCGGAGTCGTTGCCATCGTTATTCTTCCATCTTGGCGGCCATGTGGTCGAAGACTTCCATGTGTTCCTCGTGTGGGCTAAACAGGACGAACTCCGCGTCATCGTCGCCAACCCAGAGGGTATGGCCCGGCGGCCAGTAGACGAGATCGCCGGCTTCGTCTACCTCCTCGAAGCCGTCGGAATATTGGACCGTAATTTCGCCAGCTATCACGTACCCCCAGTGTGGACACTGACACGTATCTTCGTGAAGTCCCTCCAGGAGGGGCGTGAGATCGGTTCCTGCGCTAATTCGGAAGTGCTCTGCGGCCATCTCATCGTCTTCGGTCGCCGCACCGAAACCCGCTTGATGTTGGACCACCGCGTCCGGCGTTTCCATGACGACTGTTAGTTCTTCTTTAGATTGCTGCATCGTGTTCAACTCGATTTCGGCACATAGCGTTACGCGTGAGTAGGGTATGTAGGCACCTCGTGACAATCGACCAGGGACTGACCATTCTGCAGACGATGACTGAGATCGTCGATCGCTGGGACACGTACGGGGTTGCACCGAGACACACCGCCTAAAAAACGGGCGTACCGCCGCACATCCCCTCCTGATCCCTTACTCGGTCGAGTCAGTTTTGCCCTCGAGAACGTCAGCGGACACCGGACAGCCACACGGCGCGGCCGTGTGGGTGATCGGGCCGTAACTGACGACCAGTACAATCGGGGTACCCAGTGGGGACACCGAAGCAGGGTTCGACGGTCAATTCGTTTCTGGACGACCCCATGCGCGATCCACCGGATCACAGAATCTGTTCTGAGAATACGCGTGCGACCGGAACCCTTTCGTCCTCGAGTTGAAGAGTATGATTCATGTACGAGGTGTCGAGAGAGCTACTCTACGCGATCGTCGGCATTCCGATACTTGCGGTCGTCGGATACGTTCTGGTCGTCCTCTTAGCGTTCAACCTGGTTGGGTTTTTGGCACTCGGGATTTTCCTCCTTCTCCTCGCACTCGCAATGGACTCGTTAAACGCCGACAGCGAGCCGCCGGCTCGGATCAACTGCTCGGAGTGTGGCGCACCGAACGAAACCGACCGTGACCGGTGTACGCACTGTGACGCGACGCTCGACACTGTCGACGAGACCTGACCTTCGAACCCTCGATCGGGTCTCCGTATCCGCCAGGTTTTCCGAATCTACTCGAAACAGTGGTCGCATGCGACTGCCCAAAATCCGAATCTATGATCTATGTTCTCCCCTATCTTCCACGGCACTGCGACTCGAGCGACCCTACTCCGTCTCGTAGTATCGGACGCCTTCTTCGACCTCGGAGGACACGTTGCCCTGCTTCTCGAGCGTGCCCAGCGCCCCGAGCGTGTCGAGCACCGGCGCGTGATAGCGGACGTTCCCGACGCGTTCCTCGGCGATCGCCAGCGGCGTCGCCGGTTCGATCGCCTCAAGCGCAGTCACCGTCTCCTTGAGCAACGTCTCCAACCGTTCCCGTGTCGTCTCGACGACTCGCTTGGGGTCCTCGAACACGGGACCGTGGCCGGGGAAGACGTGCGTCGCGGTCGTCTCGGTCAGCCGATCCATGGACTTGTCGTAGGCCTCGACGGCATCATAGGCACCGTGGTTGAACCCGACATGGAAGGCCCCCGCACGAAACGGTTCGATGAGCGTATCGCCTGCAAAGAGCACGTCCGTCCCCTCAAGGGTCGTCTCGAAACACAGGTGGTCGATCTCGTGGCCCGGCGTCTCGAAGACCCTGAACTCGCGACCGCCGATGGAGACGGGTTCGGTCGGATCAATTGGCTGGGCGGTCTCGCGGTCGACCAGTCGTCGGTCTCGACGACGCGACTCGAGTTCCTCCTCAATCACGTCGTCCAGAGCCTCACCGCTGTAACCCGCTGACATCGCCGTCTCCCGGAGGCCAGATCGGACTTCCGCCAGTTCGTGCTCGAGCCTCGAGAGTCCTGCCTTTGGCGCGTGGACCGTCGCGCCAGCCTCCCGCAGTGCGGGGAGTTGCCCGATGTGATCGCTGTGGATGTGGGTCACCAGCACGTGATCGATATCAGCCGGTTCGTAGTCAAACTCGGCGAGTCCCTCCCGTAGTTCCGACTCGCCCGCCTCATCCGGCGCGCCCGCGTCGATCAGGATCGGTTTGGACCCCTCGAGCAGGTAGGCAGCGACGTGTTTGGGCGGCCAGGGAACGTCGAACTCGAGGCGATGAATCCGTGAGAGAGCGCGATCGGCCCGGACAGTACCGCAAGAAGCGTCGGTAGTCATTGTCTCCAAACGTGCCAGCCAGCAACATAAGCGTCGCGCTCGAACTCGCCGATGGTCCCCAATAGCGTTGCAGTGATGCCGCCGAACGGCGGATACTGGTGGAGATATGAGCGGGTTGATTCAGGCACTCGCTTCAAAGTCTGGAAGGGTGGCATACCACGGCCATAGAGCTGTTGCAACCGCTGAGGCCCCAACGATCGCATAGATTGTCCCGCCGATACAGCCGACTGACTCCGTATTACCAGATCAGTGACCACACTATCTGAACTCGGATCATCAGCAGCGGGGCACTTGATAAGACTTAATGGCCTCATGCCGTTACACGTAGGTAATGGCTTTTGAGGACCTGCTCGAGGACCCGGTGATCCAGAAATATTTGCACGAGCTGGTCGGTCCCAAGGGGATGCCCGTCGCGGCGGCTCCCCCAGATGGCGAGGTGACCGACGAAGAGCTCGCGGAGGAACTCGACCTCGAATTGAACGACGTGCGGCGCGCGCTGTTCATTCTCTACGAGAACGATCTCGCCACGTACCGGCGACTGCGCGACGAGGACTCGGGGTGGCTGACCTACCTCTGGACCTTCGAGTACGATAACATTCCGGAGAACCTCGAGGAGGAGATGTATCGGCTCCACGAGGCCTTAGACGAGCGCCGGGAGTACGAGCGCAACCACGAGTTCTATCTCTGTGAGATCTGTTCGATCCGCTTCGAATTCGGCGAGGCAATGGACTTCAACTTCGAGTGTCCCGAATGCGGATCGCCGCTAGAATCAATGGATAACAACCGACTGGTCAATGCGATGGACGACCGCCTCGACTCGCTCGAGGACGAACTCAACATCGATGCGAACGCCTAATGGTCGTACTTGCAACAAAACTCTACGTCGAAGGCGAGGCTCGCGAGCGGTCACTGGATTCCCTGCGTTCGCTGGTGAACAACGAGATCGGCGAACTCGACGTCGAGTTCGAGATCGGCATCCGCCACGACGACTTCCCCTCCGTGACGATCGAGGGCGACGACGCGACGGTCGCGCGGAATATCCTCCGCGAGGAGTTCGGCGAGATCGTCCCTGATCTCGAGGTTGGCGAGACGTACACCGGTACGCTCGAGTCCTGGGATGACGACGGATTCGTCCTCGACGCAGGACAGGGCGAGGGCGTACGGATTCCGACCGACGAACTCGGGCTCGGCCCGGGGTCGGCGACGCAGATCCGTGAACGGTACGGACTGGTCCAGCATCTGCCCCTCCAGTTCGTCTACGGCGGAACGGACGACGAACCGTCTCGTCTCTCCGATGCCGAACAGGACCATCTCTACGAGTGGACCCGCGGCGACGGCCGGCTCAACGTCAACAGCGCGACGCGAGCGGAAGTTCGAGCCACGCTCAACCGCGCGGGCCATGCACAGGATTACGTGACCGTCGAGCGAATCGGCCTGCTCGAGCAGAGCGTCATCTGTACCGAGAGTACCGATCCGCCGGGGCTGCTCGCGAGTGTGGGCGAGTATCTCCCGGCCGAACTCCGTTGTGTCGTCCCCTAGCATGAATCGACGGCTCGTTCTCGCGGCGATCGCAATCGCATTGCTCGCGACGCTAGCGGGCTGTTCGGCGCTTTCCGGCGGTATTTCGGACGAACAGCTCGATCAGGATGGGAATTACAGCGATCTGCGTGACAGCGAGGCCGATGTCGCCATCGATCTCGAAGACGGCAATCTGATCAGTGACGGCGAGTTCCGGGCGGTCTACGATCTCAAGGAAACCGAAGAACTGTCGCTGTACCGATCCACGCTCTTCCGCGACGAACCCTTGGAGATCGATAGCGTCCGCTACTGGTATCCGAATGGTACCGAACTCACGGGCTCGGAACTCGAGGTCGAACAGGGCCAGTCAGAAACGACCGTGCAGGTGCCCGACGAGAACGGCACGCTCGCGTTCTCGGGCGACGCCGGCCGGAAGACGTTCCAGCTGCCGGCCTACGTCGAGGGCTCCTACGAAGTGACAGTCCCCGAGGGCCATCGAACGTCGAACTTCCTGTTCGGGGACGTCTCGCCGAACGGGTACGAACGCGAGGTCGTCGACGATCAGGAGCGCCTCTCCTGGAACGACCTCGATAGCACGATTTCGCTCCGATACTACCTCGCGCGGGACGTCCCGCTGTTCCTCGGTCTCGTCGGGACGGCCATCCTGCTCGGCGGAATCGGGATCGGGTACTACTACCGACAGGTCAAGCGACTCCGGGAGGAGCGCGAGGAGTTCGGCCTCGACGTCGATACCGACGACGATTCGGGCGGCGGGCCGCCTGGTCTCCTGTAGCTCAACGACAGTTCACTTCTCAGGTCGGCTATCGGCTCCGAAAACCGGATGTTACCCGTGAATTGCTTGCTCGTCGAGCCAGATGACTTCGGTATCGTCGATTTCGAGTCGCCCCTTGACATGGCTCGTGTCCATGCGCGGGGACTTGAGCGAGGCGGTTCGGATCGTTCTGGTCACGTCGACGTCGTCGACGAGCCAGCCGTAGTAGCGGCCGTCGCCGTCAGTGGTCGAAAAGACGAGTAGTCTCGGATCATCGACTCGAGCCGCCGTCTGGAACGACGAGCCGAACACTCGCGGGAGATCGACGACTCTGACCCGTTCGTCGGCGACGCTGAGCGTCCCCGCGTTCCACGGATCATCGGCGTCTACGAGCGGTTCGTCGTCTGTGACGCCGAGTACGGAGGCGATCGATGCGGCCCTGACGCAGTACCGTTTTTCCTCGAGGTCGAACGTGAGTACTGTGATGCGCTCGTCGGTTTCGGTCTCGTTCAAAGCCGATTCCATTCCATTCCATCTGACTGATGATTGGCCGGAAAATAAATCTTCTGATGGAGTAAATATTAGATCAGTGCCGAATGTGCTAGTGTACAGGACAGAGACCGATCTGGGTAGAGTAATAACCAATCGCCACCGGATTGATCGCCGATCGTGACGAAACACGGGCGATCGAGATCACACCGATCCGCAAGTATCAGATAAAGAAACAATCACGGTGGAGTCAACGTTTTATTGGTGGAACCTGATACACGAACAGGACCATGGCCCCGGACCTCTCGGAAAAGCTTCTCGGAATTGATAGCGACGATGCCGATCGGACCGGCGATTCGGACACCGGAGACGGGGAGGATGAACTCCTCCTCCAGTTCCTCTTCGTCGGCCTCGGCGAACACCGGCTTGCGCTTCCGGTCGACGCAGTTAGGACGATTACTGAGCCGCCGGCGGAACTCACTCGAGTCCCGCGCTCACCCCCGGCTATCGAGGGACTGATGGACCTCCGCGGGGAGATCACTGCAGTCATCGATCCCCGCGTTCACTTCCCCGTCACCGAATCACGGACGGGGCGCGAGCGCCTGCTCGTACTCGACCGGGCGAGCGACCAGCAGTCAGTCGCGATCCGGGTCGATGAGGTCATGGGCGTCGAGTCGCTCTCCGAGAGCAGTGTCCTCGACAAGGACGCCGTCGAGGCCAGCGATCTCTCCGGCGATGTCCTCGAGCACCCCCTGATCGTCGCACTCATTACACAGGAGCGGGAGTCGCATGCCGACGCCGGAAGCGGAGTGGCTGACGACGTTGCCGGCGTGACGACTGGCCCCGAAACCGGCGGGCCGGCGGGGGCGGGTGGATCGACGGCACTGTCGTCGACCCGCGGGACAGGCGGCGGAATTGGCGAGTCAGTTGGAGAGGCCTTCGAGGTCGAACCGACCGAGGAAACCGCCGCCGAACCGAACGACGAGGGCGATGACGGCGATTCAACGCGTGAGGTCGTCGTCGAGGTGACCGCGGTGATCGATATCACCAAACTGCTATTGGCATCCGGACAGTCACAATAATTGCCGCAACAGCCGGTTTCGGATCCCGTACCCTGACTGGGCTCTCCGGGGTATAATCGACGTTTATCACGACTGATAATCGAGAGACAGCATTTATGGTAGTTGTATCTCTACGGGAGTTTGGTGTACTACTGAATGTCGACAGGGGTGCTCATCGTGGACGACTCTCATTTTATGCGGAATCTATTGCGCCAGATCCTGGAACAAGATTACCGCATTCTCGGAGAGGCGTCCAACGGCGCTGAAGCCGTCAAGCTGTACAAAGAACACGATCCTGACATCGTCATGATGGACATCGTGATGCCCAAATGCAACGGCATCAAGGCGACCGCGGCGATCAAGAAGATCGACCCGGACGCCCGCGTCATCATGTGTACGAGTGTCGGACAGCGTGAGAAAATGAAACTCGCCGTAAAAGCTGGCGCGGACGGCTACGTCACGAAGCCGTTCGAGGAACCCAGCGTCAGAAAAGCCCTTTCAGACGTCGTCGCTGCATGACGCGAGTACTCGTTGTCGACGACTCGAAGTTTATGCGGACAGTCATCGGCAACGCGCTCGAGGCGGCCAGCTACGATATTGAAACGGCTGCGAACGGATCCGAGGCAGTCGAGACCGTCGCCGCGTTCGATCCAGACGTCGTGACGATGGACGTCGAGATGCCCAAGATGGGCGGTATCGACGCCGTCGAGCGGATCATGGCGACGAATCCGACCGCAATCCTCATGCTCAGCGTTCACACCGAACGCGGCACTGAGGCGACGCTCGACGCTTTGGAGCGAGGGGCCGTGGACTTCCTTCACAAGCCCGACGGCTCCAATTCGCGAAACATCGCTCACCTCACTGACGAGGTCGTCGAAGCGGTCGACGACCTCGCCGAGGCCGATGTCTCGTCAGTGGCGCTTGCACGGGCCTCCGCGACGGCCTACGCGACCCGCTCGAGGGGTGCCGACAGTGCGGGACGAGGGACGACCGCCCCCGATACGGCTCCCAAGATTGGTTCCACCGGCGACCCGGACGAGGACGCGGACCCGATCGCCGTCGATGGCGACCGGGCCGACGCACCGACGATCGTCCTCGGCGCGTCGACCGGTGGGCCGAAGATCGTCGAGCGACTGTTCGAACGACTGCCAGCCGACCTCGAGGCAAAAGTGTTGGTCATCCATCACATGCCTCCCGGATTCACTGAGCGGTTCGCTGAGCGGCTCGACGCACGCAGCGCGTACGACGTCAGCGAGGCAACGAATCGGGATCGGATCCAGTCCGGCGAGGCCGCGGTCGCACCGGGCAATCACCATCTCGAAGTGGCGAGCAACGTCGGTGGCGCTCTTCGCCTGCGACTCGACGACGGCGAGCGAGTCCACGGCGTACGGCCGGCGATCGACGTGACGATGGAGAGCGCCGCCGAACGGGTCTCCGACGCGCTCTGTGGCGTCGTTCTGACTGGTATGGGCCGCGACGGTGCGGCCGGGATCGAGGCGGTCAAGGCCGCTGGCGGTCGGACCATTGCACAGGACGAGGCGACAAGTCCGGTCTTTGGCATCCCCTGTCAGGCAATCGAAACAGGCTGTGTCGATACGGTCGCGCCCGCTGACGGCATCGCCGATGCGATCGTCGACGCGTTCACGACGGACGGTGAGAACGATGAGTGATTATCTGACAGACTTCGTTCAGGAGAGCGAAGAACGGATTACGGAACTGAACAACGCCTTGCTCACCTTCGAGCGCGAGCCCGACGACGAGGAGGCGATGGAGAACATCTTCCGGATCGCACACACCCTCAAGGGGAACTGTGGGGCGCTGGGCTTGGAAACAGCCAGCGACCTCGCCCATGCGATCGAGGACCTGCTCGATGCCGTCCGCCGCGATGATCTCGAGGTGACCGCGGAGCTGATGGACGTCGTCTTCGACGCCGTCGACGAACTCGAGACGATGATCGACGAGGTCGCCGAGACCGGCGAGATCGAGACCGATCCGTCGGCGACGATCGAGGCGCTTCGGAATCACCTGGCTGACGCAGACGGCGCGGTCTCGGGAATCGAACCGCCTACCGCGGACGAGATTGACGATGTCTGTTCCCGATTCGAGCCGCCAGCCGACGACGGTCACGACGTCTATCTCGCCCGCCTCGCGATCGCACAGGAGGAAGGGATCAACAACGGTGAACTGGTCGTCGACGCACTGATCGACGCGTTCGATCTGATCGGAACCGACCCGCCCCGCCAAACGATCGAGGCTGCGGACTACGGCGAGAGCTTCGATGCGGTCTTCGGGACTGCGGTCGGCGAGAACGCGATCGCCTCGGGACTCGAGCCGGTTGAAGAGGTCGACGAGTTCGAGATCGTCGACGTCTCCGATCGATTTGAGGGTACTAACGCGGTCGCGGGCGCGACCACGGCGCAGTCGGCAGACGACACCGAACCGGGTGACGATATCTCTGCCGATGAAGCTCAGGACCTCGAGGTCGACGACTTGCTCGACGAGTTCAACGAGTTCGATAACCTCGATGAGATGGTTGAAGACGTCGAGGACGAGGAACTCGACGCGTTCGAGGATATGGGCGAAGCCGGGTCGTTCGACGACCTGCTTGACGAAGAGGACATCGATGAAATCGATGCCGAACCAGGCGACTCCCCGGCCGATGGCCTCGATGCGGACGACGGATCGACCGCCAAGGCTGCGGAGACGACGGAGTCAGCGGCCGACGACGAGACCGGAGCCGACGCGGCATCCGAATCCGAAGACGAAGAAGTCGACGATGCCGGTGCGGTCTTCGACGAACTCAAAGACGAGGTCGAAATGGTCGGCTTCGACGAGTTACAGGACGAACTCGAGGAACTCGAGTTCGACGAGTTCGACGAGGAAGAGGAAGTCGATATGGACGAACTCCTCGGCAACGACGCCGATGACGACTCGTTCCTCGACGACGAGGAACCGTCAGCGGACGCGGTCGACGACATTCTGGTCGAATCGGAGTCGAACGACGTTCCAAGTCCGGACGACACCGCCGAGGACCGAACCGTCACTGCGGACGAGTCGAGTGCTGACGTCGGCGATAACGACGCGTTCTCGCCGACCGAAGATGACCTCGACGATGCCGTCGACGACCTTGAGTTCGATGAAGAAGATAGCGAAGCGGCGACTGATATCGATGACGCGGGGTCGAGGGACGATACTCTCGAGGCGTCGTTCCCGGACACACCGGCGGATGATTCTGTAGCGGCCGATTCGGAACCCGACGCACCGAGCGACGGGACGGCCGACGTGACCGACCTCGAGGCGGAGACGGTTGACGAAGACATCGCCGACGATTCGGTAGTGGCCGAAGCGGAGAGCGATGAGATGGTCGCCCACGAGACAGGTACTGATGAGACGGTCACCGACGAAGACGTTGCTGCGGAGGCAGTCGTTGACGAGGACGTTGCTGCTGAGGCGACCGTTGACGAGGACGCTACCGATGAGACGGCCACTGCTGCGGACGTTTCCGACGAGACGGTCGCTGCCGATGAGAGTCCCGATATCGGGGAGGCTACCGAGGATGTCGCTTCCGAGAGCGACGCTGACGATATCGAGGATGACACCGCCGACGAGACGGAGACAGCCGACGGCGCTTCGGTCGCCGACGACGGCGACTATGTCGTGGCCGACACTGCTGACTCGGATTCGTTCGACGATGCAACTGAACCCACGACCGACGCTACTGTCGAGTCCGTCGACACAAGTGTCACAACCGACATCGAGGCCGATGCTGCAGCCGAGGAGACCGACGAAACTGCTGTGGTCGAAGAAACGGCCGACGCCGCGGAGACTGCAGCGGACGACGGAGCGACGACCGACTCGTTCGATGACTCCGACGACGACGGGTTCGAGCCAACGGCAGCCTTCGACGACGACTTTGAAACGGCCGACGATGAGTCAGACCCCTTCGACGACGACAGCTTCGCAGCGGATACCGACGACTCGTTCGCGGACTTCTCGGACGATCCCGCCGACTCCGAGACGGAGTCGGAGGACGACTTCGAGAGCGGGTTCGACGAGCAACTGGACGAACAACCCGACGACGAGTCGTTCGCCGGAACCACCGAGTTCGATACCGATACTGCCGGCTTCGAATCGCCGGCGTCGGACGCCGAAACCGATTCGGACTCGAGTCTCCCCGCCGCCGCGTCATTCGGCGACGATGGGAGTGATTCGGATACCGACGGCGATGACGACGATGACGTCGTACGGATCGTCGACGAACCCGAAATGGAGATTCCGGACATCCCGCTTCCGGAGGCGAGTGACCAACCGGACGCCGACGACGAAACTGACGAGATCCAGTCGGTTCGCGTCGACATCGAGCAAGTCGACTCCCTGCTCACGCTCGTCGAGGGACTGGTGACTAGTCGCGTCCGCCTCCGTCACGCGGCCGATGCAGATGACGACGGCACAGCCCTCGAGACAGAACTCGATGCGCTGTCGGACCTGACGACTGATCTTCAGGAGACGGTGATGGACATCCGGCTGGTGCCGCTCCAGACGGTGACGAACCGCCTGCCGCGAGTCGTTCGCGACATCGCTCGCGATCAGGACAAGGAGGTCGCCTTCGAGATGAGCGGCGAGAACGTCGAACTGGATCGAAGTATTCTCGATCGGATCGGCGATCCGCTGATCCATCTGGTTCGCAACGCCGTCGACCACGGGATCGAATCGCCAGAACGGCGCGAGGAGGTCGATAAGCCGAGCGAAGGGTCCGTCGAGGTCAACGCCGACCGCTCGCGCGATCGCGTGACGATCACGGTCGAGGACGATGGGAGCGGACTTGATCCTGATCGACTGCGCGACGAGGCCGTCGAAGCAGGCGTTCTCGACTCGGACGAGGCCGCCGATCTCCCCGACGAGGAGGCCTACGATCTCATCTTCCATCCCGGCCTCTCGACGGCCGAGGAGGTGACGGATGTCAGTGGCCGCGGCGTCGGAATGGACGTCGTCAAACGAACGATCGAGGACCTCGAGGGGACGGTCTCGATCGACAGCGACGAGGGCGAAGGAACGACCGTCACGATGACGCTCCCGGTAACGGTCGCGATCGACGAAATCCTGTTCGTCGAGAGCGGCGGCAAGGAGTTCGGCATTCCAACCAAGGCCGTTCAGGACATCGAACCCGCGGCCGCAGTCGAGACGACCGCCGGCGAATCCGTACTCCGCGACGACGACAACGACTACCCCGTCATCCAACTGACCGACGTCCTCGAGACGCCGACTCCCGGTGCGAACGGCGACGGAATGGTCGTCCGCATTCGCGACGAGGTTCGCGAGGTGGCCCTCCACTGCGATCACGTTCAGGGCCAGCAAGAAGTCGTCGTCAAGCCCTTCGAGGGCGTTATGAGCGACATCCCGGGGCTCAGCGGTGCAACGGTGCGGGGGCGAGGGGAAGTAGTCAACATTCTGGATGTGACGACACTATGAACGAACACGAACACCCACACCTACGGAGGAATCCATGACGATGATGGTCGATATACGAAAGCTGAGCTTCATAAACGAGATGGCAAAGGTCGGGACGAACGGCGTCGCCGACAATATGAGTAAACTGACCGGCGAGAACGCCCAGATGGAGGTGACGAAGACCAACTTCATCGATGTCGACGACATCGAGTCCCAACTCGATAGCGGGAAGCGGGTCGGCGTCCGCGTCCGGCTGCTAGACCCCCCACACGGGCACATCCTCATCCTCTTCCCCGAGGCGAGCGCGAAGAAGATCACGGCGATCATGCTCCGCGACGTCGTCGACGACATGGGCGATGTCTCCGGGAAGATGGCCCGCAGCGCCGTCGAGGAGATGGGCAACATGATGGCAAGTGGCTTCATCGACGGCTGGGCAGACGTGCTCGGGCGCGCGATCGACATCGCCGCGCCACAGCTCGTCTACGCGCCGACGGGTGACATCGTTACCCGGACGGCCAGTCTCGGCGGCGACGATCTGGCCCTGTTCTTCGACTCCGATCTGTCGGTTCCCAGCTACCAGATCGAAGCCGAGATTTACGCATTCCCTGACTTGGAAGAGTTTGTGGAAATGGTCAACGGCATTGAAGTCCAATCCGCATGAAACTCGACGTTAACGCACTCGGCACGTTCTACCGGATGGCTCGAGAGGGAGCTGGATTGGCAGCGGGCCGACTCACCCATATGTTGGGTGTCGAGACGAAAGTCGGCGTGACGAAACTCAACTTCATGCGCGGCCAGGAGATCCGGCGCGATTTCGAGGACTCGACCGAGAAGGTCGGCGTCCGAGTCAAGCTGACCGGCGGGATCGAGGGCTACTCGGTCGTCGTCTTCGAGCGCGAGAACGCGCTCCGAATCGTCGAAACCCTGCTCGCAGAAGCCGGCCCCGATGCGGACGTCGACACCGATGTCGGCGAGATCGACGGCTTCGACGAGATGACTGAAAGCGCCGCGACCGAGGTTGGTCACATCATGAACAGCGGCTTCATCGACGGCTGGGCCGACGTCTTGGAGACCGTCATCGACGTCTCGACGCCGGAGTTCGTCGAGGGTCAGACCGCCGAGCCCTTTTTCGGCGACATCGACGAGGCACCGGCCGACGACGACCTCGCTTTACTCTTCCAAAGCCAGATCGAAACCGTCGGCACCGAGGTCGGCTTCAGTCACTACCTCTTCCCGAAACGCGAGTCGATGTCGAAGCTCTTAGAGCAACTCCGTACCAGCGAGGGCATCGAGTACGACAAACTCGACGGCTTCGACCGGATGGCAGAACGCGGTGCCGAGGAGGTCGCCAAGACGGCGACCACGCTGACCGGTATCGATACCAGCGTGGAGATCCGCCGGCTGAACTTCGTCTCGCTCGAGGCGATTCCCGAGCAGGTAGCTAACGAGAAACTCGTCGGCGTCGCCTTCGAGTTCGACGGGATGCCGAGTGGCTATCTCCTCTTCCTGTTCGATGAGGAGTCGGCCCACGAGATCGTCGACGCGATGGTGCCTATGGAGGTCGACGAGGACGGCTTCGGCGAGATGGGTACCAGCGCTATCAAAGAGCTCGGAAATATCATGGCCAGCGGGTTCCTCGACGGCTGGGCGAACGTCCTCGATACGACGATCGACCACTCGACGCCGGAGTTCATCCACGACATCGGCGCTGCGGCCGTCGACCCGGTCATCATCCAACTCGGCGAGAATCAGGACTTCGCGTTCGTCTTCGACACGGTCGTCATGGCCGACGGTCGGGAGTTCGACTGTGAAGTGTACGCGATTCCTGACGAGTCGGATCTCGAGCGGGCGCTGAACAACTTAGACGTCGATCGGATCGAAGACGCCCAGACGACGGCGGAGTTCCAGGAAGTCGATAACGCATGAAAACGTACGGTACCGAACCAGGTGCACCGACGCCGGTCCAGGTCGGCATCTCCAAACTCGTCGTCAGCGACGGCGACGATACGCTCAAATCCTATGGCCTCGGGTCGTGTCTGGCCGTCGCCCTGTACGATCCGAACTCCAATATCGGCGGATTGGCACACGTCATGTTGCCCGACGGCGACGCCGCGGACAACAGCGAACGCAAACCCGGCAAGTACGCCGATACGGCGATCCGGGCACTCCTCCGGCGCATGGTCGAGCAGGGGGCCAACTACACCGCCGTCGAAGCAAAGATCGCCGGCGGCAGCGACATGTTCGAGTTCGAGAGTTTCGGTGATGGCGTCGGACAGCGAAATATTGCCGCCGCGAAGACGGAACTCGAGAAACTCGGCGTCCCCCTTGAGGCGGAAGACGTCGGCGGCGAATACGGTCGAACCGTCGAGTTCACACCGGGAACGGGCGCCCTCATTGTGAAGACATCCGATGGCGATAACGGAGTGACGGAGTTGTGATTGGCGACGGCGCTGGCGACGCTGGCACTGATCCTGCCGCCGGCGACCGGGACGACGAGGTGTTCGCCGACCTCCTCAGGTTCGTCGAAGATGAACTGTCGTTCGCAACAAGTCATTACAACGACAGCTACCTCGACCGGCGCATCTCCTCACGGATGCGCCGTACCAGAAACGAAACCTACGAAACCTACTTCGAGCAACTACGGCACGATTCCGACGAGCAGGAGGCGCTGCTCGAGGCGATGAGCATCAACGTCACGGGTTTTTTCCGGAATCCGGATGTCTGGACAGGGATTCGGACCGTCCTCCGAAAGCTGTCCGCAAAGGATACCACCGTCCGAGTCTGGAGCGCCGCGTGTGCCGACGGTCGAGAGCCGTACTCACTTGCGATGCTCGCACGCGACGATCCCAAGATCGACGAATCCAGCGTCTACATCCTCGGGACCGACATCAGTACCCCGGCACTCGAGACGGCCCGGGAAGGCGTCTACGAGGAATCCCGAACCGTCGACCTCGACGATCAACTCTCCTTTCTCGACGACTATCGACAGTACGTCGACGTCGACGATCGGACCTACCGCATCAGCGACGAGGTCAAGCAAAACGTTCGCTTCCAGCGCCACGATCTGATCAACGACGATCCGAAGTCGGGGTTCGATCTCGTCATCTGCCGGAATCTATTCATATACATCGATAACGCCTATAAACGGCCGATGCTCGAGACGATCGCCCGGTCGCTTCGGACGGACGGCTACCTCGTCATCGGCAAAGCCGAAACGATCCCACCGACGCTCAAGTCGGCCTTCGCCGTCCGCGAGGCTCGCTTGCGTATCTATCAGCGAGAAACACGCGGCACGAACGGCGGGACGACCGACCGCCGTGCGAACTCGAACTCCGAATCGTAGGGTGGACGAGACGCGGAGCGATCGACGGACGACATGGGGAACCTCCGACCGAGCACTGATCACTGCTGTTCACAGCTCGGAAAATAACCAGTTATTACATGACGGTTCGTCGAATACTCTCAACGAATGCCTCCGCTCGACCTCCGACCGTTCCTCGCCCGCACTGCGGCGCTGATTGACGCTTCGCCGCCGACCTCTCATCAGGAAACCCGTACGTGTCTCGTCGAGCCCCTTCTCGAGACACTCGGCTGGGATTGCCGTGCCGACTCGTGCGTGACTGACCGAACCGTCGACGGCACCCGAGTCGAGTACGTGCCGACGATCGGTTCAGTGCCGGCGCTATTCGCCGCCGTCGAGAGCTATGACGCGTCACTCGAGGAGTCACGAGCAAACGCACTCCGGGGGGCGATGGCCTGGACGGGTGTCGACCGCGCGATCTATACGAACGGCCGTGAATACCTCCTGCTCGCGGGCACGTCGGACGTCGACTACCACGCGCTCAGGCTCTCCGAACTCGCCGATGCCGAGTCGGCGCTGGAAAACTACTCGAGAGCGACCCTCGCTCGCCGACTCGAGCACCACTCGCGGGACCACGTCGCCCGGCGACTCGCCCTCGAGCGACCGCGGCTCGTCGACTCAATCGTCGAGCGGCTGACGACGGCCGCCGTTCAGGGCGACGTCTATGCCGACGAGTTCGAATCCGCGGCCGATCGATTCCTCGACCAACTCGTCGTCGCGTTCGCCGAGGATAGACCGGACCCGGCAGACACCGGGACGGACGTCTCGATTCGGTTCAGTGAATCGACGGTCACCGATGACGGGGAGACGAATGTCGACCGCGAACCCGGCTCCCGATCCGGGACGACACTCGGGCCGGGTGGCAACGATGCCACCGGCCCGGGAACGGACGCAACTCGAGCCGGAAGCGAGAGTGCTGCGGGCTCGAACTCGGACACTGCCGGCGAAACTGGAACGGACGACGCGGCAGAGACCAAATCGGACGATCGATCGGGATCTTCCCCCGACGACGAATTGAGCCAACCGACTGCTGACACCGATACCGGCTCCGAAGGGAGTTCCGACGGCAGCGAATACGTCGTCCGGTTCTTCAACGATCGCGGTTCGATCGGCGCGATCGGCCACTCGACGGCGGAGGGGGCACTCGTCGAGACCGCCGAGTACTTGTTCGACCGAGGCCTCTCCGGCGTCGAAGTCCCTGGAGTCCGGACGACGCCGACCGTACAGTCCTGAACGCCACCCCCGCCCACACCGACGGCTCGCCGATGACCGAATCGACACAGCTCTCGAACGGTCTCTATCTCGCGACGGAAGGTAATCTCAATGATCGAGCCGCACGCATCGAGGCACTCGCCGCTCGAGCGGGACTGCGAACAATGCTCACGGGGGATTGGGAATAACGTTCCGACGGCGACCGTTGACAGTCTCTTGGAAAAATCGTAGTGGAGTCAGTACTCGATGTCGGCTTCGACGACCGTTATGACGACTCGCAGGTTGGTACCGGAACACGTAGCATCGGGATACGAATCAGTGTTCCATCCGGAGCGTTCAAGCGTTGTGTTCCACGCGTTGTCGTAGTCCGTATCCGCATTAATAGACACATCAGTGACATTATTCGCGATTTGCGTGCTGCGAGTTGACTCGGTCATTGTCAATTCCCGTGTGCCGCTACTCTGTATCGACCTGTTGTCCGCTTCAACCGAGGTGAGCGTAATCATAGCCGTTTCGTTTGTTGGATCACACGTTAGTTGTGGCCGTTTGAGAACGACGCTACCGCCGTTTTCGGCGGAGCGAACGATACCACCACCCTCGTACACGATGGTATCGGAACCGGTAGTGTACGCAAGTTCGCCGAGATTGACGGGGCTGGCATCGGCGCTATCGGTATCGAGGGAAATGTTGAGTTCCGTTCCACCGGGTTCGGTCGAAAGCGTCCCTTCCTGAAGCGACAGTTCACCGCGTCGCTTGTCGATTCCGTCGTATCGCATGACGTCGTTGAAGTTCTCCGTGAGCGCCTCCATTGCCCGTTCGGAGTTCCGTAGCTGCTCGTTGTCACTGTAATCGGCCATCGCCTGAAAACCGGTCATGGACAGCAGCATGACGGAGCCGATGATCGTCGCGAACACGAGGGTAAACGCGAGGACATCGGACACCGCACGATCGTTTTTGGCACGTCCAGCGCTCGTCTCCGAGGTTCGATTCCGTTTCATGAGGTCCCTCCGTGGATCGATATCTCACCAGTAGGTCGATATTGGATCTCGATCGTGCCACCTAATATCGGATCCCCGTCGTTTACCGTTGCGTCGACCTTGACAGGGACGTAGACTACCGAATCCGCGTCGGTCGCCGTCAGTCGCAGACAATCGGTCGAACCCTCGAGAAGCGGCGCGTCCTGACAATCGCCCGCGGTGAGTAGTTCGACCATGTACGACGACCCTGCAACCGTTCGCGGATGGTCGGCGGTAGCGGTCACCTCGTCGTTCGTCCCGACCGCGGCCCGGTCGACGTTCGAAATTTCGTCGCTCAGGCGCTCGCCGACCGTCTCGAGCGATGTCTGCGCACTGTTTTCCTTCTCGTTCTCAAGGAGCGTCCCCCCGGCCATCAATAGCATCGCGATGAGTACTGTCGTGATAGCGATCGTCAGTGCATGCGTGACCGTGATCGAAACACCGCGGTCGTCCTGATAGAATTTGGCGTCCATCTTATCTCTCCCTCTCATAGATGGGGATTTGTACTGATCTTGTGTAGGAAATATGGCTAGATTCGTATGTAATATCCACAAGGACGTCCCACGCGCCGTCGTGGTTGTCAACGCTGATCGAGTTTCCACCTTTCACAACGAGTTCGTACGAGCCTGAGACGCCGCTGTTCTTGGAGAAGTTCAATTCGTCGTACGACTCGTTCAGATAGATCAGTTCGGGGTCACAGTCTGTCCCGTTAATCTCTCCGCTAACGAGATCAACTCGTGCAGGTGGTTTGAAATCACAACCTTCAACTACGTATTTATTGTCATCATTATCGTAATTGAATTCTACATTATCGTCCTCAGTAGCTATCTCTAGATATCCCTTACTGTATTCATCAAATTCCAGAGCAAAATGGCCGATCTGTCTCGTCGTATTGACGGTTGAGTCGTTATTCGTCAGATTTAGACTCGAATTGGATATCTTGTTGGTCGCAACTCGCGCCTTCGTGTCAACCGTCACGTTGTCGATCTCTATGATCGCTGGTCGGTTGTTGGCTGTTGTATTCTGATATGCTTGCGCGTATCCTGGGATGCTTTCGTTCCCTCGGTCACATTCTGAAGCGTCTCGTTGTAATCACTGGTCTCAGTCTCATTCCAGTCGATGTTCCCTCGATGGGTGATTCCCCGTATCCCATTCTCGAGTTCCTCGTTCGTAACTTTGGCATCGGATCCGCTCTGGGCCGTGGGCCCAGAAGAGAGCGTTTCGGTGGCGAGCACACCATTGTAGACGACGACGGCCCCCAGAATGACGAACGCGAGGGTAATCGCGCCGACGAGGAGCAATTGACCGCGGTCGCGGTTGCGATTGGAGATGGTTACCATGCGATCACCCGGACTTCGACAACGTTGTAGACATGATTTTCCTCACTGTTGTTTAAGCCCTGAATCATCGGCTTCTCCGATTTATTGGACACACTCCCGTTGAGGTCGCTCAGCGTTTGCTCTCGGTCCGGAACCACATACTGATCGTCGTACAGCGTCACGGTATAACTAGCTGTAATGCTCGATGGCGGCGGTGCCGACTGGAAGACGACCGTTTTCTTTTCCCCGCCTTTCGGATGGAGTTCGACGTTGTATCCCCCGCCACGCTCGTTGAACCGCTTGTTCAATACAGTCCCGAGTATCGATTTATTGGCAAAGGTATCAGGGTGGTACGTCCAGTAGTCGTCGCCGTCTGGTTCCGGTTGCCCGTCAGCCCCTTCGAATCTACCTTCATCATCCCAGCGTCGGATCGTCTCCGAGAGATTTTCGTCTTCGGCTGCGACGACCAGTGCGTCCAGCGCTTCCTGTTGCATCTGTGCCTGATCCGACCGATCGACACCGCCGGTCGACGGCATGATCACGACCGACTGCAATGCGAATAGGGTCGCCATCAACACGACCATCGCGCCGATGAACCCCTCGAGCGTATAGGCCTGTCCGCGATCATCGCTAGACGGAATATCGGTTCCGACCATGGTATCACCAGACCCTCACGACGAGACGACAGGCGGGGTCACACTCATTGCTCCCGTTTTCGAGCGTAATGATCCGTGCCGAACTGGCCGCCGACTGGTTGGTGTACGGTTCCCCGGCGGTGGTACTAGGGTTAAGCGTGGTACTATTGTTCACATATTTAATGGATATATTCAGGTTATCGTAAACGACATCGCCACTGCTTGCCCTGAGCCCAACCTCCTCGGTCAGGTTGTCATCTCCAGCGTAGTCGGTGAAGTTGATCTCATTACCCGATCCCGTCCCGAGGTCGTCGACGATCCGGTCCGCGATCCGATCGGCCTGTGCCGTCTTCGCACCGCCCGACGATTCGTACGGCGTCACGAGTGATGGGAGAAACGAGAAGACGAAGGCGATCGCCAGCAGGAAGACACCGATTCCGACGGCGAAATCCTGCGTAGTCTGGCCTCGTTCTGCGAGTGAGATGGAAATCGTTCGGGGTCGTCGAGATCGGTTCCGCGTTCGGTCGTCTGTTCGTTGTCTGTTCATATTAGGCCACCAGTGTCCAGCCGATAAGAGCGACCGCGGACAGTCCGACCGCGTATTTCAACCCGCTCAATATGCTGGCATCCCGCATATACCCACAGATAAATCCGGAGATGATCGCTTGGAGGGTCACTGCGTGGAAGAACAACACCGCCAGCATGTCGACGTTGATGTTCTCGCTAAAGTTGGCACCCTGCGCATCGCCGCCACCGCCGGATCCACCACCACCACTACTCTCAAGACCGGCCATCGTGTCGATGAACTGCGTCTTGAGAATCGCGATCACTGCGAGCACCGTCATGAACGTCATGATGATGATCACGATCTGCATGCGGGTTCGGGACTTGCGTTCGCGCTGGATGTCATCGTGATTCTCGCTCGCAGTCGCAGCCGTCCGGAGAACATCCGAGATTTCATTCGAGGCCTCCTGAGCTTCGGTGATCAAGCGCATCGTTCTGGCGAGCCGTGGAATGTGGTACTTGTTGTTAAACTCGATGAGCGCCTCTTTCAGACTCGTCCCGTAGTTGACCTTCGTATGCACCATCTCGAACTCGCTGGCAAGTTTGCCATTCGTCGTGTCTGAGACAGCCTTGAACGACTCGAGGAGTGTCAGTCCGGTATCGTTGGAACTCGAGAGTTTGCGGAGGTCTTCAGAGAGTTTGTTGACGACGGCGGTTCTGTGACGAGCGTTCCATTCGCGGAAAATGGCCAACGGAAGCGCGATGATGTACAGCGGAATATAGAGGTAGATGACCGTTCCCCAGACCGGTCTCTCGAGGAGTTCTTCCCACGACATCGGTGTCGCTCCGTTTACCATGGCCGTGACGAGGATGACGAGTGCCGTCGGCACAGTCAACGCGAGGGTGATCAGCGGATTGTCTCTGAAAAGAGATGTGGCTTCCGTAGGACTCCGATCGTCTCGTGGGTCCCCTCGCGGTTCTTGATCCGATCGAAGACGCTGTGGTCGCCCGTGAACTGTTCGACGAGTCCGAGGCCTAACAGGCCGTCATCCTGGCCGGTTTCGGTCCGCTGATCGGTATCTCCCATCGAGAGGTAGCCATCACCAGGCTCGTCGTGTTTGACCGTCGAGACGAGGACGATGAAGGCGACGCCGATCATCGGAATCAGCCCGTAAACGACCATAAAGAGCATCTGGTTCGACACATCCGCGCTTGGGATCATCTGCATGATGACCATAATGATGATCAGCAATAGCGGAAACAGCGACAGCGTCATGTACATCTCTCCGAACAACTCGAGCGTTTCGAGGGTGAGTTCCTGTTCCTGCTTTGCGGTGCGCATGTGCTTTTCCTTCTTGTCCTCGAGGAAACTCTGCATGTCACCGCCGCTGTTGACGATCGAGAGCATATCGGTCAGGAACTGCGAGAGATCGTCGCTGGGCGTCTCCAATGCCTGTTTTCGGATAGCCGTCCGGTAGTCGATGTCGAAGTACTCGGTCTCCTTGACGATGCTCTGGAACTCCTTTGCGACCTCGCCGTAGGTGTCATCAGCATGGGCCATCGTCTCGATGATTTCGAGTTGATTCAGGCCACCGACTGACAGGGCGTACATGAACGAGACCGAGTCGGTCAGAAGCATGTTGATCTCGCGCTTACGGGTGGACGCACCCGAGTAGGGGATTGCGACCATCGATCCGAAACCGATCGCGAACCCGATCGAGCCGAGTATCAGTCCAGTGAAAAAGATGATGGCCGGCACGCGGAGTAGTTCGATGATACTGAGGAGGAGTCCGTTGCCAACCGGAATGCCGATGAGCGCCTCGTTCGAGAGGAGGCCGATGGCGAAGATCCCATAGCCGAGCATCAGCCCGATCAGCCAGAGAGTGAGGCCGCTGATGAATCCGATGCCGAGCGCTCGCGAGAGGTAGAGTTCGACCGTGTCCGTCATCCGGGCCTGCGCGAGTTTCGTCTCGACGTTGGCGACAAACTCGCTGTCGTCCCCGAACAACCTGTCGTAGAGTGGGTAGAACAGATCACCGAGTGCATCGGAACTGGCCGACACGCCCGATCCGCCACTGTCCTTGGTTTGGTGGCTCATGAATCGCTGTCCTCGTCACGTCCATCGACGTCGAAGATGCTGCCGTTGTCCGTCGATTCCGCGTCATCGTTGCCTTTGAAAATCGACTCGTCGTCGTTCGACTCGTCGTCGTCGAACAGTGACCCGTCATCGTCGGCCGTCTCCGCCTCGTCGTCAGTGAAGATCGATTCCGACTCGTCGCCGAATATGGAACCGTCAGCGGCGGGTTCGTCGTCCGGTTCCGATTTCGGTTCGGCGGTCGTCGATTCGCTACTGGCGGCCGGTCCGTCATCGGAGGCAGGGTCAGCCGACGAGTCTCCACCACCGTCATCGATATCAATCGTCGGCGGGTCTTTGCTGGCGGTTCCCGGCGTCGCAGACTGGTCCTCGTTTCCTGTGCCGGTCTCACTGCTCCCATCGTCGGAACGACCGGCAGGCGAATTGTCAGGCTCCGTAGCGCCCGTCGCGGGCGAGTCTGGGCTGGTCTTGTCTGCATCCGTCGACCCGCTGTCGATATCGATCGTTGGCGGCTCCGGCTCGTCGCTCGAGGCCGAGTCCATCCCGGCAGCGAGTTGCTCACTGATATCGTTCGCCGACGTGTCGTTGCCAGATTCCGGGTCGAAGATCGAATCGAGATCGTCTTCCGGGAACATCGAGTCGAATCCGGACGTATCCAGTCGTCCGTTTGCCGCCGACTCTCGGTCGCCAGTTGCCTGCCCCGACTCGGGACTGCCAATCTCATCGATTGTCTCTCCCATATCATCGAACAGTCCACCCAGATCGCTATCGTCGGCGTCGTCGGACGGAAACACCGTCGAACCGTTCGCCGTCGACCCGGCTTCGTTACTCGCTCCAGTACTGCTCGATTCAGTTGTGTTGTCCGCCGAGCGATGCTCGTTGTCCGCGTTCGAATCGGCCGGTCGGGCGTCGTTCCCGCCCGCAGTCGACATTTCGGCTTTGGCTGCAGTACTCTTCTCTGGTGCGCTATTCAATGCGGGAGAATCAGAAGTACTGTCGGGATTATTTCCGGTCGCGGCTTCGCCGGCTGTACTCGATCCCACCCCGGTAGCGGCAGCAGCCGGTTCGCCGGTGGCTGCGTCACTGGATTGGTCGTTCCCAGCGGCCGCGGCCTCTCCGGCGTCGCCATCGACCTCAGATCCTTCGCTCAACCACGCCGGCTCGTCGCCGTCGCTGCCGTCATCGCCGTCGATCGCGAACTCAGTCGAACTGTCGCCCAGTTCCCACTCGCCCTCGTCGACGGTCTCGTCGACATCGCCGCCGAACTCGAACTCGTCACTGTCGGCGCGGTCGACCTCAATCGTACTCTCTGCTTCGACATCGCCAAGCGAGCCCGCGAGGCCGCTGGGAACCTCACCACGGAACTCCTCGAACAGCGACTCCTCGGCCCGTTCTAGGATGTCCATCGAGAGGTTGTACGTCTCGCTGGTCGCCTCGGGCCGTGGAACAAGCTCCTCTTTCTCCGGGTCGACATCGATCAGGACGCTCTCCATCTCGCGGAGGTCCTCGAG
The DNA here is from genome assembly GCF_019879105.1 of Natrinema sp. SYSU A 869. Taxonomy (NCBI): domain Archaea; kingdom Methanobacteriati; phylum Methanobacteriota; class Halobacteria; order Halobacteriales; family Natrialbaceae; genus Natrinema; species Natrinema sp. SYSU A 869. Next base: position 909,189 of record NZ_CP082249.1, on the reverse strand, counting down.
ACTGTCCTCGAGTTGGCCGTTCGCTATGAGCGTGAGGATGGTCTCAGGATCGTTGATGAACGCCTGAACGGTCGCAGCGACCTGCGCGTACGTGTTCAGTTCGTTCTTGATGAGGTACGCGAGGATGACCTCTCGCTTGAACAGTTCCTCCTCGAGTTTCTCCTTGCTCCAACCGCGGTCGAACTGAATCGCCTCTAGGGTGTTCGAGTCCCCCATCTTGAGGTACTCGTCGGTCTCGGCCTGCCACTGATAGACGTCTTGAACGTTGATCTCGTCGTGTTCGGCCTCGTAGTGGTTGATCTCGGTCAACGACTTGTTCCGGCGGACCTTCCGGCCTTGGACCCGCGTCTGCGTCTGGATCGAGACGAGGTCCAGCGCGGTGAACATCGTTTTCGAGACGTTGATCGGGTCTGTTGTGAACCGCTTGAGTACCTCGTCGACGGAGTCAGCGTGGAAGGTGGTGTAGGTAGTGTGACCGGTCGACATGACCTGGAAAAGCGTCCGGCCCTCTTCACCACGGATCTCACCCATGACAATGTAGTCAGGTCGCTGACGCAGTGCGGCCTCGAGCAGGTCGAACTCGTCGACGTCACCTTGCTCGTCGTCGGAGAACGAGGGGCGGGTGACGCTGGCGATCCAGTTGCGCTGTGGGAGTTCGACCTCGCGGGTGTCCTCGATGGAGACGATCTTCGCACTCGAGGGGATAAACAGCGAGACGGCGTTCAGCGAGGTTGTCTTCCCGGACGCGGTACCGCCGGCGAAGATCAGACTCTTGTGGTTCTCGATTGCGAGCCAGAGGAACGCCATCTCGTCGAGTGAGAAGGTGTTCCAGTTGATCAGGTCGATTGGGGTGAACGGAACGTCCTTGAACTGACGGATGGTGTAGTTAGTCCCGTGGTCGGAGACCTCCTTGCCGAGTGTGAGCTGGGCACGCGAGCCGTCGGGCAGCGTCGCGTCGACCTGTGGGAGTCGTTTACTGATCCCTTTGCCCGACCGCTGGGCGAGTTTGACGACGAAATCGTCGAGCTCCGACTCGCCGTGGTAGATGTTCGAGATGATCTGCTCGTACTCGGAGTGATAGACGAAGACGGGCGAATTGTAGCCGTCGACGGAGATGTCCTCGACATTGATGTCGTGTTTAATGCCGTCGATGCGCTCGTAGCCGATGAAGTCCCGCGTGAGCAGGTACAGGAGCTTTTCGACCTGATACTCGCTTAGCGTGTCCGGATCGTCTATGAGGATGGCCGGTTCGGGCCGGACTTCTATTCCGCCGAGTTGATCTGGGCCGGTATCCTCGGCCTCGACTATGGCCTCTTCGTCATCGTCGAGCATTCTCCGAACCACTTGGACCATTCCTTCGGACGTGCTACCGGAGGTCGCTTCGAAGAGGTCATATCGTTTCAGCAACCGCCGGGTTTCGTCCTCGATCACCGCTCGGCGGCCGCCCTCGTTCGCCTTTTCCTTGATGTCGTCCTCGGAGTACTTGATCGCCTTCCTGAGTTTGCCTGAGAGGAACTCCTTGAGTTCCATCTCGATCTCGTTCTGGTAGGGCTCGATCATGTAGTACTTCTTCTCGTTCTCCTTCTCCGAGTGGAAGATGATGACGTAGGCGTAGGGTTTGTTCACCCAGTAGCGCTCGACCTCCCGAAAGTGGGTCTTCTTCTCGAAGGGAACCGCCTTCTCGAGATCGTAGCGATTAGAGACAGTGGTGTTTCCTGTGGCCGTCGCGAAGAACTCGTCCTCGTCGAGATCCTCCTGGACGTTGACGGTGCGTTCCTCAACGACGTCGTCGAGATCCAAGGCGGCGTCGTTGGCAGCAGCCAGACGTCCCTCTAACGTGTTGGGATCAAAGCCGAGCGCCTCCGATTTGTCGAGCGGCGATGATTCGTCGTGGTCGTATGCCAGCTTATAGTGTTCCCAAGTCCAGATATCCTTGATAACTGGTGTCGTCTCCGGATCAGTGTACTTCTGAACGATCGGCTGGAGCGTGGCAGCGTTATCGCCGGCGATCGGCAGGATCTGTTCCTCGAGGTCGTCGGGGTGGTAGCCGAGGTACGACTTCGGATCGAACTCGACTCGGTCCCAATCGTCTCCACTTGGGAGTGGCCCGATATCCTCACCGGTATCAAGTCCGAGCTGGTCCGTCTCGGTCCCGTCGTCGGGATACAGGGCGGACACTTCGTCGCCGTACCCGTACTCGTTCATGAACTCTTCCCACGTATACTCGCCGACGCTGATCGCCGAATTCGACGTCAGGTCAGATCCTTGAGACCGCTCATCTTCCGACGCAGAGTCGGATGCCTCCCCCTCAGAAAAGTCCCCAGCATCCGATTGGTCGGCCTCGTCAATAGCCATTGCATCCACACTGACGTTCACCCCTCAAAAATCCATCCGCCCATTACCATTTCTGATAATCTAAAATCTACTTGTTTGCGATCAATCCACCTCTTCTTACGCAGGTTTTAGGTCATAACTGATACTGGTCGCCGACAGCTGACCGGTCGAACGTCCCCTCCGCCGCGAGAAGGTCTATCTCGGCACCTCACCGAGCGCGGCCGACCTGCTCGAGTTGATCGAGCAGTCGACGAGCACGGTGACGACCTCTCGAGGCTTGAGCAGCTCGACCAGTGGCTTCTCACCGAAATTCGCGTCATCGAGCGGATCTCGAGACAGCGACCGAGAAGTTCGACCTGAGACGGCGACCGGGAAGTTCGACAAGAAAGGACTGCGCGAAAGCTTGACGTAGGCGACGCCGAAACGGGGGACCGATGAGCGAATTATTCGATCTCGATGGACGGGTCGCAGTGGTCACAGGCGGCGGACGCGGTATCGGCCGCGCAATTGCGGTCGAACTGGCGAACGCGGGGGCCGCGGTCGTCCCGAGCGCTCGATCGACAGACGAAATCGAGGCCGTCGCCGCCGATATCGAAGACGCCGGCGGTGACGCAATCGCCGTTCCCGCAGATGTGACGGACGGCGACGCCGTCACCGAGGTCATCGATCGAGCCGTCGACGAGTTCGGCGGCGTCGACATCGTCATCAACAACGCCGGCTTCAACCCCGACGATGCGCTCGGCCGACCGGAAGACGTCGAGACCGAGAGCCTCGACCGCGTGCTGGACGTCAACTTGAACGGCGCGTACGAGGTCACGCGCGCCGCGGCGGACCACCTCCTCGAGAGCGACGGGGGGTCGGTTATAAACGTCGCCAGCGTCGGCGGACTGGTCGGCCTGCCGCGCCAGCACCCCTACGTCGCGTCGAAACACGGCCTCGTCGGGCTCACGAAGAGCATGTCGCTGGACTGGGCTCCGGAGGTCCGGGTCAACGCCGTCGCGCCGGGCTACGTCTCGACGGAACTCACCGAGGACCTCGAGGGCAACGAACGGCTGCGTCAATCGATTATCGACCGCACGCCGCTGGATCGCTTCGCCGACCCCAAGGAGATCGCCGGTCCTGTCGTCTTCCTCGCGAGCGAGGCCGCGAACTACGTGACCGGCTCCGTGCTCGCGGCCGACGGCGGCTGGACGGCACGGTAGGTCCGATTCCTCACGGCCGCTCTCCGTTCTGTAATCGACGGACAACCGATTCGAACCGATCTGGTTCGGTCCGATCCGTTCTCTACCAAAATCATGGATGTAATTGCGACCGTGTGGGGGTTCTCCAAACGCTTAGCCGTCGATCGGGGCTACCCCCACACTATGCGCTACGATGACAGTGACCAGGCACGTGATGTCGCCGAGCGTGCCAACGCCTTGATGGAAAAAGTCGTCCTCCCGATCGAACGCGAGCGATCCGGCGGGATGGCCGTCTCGAGTGGCACCATCGCAGAACGCCGTGCGGCCGCCCGCGAATACGATGTCTACGCCCGCAGATTCCCGAGGAGTACGGCGGGATGGGGCTGAGCTTCCGCAATTCGCTCCCCGTGTTCGAGGAAGCGGGCCGTAGCCTCCTCGGGCAGGTCGCGATGCGCGTCGACGCGCCCGACGAAGGGAACATGCACCTGCTCGAACTGGCCGGCGACGACCTGCAGAAGGAGACGTACCTCGAGCCGCTGGTCGCCGGCGAGATCAAGTCCGGCTTCTCGAGACGGTGACGAGTGGGTCATCGACGGCCACAAGTGGTGGACTACTCAGGGCGTGTCGAGGCGGACGTCCTGATCGTGCTCGCCCGAACTGACTCGGAGGCCCACATCCCCGTCTCGATATGCAAAGTCTTCACCGCCAACGCCACCCAGGAAGCCATCGACCTCGCGGTGCAGTGTTGCGGTGCCAATGGCATCGGGAAGGATCTCCCGCTGTTGGGCTTCTACGAGTCGGTCCGCCAGTTCCGCATCGTCGACGGCGCGGACGAGGTCCACCGCCGCGTCATCGCTCGTGTCGCCTTCGAGGACGTCCCCGAGGAGGAACTCGAGCCGCTGACCCGGTTCGGAGATCCTAATCGGGAGCGAAGTGGCGGCCACTGACGACACGCTTATCGCCGCCGATTTTCCTGCCGATCGCAGTCATGTCTATCGGTCGCATGGGACGATCGTCTAGATCGCGACGGGTGGGTATCGCTCGAGACGAATCGCCGTCAGTCTCTCGAGCGTCGCCGTCGCTCGTCGCCGGTTGATCTCGAGAAAGTGGCGCATGGGATTCGAACCACGCCTGAGAACCTGCGCCTGCGGCGCAGAATCTCGGTCTGATTCGAACCCGTCAGAGCCGCTCGCACGACTCACTATCGTTCGCCGACGAACGGGCGTGGCGGGATTCGAACCCACGATCAGAAGGTTAGGAACCTCCTGCCCTGTCCGCTAGGCCACACGCCCCGGCGCAAAAAGAACTTAGTTGGTTTCCGTCTCGGTTTCGGCCTCGGTACTCGTCTCTTCTTCGGTGGTGACGGGTTCCGTGTCGACGAACTCGTCGTCTTCCTCAAGGTCGCTCTCAGTGACGTTGCCGCTCCCGTCACGCATTTCCTCGAGTTCCGTTTCGACTTTCTCGCGGCCCTTCTGGAACTCGCCCATCGCCTCACCGGTCGATCGTGCTAGCTTCGGAATCTTGTTGGCCCCGAAGAGCAAGACTGCGATGATTAGAATGATGGCGAGTTCCGGTGGCCCCATGCCGCCGGGGATGAACAGCGGTGCGGTTTCGACTACCATCTCTATACGTGGCTTATCCGCTGGCAATTATAACCTTTTTGGACCACTAAGGTAAGCAAGCGGCCGCGACAGTCCACTTGTGGACGAAATTCGTCCAGATGGACAGTGTGCTGTTTGCTATCCGGCGACTATACCAGGTTTCACCGATCCAACTGGAGTATACACTGTGGCTACGAACACAGTCGCGTAGTCGTCGACACCGAGCGTCTCGAGCCCCCGTTCCACAACGCGCTTTGGCCTCCGTTCGGTTCCGATAACGAAACTGTCTTTCGGGGTTACACGCAATGATAGGACGATGGTAGCAACCGGAGATGCCGCACCCGACTTCACCGCACCGCTCGCAAACAGCGACATCGAGGAGTTCACGCTATCCGAGCGCCTCGCGGACGAAGCACCGATCGTCCTCGCGTTCTTCCCCGGTGCCTTCACCGGCGTCTGTACGACCGAGATGTGTACGTTCCAGGACCGCCTCGCTGCGTTCAACGACCTTGATGCCGCCGTCTACGGAGTCAGCCGCGACTCTCCGTTTACCTTGAACGAGTTCCGCGAGCAGAACGGCCTCGAATTTGGTCTTCTCAGCGACTACAACAAGGAAATCGTCGACGACTACGGGCTCTCGATGGACTTCGCCGATCTGGGCGTCCACGGCGTTGCCAAGCGCTCGGTGTTCGTCGTCGACGGCGACGGCGAGGTCGCCTACTCGTGGGTCAGCGACGACCCCGGCGTCGAACCCGACTACGACGAGGTCGAGGCCGCAGTCGAGAATCTCTCCTAACTCACCACGGGACCGTCGATACACAACCGTCGCAGGGCTTTTTTAGTCCGCAACCGACAGTCAGGTATGAGCGATTCCGCCGCCGATGAGGACTCCCGCCGCGTCTACTCTCCAGACGAGGACCACAACTTTCCCGACGAGAAGGTAAACACTGTCCTCGAGTATGTCGAAGACGACGAGGAGATCACAACCTATCTCGAGGCACAGAACATCAACGCAGTCGACCGAATGCGGTACAACGACCACGGGACGAAACATATCGAAATCGTCCGCAACCGGGCACTGTGCCTGTATGACCTGCTCAAAGCGGGCGACGTCGACTTCAACGGTGCGCGCCAGCAGAACCTCGACGAAGAGGACGAATCGGTTATCATCGCACTCGCGGCGACCCTCCACGACGTCGGCCACGTCGTCCACCGCGATAGCCACGCCTACTACTCGATCCCGCTGGCCGCGGACATCCTCGAGCGGATCCTCCCCGAGTTCTACGACGTCGCCGATACCGTCCGGATGAAAGGCGAGACCCTCCACGCGATCCTCTGTCACCACACCGCCGAGACGCCACTCACTACCGAAGCCGGCGTCATCCGCGTCGCCGACGCCCTCGACATGGAACGGGGCCGCTCCCGAATCCCCTACGAGTCCGGCGGCCGCGGGATCAATACTCTCTCGAGTCAGGCCATCAGCCGCGTCTCACTCCAGCAAGGCGACACTACCCCCGTCATGGTCGAGATTGCGATGACTAACGCCGCCGGCGTCTATCAGGTCGACAACCTCCTCAAGGCCAAACTCAAGGACTCCGGACTCGAAGACCAGATCCGAATCGTTGCGCTCAACACGAACGAGAACCGCGAGCAACTGGTCGAACGGATCGAATTGTAGGTTCCAAATAACCCCACCTCTGCGTATGAGTGGATAACGCAGCTCTCTCTTCTACACCTCTGGTACGTTCACCAACATTACTACCGAACTAGCCACCAGAATAATGTCGCTTACCGGTTTATTTACCGTGGAAACATCCCCCACCGCACCAGGATCTTCTTGATATCGACCTATCTACCCTATATACGACCACGTTCTGTCCTTATAACTCCCTGAATACCGAATATCAGGCCACTTACTGCAATCCAAATACGCTACTCAGTGATTCTACGACTGTCAGAGGCGTACTATTAATCGATCGTCTCAGACGACTTCGAATCCTGCTTCGGTCCGCTCGAGATACCCGCGATCCCGAAGCGTCCCGGTGATCGAGAGGACGGTCCCCTTCGTGACCGCGAGGTCATCACAGAGGTCTTGAGGGGTCGCACCGTCGCTGGCGGCCAGATACACGTACACCAGTTTCGCGCAAGCGGAGTCGAGATCGGTCGGCACCGAGACATCGAGGCCCGTCGTCGCTGTCTGAGTCATACTCGATATTCTGTGTTTCGACGATAATAAATGTCATCTACAACGATCGTCGAAAACGCGGGGCCGAGACGGCCCCCTGTACCGTCGATGTCTGGTCCGTCGTTCGTCGAACAGGCGGTGAGACCGTACGCTGGCCGCTCGAGTGCCCGATTTCGCATATAGTTGATCGTCGTATCAGCGACAGACGATACCTGTTGGCAGGAATCCTGCGGCCCGTGAATTCGGACGGACTGCTTTTGTGGGCTCACTCCCGAGTAGTAGGGGGACGCAATGTCGACGCAAATCACTATCCTCGCGCTGCTGACTGGGTTGCTGACGGGTGCCCTATTCCGATTTCTCAACGTTCCGATCCCCGCTCCGCCGGAATTTCCCGGAATCATGGGCATCGTCGGGATCTACGTCGGCTACAAGGTGATCGAGTATCTCGACATCGGCGTGGACCTACTCGAGATACTCGGAATATAGCGGCGCGAACGGGTGTGAAATCGCCGCTCGAAGTATATCTGGACGACCCGGTCGCTTACAGACGAGTCCCACGCCACCAGATCACGACGGGAAAGAGGATGGGAATGAGAAATAGTCCGCCAATAACGCCGATAGCGAGTATCGACGGTGGGGCGGATACGAGGACGAAGTACCCGATACTTCCGAGAAGCAGGACGATAATAAGGTTTAACCGGCGAACGATTCGTTGCTCGTCCATTTAGTATCGGTTCCAATATCAGGAATATAAAACTTTCCGACGGCAATCGAACCGGCTGCAGAACGACGATCGGAGAGACGCCGGTGTGGCGTCAGTAACTGCGCTCTTTCGGCTCGTAGGTCTTGTTCTCGCCCTCGAGAATGACCGGTCGATAGAAGATCGAGGGTTCGCCCTCGTCCCAGGAGATGAGCGTGTGCTTGAGCCAGTTCTCGTCGTCGCGGATCTGGTTCTCCTGTCGCCAGTGAGCGCCGCGGAACTCGTTGCGTACGAGCGCGCCGAGCGCGATCGTCTCGGCGACGTCGATCAGGTTCCGCGTTTCGATCGTCTGCTGGAGGTCCGTGTTGAACGTCTTCGAGGGGTCGTCGACGTAGACGTCCTGGTACTCCTGTCGACACTCACGGATGATCTCGAGTGCTTTCTTGACGCCCTCCTCGGTCCGGAAGACGTTGACGTAGTCGGTCATGGCCTTTTGGAGCTTTGCGCGGATCTCGGCGTGCTGGACGCCGTCGTCCTTGTCCATCAGGCGGTCGACGCGCTCGCGAGCCGTTTCGACGGTCCGCTCGAGGATACCTTCGGCATCGGCAGTAACGCCACCGTCTGCGGCGACACCACCGCTCGTGTCGAGTCCCGCTTCGCCGGGGGCGACTGGGAGCTCGGTCTCGGTCTCGTCCTCGACGTCGTCGCCGTAGCCGGTCCGAATCTCGGGATCGCCCAGATCCTCGCCGGCGGCGTGGCGGCCGGCGCGCTTGCCGAAGACGATCAGTTCCGGCAGGGCGTTCCCACCGAGCCGGTTGCCACCGTGGACGGAGACGCAGGCACACTCGCCAGCGGCGTAGAGGCCGTTAACGCAGGTCTGGCCGTTCTCGTCGACCTCGATACCACCCATGGCGTAGTGTTGCCCGGGCTTGACCGGCATCGGCTCGACGAGCCCGTCGACGCCTTCGAAGTCCTCTGCGAGGTGGAGGATGTTCTCGAGGCGATCCATGATGCGCTCCTCGCCGAGGTGGCGCATGTCGAGGTGAACGTACTCGTCCTCGACGCCGCGGCCTTCGTTGACCTCGGTGAGTTCGGCGCGGGCGACGACGTCCCGCGAGGCGAGCTCGCCGGAGTTGTTCGCGTAGCCGTGCTCGAACATGAACCGCTCGCCCTCGTTGTTGTATAGGATGCCACCCTCGCCGCGGACACCCTCGGAGATGAGGACGCCCGTTGACGGCAGCGACGTCGGGTGGAACTGGATGAATTCCATGTCCTCGATCGGCGCGCCCGCACGGTAGGCCATGGCGTGGCCGTCGCCGGTACAGGAGACGGCGTTGGTGGTGTGATCGAAGGCCTGTCCGGGGCCACCGGTCGCGAGGACGACGCCCTGATTCGCCTTGAAGCCTTCAATGTTGCCGGACTGGACGTCGTAGGCGACGACGCCGTGGCACTCCCGATCATTGGGATCGGACTCGTCGGTCGTCGCCAGATCCATGACGTACCACTCGTCGTAGACTTGGATGCCTCGTTTGACGACCTGCTCGTACATCGTGTGCAGCAGGTGGTGGCCGGTCTCCGCGCCGGCGTAGGTGGTCCGCGGGTACGAGAGTCCGCCGAACGGTCGCTGGGAGACCCGGCCGTCGTCCTCGCGGGAGAACGGCATCCCCCAGTGCTCTAAGTTGATCGTCTCCTCGGGAGCGTCCTGGGCGAGGGTCTCGACTGCGGGCGCGTCGCCGAGGTAGTCCGACCCCTTCATCGTGTCGTAGGCGTGGAGTTCCCAGTCGTCGCCCTCCTGGAGGGCGGCATTGATGCCACCCTCCGCCGCGCCGGTGTGGCTTCGGACGGGGTGGAGCTTCGAGACCATTGCCACGTCAGCTCCCGCCTCGTTCGCTGCGATCGCGGCCCGGAGGCCGGCGCCGCCGGCGCCGACCACGATAACGTCGTGTTCGTACATAATTACCAGAACTTCAGGTTCTTCTTGACTGCTTCCCGCTTGAGCTCCTGAATGTGCTCGGTGAGCGGAATGTCCTTCGGACACACCTCAGTACAGGAGAACTGGGTCTGGCACCGCCAGACGCCATGTTCCTGCTCGAGAATGCGGAGTCGGTGCTCCTTGATCTCCTCGCCCTCGCGGTCGTCCATCGCGAACTTGTAGGCCTTGTTGATCGCCGCGGGGCCCAGATACTCGTTGTCGCCGGCCGCGATGTTACACGAGGACATACACGCGCCACACCAGATACATCGCGAGGACATCTTGATCTTCTCGCGGTTTTCCGGGCTCTGGCGTTGTTCTTCGAGCGCGTCCGTGTCGGGCGTATCCTCGTCTTGGAAGTACGGCTCGACCGTGTGCATCTGGTCGTAGAAGTGATCCATGTCGACGACCAGATCCTTGACGACCTCCTGATGGGGCAGCGGCTCGATGCGAACCGGCTGCTCGAGTTCCGAGATCTGGGTCTTGCAACCCAGTCGCTGCTTGCCGTTGACAAAGAACGCGTCGGAACCGCAGACGGCCTGCCGACAGGAGTGTCGGAAGGTCAGCGACGAGTCGTACTCGTCGCGGGCGTACATAACCGCGTCAAGGACGGTCATCCCCTTTTCGAAGGGGACGTGGAAGTCATCGAAACGGGGCTCCTGTTTGCCCTCGATTTCGGGGTCGTAGCGGAACACCTTGATATGGACCGTCTCCCCCTCGAGTTCCGCTCGTTTTTCGGCGTGTTTGTCGACCATGCCGCCGCCTTTCTGCTCTTCGGCCGCTGGCGACTCCGCACCTTTCATCTCCGGATCTTCCGGTGCTTCTTGACTCTCGGGTTCGGCTTGTTGTGTACTCATATTAGATCAGTCCTCTCATTACGAGTGCGACGTAGGTTCCCTGTGCGATGAGTGCGACGCTGGCGAGGACCAGCACCGCTAGCACGACCTTCTTCTGGGTTCCCTCGAGACCCTGATTGATCAGCGCGTTGTAGACGCCGTTGACGCCGTGGAACGTGGCAGTGATCAGGAACAGAACCATCGTGAGGAAGTAACCAACGTTCTCCATTCGGGCCTGAGTGCTCATGAAGGTTACTTCGTACGCGTGATTGACGAAGTGCAAGAGGAAGAAGTGGAAGGCGAGAACGACGACAAGAAACGCCGCCGTGATCCGCTGGAGGAACCAGCCGGTGCCGCCGGGGGTAAATGAGGAGTATCGTTCCGCCATTAGATGGACACCTCCGTCAGGAAGGTCGGAACGCTCGCGACGGTGATCGCACCCGTCAACACCAGTGAGGCGTAGAAACTCTTGTCCTGTGCCTCGAGTCCAACGCCGAGGTCGACCATCAGCAGGCGGAGGCCGTTCAGGATGTGGAAGACGGCCACCGCGAGCAGGCCGACCTCAAGCAGTCGGATGAGGAACAGGCCCTCGAGTCCCTGCAGCGTCGCAGTGTAGACGTTGACCGCTTCTCCGTCGACCATCGTCGTTTCGCCCTGTGCGCCACCGATAGACGTACTCAGCACGGCAATATGGGTGAACAGGTAGCCGATCAGGACCCATCCGGTGAACTTGTGGAAGATCCACGCCCACATGCCGGCCGAGAACTCCTTCCAGCGACCGAAGTCCTCGATGAGACCGCGATTGTAAGACTGACTCATGCGCTCATGTGGACCGTTTGACCGTGGGGGTATAGAAGTTACTTCTTGTGTTCCCAGTGTTCCAGAGAAACCGGCAAAGCACGCCCAAAGAAGTAGACGATTAGATATCTGCCGGTCAGTGCATCAATCTGGTGGTCAGATCGGAGGTGTCGCGGCGTGACGACCTTCGTGCTGATCGTCGAGGATGGCTACGGTTGCCACCTCGAGTCGGGGCTGCAGTACACCACGCTCTGTGGCCGGACGTTCGACACAAACAAGGTCGAGCGTATCGAGTACGAGACCCCGGAGTCGCCCGAACATCCCCACGCAACACTTTGCTTTGACTGCTCCACCGTCAGCAACGGCGGGTCAATCAGTCCCCGTCGCCGTGATCGACACTTCTCGAGAGGTGGTCAAGCGTGAGCGCCCAGACCGACGGCGGGTTCGGCCCGTTCTGCGGGGCGCTCGGATGCACGGATGACGCCGACGTCGTGATCGACCACCCGAAGCACGGTGAGCTGACGATCTGTAATGGCTGCGTGGTTGGCCACGTGGTGGTTCGCCGTGTCTGACGAACCCGACGTCAGCCCGGAGGATGCCCTCCAGGTCGCCCAGCGTGCGCTCTCGAAGGTGAACGGCCTTGAGGACGAGATCAAGGAGCTCTAGGAGGACCGCGACGAGATCCTCGAGGAGCTCACTGCGATGGAGCTTCGACTATCCGAGGTCGACGAGGACTGCGACTACGACGCACTCATGCGAATGGTGTTCCGCGCGATCGCGTTGTCGAGTATATGACCGAAGACGACGACCGGTGGGACGCTGATCGGCTGCACTCGGATATGGACTACATGCTCGATAACGGCGTCGCGATCGGCGAGTGAAACGTTATAGCTGATACAATCGCCCGATTTATCAGATTTGAAAATAGTCTTTTAGTGATAAGAATTAAGAGGGAGTCATTAGTTGATGGAAATGTAATATGGCAAGTGATAGCGGTGAGTTTGCAGGAGAGGATGAAGAAGAGTCCCCCTCACCAGGTGCCGATGAGGTATTCTGCTCGAGTTGTGGTGAAGTGATTAAAGCTGAAGCTAAAGTTTGTCCTGAATGCGGTGTTCAGCAAGAAGAAGCGGAGGATGGCGGTGATTATACGATTCCTGATGCGAAGCAGTTCGAATTTGAAAAGATAGCGAATAAAGACATAACCACGATCATGTTGGTGAGCTTCTTGCTTACCCCTGTCGGATATTACATGGTCGGGAAGACTGGCCTCGCCATCATCAATTTCCTTACACTAAATTACTTCTTACTTGGCATCGTCATTGTCCCGTTCCATACGAGGAAAATAATCAAAGATTCACGTAGCGAACTCCGACGAGCAGGGGTTGAGGGATACTGATGTCGCGGGCAAAGGCAGCTGACGAGGTATTCTGTCGCTCATGCGGCGAACCAATAAAGGAGAAAGCAGAGATTTGCCCTGAGTGTGGTGTTCGAAATAAGAAAGCAGAAAGCTCAACCTCAACTTCAGCATCATCTCCGGCGGTAGGGAAACACGATCCATCACAGTATGAGACGACTGTCTCTGAGACATGGTACTATGGGATCGCAGCTGGTGCTGTTATGTGGGTCCTCCTTCTGGTAGTTGCAAGCTCTAGTGTCGGAGGAGCAGTTGAGGCATTCCTCGGACTCTGTGTTCTAATCGCTTGGGCGTTGATCCCAGTGGCAACCTATTACGACGCTAAATACGTCCGGGCGAACAGTCAATGGAACCCCAATACAGTTGTGTGGTGTATAGCAGGGGCCATTTGGCTGGTAAACATCTTGTCGGCAGCCTTCTACCTATATCGAAGGCACGAGACGGTTGGGGAGCCATAGTTCCGGTCGGCTTTTTACCACTCAATGGGAGAAGAGGCTGTTTCAAAACGCCGCCCATTACGGCTTTTATGACACCTATTGAAACTGTCTGGTATAATCGAATCTCGGTGGGTCTTCGACGATGCTTACGAAACTCGGATTCTCCACCGTAATGAGGAACTTCATGTACTCTCACGGCTGCTTGGGAGACTCAGTATGGCTTTCCTGCGGAGAACGTGTTAATCCATGGTCCCAGCGGCGTTAGGAAGACCGCGTCGGCCCAGTGGATGCTGCGCGATCTCCGACAGCGCTACGCCCTCGAGTCGGCAGTCCTTGAATGCTCTGGGGAGACGCATAACGGAATCCTCTACGAGGCTGTGACCAAACACTCCGATAGTGGTGTGGTCCATCGCAATAACCCCCGACAAGTTGGTCGACGCTCTCAAGGCGGCCGTCGACGGCGAGCCCTACGTCCTCGTGCTTGACGAGGCTGACGTCATCCCCGACCTGGGTGTCCTTGAGGATCTGTTCGCCGTCGACGGCGTCTCGGTGATCGCGATCGCCTACCGGCAGGTCGAGTGGCTCAACCGCGTCGATCGCGACCTCCGGCCCCACTTCCACGGCGACAGTCAGATCGAGTTTCGGAAGTACTCGATTGAGGAGCTCGTGGATATTCTCGAGCCCCGCGTCGAACACGGACTGACTGACGACCCGACTCAGCCGGGGCACCTCGAGTGGATCGCCGACGAGACCGGCGGCGTCGCTCGGTGGGCGATCAAGTCGGTGTTGTCCGCTGCGGAGTTGGCTCTCGAGCGCAACCACGATCAATTGCTCAACGAGGACGTCGCGGATGCATTCGAGCGTGCGAAGCGGAAGATCCGGAAGGCAAACTTACGGTCGCTGCCGCTCCCCCACCAGCGACTGTACGAAATCGTTCGGACAATCGGGCCGGCATCCGGGAACGAGATGCGAGCGGCCTAGAGGAGTACCAGGCAGAAATCTTCGAAGGGCGAGGGTACGACCCAGTCTCGTGGCGGCGGACCTTTCGAAGATGAACTCATCGAACCTATCCTCGTCAAGGTCGATGAGCGGTTGGTCGAGACGCTTTGCGTTGAGCCTGAGGTTCCCCAGGTATTCGGCCATGCTGCTGGTCTTCACACGACCGTCGCACTTTCGGACGAATCGCTTGACGTAGGGCTGGTCCTTGGGGTGAAACTCGTCGATGCGATCGAGTTGCTGCTGGAATCGGCGATCGAAACTCTGAAAATCATCAATGTCACCCATACCACAACAATGAGAGTCCGCTGTTATAATACTGAGTCAGGTAAAGAAGTTACTTTTATCTCTCCTGTACCGACTTCCATACATATCAACACATACAGAAGTAAAAAGATTTTCCAACAGATTCCCGAAGTCGTTCGGGTATCGGCTGTCGTACGTTCGACTACCGGGTTCGGTCAGTTGGTCTGCCGGAGTTCGGACCGCGAACTCTTCGTCGTCCGCTCGCGCTCGAGGGCGGTAAGCGTGTCCGGTGAGAGACCGACGAGGTGACAGAGCGGGTTCCCCGGGTAGACCACGGGGTTCTCGAGGACGCCGACGATGAGGCCGGTAAACGGAGCCTCGACGGTGACGATGTCGTCCTTTTCCTTGAACGGGTTCGTGATGGTACAGATGACCTCGCCGTCTTCGACGAGCGCGCCGCGGCCGCGTTTCATGTCGACGATGCCGCCCGCGTCCGCGCGGAGCCAGGTCTTCTCGTTGTCGTCGTCGATGACGGTCCGCCAGCCCGGCCAGTGAACCGACGATTCGCGGTGGAGTCCGAATTCGGCGAGTACGCTCGCGACTCCGGTGAGCCCGCGATCGATCAGTCGGCGCTGGAACCGGTGGGCCTCGCCCATCTCGACGGTGATCGTGGGGATCCCGTCTTCGGTTGCCTCCCGGCGGAGCGTCCCCGAGGGACCCTCACCAGCGATGATAACGTTAGAACTGAACGCCTTGGCGAGTCTGGCGACGCCTGACTGCTCCATGTTTGCACGAACGTGCAGCATGTTCGTTCGCCCGCGCGTCGATGTGTGGAAGTCGATCCCAAGGTCACAGGGTTCGATGAAGTTCGTGAAGATTCGATAGGCCATCCGCCGGGCGCTCGTCGAACCCTCACGGCCGGGGAACGACCGGTTCAGATCCCGGTCATAGATCGGCAGATACCGCTCCTGTGCGAGAAAGCCCGGGACGTTCATGACGGGGAGACAGACAAGCGTCCCGTGGAGGACGGAGTGATCCCAGTCGTGGGCGACTTCGCGGACGACTTCGATCCCGTTGAGTTCGTCGCCATGGGCCGCCGCCGAGAGGAAGACCGTTGGCCCCGGCCATTCGCCGTTGATCACCGTGACGGGAATCCTGACGGGATCCCCGAGATACGTTTCGCTGATGCCGTAGCGGATGTTCGCTGACTCCCCGGGATCGACCTTCCCCCGTTGTACGTAAACGCCTCGGCCATCGCGTCGGAGTCGTGCCGGCCGGGCGGCTCGCTCGCCACGTCATCGCTCATACCACGTTCTCCGGGGGAACCACCGTGAATCTTCTCCCTTCAACGTCTGCGGCGGTCACCTGTTACGCCCGCTCGAGCCGTTCGTGCGACGTTTCCCGGAAAAACGCGCTTTCCCTCGAACACCGGCGATCAGAATGTGGGACTGTGGGCATACGTTTTGTATCTGGGCATGGTATTAATGCGCATGGAGATCCGTGATGCTACCCGTTCGGACACCGACGCGATTCGCTCGATTGCCCGCGATTCGCTCAATTCCACGTACACGGCATTCATCAACGAGGAGACCATCGACGACGCGATCGAGCAATGGTACGGTGACTCGTTTCCCGACGAACTCGCGGACGACCGCGCGCTCTTTCTGGTCGTCGAACGCGAGGGCGAGGTCGTCGGCTTCTCCCAGAGCGAACTGGTCGGCCAGCAGTCGAAGACCGGACGGCTCCTCTGGCTACACGTCCATCCCGACCACCGCGGCGACGCCACGGGCGTGCGACTGCTCGTCCGCACCCGCGAGGAGTTACTGGAGACAGGTGCGGAACAGATCCGCTGTTTCGTCCTCGAGGACAACGAGGGCGGCAACGAGTTCTACCGGAGCCACGGCTTCGAGCAGGCCGGTCAGCGCGAGGTCGAGATCGGCGACGAGACGTTCACCGAGAACGTCTACGTTGAGTCCGATCTCGAGGATGACGGCGAGTGGGGCGCGATCGACGAAGTCACGGTCGACGGTGAGACGATCTACGTGAGCTACGGTGAAGCCGCCCGTGGGACCCGGTCACCGTTTTACACGGCCTACAAGAGCCCTGACCGACACGATCAGTACGCCTGGTTCTGTGGCACGTGTGATTCAGTCGACAACGCGATGGACGCGATGGGACGGATCGAGTGCAACGTGTGTGGCAATCGGCGGAAAGCGACGCGATGGGACGCCTCGTACCTGTAGGTGGATGTCTCCATCGCTGATCACGGATGCAGTACACAGGGAATGGTCCGCCGGTTGCGGACTCCCGTTTACCGTCCCTAACTGGTCAGGTTCGTTTCCCAGATTGATGGATCGATCAGTTCCAGTCGCAGGTCGATCGCTCGCCGCCACCGCCCCGTCTCCGCCGTTCCGTTCAAATCACGTATTTGTCCGTCACGACTGAGTTCCAGCCTCAGTTACCTGTACGGGCGTGTTTCGGCTATTTGAGTGGCGTTACAGGGAGAATGTATCCGGATCGTCTCGGAATTCCGCCGACATCGGAGCCGCGTACCGGGAATATCGCCCTCGTCGATTCTGTTGTGGCCGCTTTCGGGCTGTTGTCCCCCCATTACAATTGACTGATCCCTTGAGCCACCGAGTACGTTGGTCGCTCTCGACTTCCGCGTCGGTCAGTCACGAGTGTCTCATCACCCACATTTACTATGAACAGGGAGGACCACATCGTCGACGGCTTCAAGGCAACGCTCGTCGCGCGCGGGATCTACATGATCTCGAGCGCGTTGTTAATGTTCGTGCTGGCGCGGTACCTGCTCGATCCGGACGGGTACGGCGCGCTGTACTGGGCGATCGGTATCTTAGCTATCGTCCAGCTGTTCGCGGATCTCGGGCTCAGCAAGTCCGTCGCACGGTATATTTCGGAGTACCGCGAGACGGATCCGGGCCAGATTCCGTATCTCCTCAGGTCGGTGATCACGGCCAAGATCATCCTGCTCACGGTCGTCGGCTACGTCTTGTTGCTCTTTCACGAGCGGATCGCGACTGCACTCGGCGATCCCGGAGCGGCTCCGTTTCTCGCTGCGGGCGTGCTCTATCTCGTCGTCTTCTCCGGGAGCACTTTCGCACAGGTGGCGCTTCAGGGGTTTAATCACCTCGGCTACAGCGCGATCGTCCAGGCGATCAGCGGGGCCGGCCGGTTCATCTTCGCCGTCGCGTTCGTGCTCGCGGGGCTCGGCGCGCTCGGCGCGTTCTTCGGCTACATCGTCGGCTACGCGATCGCTGCTGCCGTCGGCATGGGTATTCTCTACTACGGCTTCTACAGTCGACACGAGACCGCCGAGGAGTACGAAGACGGGCTCTCACGTCGGTTACTCGAGTACAGCATCCCGTTGACGGCGACCCGGAGCGCGAACGTCATCGACAAACAGATCGACATCGTGCTGGTCGGCTTCTTCCTCAACCCCGCCGCGGTCGCGTTCTATACCCTCGCAAAACAGATCACCGATTTCGTGCTCGCCCCCGCCGAGTCGCTCGGCTTTACCATCTCACCGAACTTCGGCGAACAGAAGGCAGCCGGCGAACTCGAGGAGGCCAGACGGATCTATCAGACCTCACTGACGAACATCCTGTTGCTTTACATCCCGGCAGCGGTCGGCCTCGCGATCGTCGCGGAGCCGTTCCTGACGATGGTGATCGGGAACGACTACGCGGACGCAGTCCCCATTCTGCAGGTCCTCGCCGGATTCGTCGTGTTGCAGGCGATTACGAACCTGACCAGCGATAGTCTTGACTACCTCGGGCGCGCTCGAGCGCGCGCCGTCGCAAAGGGCGGGACTGCCGTCGCCAACTTCGGACTGAACGTCCTGCTGATTCCGACGATCGGGGTCGTCGGCGCTGCGATCGCGACGGTCGCGACCCACTCGGTGTACGTCGCCGTGAACCTCTATATCGTCCACACCGAACTCGGCCTACACGTCGGGCGGCTCGCCCGGACGACGGGACTTATTTGTGGAATTACGGGCGTGATGGCGGTCTCCGTGTTGCTAGTGACGCCGATGGTGTCGAGCCTGCTCATGCTGTTCGGCGCGATCGCGGTAGGAGCGATCACGTGGGGCGCGCTGGCGGTGCTGAGCGGGCTGGTCGATCCGGGACAAGTTCGGTCGGTCATTGGCTGATCTTGCCACCGTTTCGGACGATGTCATCCCTGACCCGTCGGCGAATGAAGCCACTGCCAATACTTATCCGGCGGCTCGGTGTCTAGTTCGTATGGCTGTTGCCGATCCCGTAACCGTCGGGGTACTGAGCCTGCATACGAGCAAGGAAACTAAGGCAATTCTCAACGCCGTCGAGGACCTCGGACACGACAGCGAGTGGCTTCGGACCGAGAACGCGTCGATCAGCGTCGCGGACGGCAGCCCTCTTGTCGAGCCCGAGGTCGACGTGATCGCGAACCGAATGCTGCTATCGAACACCGAACAGCCCGCCGAGGAACTCGGGCTGGTAAACGCGTTTTCGCAGCTGATCCCGACACTCAACGAACCGAGTGCGATGATGACGGCGATTCACAAGCTCTCGACGGCGACGGCGCTCGCGTCGAACGACGTTCGGACACCGGACGTGACGCTTGCGCTCAGCGGTGATACGCTTAACGCTGCGCGGGAACGGTACGGCGACGAGGCGGTGTACAAGACGGCGATCGGTACGCACGGCGGCGGGACGTGGAAGGTCGGGCCGGACGACCCGGTCAATGCGAAAGTCGGCAACCGCTACGCCTTCCTGCAGGAACTCGTCGATCAAGCGGACGTCCGCCACCGTGATCTGCGCGTCTACGTCGTCGACGGCGAGGTCGTCGCCGCGATGTACCGCTACGCGCCGGACAACGACTGGCGGACCAACGTCGCCCTCGGGGGCTCCGTCGAGGACGCGACCAACGACCTCCCCGAAGAGGCCCGCGAGATGGCCCGTCGTTCGGCCAAGATCGTCGGCCTCGACTACGCCGGCGTCGACCTCGTCGAGGGCGACGAAGGCTGGTTCGTCCTCGAGGTCAACCCGACAGCGGGATTCAAAGGACTCTACGAGGCAACGCAAGTGAGCCCAGCACCATACATCGCGAAACTGGCAATCGAACGTGCGGGCGGCGAAGTCGACGACGAGCGAGTACAGGAGATTTCAAACGTTCTCGACGACTCCCGACCGACGGCGCAGCCCGCGGAGGCGGTAGCTCAAGACACGGAACCATCGGTGATCGGGTACACCGAGGAGATCGTCCTTTCCGGAACGAGCGGATCGAAGTCGGTGCTCGCAAAGTCCGATACGGGCGCGACGCGGACGAGCATCGATACCGGCCTCGCCGCCGACATTGGTGCCGGCCCAATCAAGTCCATTACCCGAATCCGATCCGGGAGTAGCAAACAGTCCAAGAGCCGGCCCGTCGTCGACG
This sequence comes from Natrinema sp. SYSU A 869, assembly GCF_019879105.1. Lineage (NCBI taxonomy): Archaea > Methanobacteriati > Methanobacteriota > Halobacteria > Halobacteriales > Natrialbaceae > Natrinema > Natrinema sp. SYSU A 869. The sequence continues at coordinate 889,050 of NZ_CP082249.1, read as the reverse complement.
TCGTCGTCGGCGTCGGTGGCAACCAACACACCGTAACGGCCAGCGTCGAGGACCGCAGCCACATGGATTACCCCGTCTTGCTCGGCCGGGACATCCTCGAGAACTATCAAGTCGACGTCAGCCGTCAAATCGACAGCGATGTGCCCGATACGCCGGAGGAAGAAGAGTAGTCAAACGGCATGGGACAGCCTAGGGACGGATCTCGAGGTTGTGATCCATCGTCCGGCATCTCCGCTTCCGGTTATTTTATTGATTTGTTTCGCGAATAGCGACTCGCATGACAACGATCCTCGCTTCCACCCTCTCCGACACGCCAGTGATGGGCTCCGACGGGACGGAGATCGGCACGGTTCACAACATCACGATGAACGTCGAAACCGGAGAACTCCAACGATTGCTTGTGACCCCGACGATCGATAACGTTCGAAGGTTCGATACGAACGATGACGGAAAGATAATCGTTCCGGCCTCCTGTATGAGCGACATTGACGACTATCTGATCGTCGATCTGACGAGACGCTGATCGGCACGGAGTCGACCGGCACGGGCGGTCGATAGCCGTCTCCGCCCGACATCGAACGATTACACCGGTGACCGAGGTCGATAGCCGTCTCGATCGGACTGATTTGGACGATTGAGGGTGTGCCACTTGACGCACTCAGACGACTGCTACCGTGTGATATCGAATCCCTGCCGTCGCCGAGTCTCTCATGTTCCGCCACTCTGTTTTCCGCTATCGAAAATATAGTATCCGAAACCTGAAGCTGAGGTTGTGATCGGTACATATATTATTACCCAATCCGTTTTCCCATCCGTACGAACTATCCATGAGCGATAACAAACGGAAGCGGAACCACGACTGGTGGCCGAATCAGTTGGACCTAGACGTTCTCGACCAGAACGCTAGCGACGTCAGTCCGTACGACGAGGACTTCGATTACGCCGAGGAGTTCCAGGAACTCGACCTCGAAGAGGTGAAGGCAGACCTCAAAGACCTGATGACGTCGTCCCAGGACTGGTGGCCTGCCGACTACGGCCACTACGGGCCGCTGTTCATCCGGATGGCCTGGCACAGCGCCGGCACGTACCGCACCGTCGACGGCCGCGGCGGCGCATCTGGCGGGACCCAGCGTTTCGCGCCGCTCAACAGCTGGCCCGACAACGGGAACCTCGACAAGGCGCGCCGGCTGCTCGAGCCGATCAAGCAGAAGTACGGCCGCAAGCTCTCGTGGTCCGACCTGATCGTCCTCGCCGGAAACACCGCCCTCGAGTCGATGGGCATGCAGACGCTCGGCTGGGCCGGCGGGCGCGAGGACGAGTTCGAGCCCGACGAGGCCGTCTACTGGGGTCCCGAGAGCGAGTGGGAAGCCCCCCAAGACCAGCGTATCGACGAGGACGACGAACTCGACGAGCCCCTCGGCGCCACCGTGATGGGGCTCATTTACGTCGACCCCGAGGGTCCCAACGGCGAGCCCGAGCCGCTCAAGTCGGCGAAACGAATCCGGCAGGCCTTCGGTCGCATGGCGATGAACGACGAGGAGACGGCCGCCCTCATCGCCGGCGGACACACGTTCGGCAAGTCCCACGGCGCCACCGACGACGACATGGGTCCCGAGCCCGAGGCAGCCCCCATCGAGGCGCAGGGTCTCGGCTGGATGGACTCCGGTAAGGGCTCCTCGACGACCACCAGCGGTATCGAGGGCGCCTGGAACGCCTGGCCGACGATGTGGGACACCTCCTACCTCGATAACCTGCTCGACTACGAGTGGGAGCTAACGGAGAGTCCCACCGGCGCGAAGCAGTGGCAGCCGAAAGAGGAGGAGGCGTACGACACCGTGCCGGACGCCCACGATCCGTCGGAGAAGCACGCCCCCATGATGATGACGACGGACGTCGCCCTCAAGCGGGATCCGGAGTTCCAGGAGATCATCGAGAGCTTCCGCGACAATCCCCCGGAGTTCCTGGAAGCCTTCGCGAGCGCGTGGTACAAGCTGATCCACCGCGACATGGGCCCGCCGGAGCGGTTCCTCGGTCCGGACGTTCCCAAGGAGACGATGCTCTGGCAGGACCCGGTCCCGGACGCCGACTACGACCTGATCGGCGAGGAGGAGGCCGCCGAACTCACGGACGAAATCCTCGAGTCGGAACTGACCGTCTCCCAGCTGGTCAAGACCGCCTGGGCGGCGGCCTCGACCTACCGCGACAGCGACAAGCGCGGCGGCGCGAACGGCGCTCGCATCCGCCTCGAGCCCCAGCGGAGCTGGGAGGTCAACGAGCCGGCGGAGCTCGAGACCGTGCTCGAGACCTACGAAGCGATTCAGGAGGAGTTCAACGGCTCGCGATCCGACGACGTACGGGTCTCGCTCGCCGACCTCATCGTGCTGGGCGGCAACGCGGCCGTCGAGCAGGCCGCGGCGGACGCCGGGTACGACGTGGACGTCCCGTTCGAACCCGGACGGACGGACGCCTCGCAGGAACAGACCGACGAGGAATCGGTCGAGGCGCTCAAACTGAAAGTCGACGGGTTCCGTAACTACTTCGGCGGCGAGTACAACCAGCCGGCCGAGGACCTACTGGTCGACCACGCCGACCTGCTGGACCTGACGGCATCCGAGATGACCGTTCTGGTCGGCGGCCTGCGCGCGCTGGACGCGAACTACCAGGATTCCGATTTCGGCGTCTTCACCGACGAGCCGGAGACGCTGACCAACGACTTCTTCGTGAACCTGCTCGACATGGGCTACGAGTGGGAGCAGGCCTCGGAGTCCGAGGAGCTCTACGAGTTGCGCGACCGCGAAACGGGCGATGTCGAGTGGACGGGCTCCCGCGTGGACCTCATCTTCGGTTCGAACTCCCGGCTTCGGGCCATCGCGGAAGTCTACGCGAGCGAGGAAGCGAAGTTCGTGCAGGACTTCGTGGACGCGTGGCACAAGGTGATGAGTAACGATCGTTTCGACCTCGAGTAATCGCTCTCAAGGTGCACGACGGACCGTTCGAATCGCGATAGCGACCGATTTCGCTGGGATACCCCTACCTGTACCCGATCGGTGATCTTCGCCGACCGGGTTCTCCGTTACTCGCTGCGGATGACGACTTCGTCGTCTGTGATCTCGGTTATCTGTGCCGACTCGACCGGATAGTCGTCGTCACCGTGGCCGCCCCAGTCCAGCCGCGCTTTGAGCCGATCCGTCAGCCCGGGCTCGGGGTCGACGTACGCCGTCTGGCCCTCGACTTCGGCAACCATGCCGATCTGCTGGCCCGACTCGTCGACGACGTCTTTCCCCTGATCGTCCGGCGAGAGTTCGATCGCCGACGCGTCCGCCATCTCGTCCGTCGTTCCCATGCCGGCGTCGGACTCGGTCTCGGCCATCGTCTCGTCGGCCGTGGCCCCGGCAGTTCCGGTTTCCATGCCGCCGGTTTCCATCGCCTCGTACTCGTCGACGTCGATGATCTCACCCTCGAGTACGTCGCTGGTGATCACCTCAGACTCGATGAGTTCGCTCTCCTCGAGCACGTAGCGCATCCGCCGCTGGTCCGTCAACTCCTCTTCGATCGTCCGGCGCTCGATGAGTTCGCTCCGGACGGTGTCGCCTTCGGTCCGTTGGCTCTGGATCACTTCCTGTTCGACGACATCGTCGGGCGTCACGCTCGAGCGAACGACATCACTCTCAAGAATCGATCGCTGGACGCTCTCGAGTTCGATGTCCGTCTGGATATCGTCCCGCTCGATCTCCTCGTCTTGCTCGATGTCGACGTCGACGACGCGGCTCTCGACGATGTAGCGTTCGATCTCCTCGATGGTATCGAGGCGCGTCTCGTCGACGGTCAGTTCGATCATATCGTCGGAGACGAACTCCGTCTCGACGATCGTCCGATCAATCAGTTCGGAATCGACGACGTCGCGTTCGACCAGGTCCGTATCGATCACCTCGCTCTCGATCGTGTCTCGCTCGACGATCTCCCGTTCGACGACCTGCGTCTCGACGATCTCAGTCGTCACCGTCTCGCCGCGTCGCAGCGAGTCCTCGAGTTCGTCCCGGCCGAGGTCGGCACGTTCGAACGCCCGCTCGCGTTCGACGATCTCGAAGAAGCCTATCCCCTCGCCGGTCGGTTCCGTCTCGTGATAGATGAAAACGAGGTCGTCGTCTTCGAACCGCTCCTCAAACTCGTCCCAGGTGTACTCCTCGTGACTTTCGCCCATTTCGTCGCGGCGGACAAAGGAGTGGCCGTGGTCCTCGCTATCTCGGACCCTGACCGGAACGGCATCGCGGGCCTCGGCCCACTCCCTGATGCGTTTGGGATCAGTGGTCATCCGTCGCTGCTCGGGTATATCAGTCTCGTTTGAGGATGAATCGTTTGCCATCTCGTTAGGCCTTGCGACCGACCCGCACTTGAGTCAATAGGGCCATCCCGTCGGGTCAGTGTCTCGTTTCTCGAGACCCCTCGTTCGGCCGGCATAGGCTGGGGCGTAATCCATTGTTGTCGTGTCTGACGGCGACTGTTTCGCTGCCCAGATAGCGTGTAGTATGTGCTTACCGCTCGCGAGAATCGGTTCGTGACTCCGTGCGGTGAGCAATACGATCCCGATGCTTCAATCGGACTCGTATTCGGCCCAGATATACCGCGTCGCGACGCTCCGATACGGCCGCCACGGCTCGGCGATCTCGCGCATCTCCGCGCGGGTCAACTCCTCGCCGTCGCCGTACAGTTGCTCGATCCCGCGGCGAACGGCGAGATCACCGAGTGGGAGCACGTCCGGTCGCTCGAGGACGAACAGGAGGTACATGCGCGCGGTCCACGCGCCGATCCCTTTGATCTCGGTCAGCAAGTCGATGGCCTCGCTGTTGGAGTGCGACGCCAGCCCCGCTCGCGTGTAATCGTTCTCCTGAAATGCGCGCGCGGCGTTCTGAATGTACTCGACCTTGCTTCGGGAGAGGCCCGCGTCACGGAGTGCCGCCTCGTCCGCGGCCAGGACGGACGCCGGTGTCACGTCCCTCTCGAGGAGGTCGAACATGCGCTCTCGAACCGCCGCCGCGCTCGCGGTCGAGAGCTGCTGGTTGATGATCGAGATGCAGAGCCGCTCGTACTCGTCCCAGTCCGGTTCGACGTAGGGGTCGTGCCGGTCGACGAGAGCAGCCATCACGGGATCCTCACGGAGGACGGAGTATGCCTCTTCGTTCATACGGTGGTATGGATACGAGAATAGGGGGCCGAGAACCCATATGTGTCTCGGTTGGAACAGCGGGCAGATCGGGATCGCTCACTCGAGGTGGTGGTAGTCGAGTTCGTACCCCTCCGCGAGCGCTTCCCGGACGGCCGGGCCGGGCTCACCGACGCCGCGACGACTGATCGAGAGTCCGTCCGTTCCGACGGCGGTGACGAGGTTCACCCGCCAGTCCGACTCCGTTTCGGGGTAGTCCGTCCGGTAGTGGGCACCTCGGGACTCGGTTCGCTCCAGCGCCGCCCGGAGCATCGCCTCAGCGACAGTGAGACTCATCGAGAGGTCGACGGCGTACTCGAACGATTTCGAGGTGAAGTCGCTCTCGACGCGGAGATCGGCGATGCGCTCCCGAAGGGCGTCCAGTTTCGCGAGTCCCTCGCGGAGCCCCGCGTCGTCGCGGAGGATGCCGGCGTGGTCCCAGAGCAGGTCGCCGAGGTCCTCAAGGAGTCCCATCGGCGTGACGTTCCCATCCGAGGCGGTGAGTTCACGGAGGGCTTGGAACTCACGTTCGGCCAGCGCCTGCTGACCGTTGGTCACGTCTGGGTCCTCGTCGGCGTCAGTCAGGGCGCTCGCGACGTGGTCGCCGACGAGTTTCCCGATCGCGACGGTCTCGGCCAGCGAGTTCCCGCCGAGGCGGTTCGCACCGTGGACGCCCGCGACCGTTTCGCCGACGGCGTAGAGCCCCTCGACGCCGGTCTCGCCCGTCCGAAAGTCGATGTCGACGCCGCCCATCGTATAGTGGGCTGTCGGGGCAACCGTCATCGGCTCTTCGGTGATGTCGACGCCAAGGGAGTCGAAGCGCTCGACCATCGATGGCAGCCGCTCGCGGACGTACTCGGCGTCCCGGTGGGTAATGTCGAGAGAGACCCCGCCGTCGTCGGTGCCCCGCACCTCGCGGACCTCCCGGGCGATAGCTCGCGCGGCGACGTCGCGGGCATCGAGTTCCATCTGGTCTGGCGAGTAGCGCTCCATGAACCGCTCTCCCTCCGCGTTGTACAGCCGCCCGCCCTCGCCGCGGACCGCTTCGGTGACCAGTCGGCCGTCCCACTCCTCGCCGTAGCGTTCGCCCACCATCCCGGTCGGGTGGAACTGGACGAACTCGAGGTCCATGAGTCGGGCCCCCGCCTCGAGCGCCAGCGCCTGCCCGTCGCCGTTGTTCTCGTCGTCCCGCGAGGAGTGGCGGTGATAGAGCGCCGAGAATCCGCCCGCCGCGAGGACGACGTGATTCGTCCGGAAGAGCAGCCCCTCGCCGGTCTCCATGTCGAAGCCGACGGCACCGTCGACGCGCTCCCCGTCCGACAGCAAGCGTGTGATCATCACGTTCTCGCGGTAGGGAACCTCGAGGTCGCGAACGCGACCGATCAGCGTCTCGAGCATGGCCTCGCCGGTTCGATCGCCGACGAAGCAGGTACGGCGATAGGACTGCGCGCCGAAGTAGCGCTGGTTGATCTCGCCGTCATCGGTTCGATCGAAGGGCATCCCCCACTCGACGAGTTCTCGGATGCGGTCGGGCATCTCCTGAGCCGTCAGTTCGACGGCCTCGGGATCGTTCAGGTGGTGGCCCTCATTGAACGTGTCCGCCGCGTGAATCGCCCAGTCGTCCGCTGGATCGAGCGAGCCGAGCGCGGCGTTGACGCCGCCGGCCGCCCACGTCGTGTGCGCGTCGCCGTGCTCGCGTTTGCCGATGACGAGCGGGTCGACGCCCGATTCTGCGAGTTCGATCGCGACGCGAGCGCCCGCCGCGCCCGCCCCGACGATGAGCACAGGTGTCGTTACCACCACATACTCGAGTCCGCCGTTCGACTTGGGGTCGCCCTCGGTCTCGATGCAGTTCTCGACGCCGGCGGTGGCCCCCGCTCGGTAGTCGTCGGCCCCTCGTCTATGACTGTCGTTGGCTATTTCTGTCATCACTGTAATAGTAGTGCCGACCGGGTTTAGGCCCCACCCCGAACGATGCAGAACTGGCGTTAAAGCCGTTATTGTGGCCATAGTAGGGCAACCTGTGTCCCAAAAATGGTGCCGATCCGAGCCCACCGTTCGAGAAACCGGTTACTCGTCGTCGCCGCGTCCTGCAAGGTCTTCGGGGATCTTGGGTTCGACGTTTGCGAGCCGCATCGCGTTACTCGTCACGCCGAGGCTCATTCCCATGTCACCGATAACGACCGCGTGGATCACCGACACGAAACCGAACGGTGCCCCGGCGGCGAGGACCATTTTTACGGCCAGACTCGCCCAGATGTTCTGCCGGATGACGCCGTTGGCCGTGTTCGAGAGCTGATAGAGGTACGGGAGCCGCGTGAGATCGTCACCCATCAGCGCGACATCGGCCGTCTCGAGCGCCGTATCAGTTCCCGCTGCGCCCATGGCGATGCCGACGCTCGCAGTCGCAAGCGCGGGCGCGTCGTTGATGCCGTCACCGATCATGGCGACGTGGCCGTCCCTGTCGTCATCCTCGTTGCCGTCACGCTCTCCCTCGAGTCGGTGGATCCAGTCGAGTTTCTCGTCGGGGAGCAACTCGGCGTGGAACTCGTCGATCCCAACCTGCTCGGCGATCGCGCGGGCGGTCCCCTCGTTGTCGCCGGTGAGCATCACGACGCGGACACCCTGCGCTTGCAGCCGTGAGACGGCCCACATCGCTTCGGGCCGGACTCGATCAGCGACGCCGATGACGCCCAGCGGGCCGTCCTCGGTGCCGACGACCACGACCGTCTTGCCCTCAGCCTCGAGGCGCGGGACGACATCGCGCAGCACGTCGACACAGTTATCGCGCTCGCAGTCGGGGCGATCGTTGGCATCCGCCGCTGTCGATTCGGTCTCGAGGAGTTCCCCGCCGTCGGTCGTCGCATGGACGTGCTCGAGGTCCGCCAGCCCCTCGAAGAGTCCTGGTTTGCCGACGTAGTGGGTCTCCCCGTCGATGTCGACGCGGACACCCTTCCCAGTAAGCGCATCGAAACTCGAGACATCGGGGTCATCCGCGTCCAGACCCCGTTCCTCGGCGTACTCTACGATCGATCGACCGATTGGATGTTCGCTTCGGCGCTCGGCCGCGCTCGCTCGTCGGAGTACGTCCGCTTCGTCGGCCCCCTCGAGCGGGACCACGTCGGTCACCGAGAGATCGCCCGTCGTGAGCGTCCCGGTCTTGTCGACCGCAAGGGTGTCGCTCTCGGCGACCGCCTCGAGGTGACGGCCGCCTTTGATGAGCACGCCGTTTCGCGCGGCGCTGGTGATCCCTGAGACGACGCTGACGGGCGTCGAGATGACGAACGCGCATGGGCAGGCGATAACCAGCAGGGTCAGCCCACGCAGGAACCACGTGTTCCACGACGCCCCCGCGAGCAGCGGCGGACCGGCGGCGACCGCGACCGCGAGCGCGACGACGATCGGCGTGTAGACGCTCGCGAAGCGGTCAACGAATTGCTCGCGTTTGGTTTGCTCGCGCTCGGCATCCTCGACCATGCGGACGATCCGGGCGATCGTTGAGTCCGCGGCCGTCTGCTCGACGTCGACCTCGAGATAGCCCGATTCGGCGATGGTGCCAGCGAAGACCTCGTCGCCCTCAGCCTTATCCGCGGGGACGCTCTCGCCGGTGATCGGCGACTGATCGACCGCGCTCTCGCCCTCGCGGACGGTCCCATCCGCGGGAATCTTCTCACCCGGGCGGACCACGACGACATCGCCGATCGCCAGCTCTTCGGCCGGAATCGTCTCCGTGGTGCCATCCTCGCGTTTGACGGTCGCGGTGTCCGGCGAGAGGTCCATCAGTTCCCGCAGGGAGTCCCGCGCCCGATCCATCGAGAACTGCTCGAGCAATTCGGCGATGCTGAAGAGGACGGCGAGAGTCGCCCCTTCGAAGGGGTGGTGAGCCGCGACGGCGGCGACGATGCCGACGCTCATCAGGAAGTCGATATCGAGGCTCCGATTGCGCGCGGAGTAGTAGCCGTTCCGGAAAATAGGCGCGCCGGCGGCGGCCGCAGTGATGATGAACAGCAGCGCCGAGAGGTCGTAGCTCCGACCGAGGACCGAAAAGAGGGTCAGGTCCGCTCCGGTGAAGACGAACTCGAGGGCCATACCGGCGGCCACGACGATGGCTCCAGCACCTGTAATGGCGGCCCGTCGGCTCTTCCAGATGGGGTCGTCGTCACCGATTGAGCCGCTCCCGTCGCTTATCGGGGTCGCGTCGTAGCCCGCGGAGCCGATCGCCGCGGTGACGGTCTCGGGATCGGTCTCCTCCTCGAGGACGACGGTCACGCGGCCTGATGTGGGTCGGGTCTCGATCGCACTGACGCCGTCGACGCCTTCGAGTGCGTTCTCGACTTTGTTCGCACACGAGGCACAGTCCATGTCCGGGACCGAGACCGTCAGTTCGGCGTCCGAACCCGCGATCTTGTAGCCGGCGGCGCGGACCCGCTCGCGGATTTCCGCGTCGCTTGTCCGCGTCGGGTCGTACTTGACGACGAGTCGGCCACTCGTCACGCGCGCGTCGAGTTCGTCGATCCCCTTGAGGCGCTCGACGCTGTTGGTCACTTTGCCCGCACAAGAGGGACAATCCATCTCGGGGACACGGAGTTCGAGGGTCCGACTCAAGTCCGTATCCGCGTCCTCGTCCGGTGGTGTCGGTGGTGTCGATTCGCTCATTACCTGCCTATACTCACCCGGCACCCATACGAGTTGTTTGGCGTGCGCCAAGCCGAGTCCTGTCGCACGACTACTCGACCGCAGTTCCGGCCGCGCTCAGTGACCGGCCGCGAGTGTCTCGAGCGAGTCGTCTGCCGCCATGAACGCCGTCGCGAGACTCGCTTCGGCCCGGCGGAGTCGGTAGGAGAGGGTCGATCGCGGCACGTCCAGTTCATCCGCGAGTTCGGAGAGATCGATCCGCCGTGGGGTCTCGTAGTAGCCGCGTTCGACGGCAGCCCGCAGTGCATCCCGTTGCTCGGCCGGGAGCGTGTCATCCGACTCGAGTCGCTCGCGGTCCGGATCGAGATCGGTCAGCCGCAACATCTCCATGCCGGCACACTCGCCGACTTCGTCCCCCAGCGCGTCGAAGAAGTCGTGAATCGGCGCGTCGCTCCCGAGGACGATCCGCCAGCGGTAGCGCCGCCCCTCGCGGTAGGTCTCGAACAGCAGTCCCTCGCCGAGATACTCGAGGGCGAGGTGAGGAACCGACGTACAGACGTCCGTCCGGTTCCAATAGGTGTAGACGACGAGTTCGTCGTCGGAGCGGTCGAGGACCTGCGTCTCGCAGTCGGCCCCGCAATCGTCTCGAACAAGACAGTCAGCACAGAACGACGGCTCGCGGTAGGCCTCCTCGAGCGCGTCGATCCCGGCCGCTGACCCGGTCGCGTGATCGACCCGCCAGAGGCTCTCGGGCGTGACGTGACACGACAGCGACCGCACCGTCGTGTCCGGATGGGACTCGAGCGCATCCGCGACCGGGTTCGTGCCGGGATCGTACTCGAGGGCGAAGACGAACTCTCTCATCGCGCTGAAATAGGGACCGACGCGACAAAGGGTTTCCCGACACTCGGCGCGCCCTGCCAGTTGCGCAGGTCGTCCCGGACGACGGCGGCTTTTATCGTCGTGGAGCGGTATCTATCACCGAATGGACGCTCACGCTGCCGGTCAGCAACCGACTGGAACAACGCCGAGGATCACGGTCCACTGAAACAGGACCCGTAGATCGGTTGGCCGGGAACGCGGTTCGCCGCACTCACGGCGAACCGCGTGACCCGGGGAGGGCAGGCAGTTCACCGAAACCCACCGCGAGCGAGGCCGCAGGCCGAGCGAGCGGGCCGACGACTGACTCGGAGCGAGGATACGAGTAGAGAGGAAGGAGAAGTACTTTTCATCGAAGCGAAGCGGGATCGAAGATCCCGCGAGGTCGTCGGGCGGCAGCGCCGCCCGACTGCAAGCGATTCCTCCGGAATCGCCCAGTCCAAAGAACGCTCCTGTAGAACGTTCTTTTGAGGATTTTGCCGAGGGCCGGCGAAGCCGGCCCGCAGAGCAAAAGTTCGGTTCTAGTCCTCGAGGAGTTCTCGGGCAATCACGTTCTTCTGAATCTCGGTGGTGCCCTCGTAGATCTGGGTGATCTTCGAGTCGCGGTAGAACCGCTCGACGGGGAAGTCGTTGACGTAGCCGGCACCGCCATGGATCTGGACGGCCTCGTTGGCAACGTCGACGGCGACGCGGGAGGCGTACTCCTTAGCCATCGAGGCGAGTTTCGTGATGTCGTTGCCCTGATCGACGTTCCAGGCAGCCTTGTAGGTCAGGTTGCGCGCGGCCTCGGTCTCGGTGGCCATCTCCGAGAGCTTGTGCTGGATGGCCTGGAACTCCGAGATGGACTGGCTGAACTGCTCGCGGTCCTCGGCGTAATCGAGGGCGGCCTCGAGTGCGCCCTTGGCGATACCGAGTCCCTGTGCAGCGACGCCGGTTCGAGTGGCGTCGAAGAACTGCATCTGCTGGAGGAACGCGGCGTCCTCGTCGCCGACGAGGTTTTCCTTGGGGACGCGGACGTCGTCGAGGATGAGTTCGGCAGTGTCGGAAGCTCGGATGCCGAGCTTGCCGGTGATCTTGTCGGAACTGAAGCCGTCGCGGTCGGACTCGACGATAATCTGGCTGAAGCCGCCGTAGCGACTGTCGGCGTCGGGGTCGGTCTTACAGAGGACGACGAAGAAGTCGCCGACGGTACCGTTGGTGATCCACATCTTGTTGCCGTTGATTACCCACTCGTCACCGTCCTTCTCGGCGCGCGTCGAGACCGAGGAGACGTCCGAGCCGGTATCCGGCTCCGAAATCGCAGCGCCGGAGATTTTATCGCCCAGCGCGACGGGCTCTAAGTAGCGCTCCTTCTGGTCTTCGGTCCCGAACTCGCGGATGGCCTCAGTCCCGAACGAACAGGCCATGATCGAGAGCGCGATGCCGGGATCGTGCGAGAACAGTTCCTCGGCGATGATGGCCGACTCGAGCGTCGAGTAGCCGGCACCGCCGTACTCGATAGGAATCGAGGAGCCGACCAGGCCCATCTCGGCGGCCTCGTCGACGATTTCGTGGGGGAACTTCTCCTCGGTGTCGTACTCCTCGGCGTTGGGAACGATCTCGTTCTCGGCGAACCGGCGGACTTCGTCGCGGATCTGCTCCTGTTCGTCACTGAGTCCGAATTCCATGGACAATCGATACTATCCGAGTGATAAAGAGCTTTGTAACCGGGAGTAAACAGAAATATAGTTTCTACTAAAGGAGAGGGAAACGTTGAAACGGGTCCGAATGGGATTCTGGTCCATGGACCTAGAGGATATCAACACCATCACAGTTCTGGGTGCGGGCAACATGGGTCACGGTATCGCAGAGGTCGCCGCGATGGCGGGCTACGACGTGAACATGCGCGATATCAAAGAGGAGTTCGTCCAGAACGGCTACGAGCAGATCGAGTGGTCGCTGGGCAAACTCGCCGAGAACGATCAGCTCACCGAGGCAGAGGCCGACGCCGCCCTCGAGCGAGTGACGCCGCTGGTCGACATGGCGGAGGCCGTTGCCGACACCGATTTCGTCATCGAGGCGGTCCCCGAACAGATGGAAATCAAAAAGGACGTCTATACCGAACTCGAGGAGGCCGCGCCCGACCGCGCAATCTTCGCGACGAATACCTCGAGCCTCTCGATCACGGATCTCGCCGAGTTCACCGAGCGGCCCGAGCAGTTCTGCGGGATGCACTTCTTTAATCCGCCGGTGCGGATGCAGCTCGTGGAAGTGATTTCGGGTGCCGAGAGCGCCGAGGAGACCCTCGAGGTGACGGCGGAACTCGCCGAGGATCTCGGCAAGACGCCGGTGAGAGTCCACAAGGACTCGCCCGGCTTCATCGTCAACCGCATCCTCGTGCCCCTGATGAACGAGGCCGCGTGGCTCGTCAGCAATGACGAGGCAACCATCGCCGAGGTCGACTCGACGACAAAGTACGACATGGGCCTACCGATGGGCAGCTTCGAACTCGGCGATCAGGTCGGTAACGACGTCAGTTATCACGTCCTCGAGTACATGCACGAGGTGCTGGGCGAAGCCTACGAGCCGGCTCCGCTCCTGGCTGAGAAGGTCGAAAACGAGGAGTTCGGTAAGAAGACGGGCAAGGGCTTCTACGATTACGAGGACGGCGAGGGCGTCCAGATCCCGACCGATCAGCAGTCGGATTTCGTCACGGAACGACTCCTCGCGACGATGGCGAACGAGGCCGCGAAGCTGATCGGCGGCGACGTCGCCCCGCCGGAGTCGATCGACGAGGCCGTCCAGCTCGGGGCCGGCTTTCCCGACGGCCCCGTCAAGCTGGTCGACGACTATGGCCTCGAGACGCTCCACGAGACGCTCACGGAGGCCTACGAGGAGACCGGCCACGAGCGGTACGCGCCCGCGGAATACCTCGCGGAGCGAGCCGAGGCGGGCGGTTTCTACGAGGCAGAGGAGGACGCGGACGCGACAGACTTCGGGACGATCCGCATCGAGTACCCCGGCGATATGGTCGGCCATATCGTCCTCGACCGGCCACACCGGATGAACACGATCAGTGACGAGCTGCTTGAGGAACTGTCCGCAGCGATCGAGCACCTGGAGGCCGACGACGAGGTTCGCACGCTCCTCGTCACCGGCGAGGGCGAGAAGGCGTTCTCCGCGGGGGCGGACGTCCAGAGCATGGCCGGCGACGGTGCCGACCCGATCGAGGGACAGGAACTCTCGCGACTGGGACAGTCAACGTTCGGTGAACTCGAGGCCTGTGATATGCCCGTCGTCGCGGGGATCGACGGCTTCTGTCTCGGCGGCGGAATGGAACTCGCCACCTGTGCCGACCTGCGCGTGGCGAGCGAGCGCTCCGAGTTCGGCCAGCCCGAACTCGATCTCGGACTCATTCCCGGCTGGGGCGGCACCCAGCGGCTCAAGCACATCGTCGGCGAGGGCCGTGCGAAGGAGATTATCCTCACCGCCGAGCGCTACGACGCCGAGACGATGGCCGACTACGGCTTCGTCAACGAACTCGTCGACAACGACGAACTCGAGGACCGCGCGCTCGAGTTGGCGACCGATCTCGCCGGCGGCCCGCCGATCGCTCAGAAGTTCACCAAGCGCGCGATGCTCGCCGGTCGCGACGACACGGAGGCCGGCCTCGAGTACGAGGCCTCCGCTTTCGGCCACCTGATGGCGACCGACGATCTAATGGAGGGCATTATGGCCTTCATGGGTGACGAAGAACCGGAGTTCGAAGGGAAGTGAGGCGACCGTCGAACGACGAGCGGAGCGAGTCTTTCGGAACAGAGCCGGAGTTCGAAGGGACGTAATCGTCTCGACTGGGCAGGGGAGTCTGACGGTCGGAGCCAACTAATTGCGTTCGGATTCGATCCGGTCCGTCGAAACGTCTCCACTTGCCTTCGTCGGTCGCGCGATCCGGCTACTCTTCGCCGCGAGATAATTGCAGTAACCTGATATCCCTCGCGATCAAATTCGATATGTAACCGAATTGCTGACTGTGTTTGAACGATTTACATTCATGAAATATGATATTTGGTCGCGAGATTTATCACCCAGAGGTACCATTGGTGACGCGTGGCTGCAATCGATGAAGAGAATGGAGGGGTTACCCAATGAGTGACGGGCCCGAGGTGCTCGTCGTCGACGACGAAGCTCGACTCGCGGACCTGTTCGCCGCGTGGCTACAGGATGGGTGGGCCGTCGAGACGGCGTACGACGGAGAGGAAGCACTCGAGAGCATGGCAGACTCCGTCGAGGTCGTTCTGCTAGACCGACGGATGCCGGGACTCTCCGGTGATGAAGTGCTCGAGCGAATCCGCGAGCAGGGATACGATACGCGGGTCGTCATGGTGACGGCGGTCGATCCCGACTTCGATATCATCGAGATGGGCTTCGACGACTACCTGGTCAAACCGGTCTCGAAGGACGAACTCGTCGAGATGGTCGAGGACGTCGCCGACCGGTCGGACTACGAATCCGACATTCAGGAGTACTATGCGCTCGTCTCGAAGAAGGCATTACTGGAGTCGGAGAAGGCCGATCGGGAACTCGCGGACAACGAGGAGTACCAGGAGCTCCACGACCGGGTTGCGGAGCTCGAGCAGCGAGTCAATGAGACGGTTTCCGGCATGTCCTCCCACGACGACTTCGTCGGCGCGTTCCAGGACCTTCAGTCCGAGAACTGAGCGCCGATTTCGAACTCGAAGCGTGCCCCTCCGGTATCGCTCTCCGTCGCAACGACCGACCACCCGTGTCCGGTAGCGACTTCTCTGACAATCCAGAGGCCGATTCCTAACCCTTCCGTGGAGGTGGACGCGGACGGATCGAAGATTTCGTCTCGGAGTTCCGCAGGGAGCCCCTCGCCGTCGTCCTCGATGAAGAACCCCTGCGTCTCGTCAGTTCGCTCGTCGCTCTCGAGAGGCCTGACGCGAACGGTCTCGGTCGTCTCGCCGTGTTCGATACTATTGCGGAAACAGTTCTCGAGGAGTCGCAAGAGTCGCGAGCGGTCGGCCGCGAGCGTCATCGTCTCCGTGACCGACAGCGTCGTCTCCGCCGTCGAGACGTGATCCCACGCCTCGCGAGCGATCGATTCGAGGTCGACGGGATCGGTGTCGGCCGCCCATTCTCCCTCGCGGGCGATGGCCAATACGTCCTCGATGATCGACTCCATCCGGTCGAGTCCGTTGCGAGTCTTCTCGGCGTAGGTGGGGTCGCCGGTCTCCTCGAGCAGCTCGAGATAGCCCTGTGCGACGCCGAGCGGGTTCCGGAGGTCGTGGCTGACGATTCGTGTGAAGGCGTCGAGTCGCTCGTTGCGTTCGTGGAGTTTCCGTTCCTGGCGTTTCCGTTCGGTGACGTCCCGAAGCACCCCGACGGAGCCGCGGAACTCCCCGTCGGGGACGAGGATGGCGATTTGGGCCTCGCAGGAAATCGTCTCTCCGGCCTTCGTCTCGACCGTCAGTTCGAGCGTGTCGGTACTCCCGCCGCTTTTGAGGAGCGATCGGATGATCGCCTCGCCGGCCTCGACGTCCTCGTGATCGAACAGGATCGACGCGTGCTCGCCGAGCAGTCCCTCACGGCTGTAGCCGGTCATCTCGAGGATCGCGTCGTTGACGGTCATGATGTGGCCCGCGTTGTCCAGCACGTACATTCCGTCACCGGCCGTCTCGACGAGTCGCTCATACCGGTGGAGCGTTCGTTCCTGTTGTTCGAGTCGGCCGCGGATCGCGATCGTCTCGAGGACGTGGGACGCAGCCTCGGTGACCGCCTGAACCGCCTCCCGTTCGTGCTCGGAGAGCGGGTCCGTCGCGTAGATGACGGCGACGCCGTACATGTCACCGTGTGCGGCGAGCGGGACGGCGGCGACCGACTGAACGCCCTGCTCGACTGCGCGATCTCCGAACGGGACGGCAGCACCGTCCGTCTCGTCATATTGCCGGATCTGGAGGGTTCGGGTGCGGATGACGCGTTCGAGCAGCGGCTGGTCGCCGGTGCCGATATCGAACGGTCGCTGGAGCGGCCACTCCAGGGCCTCGGGATCGGACAGCCACGGAATGATCGCTCGTTCGCCGCGGTCGTACTCGCCGATCCAGACGAACGCGAACCGATCGCCGTCCATCAGTTCCTCACGGAGCACCCGTTCGACGGTCAGCGGCGACGTAGCGTCGACCAGTCGGCTCCGGACCCGACTCACGAGTCGCTCGAGGTCGTCGGGAAGCTCTCGATCCGCCGCGACGGTCCCATCGGCCGTGGCGCTACCGTCGGCGTCGTCCTCGATTTCGGTCGGCATTTCGGCACCCGTCCCGGCCGCGATGCCCTCAGTGATCGTGTTCGCCAGTTGCGTCGTCGAATCGGCGTCGGCCGCTCGAGTGTTGACCCGTGTCAGCACGGCACCGGTATCGCCGTCAGTTTCCTGGTAGACGAACGTCGGCGTCGCTGCGTCGACGGTGTCAACGAGCGCCGCGGCGTTCGCGATCGTTCTCGCATCGATGACGACCGCGTCGATCGACTCGTGGTTGAGTCGGTCGACCGCATCGACGAATCGTTGCGCAATGATGACATCGACGGGTGCGTCCGTCAGCGACAGTGTGATCGACGCTCGCGTCGAGCGATCGCTGCTCACACAGAGTACGCGTGGCCGGCTCATATCAATGGAATGCTGGCTGGAAACATCTCTGACACGACGATAGCGGGTTCGTCAGGACACATGATTCCGAACGGGATTGTTCTTTCGACCAATCAGTCCGCGGCGCGGGCTCCCGGAGACGGGAATGGGGCGATTCCCTGGAGAAGAGGGGAGGGACTCGAACTGTAATCGGCAGAGTTATCGGCTAGTCCGCCACTCAGGGTGCCTGACCGTAAATCAGGTTGCGCTGAATTTCGTTCGCCCCCTCGTAGATGACCGGAATCCGTGCGTCGCGGTAGACGCGAGCGATCCGACGCTCGTCGAGAATCGAGCGGCCGCCGTGGAACTGCATCCCCTGCTCGGCGACGTCGACCGCCGTTTCCGTCGCCTTCGTCTTCGCCATCGCGGCCCAGTAGCCGGCGTTGTCCTCGGTCGCGACCTTCTCGCGGGCGCGCCAGACGAGCGTCCGGGCGCTCTCGAACTCGACCAGCATGTCCGCGAGGCCGTGCTGGACGGACTGGAAGTCGCTGATCGTCCGCCCGAACTCCTCGCGGTCGTGGGTAAACTCCCAGGCTTCCTCGATGGCGGCCGCGGCGATGCCGAGGCCGTGGCCGGCGACGGCGACGCGACCGTGATTGAAGAAGTCCGCGAGCAGCATGAAGCCGTCACCCTCCGAGCCGATCAGGTTCTCCTCTGGGATTCGGCAGTCGTCGAACTCGATGTGGGCCTGCTTCGAGGCGCGCATCGCCATCTTCTCGGGGATGTGCTCGGCCTCGTAGCCGTCGGTATCCGTCGGGACGATGAACATCGAGTGGTTACCGTAGCGACTGTCATCGTCATCACCGGTACGCGCGTAGAGCGTAATCCAGTCCGCCTCGACGCCGTTGCCGATCCAGTACTTCTCGCCGTTAATGACGTACTCGTCGCCCTCCTTCTCGGCCGTGGTCTGCATCCCCGCGAGGTCGCTGCCCGTGTCGGGTTCGGAGACTGCGAGCCCGGAGCGCTGCTCGCCCTCTGCGACCGGCTGAACGTACTCCTCACACTGTTCGTCCGTCCCGTGCTCGTAGGTAATCTCACAGCCGAAACTCGCCAACTGCAGCGTCAGCGCGATCCCCGCGTCGGCCCGGTAGAACTCCTCCGTGAGCGCGAGCAACTGCGCCAGATCGAGTCCCCGACCGCCCCACTCCTCCGGGATGTCCTGTGCGACGAGATCGGCTTTCCGGCCTGCCTCGAGGATCTCCTCGGGATACTCGCCCGATTGGAAGTACTCCTGTGCGTTGGGTCGGATGTGTTCCTGTGCGAACTCGCGGGCCTCAGCCTTGACGTCGCGTGCGTGCTCCGGGACGATGCTTTCGTCGAGTAGTTCCATACCCACATGATGCTCCCGTAGTGGAAATAATCGGGGGCAAATAGTGCAACCCGTAGCTGGGATATCGCGGCGACCACCCGCTACCGAATCATTTGGACGAGATCGTCCGTCGAAACCGCCACGTCCGCGTGCTGCTCGAGCAGGTAGATATCCCAGACGAGATCAGCCAGCAGGTGCGCATAGAGGACGGCTCCGGTCACGATCGCAAGGGGGACGCTGACGGCGGCGATCACTGGAACGACGATGCCGCCGATCACCACGTGGCTCAACAGCCGCGAGAGGACGCCGACGTCGCCGGGTTCGAAAATCTCTGACTGATCGGCGACCGCTGCACGCGGATTCGACAGACAGAATCGGACAGCGTCCCAGCGCCCGGTCTTGAACCGGGCGATGAGAAAGTGATCGAGATCGATAAAGACGCCGACGGCGGTACCGTAAGCGATGACGACTGCAGCCGGAATGGTGTCACCGAACAGGGAAACCGGTGGCAATAGAGCGGTTAGAACCCCAGCGACGACGAGCGACACGACCGCGTGGTGTTTCGAGTAAATCGAGAGTCACCTACCACCGACGACCACGCGGGCTACTAAATCGTCCCGCCGAATGTCGGTTGGTGGTCCGCAACCGGCCCGATGGCGACTCGAGACTAGCCGGCGAAGCCGGAGAGCGACCACTCGTCGTCGCCGTCTTCGTCCGCGATACTCGGCGCGCTCACGAGGACGAACGCGCTCTCGTGGTCGCCGTTGCGGATCTGGCGCGTCGATTCGGGCGGGATCCACAGCGCGTCACCGGTCTCCATTGCGATCGGTTCGTCGTCGACGACGACCATCGCCGTTCCCTCGATGAGGACGTACACCTCCTCGTGGTCGTTGTCGGTGTGATCGTGAGGCTTGCTGTTCCAGCCGGGGTCGCAACGGGCCACCGTAACCCCCACCTGCTCGGTCTCGAGGGGATCGCTGAGAACATGCATCGCGCTCGAGACCTGCTCGACATCCTCGTAGTTGACCTTTCGGTATGTCATATTGCCTCATTCACGAGGGCAACAGTAAAACTATACTATCGACACCACTTCGTCGGCGATTCACCGTGACTAACTGTTGCTCTCGGTGACATGCTCACGACCGAGTCGGGACATCTTAGTGAGTCGCCGTTCGACCGAATACCGTGTCCCATTCAGTCCGGGCCGCTCGGCGTCGAATTCAGGCCGAACACGTGTCGATCGTCGACGGGATCGACGCCTGCGCCGACGCGATCGCCGACCCCTGGGATACCTCCCGAACGACCGACGGCGACGCGGTCGCCGACGGACTCAACCGGGCCCTCGAGGAGGCGGAGATCCTTCAACTCCTGCCGAACGTGCTTGCCGACGTGGTCGAGGCGACCGGCCACGAGCTCCAGGCCCGCCCCGTCCCAGGGCCGCCCTACGTCGTCGTGACGAGTTGCGGCCCCGTGCTTCGCGCGACGATCGAGCCGGGACGGCTCGTCGTCCGATTCGACGCGTTCGACATCGTTCGCAACGCCGATCCCGATCGGAAACCGACGTACCGCCGGCTCGACGGGATCGAACTCAAGGTGTCCCTCGAGTAGGCACCTCGAGCGGGCGCACACTCGCCGTCGAGACGCGATCGCTATCGTTCCTCTCGACACTGGTAATAACTCAGCTCGCTATATGGCCAGTTGTTGTTAACATGGCCGACTACTGAACCTGCCTGTTAATAATATCTCCCACCTGGATAATAACCCTTATACTTCAGTGGGACCAGTCTCGACTATGAATCTGACACGACGCGCGCTGGTGAGGGCGGGTGCCGGCGCGGCCACTGCCGGCACTATCGCCGGGTGTCTTGACGACGTCGGCAGTGCGACCACGGGCCTCGATACCGGCTACGCCGCCTTCTTTACGCTCTGGGACTGGACCGAGCAGGTCAGCGGCGACGCGATCAGCTTCGAGAATCCGGTCGGGACCGGTGAAGCTGGACACGGCTGGTCGCCAAGCGGTGACCTCACTCGAGAGATCGCGGATTCCGGTGCGTTCATCTACTTCGATACGCCCGAGTTCTCGTGGGCGCAGGACATCGCGGCGACGCTCGAGGCCGACTACGACACGGTCACCGTCATCGACGGACTCAGCGGGCTCGACGACCAGCTGCTCGGCTGGGATCACGAGGTCGATGCTGGGGGCCATGAGAACGGAAACGACAGCCACGACGGCGACAGTGAATCTCACGATCACAACGACGAGGATGGCCACGAGGGCGAGCACGACCACGATCCCTCGTCGTTCGACCCGCACGTCTGGCTCGATCCCGTCCTCGCACGGGATATCGTCGATACCATCGCACAGGGGCTCGCCGACGCCGACCCGGACAACGCCGAGACCTACGAGACCAACGCCGACGAGTACACGTCGGAACTCGAGTCGCTCGACCAGCAGTTCGAAGACCTGATCGACGCAGCCGATCGTCAAATCGCCGTCTTCGCCGGCCACGACTCGTTTACCTATCTGCAGGAGCGATACGGGTTCGAGATCCACACGCCCGTAGGCGTCTCTGCGCAGGCCGATCCGAGCCACAGTGATATCGCGGAAACGATCAATTTGGTCGACGAGGAGGGGATCGAGACGATCCTTTACGACCCGTTCAACGCGCCCGACGGATCGTATCAACTGGTCGAAAACATCCTCGATGGCAGCGACGCTACCGACGCGATGCCGTTGACCCACCTCTCGGGCACCCTCGCGAAGTGGAACGAGCAGGGCTGGGGCTACCGTGAACAAATGGAAGAAATAAACGTCCCCGCGTTCAGAGAAGCACTAGGCGCACAGTGACCGTCGTAACTCTCGAGAATGTGACGTTTGCCTACGGCGAGCAGCCGGCCGTCAAGGACGTCTCGCTGACGGTCGAGGAGGGGGACTTTCTAGGCTTGGTCGGTCCCAACGGGTCAGGGAAGACGACCCTCCTACATCTCATGCTCGGCCTGCACAGTCCCGACAGCGGCTCGATCGAACTCTTCGGCGAGCCGGTCTCCGCGTTTGACGACGGCGAACGGATCGGCTACGTCTCCCAGCAGGCGACCAGCCGCGGCGGTTCGATGCCGGTCACCGTCCGCGAGGCCGTCACCATGGGCCGGTTCGCCCACGTGGGCCACGGACGGCTGACCGACGAGGACCGCGCGACCGTCGACGACGCACTCGAGACGGTCGGTATCACCGAACTGGCCGACCGACAGGTCAACCAACTCTCGGGCGGCCAGCGCCAGCGAGCCTACATCGCACGCGCACTGGCCTCCGAGGCAGACCTGCTGGCGTTAGACGAGCCGACCGTCGGCGTCGACGCCGAGTCCCGCGACGCGTTCTACCAGTTGCTCGAGTCGCTCAACGCGTCGGGGATCACGATCATCCTGATCGAACACGATATCGGCGTCGTCACGGACCGTGCGAATCGAATCGCCTGTATCAACACGGAACTCTACCACCACGGTGACACTGAATCGTTCGTCGAAAGCGACGCCTTGACTGAGGCCTACGGCGCGACGGGCCAGGTCGTCCATCACCACCACTGATGAATCAGTCCAGATCCCTCCGACGGCGGCTCGAGCTTGTCGGTATCGGACTGACTGCTATCCTCGCGGTCGCGATGATCTGCCTGCTCGCCGTCGATGCGTTGCGATCCTACCCCATCGCAGACGGCGCATACGACCAGGCCCGGATCGCGGGCTGGTGGCTCGATTACTATCTCGGGACGAACGTCTTCTCCCATCCGTTCATGTGGCGATCGATCGCGACGGGGATTCTGATCGGGGTCGTCGCGCCGCTGGTCGGCACCTATCTCGTCCACCGCGAGATGGCCCTGATCGGCGAGACGCTGGCCCACACGGCCTTCGCCGGGGTCGCGGTTGGCCTCCTCGTGAATTCGATAACGGGCTGGAACGGTTCGTTAATGCTCGTCGCGCTGGTCGTGGGTGTTCTCGGCGCACTCGGCGTTCAGTGGCTGATCGAGCGAACCGACACCTACGGCGACGTGCCGATCGCGATCATGCTGACCGGCAGCTTCGCAGTCGGCACACTCCTCATCAGTTACGACCGGACGACCGGGATCAACGTCCGGGACTATCTCTTCGGTAGCATCTCCGTGGTCACCCCGTCGGGAGCGCGACTGATGGCCGTTATCAGCGTTCTCGTCGTCGTCGTCATCGTTGCAACGTACAAGCAACTGCTCTTCATCACCTTCGACGAGCAGGCCGCCCGCGTCGCGCGGCTCAACGTGACCTGGTACAACACCCTGCTGATCGTGATGACGGCGATCGTCGTCGTCGGCGCGATGCAAATCCTCGGCGTCATTCTTGTCGCCGCGATGCTCGTCGTCCCCGTCGCGGCCGCCACCCAGATCGCCCACAGCTTCCGGGAGACACTCTTGCTCTCGATCCTCTTCGGGCAGGTGTCGGTCATCGGCGGCTTCGCGTTCTCGATCTCGCAGGGGCTGCCCACCGGCGGCTCGATCGTCGTCGTCGCCATCGCCTGTTACCTGCTCGCGATCCTCGCCTCGAGCCGGTCGGCGGCCGCCATTTCGACGCACTAACCGTTCATCATGCACGAGGGTCGGTGCGCACCTCGTCGACGAGCTGGAGGATTGCGCCGAGTCCGGAACAAACGATCCCGATTGGGACGAGAACGAGCCCGATACCGGTCCCGTACGCGACGAAACTGGGAACGAGACCCTCGAACACCCATGCGACCAGCATGGGGATGACCAGCAAGATAACGGAGAGACTACCGGCTACGGCCCCGGTCACGAGTAACCGTCGCGGCCGTTCCGCCGGGACCCAGTGTCGAGTGACGAGGAACAGCAGCCCCGCCTCTATGAGCGCAAGGGTACCGACGAGTATGCACAACATCACGAAGAGGCCGGTGAGGCCGGCTGCGAACCCGCTCCCGGGCGGGTTTTCCGGGATCGTAATGAAGTACAGCACTGCAGTCAATAGACTGATCACGCCCAGCAGTGCAGTCGTCGCAGCGATGGGTCGAGGATGAGGGCGGGACAGACGGGACATCGGTTCGTTTTCAGATGGTCGCATAATAACGGTATCGACCACAGCAGCCAATGGGGCTCGAGCATAGCGCTCTCGGTCTACCGATACCCGCCCGTGAACCGAGGGTCGTCACATGAACGCCGACTCGGTTTTCCCGGCGGCGGAAACATGCCATATCCTTAACAGCCTACTCAGCCAACCCCAGAGCGATGGGACGGTTATCCGCACTCTTCGATCCCGAGACCGTCGCCGTGGTCGGCGCGACCGACCGCGAGGGCGCAGTCGGCCGGGCGATCCTCGAGAACCTGCGGGACGGGTTCGCCGGCGAGGTCGTGCCGATCAACCCCTCGCGCGACGAGGTGCTCGGGCTCGAGTGTTACCAGGACGCGCAGCGAGCGCCGCCGATCGATCTGGCGGTCGTCGTCGTCCCGCCCGATATCGTGCTCGAATCGATCCGCGAACTCGCCGACGCGGGCACCGAAAACGTCGTCATCATCACCGCCGGATTCTCCGAAACAGGCGGTGAGGGTGCCAAGCGCGAACGACGACTGCGCGAGATCGCCGACGAGAACGACCTCAACGTCGTCGGCCCGAACAGCCTCGGGATCATGTCGACACCCGAAGGCATGAACGCCACGTTCGGCCCCGAAGACGCCCTCGAGGGCTCGATCTCCTTCATGAGCCAGTCGGGCGCGTTCATCACTGCCGTCCTCGACTGGGCAAACGAGCAGGGGATCGGCTTTCAGGACGTCGTTTCGCTGGGTAACAAGACGGTCTTAGACGAGACGGACTTCGTCCGCGAGTGGGGCGACAACCCTGATACCGACGTCATCATCGGTTACCTCGAGGATATCGACGACGGGCAGGGATTCATCGAGGCCGCTCGCGAGGTGACGACGGACACCCCGATCGTACTCGTCAAGTCCGGTCGAACGGATGCCGGCGCGCAAGCGGCCTCCTCGCACACCGGTGCGATCGCTGGTAGTGAACAGGCCTACGAAGCGGGCCTCGAGCAGGCCGGCGTGCTCCGCGCCCGCTCGGTCCAGGAACTGTTCGACTACGCGCGGGCGTTGGCGGGACTGCCCCAGCCCGAATCGGACGGCGTCGCCGTCGTCACCAATGCGGGCGGCCCTGGCGTACTCACGACCGACGCGGTCGGCGATTCGACCCTCGAGATGGCCGACTTCACCGACGAGACGATCGACCGACTCGGCGAGGCGATGCCCGACGAGGCCAACATCTACAACCCGATCGACGCGATCGGCGACGCCGACGTCGAGCGCTTCGGCGAGGCCTTGGAGATCGCGCTCGAGGATCCCAATGTCGGCAGCGCGGTCGTCGTCGCCGCGCCGACCGCGGTGCTGTCCTACGACGACCTCGCCGAGACGGTGATCGAGAAGCTCGAGGCCCACGACACGCCGGTCGTCACTTGCCTGATGGGGGGCAAGCGGGCCCGCAACGCCGAAGAGACGCTGCGGGCGTCCGGCATCCCGAACTACTTCGACCCCTCGCGGGCGGTGTCGGGACTCGACGCGCTCGCTCGCTATCGGGATATCAGCGAGCGGACGGTCGAAGAACCCGAGACGTTCGACGTCGACCGCGAGCGCGCTCGTGAGGTGCTCGAGCGGGCCCGACAGCGGAACGACAACCGACTCGGCGTCGAGTCGATGGAACTGCTCGAGGCCTACGGCATCCCGACCCCACAGGGGGAGATCGTCGACGATCCCGACCGCGCTCGCGAGGTCGCCGGGGAGATCGAGGGTAACGTCGTCCTGAAGATCGTCAGCCCCGACATTTCCCACAAGTCGGACATCGGCGGCGTCAAAGTCGGTGTGGCTGACGAGGACGTCTACGATGCCTACGAGGACATCATCTCCCGGGCCCGCAACTACCAGCCCGACGCAACGATCATCGGCGTCCAGGTCCAGGCAATGCTCGACCTCGAGGCCTCGACCGAGACCATCGTCGGGATGAACCGCGACCCGCAGTTCGGCCCGCTGCTGTTGTTCGGGCTCGGCGGCATCTTCGTCGAAATCCTCGAGGACACGTCGGTTCGCGTGGCCCCGATCGGCGAGGAAGAGGCCCGCGAGATGGTCGACGAAATTCAAGCTGCGCCGCTGTTGCGCGGTGCTCGCGGCCGCGAACCCGCGGACGTCGACGGCGTCGTCGAGACGATTCAGCGGCTCTCGCAGCTGGTGGCTGACTTCCCGTCGATCCTCGAACTCGATATCAACCCGCTCGTGGCGGGCCCCGATGGCGTACAGGCGATCGACCTGCGACTCACCGTCGATACGGACGAACTCGACACGGAGGAACAATGACCGACACCGATCCAGAACACGAACCGGCGGACACCGAACCCGAGACCGACACCGACCCCACTGCATCCGGTGGTGACACCGACACGCTGCTCGTCAGCTCGCTTGAGGAGAGCACCGGCAAGACGGCAATCACGTTGGCGCTCGCCCGACTCGCAGCGGCTGAGGGCGACAGCGTCGGCTACATGAAGCCGAAGGGAACCCGGCTGCAGAGCAACGTCGGGAAAACCCTCGATGAGGACCCGCTGCTCGCCCGCGAACTGCTCGAGCTCGAGGCCGAAATGCACGACCTCGAGCCGGTCGTCTACTCGCCCACGTTTATCGAGCAGGCGATCCGCGGCCGCGAGGAGCCCGACGAACTCCGCGAGCGCGTCCAAGAGGCGTTCGAGACGCTCGCCGCCGACCACGACCGGATGTTCGTCGAGGGCGGCGGCCGGTATGATGTCGGCGGGATCGTGGAACTCGCGGACGCCGACATCGCGGAACTGCTCGACGCGCGCGTCCTGCTGGTCGCGCCGTACGAGGTCCCCGCTGACATCGACGACGTTCTCGCCGCCGCCGAGACGTTCGGCGATCGACTGGCTGGCGTCGTCTTCAACAACGTTCCCGACGCGGCCTACGACCAACTCGAGACAGACGTGGTCCCGTTCCTCGAGGGACGTGGGATTTCGGTCCACGGCGTCCTCCCTAGCGAGCGGGAACTCTCGGGCGTGACAGTCGCCGAACTCGCCGACGAACTCGGCGCGTCGATGCTCGTCGAGGACGGTCGAGATAGCTACGTCGAACGCTTTACCGTCGGCGCGATGGGGCCCGATAGCGCCCTGCGACACTTCCGGCGGACGAAAGACGCCGCCGTCATCACCGGCGGCGACCGGGCCGAGATCCACACTGCCGCGCTCGAGGCCCCTGGCATTCGCTGTCTCATCCTCACCGGCGGCCACCGTCCTTCGGGGGCGATCCTCGGCCAAGCCAGTGAGACGGGCGTCCCGATCCTGTTGGTCCAGACGGACACGCTCACCACCGTCGAGCGCGCGGAGGATATCGTCCGCAGCGGGCGCACTCGAGATGCCAAGACCGTCGACCGGATAGAACAGCTGTTGTCCGATCACGCGGCCGTTGACTCGATCTTGGGGTAGGACTCGAGTGTCGATCGGTTGGGAACCGCCCCGGCCCGGGCCCGCGCTCGAGCGAATCGGACGCGTCGTATCCGGTCCGGTGACTATCGCGTCTGACCAAAAGTTAAGAGTCCGCCACGCATGAGGCCAGTTATGGACGACATTCCCCAGGAAATTACGTCTCTCGTCGGCCGCGAGGTGTACTCGAATAACGGCGTCTTCGTCGGCGAAGTCGAGGATCTCCGACTGAACGTCAACGGCGAATCCGTCACTGGACTGGCGTTGGCGAACTTAAACGCCGAACTATTCGCTGAGGAAGCCCGCAGCGGACAGGGCATCATCGTTCCCTACCGGTGGGTTCGCGCCGTCGGCGACGTCATCCTCATCAACGATGTCGTCGAGCGCGTCCGCGATCCCGACGAGGAAGAAGACGAATTGCTCGCGTAGTCCGCGCGTTAGCTCCCGTTCGATCCTTCGCTGCTACCGCCTTCGACGCCCATCGCATCGAACAGCGTCCGCTTGACGGCCTCCTCGGTCAGGTCAAGCAGCGTATCCCGGGTATCCTCCGAGATTTCGATTCCGGTGAAAATGCCCAGCGGAATCTCCGCGCTGGCCTGAGTCGAGTGGCCGGCCGTCTCGCCGATCTCACCGTAGGCGTCGGCCAGAACCTTCCCAATGTTGATGCGGATGTCCTTCGAACGGCCGGCGAGGAAGATCGTCTCGTCGGCGATGCCGAAGACCGCAGTCGTGGTGACGCCCTCGAGATTCAGGAGGTGGCTGGCGGCCTGCGTCAATGCCTCGCGGTCGCGGACGAAGCCAGCGTTGGAGACGAGGTGACTCCCCTGCACATCGCGGTTCGTAATTGCCTCCGCGAGCACGTCTAATGTCTCGGGGGACATCGACGGCGACTCCACCTGCTCTAGCGTGTCGTGGTTCGCAAACGGGTAGAGGTAGGCGGCAGCGGTGAGGTCGGCGGGAGTAGTATCGCGTTTGAAATCCAGCGTCTCCGCGCGGATGCCATAGAGTAAGGCAGTGGCGACCTCCTCGGAGACGTTCATGTCGAATTCCTGAATGTACTTCGTCATGATCGTCGACGTCGAGGACATGTTCGGCCGGATGTCGACGAACTCGGGTTCGAACCCCTCCTCAGTCTCCGTTTCGTGGTGATCGATGACGATGTCGACCGGGAGGTCCATCTCGCCAGAGGTCGCGTGATCAACCAGTGCGACAGTGTCGTAGACGGAGTGGTCCTCGATTTCGTCCCACTGGACGAGGTCGATGCCGAGTAGGTTGACGAACGCCCGGTTCTCTTGGTGGCCGACATCACCCAGATAGATGATGTCAGATTCGATGCCCAGATGGTCGGCAATCGCCTGCAGCGCCGCCGCGCTGGCGATCGAGTCCGGATCGGGGCTGTCCTGGGTGACGATCGCCAGTCGCGTCGACGTCTGTTCGACGATATCGGCGAGTTTCCCGGCGTTGTACTCGAGTTCTCCCGACTCGAGGGCTCGCAGTGCGGATTCTGCGATGACCGAGGAAGGATTGATGACGATATCGGCCCCGACCGCTGAGAGTTCGTCGCCGGAGACGGGATCGCTCGCGCGGGCGACGATAAACTGATCGGCACCGCTCTTGCGGATATGTTCGACGGCGCGCTTGTTCGATTCGACGTCCGAGGCGAGAATGAGGACGACATCGCGGTCGACGACCAAGTCAGCAATTTTGGACTCGCGAATGTCGGCCGTCTGGGCGTCTAAATCCTGATCCCGGAGTGATTCGACGCGGCTCTCGTCGCGGTCGATGATAGAGACGTCCTTGCCCTGCTCAACGAGTTCCTCCGCGACCGCGTACCCCACACTTCCACAGCCCAAGATAGCGTAGTCAGAAATCGACGAAATCGTAACCCCCGTGCTCATATGACCGAGTGGTCGGACCGGTCGCACTTAACGGTCCCGAAGCGTGATACGCTGTGAAACTCTTGACCGGACGACTCGAGGACCGTGAATCACGCGCGTGGATCACTGCCACGCCGCCTGCCAAGGGAAACGTATTTGAACGACCGAGGGAAAGTCGGAGGTACAGGGCCGGTAGCTCAGTCCGGCAGAGCGTCTGACTCTTAATCAGACGGTCGCGTGTTCAAATCGCGCCCGGCCCGCTTTTGCCACGAGCAAATTCGCGAGTGGCAAAACGGTCATCGCGATTTGAATCGCAGGGAGGTCGCGCGCAACGGAGTGAGCACGTCCGACCGTGTGTTCAAATCGCGCCCGGCCCGCTTCTCGCCGCGAACAATATCGTGAGCAGCAGGTCACGGATCCGAAGCGATTTGAAGTAGAGAAGTCGCAGCGCGAGCGAAGCGAGCGACCGTCTTCGCGTAGTTCAAATCGCGTCCGGCCCACTTTCTTACTTCTGGATTGTGAGTCGCACTAATCGGGGGACGGAGTCGTGTCCATCTCAAACGGAGAGAGTCGAGTGTATTCGAGCGATTATGTAGCAGACAAGGGGACGCATCTGAGTATGCAATCGAATTCATGCACTTCGACACTCCTGTGCCAGTCGACGAGCGGGAGGGCGATTTCAACCTGGATTCTGAACTTGAAGGAAAACTCGAGATCACGGATCACTCGCTTAACTTCGCAAATGGACTTCCGTCCTACGGTAGCGATTACTGCAATAAGTCCGCGACAGTAAAAAACGGCTCTGGGGACTATCGTCTCTCTGTGAGAGGGCCGGACGGTGAGTATCAACACAAAACACGTGATCTCAAGCCGGGTGAAACAGGTGAGTTTGCGCTCACAGGGGGCCACTGCTCTGCCAGCGCCACTACGTACGGCTTCAGAATCGAAGCAGCGGAAGTCACTAAAATCGAAGACTCCGACTGATCGGATAACATCCCATTTATAGCTCTACTAAGATAGCCTGTTCTCAGCGGAGACTGTCAACCTCTATAGAAAATCGCGTCCCGTTTTCGGAGCCACGAAGAGCAGGTAATGAGAGAGCCTCAAAGAGAAAAAATCTGTCCAAGAGTAGTATCGATCTCGAGGGGGAGCGCGTCAACAGGTCGATCGGAGTCGGTTGATATCGTCGAGAACAGCGCTCTGTCGTCGATGAATCTGCTTGCACGCAGTCGACAGTGAACGAGTTCAACGATCGCGACGAAGAGCAGTTCGAGTGGGAGACGAGAGCGCAGACGGTAACGACGAACTCGAGCGACTGTCGGAGCGCACAGAGAGAGCGGACAGCGACAGATATTCGGACGGAACGGTCACCATTCGCCCGCACGAGAGTTAACACAATGTAGTGGGCAATACTAGAAAGCAATAGATAGCGCGACGACGCGTTACCGATCGTCTCGAACGCCGTCAGGGAACTCGTTGTTCGTGAGTGAGACAGAGCCGGAGTCGTTGATAATGCGCAGGGAGTACCCGTCTCCCTCGGACCGTGCGTAACTGTTCTCGACCTGAACGTCGTTCGCGCCGTTGACGACGATCGGCGTGTGGGTCGTCTCGAACTCGCTGTCGGTGATGCGGTAATCCGTCCCTCGTAGCTCGAGGCCGCGGCGTTTGTCGGATCCGAACTGCTCGACTGAAAGCCGGTCGAACCGACACCCGTTCCGCTCGCACAAGATCGCGTGGCGCATCGTCGATCCGTCCGCGTCACCGGTGATTCGAACATCCCGCAGGTCGACCGCTCCGGCGTCCTGCCCGCGGATCTGAACTGCGTTGGCGCTTCCATCGATCTCGATGTCGACGTCTTCGATCGATGTCGGTCCCGCCTCGGGATCGATCCGAATTCCGTTGTTCGAACCGTCGGCGACGGAGATCTCCGAGTTCGTAATCGAGGTGGTGTCGACGTTGTTCATGATCCTGATCGCATCGCCGTTCGGACGCGGCACGTCGACAGTGATGTTCTTGAGGTCGAACTGGTCCCCACCATCGAGTCGGATCGCGTGCTGTCCGCTCGAGTCGTGCGGGTCCTCGTCGACGACGACGGTCGCGTCCCTGATCTCGCCCGTCGTTCCGCTGAGGCGAATCGAGGCGGTACCGCTGTTCTGGAACCAGCCGCCGTTGACGCCGATCCGGCCAGTTTCGTTCGAGGCGTACAGCCCGTTGTCCGGAAAGCCGCCGAGCATACAGTCGTCAAAAACGATCGTACCGCGGTGGGCCGGGTTGACGACGATGCCGGTCGGCCCGCGCCACATGTTCTCCACGTTCGGCGTCTCGTCGGCGTGGAGGCCGCCGTCGGACGCACAGAAGCGCTCGACGACACCGCGCCCGTCAGGGTCGGTGATGTTGAACAGCCCCGGCCCCCACGTTCCGCTGTCGTGGACGCCGTGGACGAAGACGCGCTTCACGACGAGGCCATCTTCGACCTGAGCGCTCAGGACGCGAATCCCCGTCTCCGACGCCGTCTGATCGACGCTGAATCCCTCGAAGCGGAGGTCTCGTCCAGGATTGTCGCTGGTCCCCATCCGGAAGAGGCGATACTGCGGCCCGTCGAACTCGTGGTAGTTCGCCGGAATCAGCGTCGCATCCTCGCCGACGAACCCGACGTTCTCGAATCCGGTGAGCCGGAGCTGTTCGTCCATGTAGTACCGCCCCTCAGGGAATTTGAGAAGCGTGTCGTCGTCGACGTGCTCACGCAATACGGGCGTGACGGACTCGTTGCCCTCGTTGTCCGCCCCGGCCTCGACCACGTTGACGACGGTCTCGTATCCGTCTTCGTGTTCGTCTGCTGATGCCACACCGGCGATCGAGAGCGTCGTCCCAAGCCCGACGACACACCCTTTCAGATACGATCGCCGACCGAACTGCAGATCTCGTGAATCGTTCGAAGTCACATTCGCTGATGGACAGGGGATGTTCTTACGTATATTCGATGTAATTCCGTTCGAGATAGTACCGGTATCTTAACTGTCTCGAAATCATCCCGAACCCGGGTGAAGTGATGTATAGAACGGTTGCATCTGCATGGAACGTTAAATCGGGAGACAGTATCCGCTCCAGGCCGCGAGAACGACCGACAGGGAGGGAATCAAGGACGTTGCCGGAGCAGCGGTGGCCCACGCGGCGATCGCTCCCTCGAGCGGTGGCCGTCGATGGGTATCGGGGCACGGAATGAACCGACCTATAAGACGACCCACGACGTACGTCCGAGCGATCATGGCCCCCAATACCGTCGATTACGAGGGACTGAGATTCGATCGAATCGGGCACGCGAGCGTCCGTCTCGAGACCGACGACGGCCTCGTCGTCTACGTCGATCCGTGGGGCGAGGTGCTCAAGAGTGAACCGACCGACGGCGACGTCGTATTCGTCACGCACGACGATATGGACCACTACGATCCAGCGGCGATAGAGGCCGTCGCGGGGCCGGACGCGACTGTCGCAGCCTACGAGGCGATCGACACCGGCGACCTCGCGTTCGATGCGATTGACCTGCCCCACAAGGGCGAGGCGACCGTCGCGGGAATCGACGTTCGGACGATACCCGCCTACAACGACCCCGACGGGGACCATCTCGATGAGGACGGGGAGCCGTTCCACGCCGAGGGCGAGGTGATCGGCCTCCTGCTGACACTCGAGGGGACGACAGTCTATTTCCCGTCGGACACGGACTTCCTCCCACATCACGAGTCGATCACCGCGGACGTCTTCGTCCCGCCGATCGGCGGCCACTTCACGATGGATCGACGCGAGGCCGCAGCGTTCGCCCGGAACGTCGATCCCGAACTAGTCCTGCCCGAGCACTACGACACGTTCGACCCGATTGAGACCGATGCCGAGGCGTTCGCCAACGACCTCGAGAACGACGGAATTCGCGTCGAACTGTTCTGACTCCGCCGAGCCGTTTTTCGTGCCGCCCGATCGAGCCTCGAGATTGTCACCTCGGCCGTCGTCGATTCACCGGGCTCGAGGTCGACACGGAGGTCAGGCTGGCCGACGGCGGGTCGGTCGCGGTCCACACCGACTTCGTCCGCCAGAAGGCGAACATCCTGGAAAACTATGCTCTGGAGATGGTCGAGTACATCACGACGATCCCGGCCGATGCGCTCCGGACGACCGCCCGGGAGTTCGCGGCGGCCGACAAGGGGCAGTGGTTCACCGGCGAGGGGATCAATCACTGGTTCCACTCCAACGACTCGCTCCAGCGGACGATTTTCTTCGTCCAGTCGATGCTCGGCAACATCGGCGAGCGAGGGGCGGGCTACTACAACTACTCCGGCCAGTACAAAATCGAGCTGCTGGACGGCTCCCCCTCCTACGTCAACCCCGACGGGAACTCGGCTTACGGGATGTATCCCGGCTACGTGTTCGCGTTCTTCGGGGTGAGCAGCTAGACGCCTCACGAGATCCGCGGGGACTTCGATCGCGAACTCGACCTCGTCGAAACGATCCGCTCGCTCAAGGGGCTCGAGCGACCGACCGATGACCAGTCGACCGACGACTCGGAACCGGACGCCTGAATCGATTAAATAGCCGGTAAAGACGATATCTGTGCGTCGGTTGTACACGACGGCGACCGCCGAATGTAACCACTTTCGGTTGTTTTCCTACAATATTGGAACCGAAACCAGTTGTATTTATGCCGGCGATCCAACGGGACGTATGCACAGTCGCGACGGCTGTACCGGATTTGCCTCGAGGAGCCGTCGAGACATCCTCGCCGCGGCGGGCGGGCTCACGGCGGGGTTGGTCGGGACCGCGGGCTGTCTCGGCAGTACCGCCGGCGTTCGTGTGCTCGCCGCAGGCAGTCTGGCTGTCGCTCTTGAGAACGGTATCGGACCGGCGTTCGAGTCCGAGACGGGGCTGCAGTACGCGGGCGAGTACTACGGGACCAACGCCGTGTTGCGGCTGGTCGAGGACGGAACGAAGTATCCGGACGTCGTGATCGGTGCCGACGCCGAACTCCTGCGTGACCGATTCTATCCCAACCACGCCGACTGGGACGCCGAGTTCGCGGCCAACGAGGTCGTGATCGCCTACGCGCCCGAGACGGATCTCGGTGCGCGGCTCGCGGCCGGCGAGCCGTGGTATGAGGTCTTCGCAGACGCCGACGAGGATACGATTGCGATCAGCGACCCGGACCTCGATCCACTGGGCTACCGGGCACTCCTCCTCTTCGAACTCGCCGAGCGCGAGCATGGTCTCGATGGCTTTCGGGACGCGATGGCCGACCGAGTCGCAACGGTCCCCGACGAACCCCAACTGCTTGCCGGCCTCGAGAACAGCGACCGGGCCTGTGCGGTCGCCTATAGCAACATGGCGGCCGAACGCGACGTCGGTGTCCAGCGGCTGGACGACGCGTACAACTTCGGTGATCCCGCGTCCGCCGACCGGTACGCGCGGGCGAGCTATACTACTGACAGCGGTCACACGGTCGAGGGAACACCCGTCGTCTACAACGCAACGGTTCGAACCGACGCGGACGCCCCGGACGCGGGCCGGTCGTTCGTCTCCTTTCTATTCGAGAACGACGCGCTGCTCGCCGATCACGGGCTTCGCGTCGGCGATTCGCTGCCCCGATTTCACGGGGAGCCACCGGAGGCGATCAAGCCGTGAGTCGCACCCGGAGCCGGGGCGGTGAGTCGGAGCGGGACGTGGACGCGTCCGGGGCCGATACGGATACCGCTCGGTTCGACGCGGGCCGCGAGTGGCTCTCGAGCGGACTCGCTGTGCCGGCACTGCTCGGTGCGGTGTTGTTCGCCTCCTTCGTCGTCCCGTTCGCGGTCTTTCTGGTCCGAATGCGAGACGTCGACGTCGTCGCCGGACTCGCGAACCCGACGGTTCGGGACGCGATCGGGACCTCGCTGGTGACGGCCCCGATCTCGACGGCCATTGCGACCGTCTTCGGCGTGCCGCTGGCATACGTCCTCTCGCGGGCCTCGTTTCGCGGCAAGCGGCTGGTCGAAGCGCTCGTCTTGCTCCCGCTCGTCGTCCCGCCGATCGTCGGCGGCGTGATGTTACTGACCGTCGTGGGTCGATACACGCCGATCGGCGCGGCCGCCGCCGCGCTCGGAATGCCACTGACGGACAGCCGCGCCGGGGTCGTCCTCGCCCAGACGTTCGTCGCCGCACCGTTTCTCGTCGTCACCGCCCGTGCGGGCTTCGACGGCGTCGATCCCCGCCTCGAGGAGGCTGCGCGGACGATGGGGTACGGCCGAATCCGGACAGTGCGACTGGTCTCGCTGCCGCTCGCCCGCAACGCCATCGCCGCGGGGATCGTGCTGACGTTCGTCCGGGCGATCGGCGAGTTCGGCGCGACGATGATGGTCGCGTACACGCCGCGGACTATGCCGACCCAGATCCGCGTCTCGTTCATCGCCCGCGGGATCGACGCCATCGTACCGATCGCGCTCGCCCTGCTCGCCGTCGCCGTGATCGTCGTCGTCGCCGTCCAGTTGCTCGTCGGAACCCCCCGTCGCCGCTGAACTGCCGCGTCTGCAATGCTGTCGGGATTTTACCTTTCGAACTGGTCAGAATCCCTGTAATTCAATCTAACCGCTTCTAAGTGGTTTGGAAGTGGGGTTATGGACATCGTCGTTCTATCCACAGCTGAGACTTATGACATCCATCGCAGACATCGAGATTCCGGCCGACGGAACCGGCACTGGCGAGCTGTTCGAGGCTGTCCCCTCGCTGACGTGTGAAATGGAGCGGGTGATCGCCTCGAGCGGTCACGGACTCTGGCTGTCGGGACCCTCCCAACCGGAGATCGAATCGGCCATCGATGGGGCCTCGGCGATCGGCAACTACTCCCAGATCAGCAGCGACGAGGACCGCTGGCTCTACGACATCGAGTTCGAGCCCGATACCGTCGACCCGTTCGAGATCATCCTCGAGGAGAACGGGACGGTACTGAGCGCTTCGGCCTCCAACGGTACGTGGCTGCTCAGCATCCGCGTCGTCGACCGCGAGAGCGTCAGTTCACTGTACGACCGGCTCGACGACAACGACGTGACGCCGACGATCGTTCGACTCTTCGACCTCGCCGAAGAGACCCACTCCCAGTGTGGCCTGACGACTCGCCAGTATGAGACGCTGGTCGCGGCGATCGATCACGGCTACTTCGAGATCCCCCGCGAAGTCTCAATGCAAGAGCTCTCCGAGGAGCTAGGCATCTCCCATCAGGCGCTCTCCGAGCGTCTGCGCCGAGCCTACCGCGCGCTCGTCACATCCGAACTCAACGTGACCGAAGAGGACACCGCCGCCCCGCCAATGCCGACCAATTGAGGGAGTCGAGCACCCAGCGACCAGTTGACGGCCTGACTCGATGTTTTTCGTTGACCACTCGACCGCTGCAGAGTGACACTGCAGCCGAAGACGAGACGACCTCGAAGAGTTAATAGCCGGGCGTGCGACGCGTGCGGCATGGAGATCGACAGCGACGACGGTGTTCTCCGGTTGACCTTCGATCGGCCGGACGCGCTCAACGCGATCACGATGGAAACGGCCGACGAACTGGCCGACGCAATCGAAGCCGCCACCCCCGAGGAGGACGACGTGATCGTCCTCACCGGCGAGGGAGCGGCCTTCAGCGCCGGCGGCGACCTCGAGTCACTGGCCGAGACTCCCGAATCATCTCAAGCGGCCTACGAGGAAGTCACCGAGACCTTCGGCCGCGTCGTCGAGGCGATGCTCGAGTGTCCCGTCCCGATCGTTGCGAAGGTCAACGGTGACGCCATCGGCGCGGGCCTCTCGCTCGTCGCGCTTGCCGATATCGCCTACGCTGCCGCCGACGCGACGTTTTCCTGTGCGTTCGTCAGGGTCGGGCTGATCCCCGACACCGGCGGTACCGTCATGCTCCCCCACATCGTCGGGCTGCGGGCCGCGAAACAACTCGCTTTCACCGGCGAGTTCTTTGACGCCGAGCGAGCGGCCGCCCTCGAGCTGGTCAACGAGGCGGTTCCCGCCGAGGAACTCGACGACCGTGTCGCCGAGACCGTTGAGCGACTCGCCGACGGCCCCACGGCCACGATCGGGATGATGAAGCAGGCTATGCATGAGAACCTGAGCCGTCCCTGGGACGAGGCGCTGGACTACGAGAACCTGCTTCAGGCACAGGCCCGTACGTCCGACGCCCACAAGGAGGGTGTTGCCGCCTTCCTCGAGGACCGGGACCCGGCGTTCGAGTAGGTCCGCGCACTCGCTCTCGATCCGTCACTCGATCGGACAGTTCGCAAGCACCCGCAAGCACCACGACCTTGCACGAATCGACCCTCAATTAGAGTGCAATGTCCCCACAGTTTACCGACGACGACGTCGGCAAGCGCGTCGTCAACGCCAACGGTGACGAGGTCGGGATGGTCGCCGACGTCGAACACGGCACAGCCCACGTTGAACCGGACCCCGGAATCACGGACTCGATCAAAGCGACGCTCGGCTGGAGCGATAGCGGCGAGAGCACCTACCCGCTCCAGGAGGAGGCAGTCAGTCGTGTGACAGACGACGAGATCCACCTCGAAAACGACCTCTCCGGTCGCAATACGGGAGCAACCGGTGGTGGTTCAGGCGCGGGTAGCGATACCGGAATGACCGACACCGGGGCCGGAACCGGAACCGAGAACCGCGGGATCGACCGGGATGAAAACGATATCAGCGGTCGGGACGACGAGAGCGTGATCCGCGACGATGACGACGATCAACTCATCGGTGACGACGACAACGCTCGGTAATCCAGGTTCTTCGACCCCCTCAAGCCGACGGCGCGACCGCGATTCCGATTCCGTTTTTGTTTCGGCGACACTGGCTCCGAGTTCGAGCCGCAGTAATCGCTGGCAGCACGCTCCTCGAGTGGCGACTCGAGAGAAAAGCGCATGGACCGTAGTTACTCCTGGTTCGATCCCTGTTCCTCGTTGTCACGACTTGCCTCGGTCGACCGCTGGGGTTGCTCCGACGTCATGTCCGTCTCCTCCATCACCTGCCGCTCGGGGGACCGATTCATTTCATCGCGGTCCTGATCGCGGCCAGTGTCCGCTTCCGACTCCTGATCGTGTCGGCCGCGCGTGGTCGACTGTTCGCCGCGTCGTTGTTGTCCCCGCTCTCCTCCCTCGCGACGGTCGGTGTCGATCCGTTGTGAGTACTGGTCTCGCAAGCGGCCCTGTTCGGTCCGTCCCGGGGATGACTGCTGGCGCTGCGTCGGCTGCTCGTACTCCCTCCCGCGCCGAGTCTGGTCACTGCTTCGGGGCTGACTGCCGTGCTGTCCAGGGCCCTGTTGTGCCCCAGTTCGTGGCTGTGACCCCTGTGATTGGGACTGTCGTCCCCTTGGCGTCCCTGCTCGAACTGGCCCTGACCAGATGCCGGCCCTCCTTCGAATCCCCGCTGTGATCGGCCGGGGCCGCCCCCCTGTGCCTGGCCACCAAACTGCTCGGACTCGGTTCCACTCGAGTGGCCGGGCGCAGCCGTCATCGGCTCTTGCCGGGAGCCGGATGCAGCGGTCGATTCGCCACCGTACTCCTGTGGCGTGACCCACTCGCCGGTCTGTGGATACTGTTGGGACTGCGAGCGCCCGCTCGAGCCCTGCTGCCCGCCCATCTGGGCCTGTGTCTGCATTTGTGGCTGTCTGTCCATCCCCTGTTGTGCCCGCATCCCCCCACCAGTCTGTTGGTGACCGGTTCGCTGGCCGGTCATCCCCTGTTGGCTCATTCCTTGCTGACTGTGCATCGGGCTGCCCATCCGCTGACTACCGGCTTGTTGGCCGCCCATCTGCTGGCTGTCCATCCGGCCGCTCGTCCCGCGCTGGCCCATCCCCTGCTGGCTCATCCCCTGCTCGGTCATCCGACCCTGACCAGTCATCTGATTTCCCATCTGCTCCATCTGCGCCATCTGGGGTTGCGCGGCGGCCTGCATCCCTCGTTCCATCACCTGTTCCATCTCCGGCATGATGGCTTCCATTCCCTGCAGATAGCTCTGCATCATCGACTCCGTGAACTGCGGGCCCGGCACGCTCTCGAGCATCGATTTCGTCATCTCGAGACCCTGTTGCTGGGCGGTTTCCTGCCATTTGAGCGCACTCAGTGTCATCCGAGCCACGTTCCGCTGGAGATCGATCAGCTGTTCCATGGTCTGCTGGCTCTGATTCATCGTGGACTCCGCCATCTGCTCCGTGTTCATCTCGGTGGACTGCTGGGTCTGTTGTTCTCTCATAGTCATCACCTGAGGATCTGCGGACGCGTCGATCCTCGGTCACGACTGCAGGCAACCGAGACGCAAATAAAGGCCGTCGTCGGTTCCAGTCGGTCGCGTGGCCCAATCACACATAAATGATGCCCCTCCCGCTCGGTCTCCGGCACGGCAATACCACTGCGTCGTGCCAGGGTAATTCGGGATAATATCGTTATACGGGTTCGTAAGCGGTACTTGCGAACGGCAGAAGCGACTGTTGGAACGAAATCCGGCGGTGGCGTCGCCCCCGTCAGGTCTCCGAATCGCTACCGGGTTCGCCATGTGTCACGCCCTCGCGCTCGTCAGCCTGCATCCGGCGCAGCGCCGCGCGACCCTTGCTCGCCTCGTAGCCGAAGAAGACACCCTCGGCGTACTCCTCGGCGACCTCGACCGCATGGATCAGATTGTCGACATCAATATTTACCGCGTATAACTCGATATTAAACGGCGTCTCGAGCGCGCTCTCGAACCCCTTCGCGATCGTCTCGAGCCAGTAGGTCGTGCCGTAGGCCGTATCGTACAGCGGGACGACGAACTCGTCGACGTATTCCGTGATTGCCTCGATATCGATACCGGCGCGCTCGGAGAGATGTCCAGGGTAGGGATCGGGATAGAGCGTCATGTAGACCGTCCCGGGAATTCGGTCTGCGGCCGCTTCGACGAATTCGGTGATGACGCTCGCACGCCACGCCATGCGGTCGTCATACTCGCTCGCTTCGAACTTCTGTTCGCAGACGCCACAGCGGCAGTACTCCGCTCGAGGAAAGCCAATATCGTCGAGACGGACGTCCTCGTTCTCGGCGACGCAATCGTCGATGATCTCGAGTAGCCCCTCCCGGTAGTCCTCTCGAGAGGGACAGATATAGGCCCAGTCGAAGTACGGTTGTTTTCGGTCGGCCGGTCGACCCATATCGTCGACGGGAATCAGCGACGGGTCTGCGTCGGCGGCGGCGTTGTCGCCGAAACAGGAGACCATGTTCACCCCGTCTGCGATCGGTTCGGCGGACCGACCGGTCACGTCCTTGACTTCGTAGAACCCGCGGTCGAACTCCGGCCACCGTACTTCTTCGGCGTTCCGGGTGACGACGCCGTACATAACTCAGTGTACGCCGCCGTCCCCGTAAGCCGTTCGGAATCGGGCGCTATTCTTCGGTCGGTTCGTAGTCGACCTCGACGTCCGACGAGCCGCTAAACGCGACCTTGTAGAGGACGGCGATGGCGAACAGGGCGAGCGCAATCTTGACGGTACGTGACATGTACGTCCGAAGAATCGGCCGGCAATTACTTAGGTATTCTGGATAGTAATCTCAGCGAGAAAACCGAGCCGCGCAGCACCGACTCGTGGCTCAGGTGTCGATCAGCTCCGCGATTTCCTCGCGAATGATCGTCTCGCAGTACGAACACCGAACGCCGTCCTCGAGCACAGAAAACCGAGAGGTAACTGGTTCATCACCGGTCGTGATACAGCCAGCGTTGGGACAGGAGAGCACGCCCTCGACGACGTCGGGGCTTTCGACGCGGTGTTTCTCGACGACATCGTAGTCGCGGACGATGTTGATCGTCGCGTCGGGCGCGATCAGCGAGAGGACGTCGACCTCGTCCTGGCTCAGCTCTCGGCCCTCGACCTTGACGATGTCCTTGCGCGCGAGCCGATCGGAGGGGACGTTCATCCCGACGGACACCTCTTCGCCCTCGGTGCCGTCGATGCCCAGAATCGCGAGGACGTTCAACGCCTGCCCGCCGTGGACATGATCGATGACGGTGCCGTCGCGGATCTTACTCACCCGCAATTCGTGGTCATCGTTGCCGTCGTGGTGATCGTGATCGTTACTCATCGCTTCCACCTTCGATGGACTTGTCGTCGCTCAACAGGAGATCGAGCAGCGCCATCCGGACCGGGACGCCGTTGTGCGCCTGTTCGAAGTAGGCCGCGTGGTCGGTCTCGTCGATTTCGGGCGCGATCTCGTCGACGCGGGGTAGCGGGTGCATCACCGTCAAGTCGTCGCTTGCGGCCTCGAGCGTCTCGGCGTCGATCTGGTACTCGCCGGCGACTTTCTGGTACTCGTTCTCGTCGGGGAACCGCTCGCGCTGGATCCGCGTGACGTAGAGGACGTCCAGCGAGGGCAGCACCTCCTCGAGCGCGTCGTGTTCCTTGATCCCCGCGCCGTCCTGTTGCTGATGGAGATCGTAGACGACCTCGCGAGGTAGCTGGAGGCTTTCCGGGCTGATGAAGTGCTGTTGGGTATCGAAGTTCGTCAGCGCGTAGGCCAGCGAGTGGACGGTCCGACCGTACTTCAGGTCGCCCATGATGCCGATGGTCAGATCGTCCAGTCCGGCGTTCTCCCGGATCGTGTAGAGATCGAGCATCGTCTGGGTGGGGTGGTGGCCCGCGCCGTCCCCCGCGTTCAACAGCGGAACGTCGACGAACTCACTTGCCATCGTCGCCGCGCCCTGTTTGGGGTGGCGCAGGACGAGCGCGTCGGCGTACCCTTCGATGACCTGGACGGTGTCGGCGAGCGTCTCTCCCTTCTTCACGCTCGAGGATTCGACCGAGCCCATGTCGACGATGCCGCCGCCGAGTCGCTTCATCGCGGTCTCGAAGCTCATCTTCGTCCGCGTGCTCGGTTCGAAAAAGAGCAACCCGAGTAGGGTACCGGCGTGGCGGTCGGCGAGGGCCGACGGATCGGCGTCAACCTCGGCCGCGTAGTCGAGGACGGTCTCGATGTCTCCTCGAGAGAGTTGTTTGCTCGTGATGAGGTGATCGTGGCGCATTCGTTCGTGTAGGCTGTGGCGTGCCCCTTGAATCTCTCCATTCGATACGAGTGAGGACGGTCGTCGAGCGTGACTCGAGCGGGGCGGTCACCGCCTCTGGATATCAGATATTGAGACATTAAGGCAAAGAGTTATACAGATACTACAGCAATTGGGCATAACTGTATGGTCGGCCGGCTCGACACTGGAATCGACGTACTCGATCGAAAACTCGACGGTGGGCTCCCACCGGGGTGTATCGTTGCGTACACCGCCGACCCGGCCAGCCAATCCGAGCTACTGCTCTACGAGCTCACGGCTGCCCGCGGAACGCTGTACCTCTCGACGGAACGCTCCGATGACGCCGTCCGCCACGCCGTCGAGGCCTCGCCGTCCTCGGTCGGCAGCCCAACAGTCAGACACGTCACCAGCGACACGCCGCTTGAGGAGGCGACCCGGCTCATCGGAGCCCTCCCCGACGGAGCCAACCTCATCATCGACACGATGGACGTCTTAGAGCAGTGTGATACCGACGAGTACATCACCTTCTGTAACAATCTCCAAGCCAAGATGCTCGAGACAGGGGGTATCGCCGTCCTCCACTGCCTGAAAAGCGATCACGAGCCCGGGAACCGAGCGCGGACCTTCCACGCCGCTGACGCCGTCTTCGATCTCCGAACCAAAATCGCCGGTTCCGAACTCGAGAGCCACCTGACGATCCCCAAGTTCCGCGGCGGCAGTCAGCCGACCGACGCGATCAAACTCGAGCTCACGGAGGAAGTAGCGATCGACACGAGCCGCGACATCGCGTGAGTGTCGACGCCGGACGCCGTCCATACCGGTTCCGTCATATTTCTTGTTCGGGCGTCGTAAACGGCATGATCGCGGCGGTCCGTTCGGTGACCGTCGCCGTTCGAAGGATGAACGAGAAGAGCAGTGTGAGCGGACACAGGCCGACCGCGACGGCCACCGGAAAGACGACCGCACGGACGGGTCGTCCGAACGGCGGCCCCAATGCCATGGTCATCACGAACAGCGCGGCGATCGCGGTGCCGACCTCTGGAACCCCGGCGTAGAACAGGTACCGCGAGAGCCGAGAGAGTTCGATCTGCAGGTAGACCGATTTGAAGTACTGCCGAGCGATGTCCATCTCCCGCAGCCGATCGAGCAGATCGTCGATCGCCGCGTCCGCGTCCCCGGGGATGTCCTCCCCGTACTCCCGACGACACTCCTTGAGTCGCTGTACCTCGTGGGCGAAGTTCGTCTCGAGCGTCGTCGAGAGCGTATTGAAGATGCCGGAGTCGGACTCCTCGACGAGCCCATCGATCCGATCGAACTCGTCGGTGAGCTCCGTGACGATCTCGTCGATTTCGTCGCGGGCGTCCGGGGACAGCGACCCGGCAGTGGTGCCGCCGAGTCGCTGGGCGTCCCGGCGCGCGCTCTCGACGACGAGCCGGAGAAAGCCCGATGGCTCCGCCGGTGCGGTCCGGTTCGATACCGCTTCGACCTCCTCGCGGTAGTCGACGGTCTCCTCGATCTCCGACTCGAGTTCGCCCGGTGACTGCAGCTCCTGTGAGAGCAGCAGCTGATTGATCGAGACGACGACCGTAATCAGCGTGAAGTTTCCAGAGATCAACCCGCTGAACGCGTAGAACAGCGGCTGTGCGTCCGCAATCGGGGCGACGCCGCTGACCGAGAGCACGAGATACGCGATCCCGAAGGCGGCCGCGAGAATGGCAGCGACCACGAACCGATTGCCGTCGAGGAGCAACCACTGTTTGAGCCTACCGCTCTCAGTGTCCGACTCGGGACCCGGGCCGTCGCTTATCGAACCGACCATCGTCGTCGCTCGGGCCTACAGTCCCGGCTGCGAAAAAGTCGAGCCACGCACGTTCGTGGTCGTCGTCAGCGGGCCGAAAACGGCCGGCGATCGCGGCGTTACTTATTCCTCTGCGCCTTCGAGCTCTTCGACGATCTCGTCAGCATCGACGTCGGCGTCCTCGAGGGCCTCCTCGATGTCGCCGCCGCCCATTCCGCCACCCATGCCGCCCATCATACCGCCCATGCCCATGCCACCCATGCCGTCGATGACTTCCTGGACGATAACGCGGTCGACGCCGACCTTCTCGATGATGTCCTGCCCGATCTGCTGTTTGCCCATCATCCACTGCTGGTTCATGGTCATCTGGGGCGTGGCCTCGAGGTAGAGCGTCTCCTTCTCGACGGTCTCGGTCTCGAACTCGGGCTCTGCGTCCTCGTCGTCCTCGTCAGGCTCGACGGGAACCTCTTCCTCGACCTCGTCCGTCTCGATCCAGAGGTCGGGCTCCATCTCGAGGTACATCTCGAAGAGGCCGGTAGCCTGCTGCTCGCGGTCGTCGACCTCGTCAGCGATCGTGTACTCGTACTCGACGTCCTCACCGGCCAGCGGGTGGTTGAAGTCGACGCGGGCGCGGCCGCCGATGATCGTGCTGATGTAGCCCTGCTCGCCCTCGATCTGGACGTTCGCACCGGGGTAGCGGTCGTCCTCGTCGATCTTCTCGGCGCTGACG
Source organism: Natrinema sp. SYSU A 869 (assembly GCF_019879105.1). Taxonomy (NCBI): domain Archaea; kingdom Methanobacteriati; phylum Methanobacteriota; class Halobacteria; order Halobacteriales; family Natrialbaceae; genus Natrinema; species Natrinema sp. SYSU A 869. The sequence continues at coordinate 844,411 of NZ_CP082249.1, read as the reverse complement.
GTCTGGACATCGTCCGGATCGTACTCGCCGAAGGCGTCCTCGGCGGGGACGGTCACAGTACCGGAGTCGCCGGGCTCGGAGCCGATGATGTCGTTCTCGACGGCCTCGAAGATGTGGCCCTCGCCGACCACGATCGTTCGCGGCTTGAACTCCTGGCCCTCTTGATCGACGCCCTCTTCCTCGGCGACCTCGGGGTCGGTCGTGTCGACCAGCTGTTCGTCCTCGGTGGTGTACGCGGTGTATTCGAGTTCGACGAAGTCGCCTTCCTGCAGTCCGTCGGCGTCTTCTTCAGCTACTTCTTCGTCGACGTCATCGGCCTGCTCCTCGAGCTCGGCCTCTTGATCCTCAGTCATACGTTGTACGTCCCGCCGTCGACATTTAAGTACGACGTTTTCGAGCGAGAGCGACCGATACTTACGACCGCCGTCCGTTCCCCCGGGCATGTACGAGGTCGAAGTGAAGGTCCCTGCCGATCTCGCGGCCGTCCGCGAACGCCTCAAAGCCCTCGAGGCGCGGCCCCAAGGAGCCGTCGTGCAGGTCGACACCTACTACGACGCCCCCCACCGCGAGTTCGCCGAGACCGACGAGGCGTTGCGGATCCGCTCGGAGCGCCCCGAAAGCGGATCCGAGGAAACCCGCGTCACCTACAAGGGGCCGCTCGTCGACGACGAGTCCAAGACCCGCGAGGAGGTCGAGACTGCCGTCGCGGATCACGAGAAGACGGATGCGATCCTGACGAACCTCGGCTTCGAGGCCGCCGCGACGGTCCGCAAGGAACGCGAGCGGTTCACGCTTGAGGGGTACACCATCACCCTCGATTCGGTCGACGACGTCGGCGAGTACGTCGAAGTCGAGACTGACATCGCGGACGAGTCGGATCTCGAGGCGGCTCGAGAGGGGGCCTACGACGTGCTTGAGCGACTGAATCTCGATCCGAACGATCAGCTCAGGACCTCGTATCTCGGCTTGCTACTCGAGTCCTGATCGCCCGGCCTCGGCTGATTGCATAACCCACGGGCATTTTCTGACCCGTGTCTGTTTCCGCAAGTTATACGAACTCGCTCCGACAAGTTCCGCCAATGAGCGAGCGGAACATCCGGATCGAGTCTATCGACCGGCAAGCGGTCGAGGATCAGGAAGTCGAAATCGTCGAACGAAAGGGAATCGGACATCCCGACTCCATCTGTGACGGGATCGCCGAGAGCGTCGCCGGGGCGCTCGCACGCGAGTACTTGGACCGCGTCGGCGAGGTACTGCACTTCAACACCGACGAGACGCAACTCGTCGCCGGCGAGGCGGCACCCGCATTCGGCGGCGGCGAAGTCGTTGACCCCATCTATCTGCTGATCGTCGGCCGCGCGACCAAACACTACGAGGGCCAGACCATCCCCGCCGAGACCATCGCACTGCGGGCCGCCCGCGAATACCTCGAGGAAAACATCCCGCAGCTAACCGTCGGCGAGGATATCGTCGTCGACGTCAAGCTTGGCGAGGGCAGCGGCGACCTCCAGGAGGTCTTCGGCGAGGACGAAGTCAGCGTTCCGATGGCTAACGACACGAGCTTCGGCGTCGGCCACGCGCCGCTGACTGAGACCGAACAGATCGTTCTCGAGGCCGAGCGACGACTGAACGGGGAGTACGCGGCCGAGAATCCGGCACTCGGTCCGGACGTGAAGATCATGGGCAAGCGCGAGGGTGACGAGATCGACGTCACCGTCGCGGCAGCGATGGTCGATGAGTACATTCCGAATCTGGACGGCTACATCGAGGCTGTCGAGTCCGTCCGGGAGTTCGTCGACGGTGTCGCGCGCGAGCATACCGACCGCGCAGTTAGCGTCCACGTCAATACGGCCGACGACTACGAGGAGGGTTCGATCTACCTCACGGTGACGGGGACCTCCGCCGAGCAGGGCGACGACGGCTCCGTCGGCCGCGGGAACCGCGCGAACGGGCTCATCACGCCCAATCGCTCGATGTCGATGGAAGCGACGAGCGGCAAGAACCCGGTCAACCACATCGGAAAGATCTACAACCTGCTCTCGACGGAGATCGCCGAAGAAGTCGTCAGTGAGGTCAACGGCATCCGCGACCTGCGCGTGCGCCTCCTTTCCCAGATCGGCCGGCCGATCGATCAGCCCCACGTCGCCGACGTGCAGGTCGTCACCGACGACAGCATCGCGGTCTCGGATGTCGCCGACGACGTCGAAGTGATCGTCAACCGGGAGCTCGCGGACGTGACCGAAATCACGCGTAGTGTGATCGAGGGCGAACTCTCGACGTTCTGAGCGGCCACCGAATTTTCTCGCGCCAGATGAGCTGCCCGTAGCGACGAGCCGAAACCGGCATCCGCGTCTGCCGTCGGAATAGTCAAGGACCGGCCCAGTGTACGGCGTTACGAATCGAAACACGTAGTGACTTCCCATGTCCGACTCGAGCGAGCAATCGAACTCACGTGCCGTTGTCTACGCCGTTGTCGCGAGTACCTTCTTCGTCGGCTTCGGCGGCGGGGTCGTCTTCCCAATCCTGCCGAACCTCGGCGAGGTACTGGGGATTTCGGCGTTCATGGTCGGCGTCATCCTCTCGGCGAACCGCTGGACGCGACTGGTGGCGAACGGGCCGGCGGGCGTGCTCGTCGACCGAATCGGCACCCGAAAACCGTTCGTCGTCGGGCTAGCGATCGAGGGCCTCGCGACATTCGGCTACGTAATCGCAATCAGGGCCGCGATGCCGGAGGTCTGGTTCATTCTCGCGCGGATCACGTGGGGGATCGGCAGCGCGCTCGTGTTCGCGACGGCGTACACGATCACCGCCGACGTCAGCGAGGCCAGCTCGCGGGGGACGAGCATGGGCATCGTCCGCGCCGGGATCACGTTCGGCTTCCCCGCCGGCATGGTACTGGGCGGGATCGTCAGCGAAGTGTATAGCAACGCGACGGCGTTCGTTCTCGCGGCCTCCTTCGCCGGCCTCGCGAGCATCATCGCTTTCTTCATCGTTCCCGAGACCCACGTCGACACCCCCGGTTCGTCGATCAAACCGTGGGACCTCGAGACGACCCTGCCTGCGCTTACCGTCGGCCTGGTCAACTTCGGGCTTTACTTCGCCTATATTGGCGTCCTCTTCTCGACACTCGTCCTCTACCTCGAGGTCGAGTCACTGACGCTCTCGCTCGAGGTCGCGGGCTACGGCATCGACTACGGCGAACAGGGGACGTCCGGGCTGTTGATGGCAGTGTCGGCTCTCTCGGGAGCGGTCTTTACTATCTCGGGCGGCAAGATCAGCGATTCCGTCGGCGCTCGCATGCCCGTCCTAATCGGATTTCTGGTGATCAGCTGTACCGGATTCGTCGTGCTCACGGTCGCCCCCTCGTTCGGGGCCGTCGTCTTCGCCTGTGCGCTGATCGGCGCGGGACAGGGCGGCGTCGGCGGCCCGCTGACGGCCCTCCTTGCGGACCTCACGCCCGAGGATCGGATGGGCAGGGCGATGGGGACCAACAACATCTTCGGTGACGTCGGCGGCGGTCTCGGTCCGCTGCTATCGTTGCCCTTCGCCAACGCGGTCGGCTACGACGTGCTGTACGCACTCAGCGCGATCATTCCGCTGATAGCCGGGGCCGTTCTCGTTGCCGGCATCTACTCCTACACCGGGAGGCTGAGTCCGACGGTCGAGGAATCGGTCGTCTGAGGCGCTTTCGAATCGCTCGGCCTGATCCTGACCTCGTAACCCCCTTATAGCCACAACCGTCTATCACAGCCCATGCACCCTCCGGGAGCCGACACCGTCCTCGTCCGTCACGGGGACCTCAACACAAAGAGCAACACGGTCAAGCGGTACATGGAGGGCCTCCTCGCGGAGAATATAGAGGCCCTCCTCGCGGACCGGTCGATTCCCGGCGAGGTCGAGCGCCGGTGGAACCGGCCGCTGATTCACACGAGCGAAGACGCCGTCGAGGCCGCGACTGACACCGCGACGGATACCTTCGGCGTCGTCTCCGCGAGTCCCGCTCTGACCGTCAGCACGGAGAAAGCGCGCATTCTCGAGGCCGTCACGGAAACGGCCCGCAAGCACTACGACGGCGGGACCTTCGCGGTCGACGCTCGCCGGTCGGACAAGAGTCTGCCCTACGACAGCGAGGACCTGGCTCGCGAGGCCGGCACGGCGATCTGGGAGGCCGTCGAAGACGAGTTCGAGCCCGAAGTCGATCTCGACGATCCGGATCTCACGTTCGGCGTCGAGGTGCGCGAGGACGTCGCGTTCGTCTACCTCGAGCAGGTCGACGGGCCGGGCGGGCTTCCGCTCGGCTCTCAGGAGCCGGTTATCGCGCTGGTCAGCGGCGGAATCGACTCGCCGGTCGCGACCTACGAGATGATGAAACGCGGCAGCCCGGTCGTGCCGGCCTACGTCGACCTCGGCGACTACGGCGGGATCGACCACGAGGCCCGCGCGATGGAGACGGTGCGGCTGCTCTCCGAATACGCGCCGAACTTCGACATGCAGGTCTACCGGATTCCGGGCGGTGAGGCCGTCGATCTCCTCGTCCGGGAAATGGAACAGGGCCGTATGCTCTCCCTGCGGCGGTTCTTCTACCGCGCCGCCGAAATCTTGGCCGAACGCGTCGATGCGAACGGCATCGTCACCGGCGAGGCTGCCGGTCAGAAGTCCAGCCAGACGATCCGAAACCTCGGCGTCACCAGCCGCGCCACGCAACTGCCGATCCACCGCCCGCTGTTGACCCGGGACAAACAGTACATCGTCGCCCAGGCCCGCGAAATCGGCACCTTCACCGACTCGACGATGGACGCCGGCTGCAACCGCGTCACCCCCGATCAAGTCGAGACCAACGCCCGACTGAAACCGCTGCTGAAAGCGGAGCCCGACGACCTGCTCGAGCGGGCCGAAGAGGCGGCAAAGCGGGCGGAACTCGTCGAGCCCTAACAACTTCGACTCACCATCTTCCCGTTTGCTCGTAGCTGACGCAGCTAGCCACCGCCGGGTGGGACTGAAAGGGGTTGATCCGTTCGCCGAAGACGGGCGATGCAAGCACTGGAGAGGTGAACGTAGTGATCCTCGAAGCGCGCAGCGAGCCCCTCGAGTTGAACGGATCAGGGGCTTTCAACGCTGTCGTCGCAGAGGAATTCGCGTTTTGAGTGTGGAAGCTCTCACGGAACTCGTCTAGAAGCCGAAACCGACATTACACCGTCGCTCCCACCACAATATAGTGACCCGCGTCTGTCTTATCGGCGAGGCCGGGACCAACCTCCAGTACGAGCTACTCTCCCGCGAAACGGCTCGCGAAGCGCTAGCGACCTACGACTTGGAGCGGCCCTTCGAGAACTCACTCGCCGTCCGGACGGTCAGCGTCGGCGCTGCCGTCTCGCTGCTGAACGACCTGAACTGGTATCTCACCCGGTTCGTCGACGAGGTGCTAGTCCAGGAGCCGAGCATCAGTGACGAGGAGTGGCTCTCGCGGCCGCTGGCCAAACAGCTCCGAAACGGCGACCTCGAGCCCGACGCCACCGCCGAATTCTGCAAGATCTACGGCCTCGAGCGAGTGGATTCGGATCCCGAATCGGCTCCTGACAACCCCGCCGGGGCCGCCGACTCGAGACCGGACGCTGACGGCGACTCGAAGACGCCTCCCGGCTCCGGGAGCGAGGGAGAGACCGAGAGCGAAACGGATACAGAGACGGGCGACTCGAGCGGGGCCGAGCGGCCAGGCGTCGCCGAGCCGACGTATCGACTCGTCGAACCGTTGTACGTTCGCCGGGTCGACGGTGACTTGCCTGAATACGATCTCCGAGACGTCGAAGAGACCCTCGTCGTCCGGCTGACCGAAGCCGAATACTCGTAAGTCGACTCTCGATGCCGATATCGACGGTCGTCCCGACGATTTTCTCAGCGAACTGACGAACCTACTCGTCGTCAGTCTCCTCGTCCTGCTGGCTACTCGACTGCTCGGCGCTCGCACTGCCGGACTCGCTCTCGCTCGCCATCGCCATCGAGTATTTGTCTCCGTTTCGGTCCACAATGCTCGCCGAGATGTCCGTCAGGGGCTCTCCATCAAACGTCGCCCGAACGAGACGTCCTACCGTCGCTTCTTGGGTGGCACAGAACTCGCCATCGTCGCTCGTCTCGCGTACCGCCCCTCGAGAACGAGCCGGTCGTCCTCGGCGGCGATCGATTCGAGCGCCATCTCGTGACAGGGATTGGGAGCGCCGGCCTCGAGTCGAACGAGGGTCGATGTCTCGAAATCGGTCTCGTCGACGAGGTCGGCGACCGTCTCGGGTAGCGATTCGTGGTCGTCGAGCCACCGCTCCGCGCGGTCGCGATCGAACAGCCTCGCCACGTCGGGTGATGTCGATCGCGTCGAGTACTGATACGTCCGGGATTCGGAGTCAGCCAACCCGTTAGACTGATCGTCGCCGTCATCACCGTCGTCGTCGGTCTCGCCGTCGCCGCCATCGTCACCGCTCGACGGGGTTCCGGGATTGCCGCTATCATCATCGTTCTCGGTATCGTTCGATGGCGTGGTATCACCGCCGTCGGCGATACAACCGGCGGAGAGCGCGACCGCAGAAGCAGTTCCAGAAAGCAGGGCGCGTCTCGAGGTGCGTATCATCGTACCCGAACGTACGCAAGGGTGACTAAAGGTGGTTCGGCTAGCTGAAAGAGTCCTTTTTGTTACGCCGATCGCGTTTCGATCGGTCAGCCGGCGGCAAGAGCGCCGCCAATGGACCGAGCGGAACGAGTGCGTCAGTCGAAGAGGCCGGTCGAGAGGTACCGTTCGCCGCTGTCCCAGAAGACAGTGACGATAAGCGGGCAGTCGTCGACTGCCTGCCCGCCATCGGTTTCGGGCGAGGCCGGCTGTTGTCCCTCGTCGAACGCCGTCGGCACCTCCGGACACTCAAGGTCCGGCTCGGCGATTTCGCGTGCGACGCGCTGGGAGACGAGGCTCGTCGCGCCGCTGGATTGACCGACGAGGACGCCTTCCTCGCGAGCGAGCCGACGGCACTCTTCCTCGGCGTCCTCGAGCTTCACGGTTTCCACGCGGTCGAGCAGGTCGAGGTCGAGGTTGTCGCTGACGAAGCCGGGCCCCATTCCCTGAAAGTCATCTTTGCCGGCTTCGCCGGTCGAGAGGACGGCGTTTGTGGCCGGTTCGACGGCGACGATCTCGACATCGGGGAACTCCTCACGGAGTCGGCGACCGATTCCCGAGATGGTGCCACCGGTGCCGACGCCGGCGACGAGGGCATCGACCTCGCGGTCGCCGACCTGCTCGATGATCTCCTCGCCGGTCGTCTGATAGTGTGCGTCGGGGTTCGCGGGGTTCTGGAACTGGCCAAGCTGGATCGCGCCCTGCTCCTCGAGTTCCTCGGCTCGAGCGCGAGCGTCGGCCATTTCGCCGTCGACGAGTTCGAGGTCGGCCCCGTAGGCGGCCATGATCTGCTGGCGTTCCTTGGACTTGTCCGACGGCATGACGATCGTCAGGTCGTAGTCACGGGCGGCCGCGACGAGCGCGAGGCCGATACCAGTGTTGCCGCTGGTGGGTTCGACGAGCCAGTCACCGGGCTCGATCAGCCCGTCGCGTTCGGCGGCCCGAATCATCTCGCGGGCCGGCCGGTCCTTGGCCGAGCCGCCGGGGTTGAACGATTCGATCTTGGCCGCGACCGTTGCGCCCTCCGGCGAGTCGACCTGGACCAGCGGCGAGCCGATCGTGTCCAGGATGCTCCCTTTCATTGGCCTGCAATAGGTATTCGAGACGTAAACCCGTGCTGGACTCAGGCAGGACGTGCCGGCTAGTGGGTAACCGGGAGAGAGACGACAATAGCGGACAGCAGACCGCAAACACGTAGAAGTCCCTGAGTTGGTCGACTCGAGGGACTCGTTGCGCGCCTCCCTCCGCTCGCGATGTGTACTCCGGTCAGTGCTTCCGTCGTCCGTCTTCGTCGACCGAGTCAGCCCCTTTCAGTCCCACCCAGCGGTGGTTGGCTGATCAGTTACGAGAAACGGCAGACGACTCTCGAGCGAACCCCCGTTCCGGAAACATCGCGGTTAAGCCCACCGACCGACAAGTCGTGCGTATGAGTCTCGAGACCATGCAGCCGAACCCGACGTGGGACGCGGCGTCCTACGAGGAGTCGGTCGAGGCGCTCGAAGCGCACACTGACGAACTAGTGTACAAGATCTGGGCCGGCGACTGGTGTAAGGACTGTCGCGCTCTCCTGCCCGACTTCGGCGCAGCGCTCGAGGCAGCCGAGGTCCCAGACGAGCGTATCGAGGAAGTCAACGTCGATCAGGACAAGGAAGGGCCGGGCGTCGAGGAGTACGGCATCGAGTACATCCCGACGATCGTGGTGGAGAACGACGCGGGTGAGGAGATCACCCGGTTCGTCGAGGAAGAGGACGTGCCGCCGGCGGTCTGGCTCGCTGAAGAGATCGAGACGAAACTGGCGTAACCCCTCGATTTGCGGCCTCGACGCGTGGTATCTATTGCGTCTCCGAATTGCTATAGTGAACTGTCCTGTCCGGAACCGAACAACGGCTGAGCGAGGGCGCTAAAACGGACTCTCTGACTCGTCCAGCGTCGTCTCAGTCATATCGAGGGCATCGGCGTTATCTCCCAACCACTCGAGTGCCTCGTCCACGTCGTGGGTCGGCGGTGAACACGTCCGATCGCGACAGACGTACAGCGTCGGTTCCTCGTCGCGCGCTTCGCGTCCCGCCCAGATTGCGGGTGCGTCCTCGAGTCCGAGCGTCTCGAGCCACTCTTCGAGTCCCTCCTCGGTCGGCGGTCGCAGCGCGAAGAGCCGATCGGGGAGATACCGCGAGGTGAACCGGTCGCGCCACTGGGTCGGCAGGTCGTCGGCTGCGATGGTCACCTCGAGCGCGCCGGTCGCGAGCCGGTCGGCGGTAAGACAGAGCGTCGCGTGCTCGAGCGCGCTCGCCTCGAGCGTGTTGGCGTGGGTCTCGAGGACGGTCGCGGCGATTCCCTCGAAGTCCTCGTCGGCGAATGCGTCGAGCGCGAGCAGGGTCTCGACCGCCACGCCGGTCGCGGAGGGCGTCGACTGGTCGCCTAGTTCCTGCGGTCGGGTTACCAGCGATTCGCCGCTCTCGGGCGTGAAGTAGAGCGTGCCGCGCTCGGCATCCCAGAATTCGATCTCGATGACGCGGGCCAGCTCGAGCGCGAACGCGAGGTGGTCGACCTCGCCGGTAGCCTGGTAGCAGTCGAGTGCGCCCCGCGCGAGGAAGGCGTAGTCCTCGAGATAGCCGTCGACCTTGACGTTCCCATCTTTGTAGCGCCGTGAGAGCCGTTTGTCGTCTTCGTCCCAGAGCCGGTCGCGGACGAACTCGAGGGCATCGACGGCGGTCTCGGCGTAGTCGTTCTCGCCGAGCGTCAGCGCCGCCTCGGCGTAGGTCGAGATCATCAGCCCGTTCCAGCCGGCGAGGACCTTCTCGTCCCGATTCGGTCGCGGTCGCTCCTCGCGGGCCTCGAACAGCCGCTTTCGGGCCGAATCGAGTCGTTTCAGGATCTCGTGCTCCGCGAGATCGAACTGGCTGGCGAGTTCCGACACCTTGGCCACCCGATTCGGCTGGTTCCGCCCCTCGAAGTTACCCGACTCCGTGATGTCGTAGCGCGCACAGAAGAGGGCGGCGTCGGTCTCGTCCTCGAGGACGTCGTGTACTTCCTCGGGCGTCCAGACGTAGAACGCCCCCTCCTCGCGCTCGCCGGTCGCGGGGGACTCGCTCTGGGCGTCGAGGGTGCTGAAGAAGCCGCCCTCGTCGTGGGTCAGTTCCCGATCGACGAACGTCAGCGTGTCCGCGACGATCTCGGCGTAGCGGTCCTCGCCGGTCAGCTGGTAGCCCGTGAGGAACGCCCGCGGGATTTCGGCGTTATCATAGAGCATCTTCTCGAAGTGGGGGACCGTCCAGTCCCGGTCGACGCAGTAGCGGTGGAAGCCGCCGCCAACGTGGTCGTAGAGCCCGCCCGCGGCCATCGCGTCCAGCGTCTCCGCGAAGACCTCGCGGTACTCCTCCTGACCGGTTCGATCGTACGCCCGGGCGAGGACGCGCAGTCGCGACGGCTGGGGGAACTTCGGTCCGCTCGAGCCGAAGCCGCCGTGCTGGCGGTCGGCGCTCCGGAGCACTGCGTCGGCGGCCGTCTCCAGTACGTCGCTCGAGGGCGGCTCCGCGGCAGCGCCGGCCTCGACTCCCGCCCCATCCGGCGTCTCCTCGAGTTGATCCGTCGCGGCGTCGGTCCACTGCTCGGCCCGATTCTCCATCTCGGCGCGGTCCTCCTCGCTCTCCCAGGAGTCGCTGATGCGTTCACAGAGATCGCGAAAGCCGGGCTGGCCGCGCTGGCCCTCTTTCGGGAAGTACGTCCCAATGAAGAAGGGCTTGCCCTCGGGGGTGAGCCACGCCGACAGCGGCCAGCCGCCCTGCCCGGAAACGAGCTGGCAGACGGTCATGTAGATGCTGTCGACGTCCGGGCGCTCCTCGCGGTCGACCTTGATCGGGACGAAGTTCTCGTTCAGAACGTTGGCAACCTCCTCGTCGGCGAAGCTCTCGTCCGCCATCACGTGACACCAGTGACACGCCGAGTAGCCGATCGAGAGGAAGATCGGCACGTCGCGTTCTTTCGCGGCCTCGAGAGCCTGGTCGTCCCAGGGCTGCCAGTTGACGGGGTTGTCCGCGTGCTGGCGCAGATAGGGGCTCTCCTCCTCGTCGAGCCGATTGCGCGCGGTCGAGGAATCCATGTCGGAACCTACGTCTGCGGTCGGTAAAAGACACGGGCTCCCGGAACGCGACTCGGCCGATCGATCGCCGCCGTGTTACTCGTCGTCGGTCGTTTCGGACGACGAACCGGCCGAGCCGATGCGAATGGCCGTCGTCCGCAAGAGGGACAGCTGTGTACTGAACACCTGCGCGCCGGCTTCGAACGCGTAGCACACACCGCTCTCCAGCGATTCGCGTGTAAATACGATCATCGTCGTCCAGACCTGCGTCCCACTGGGTTCGGAGCGGACGACGTAGCCGGTGTACTCGTCGGGCTCAGTCAGAACCGGAACGGTTTCACCGTTCGGAAGCGCGAGGAGTTCGACGACGATCGGCGCTGGTAACCGATCGACGACGCGGGCAGTCATCCCCGGACGATACTCGTTCATCGGCACTAGTACCAACTGTTCCGACCCGTCTCCGTCGTCCGACGGACACCCCTCGAACGAATCTCGACCTGCTGTGTCGGTATTATCAGATTCATCACCAGCCGTAACAGTTACTGGAACGTCCGGCTCGCTCGAGCCGCTCCGCTCTCGGTTTGAGTTCATGTATCGGTGTGCGCTTTCGCTGACGGTCGCCACTCCGCTCGCCCCCGCTCGTTCTCGAGTCGCCGCCGGTGTGGCGTTCGGGCCATCGTCAACCGTGGAAAAGTCATCGAAACCCGTGGATAAAAATTGAGGTCGGCCCTAGTCTAACGTGGTTTCGATGAGGTTCAGTTGAGAGCTGAACATCTGTGCCTCTTCGCCGAGCGTCGCGCTATCACCAGTTTCAAGGGTTTCGTCGCGGGTGAACAGGAAGACCGTTGGTCCCCGCGGCCCGTCGTCGACCTGGTATCGGATGATGTACCCGTTGTATTCGTCCGGCTGAGAGATCTCAGGGACGGTCTCCAGATCGGCGGTGACGAGGGCTCTCACCGTCGTGTCCGCCTCAAGCTCTGAGACGACGTCGAAACTCTCGTTGGCTTCGAAGTGGTACGTGTACAGGATGACATCTCCTCCGTCTTGAACCATAGTTATTCACCTCCGTTCTCGGTTACGTTGCCGCCTTCGGTCACGGTCACGTTGGTTTCGGACACTCCGTCTTCTTCGTCGTCTTCAACAATATCTTCTTCGTCGTCTTCAACAATATCACCATTACCGCCATTACCGCTAACTGTCGTGCTCATGAGGTTCAGTTCTTCGGCCAGCACCGACGCCTCTTCGCCGATCGAACCGCTGTCATCAGTGCTCAGCCGCCCACCGCGCACGAACAGGAACGTCGTGTATCCCGAATCCTGTCCGATATCGTATCGGATGATGTGCCCGTTCCACTCGTCGGGCTGGGAGATCGTCTGCAAGGTTTCCCCTTCCGCCTGTAACAGATCGACTGTCGTGCTCGTCGGGAGCTCGGCGATCACGTCGAAGTCCACCCCTGGAAGGAGGGCCGACGCGAAGACCGCTGCTTCTTCAGCCTGTGCACTGACCGTGCCTGTCCCGAGCGTTCCAAGCGCTACTGCGCCCGTCGCGAGCGCGCTTTTCGCCATGAACGACCGTCTCGAGTCGCCTGTCGTATCTTGTTCGCTCATTTGTCTCTCTCACCCCAAACGGGGTGGACAGACATTTGCCGAGTTATCGAATAAACGCCATCGACTGTTTCTTTCCGTATCAATTAATTTAATCAGTCTGGGAGTATCCTCGAGTGGTAGCCTTCTGAAGAGGTTCATCACACCTGTTTCGCTGGTTTGGAGGAGAGAGGAGTACTGACAGTTTCGTCCTCGAAAAACCGGATTCGCGGTGGCCTATCACGGCCCCTGTAGTATCAGAAACAGGTGCAGTATAGTTCTCCAGAAGGAGGGCCGAATTATGTCGTTTGTACTGTGGAAGAATGGCTGCGGCAACCAACCTTCGTATATCGGCGGAATCCGGGCCTCTATTCCGTCGGAATCGGAGTAGAAGACGAATACGAACATCGAACTGATTCGTAAAAGTCGTAAAAGACCTGTAGTCGTGAACGATCGGCCGGCGCGATCTGGTCCGACTTCGCCGCACCTATCGATCGACGAATAGGTATGGGTAACACGTCGTGACCGATCTCTATAATTGCCACATTCCGGGCGAACGGACCGAACGTGATAGCGCTGGAGAGAACCACGACCGGAACGCGCATTTCTGCGACAGTCAAGCAGTATGAGAGACGAAAATCGAACTCGTGTGGTGGCAATCGTTCCCCGGGCGACGCCAACCGACGGAATTCGGCCACGTTTTCCTGTGAACGTCGTGTTTCGTATCAACGTCCCTTCAGGCGGGCGATTCTAGCGAATCCGACAGTTGCCGATTCCGATCCCGGAACTCGACGCGGTGTCTGCTGGCCGAGGAAAGTCGATCTTTGAAACGGTAATCGACGGCATATCGAGCGGCGCCCGGAACAAACAGTGTGATACGTTGCGAACGGTAGCGAACTCTATCGTTTATCGCTGTCAATCACCCCTCCCCCTCTCTGGTAATCGATGGCAATGCGGGGCTGCCTCTCGATCGAGGAATCCGTCGTCGACAGATCGCCTTGCCAGCGGTGGCCGGAGCCACTGGCGGCGTCGAATCGACCTCCATTCAGGTACTGAACGACCCGCAGCTATCGGCACCGAACCGGACTGCGGTTCGAACGGCCGACTGGGCGCACCGAGAGGCGGAACGGTCCGCGACGAGTAGCGGAGCGCGAATCCGCGCTACTCGACCGTCGATCCCGCGCTGACATACTCGACGAACGCAAAGCCGTCGCGGTCGTCCCGCTCGAGTTCGCGCCACTCCTCGCGATCCCAGTCGGGGAAGGTGGTATCGCCGTCGGGTTCCTCGTGGACTTCGGTGACGATCAACCGATCGAGTGCTGGCAGGAACTGCTCGTAGACGGTCGCCCCACCCGCGACGAAGATCCGATCGGCGTCACCGTGGCGCTCCTGTGCGGCCGTTGACGCCTTCTCGAGTGCGGTCTCGAGGTCGTGTGCGACCACGGCGCCGTCGGGCGTCTCGAGGTCCCGGTTCGTCAGTACGACCGTCGTTCGCCCGGGCAGCGGTTCGCCGAGGGTCTCGAGGATTCCCTCGTAGGTCACCCGGCCCATGATGACCGGGTGATCCATTGTCGTCTCCTTGAAGTGCTGGAGATCCGCGGGGATGTGCCAGGGCATGTCGCCGTCCTTCCCGATGACGCCGTTGTCGGCGACCGCGACGATACCGACGAGTTCGCGGTCAGCCTCGAGCGCGGGCGTCGCGTCCCCCGGCGCGTTCCGATCCTCGCTCATTCGGCCACCGAAAACTCGAGGCCCTCGTGGGACTCATAGTCCCGGAGTTCGACGTCCTCGTACGATAGCTCGTCGATCGAGACGTCCGCAACCTCGAGCGACGGCCGCTCGAGGGGCTCTCGAGACAGTTGCTCGAGCAGGCCGGGGATGTGATCGAGGCGCTCGTCGCCGTTGGCCTCGGCCGGCGCTTCGGACTCGAGCCACGCCTTGATATCCAGATAGTCCGCGCGCTCGTCAGCGTTGGCCAGTCGGGACTGGAGTGCCTCGAGGTTGTCGGCGTACCAGTCACCGCGGTCACCGCGGCCGCAGTAGACGTGGGTGTCGACGACGGTGTGGGCGAACGTGCCCGGTTCGAAGCCGGTCTGCTGGGCGATGACCTTCGTCAGGAGCGCGTAGGCCGCGATATTGAACGGGATGCCGAGCGCGGTGTCGCCAGACCGCTGCGTGAGGTGGCAGTTCAGCCGGTCGCCCTGCACGTTGAAGACGAACGAGTAGTGGCAGGGCGGCAGCGTCGAGACGGCCGCGTTGGCGGGATGCCACGCGTTGACCACCAGTCGCCGGGAGTTCGGTGAATCCGAGAGGGTGTCGATCACGTACTGCAACTGATCGAACGTCCGCCGGCCGTCAGCTTCCTCAGTGACCCACTGGTGGCTCTCGTCGGGCCAGGACTCGCCCTCGAGTCGCGCGTCCCCATCCGGAACTGGGAACCGACGCCAGAAGCGGCCATACGCCGTGTCCAGTTTCCCGTCGTCGTCGGCCCAGGCGTCCCAGATCTTGGTTTCCTCGCGGAGATCGCGGATGTGTTCCTCGCCGGAGAGATACCAGCAAACTTCGTGGAGCATCGAGTTCCAGCGGTAGCCGTCCATATCCTTGGTCGTGAGCAGCGGATACCCCTCCTGTAGATCCACCTCGTAGTGCTCGCTGAACGACGAAATGGTGTCGACGCCGGTCCGATTGGGTTTGTGAGTCCCCGTCGAGAGGACCGTGTCGACGAGCTCGAGGTACTGTTGCATTATCGCGTCATTCGAAGTCCCCAACTAAAACATTACCACTCAGCCGTCGAACTGCTAAGCGAGTCGACTGGTAGCCGTTATTCTGCATCCGAACCGACGCCGCTACAGACGGTTGCCGACTCCCGTCCCTTGGGAGCGGTCGGTTCGCCTTCCAGACGGTACGTGAAGCCGTAGGAAGCGTTCAGGCCAGAGCCGTGAACGAGCGCGGTCGTCCCGGTTCGTTCGTCGCCGAGACAGCCCTCCGCGTCCGCGCCGTCCCGATACGCGAACGGTGCGTATAGTGTCTCGAACGGTCTCGTCTCCTCGGGGGGCACGACGAGATCCGTTCTCGAGGGTGAGAGTGGGCGATTGGCGCCGACCCCGACGATGCCAGGTCCGAGGTCGAACGACGAGCGGTCGAACGAGTCGTGCTGCGGGTCGATCGTGGGATTCGGAACGTGACCGTAGATCGCGACGAACCTGGCGAGAATGGGTGCAGGAGTCTGATTCTCGATATCGAACCGAGCGCGGCCGTCTGCAAGTGGTTCGACGCTTCTCACGGCGCCGTGGACTGGTTCCCAGACCGACTGTCGGGCCCACCCATTTGCCGTCTCGGCTTTGACGCGAAGTGCCGGCCGGTGAGTGAGGTACGTTTCTAGCCGATCCGGGAAAACCACGGAAAACCGAACCGTGTTTCCGGGTCGCTCGATCGTCTCGTACTCGACATCTGTGTCAGAGTTGAACAGGACAGCCTGCTTGACGTCGACATCGTCACGGAACCGAACGGCGAGTTCGGTCTCTTCGTACCAGTAGTCCTCGAACACGTCGGACGTTTCCGGACTATCACCGGCAAACGGGAGCGATTCAATACAGCCGGCCAAGGCAAGTACGCCACCGGTTGCGAGAGTCTGGAGGAGCGGGCGGCGGTTCATGTCCTGCAGTATTCCTCTCGTGACAAATACATTCCTCATTCGTTCGACACTGTTGCACGTCACTTCGACGAACGGAGAGCAATGGTTGAGTGTTCGTCTCCGTCCAGTTCGCGTCATACCCACGTAGATGCATATTTCCGCTCGAGGAAAGAGCAACGCTTACAGGTTCGTGCGTTCCGCTTTCGACCATGCGAGAGAACGTGCTGCTGATCGGGGGCGGCGGCCGCGAGCACGCCATCGCCCGCGCGCTCGAGGACAGTGAGGCCGACCTGTACGCTTGTGCTGGCAACCGAAACCCCGGTATCGCCCGCATCGCGGCCGGGTTCGAGACGCTCGAGACGACGAACCCCAAGGCCGTCGTCGAGTACGCCGAAGAGATCGACGCGACGATCGCCGTCATTGGTCCGGAAGCGCCCCTCGAGGCCGGCGTCGCGGACGAACTCGAGGCCACGGGCATCTACGCCTTCGGCCCGAAGGAAGAAGACGCTCGTATCGAGACGGACAAGGCATTTCAGCGCCGCTTCATGCAGGAGAACGACGTTCCGGGCTGTCCGGATTTCGAGACGTTCGACGACATGGACGCGGCCTGCGATTTCATCGACGACTACGACGGCGACCTCGCGATCAAGCCTGCCGGGCTGACCGGCGGCAAAGGCGTCAAGGTCATCGGCGATCAGGTAACGGCGGAAGAGGGCAAGGAATACATTCGTGACTCCGACTACGACCGGATCGTCCTCGAGGAACGACTGATCGGCGAGGAGTTCACCGTCCAAGCGTTCGTCGCCAACGGCGAGTTCCGAACCGCACCCGCAGTCCAGGACCACAAGCGCGCCTACGAGGGCGACGAGGGACCGAACACGGGGGGCATGGGCAGCTACTCCGACGCAACGGACGAACTGCCATTCATGACCGAGTCAGACTACGAGGAGGCCGTCTCGATTATCGAAGCCACCGTTGACGCCCTCGACGACTATCGGGGCATCCTCTACGGCCAGTTCATGCTGACCACTACCGGCCCTCGCGTCGTCGAATTCAACGCCCGCTTCGGTGACCCCGAGGCGATGAACTCCCTCCCTGTCCTCGAGACCGACTTCCTCGAGATCCTGATCGCTGCGCGCGACGGCGAAGCCCTGCCCGAACTCAGCTTCGCCGACCAGGCGACGGTCTGCAAGTACGCCGTACCGGACGGCTACCCGACAGAGCCCGAGGCCGGGGCGAAGGTACAGGTCGACGAGGAAAGTGCTGGGGACGCCTTACTGTACTACGCCAGTGTGGACGAGCGCGACGACGGCATCTACACGACTACCTCGCGGTCGTTTGCGCTGGTCGGTGTCGCCGACTCAATCAGTGAGGCCGAGGAAATCGCCGAGGAGGCGCTCGGGGTCGCCGGCGAGGAGGGACTGCGCGTGCGCCACGACATCGGTAAATCCGCTCTCATCCAGCGCCGAATCGACCACATGAACGAGCTTCGCGGCGAGTAACGGCATCAACGAGCCTCGCGGCGAACAAATCAAGACGCACAGGCGCTCATGCATCACGCTGTTTCCCGGTGATTTCCAGGTATCTCGGAGACGTCTCTCCGTTCCGGTTGCACCTCGCACAGCCCGACGAATCTCTCTATTGTCGCCGCTCCGCCCCGTCGTCACGCGATCGGTGCGTCGGACGTCCGGTGTGTTGACTGTCCAGCGGCGATAAATTTCACATCTCCGTCAAGCACCGTGGAACGAAGTCCCTGGGAGTCTCACGGTTCGACGGAGACGACCATCCGAGGGTACACCCATTTGAGTGTCTTCCGATGGCAATTATCGAACCGCTTGGGCACCACGAACTGTTTCTCGTCATCGTCCAGCTCACGCTGTTGCTCTTCGTCGCACGGGCAGTCGGCGAGGCGTTCAGTCGGATCGGCCAGCCGACGGTCGTCGGCGAATTGCTCGCAGGTGTTCTACTCGGTCCCTCGGTGCTCGGCCTCATCGCACCAGGTGTCTACGAGTCGCTGTTCGCGGTCTCGGAAAACCAGTTCCACCTGCTCGAGATCGTCTCGTGGCTCGGCCTCATCATGTTGTTGATCGTCACCGGTCTCGAGACGGACGTCGATCTCATCGTCAGCAAGGGGCGAACGGCGGCCATCCTTTCGCTCGGCGGGATCATCGTGCCCTTTACGACCGGATTTGCGCTGGGATGGGTGCTCCCCGTCATGTTCATCGCTTCGCCCGACCAGCGGCTCGTATTCAGCCTCTTCATCGGGACGGCCATGAGCATCTCCGCGATCCCCGTCATCGCGAAAGTACTCATTGAACTCGATGTCATCCGTCGCGACATCGGGCAACTGATCCTCGCTGCGGGGATGATCGACGACACGATCGGGTGGATCCTGTTGGCCACCGTCGCCGGACTCGCTCGAACCGGCATCGTCGATATCGGATCGGTCGCGACGACTATTTTCTCGGTGATCGTCTTTCTCGGACTCTCGTTTACCATCGGTCGTCGGTTCGTCGCGGCACTCGTTCGCTGGGTCGGGAACGTCCTCGGCAGTGACGTTGCGCTGGTCTCGACGGTGATGGTGCTCGCGCTCGCAGCGGGCGCGCTCACCCAGTACATGGGGCTCGAGGCGATACTTGGTGCGTTCGTCGTCGGGGTTCTGGTCGGTCAGGTCAAGCGCTTCACCTACGATCTTCGGCACATCCTCGAAGTGATCACGCTCGGCGTCTTCGCGCCGCTGTTCTTCGCGATCGCCGGGCTCCGAATGGACGTCGCTGCCCTGTTCGACGTGACGGTGTTCACCGTAGGACTCGTCGTCTTCGGGATAGCATGTTTCGGGAAGTTCGCCGGGATCATGGGCGCGTCCCGGCTGGCCGGCCTCTCGAGGTGGGAGGGAATCACAATCGGCGGTGGCATGAACGCTCGCGGAGCGATGGAAATCATCGTCGCGACTATCGGACTCGGTGCCGGCATCTTGACGACGGATATGTACAGCATCATCGTCGCGATTGCCATCGCGACCTCGTTGATCGCACCGGCGATCATGCGGTGGTCGATCCCCAAGATCGAGATCGGCGAGGAAGAGCGCGAGCGCATCGATCGCGAGGAGTTCCTTCGGGAGAGCTTTGTTAACAATCTTACTAGAATCCTGTTGCCGACCCGCGGCGGTGTGGACAGCCAGTACGCTGCCCGCCTCCTCGATCCGCTCGTTCGCAATCGCGAGATCGACCTGGACGTAATGTACGTGAGCGACGCTCCCGACGACCCGAACGGAAGGCACAACGGGCTCCTCGAGAGACCCCGAAACAGCCGCTTCGCACTGGGACGAGCGGAGCGCGGATCCGGGGAGGCTCCCGCCGTCACGTCGGCCGAGGCTGACCGCCTTTTCGAACCGATCGAACGCCGATTACGCGAACGGGATCAGCCGTCGAGAACGTTCGTTCGCGAGACTCGAGAGACCATCTCCGAGACGATTCTCAACGAGTTGAACGCAGGCTACGATCTCGCCGTCTTCGCCGAGTCGGTCGCCAATGACCATTCCAACGACTCCCTGTTTAGCGTGACGGTCGACCGTCTCATCCAGGAGGCAACCTGCCCGAAGATGGTCGTCAGCACACCGTTCGATCCGGATTCGTCGACCGACCGGATCGATGACCCCATCGACCGAATCCTCCTCCCGACGGTCGGGACAATGTCCAATCGCCACGCCGCCGAGATAGCGTTCACCATCGCCGCAGCGGAAAACGCGCTCGTCGAGATCGTTCACGTCGTTGACGAGCCCCAATTTAACGATCGGTTCGCCACCCGCCCGGACCTCTCGGAGCAGGTTCGGATCGGCGAACAGATCGTTGATCGGGAGGCGAAATTCGGCAGGCAACTCGGCGCAACGGTGCTGACGAGGGTGATGCTCTCGGAGACTCCCGAAACAGAGATCGTCGACCTCGCCGACCGGACCGACGCCGACGTGATCGTTCTGGCGTCGAACATACGCCCGATCTCTCGGCGAGCGTTTCTCGGCCATCGCGTCGAGTACGTCGTTCGGAACGCTCCGTGTCCGGTCGCGGTGCTCAGTTCGCTCTAAGTGCGCCACGACATATCCGAGACAGAACACTGCTGTGGCCCGATCGTGAACTGTTCGTCTCGCGTACTGATCGATTCCGAGGCGATTCGTCCGCGACGTTCAACCCTTACGAACGTACCTCCGCAACCCGCTCGATCGATTCGAAGAGCAAGCGCGCCCCTAGCTCGATCTCCCGTTCGGTGACATCGAGCGGTGGCAGCAATCGCAGCGTCTTGTAACCACAGCCGAGTGTCAACAGGCCCTGTCGGAACGCGTGTTCGAGGACCGCGTCGCGACGGTCGTTCGTATCGAACTCCACGGCGAGCATGAGCCCGCGGCCACGGACGTCGATCATGCCGGGCGCGTCGCCATCCGTGATGGCGTCCTCGAGGATCGTCCGGAACTGATCGCCTCGCTCGCGGACGTTCGCGAGCAGGTTCTCCTCGTGGATGGTGTCGATCGTGAGGACGCCCTGCATCGCAGCAACGAGGTCGCCCGCGCCCCACGTCGAGGAGAGGCGGCCCGTTTCTTGGGGGAACACGTCCGAGCGCGAGATCGTCGCGCCGACGCGGAGCCCCTTCCCGCTCGTGATGACGTCCGGCGTGAGATCCAGGTGGTCGACGGCCCACAGTTCGCCGGTCCGACCCAGTCCGGACTGGATCTCGTCCGCGATGATCCTGAGACCGTACCGATCGCGAAGCGCCTCGAGGTCGCGAGCGAACTCGGGGTGAGGGACCCGATAGCCGCCCTCGCCCTGAATCGGCTCGAGGATGAGATAGGCGACTTCCGACGGATCGATGACGCCGCGCTCGGGGTGGAGCGCGTCGGCGACGACGTTGCCGCCGGGACCGTCGGTTCGCCAGCGGGTTTCGTATTCCTCGTCGGTCGCGGGATAGGGAACGCTGACGACGCCCGGAATCTCGGGGAAGCCGCTCCGGTGGACGGTCTTCGAGCGGTTGAGCGAGAGCGCGCCCAGCGTGCGGCCGTGGAACGCACCGTCGAACGTGAACGCGCGGTGGCCGCCTGCAGCGTAGCAGATCTTAATCGCGTTCTCGACGGCCTCCGCACCGGAGTTCGAGAGGAAGACCCGATCCATATCGTAGTGGTCGGTCATCGCGATCAGCCGGTCCATCAGCTGTGTCGGACCGGGAAAGTCAGGATCGTCCGGCCGGCCACCACCGCTGACGTAGAAGTCTTGACCCGCGATCTTCAGGGGATCGACGAGGTCGAATGCCTCGAGTTTTTCGCGGATCGCTGGGTTGTTGTACCCCAGCGGCGCGGCCGCGACGTGACTCGTAAAGTCCAGCAGGACGTTGCTGTCGACGTCGGTACAGAAGGGCCCGACAGCCTCGGCGGTCGTATCCCAGACGAACTCATAGACGTACGTACTTGGAGCGGCGAACTCGTGGTGATAGTCGACCCACTCGCTGGCCCGTTCGCCTGGAATCGCGTCTACCTGCGGTTCGACCGTTGCGCGGTCCATACACTCTCTTCGCTCGCCAGTGGGTAAAGTACTGGAGGTCTAGAGGACGAGAAATACCGATGCGAGCGCACCACCCAGCAGCAAAATCGTGCTGTAGGCCGCGACCCGGTTTCGGAAGCCGTCGTCCGTCGACGTGGCCGCCAGCAGGGCCTTGACCACGATGCTCGAGACCGTCGCAAGCAAGATGGCGATCGTCGCTTCCGCCGGTCCCAGTTGGCCGCCGCGGTAGAGGACGACCGCCGAGGTGGTCGCACCGGCGCTCGAGACGAAGCCGCTCGCGACCGCCGTCGCGTAGAAGCCAAGCGTCCCGAACCACGTCTCGGCCAGCGAACCGAACACGAGCACAACGAGGAAGACGGCCCCGAACGCGAGGGCGTTTTTCAGCGAGAACGGGCTCTTGAGATTTATCGGCCCGGATTCGCTCCAGTCGGCGGTGAGCGCGGCGACGGCGAAGGCCAGCAGGATGACGGCACCCAGCGGGACGATCGCCTCGATGAGGATATCGGTGTCGCCGCCCGCCGTGAATCCGACCGCGATCGCTAGATTGCGAGCAGCCATGGCTGCGTTCGCAAGCAAGATCGCGGCGACGGCGTAAGAGGACGCCTCAGGCCGCTGATTGACGTGATCGAGCATCGTCCCGACGACGGCCGTCGAGGAAGCAAGGCCGCCGAAGAAGCCGGTGATCGCGATACCGCGACCGCCGTAGGTCGAGACGATCGCGTAGTTGGCGATACCGATTCCCGCGACTGCGACGACCATTAGCCAGATCACCTTCGGCTCAAGCGGGATCGTGATTCCCGCGATTTCGGGCTCGTATGTGGCCGGAAGCACCGGATAGATAACGAACGCGAGGATAGCGAACTCCGTTGTCGAGCGCATTTCCTCGCGAGAGAGGCCCCAGGCAAACTCGTGGAGCTCTCGCTTTAACACCAGCAGCAGCGATGAGAGGACGGCGACGGTAACACCTTCGAGGATGAATCCGGCGGCCACCAGGACACCGATGCCGTAGGCGACGAGCATCGAAACTGAGGTCGTCAGCGACAGTCCCGTCTCCTCGGGATCGTCCTCCATGAGTCCCTGGACCGCGAGCAAAACTCCTTGGACGATTACTAGGAACCCGCCGAGCGGGAGCAGACTCTCGCCGACCCCTCCCTCGCGCACGAGCACAGTAAAGACCGCACCGAGCAGACTGATCAGCGAGAAGGTCCGAATGCCGGCCGACTTCTGGGACCACTCGCGCTCGAGTCCGAGAAACATCCCTAGCGCGCCCGCGAGAGCCATCCGGACGACCGTCTCCTCGAGGGGCGCATCGGCGACCTGCAGCGCGACCTCGTTCACTGCTGATCGTTCGCCACGATCACATATAAGCGACGCGCCGAGGGCGGACAGAGCAACGAGAGTTGTAATTCATGACGGCTTCGGCGATATCGATGGAAGCGAACGACTTCCGGATCGTGTTACAGGTCGACGTACTGGGTCTCCCACTCGCGGCGTGCCTCAAGTTCGCGGCGGCCACGACGGGTGAGCGTGTAGAAGTTCGTTCGACGGTCTCGACGGCCCTTTTCGACGAGACCCTTGTCGACGAGCGTGTCGAGGTTGGGATAGAGTCGGCCGTGGTGGATCTCTTTTTCGTAGTACTGTTCGAGTTCCTCCTTGATCGCCAGTCCGTGGGGCTCGTCCTCGCCAGCGATGACGTAGAGCAGGTCACGCTGGAATCCTGTCAGGTCGTACATTGGGAAAGTACCAACTGTACTTACTGTCGAATTTTAATAAGGCTATCGGGTTGTTTCGATCGAAAGGGGGCTATTACCAGTGAGGACTCGCGTTTTCAGCGCGATCGAACCATAACACCCGTGACGAATCGGATGCAGAACCACACATAACGTGCAGTTCATGTTTACAGTTCAGGAGTTACGTTTCGGTACAATTATATTGAATGGACATTTTCTTGGATAGCATTATTTATCGATAATAACCGTCGGCACCGCTACTGGGTAAGTATAAGATCGAAACAGGAAAGCAGATCGCGTGACGGAAAAATGTCACGCGATCGCTTGCCGCCCTGAATTGGTCCCCGCTGACGCTTCGGCCCTCCAAGCGAAGCGTCACGTGAAAAGTTCCGCCGGATGTACTTAAATGTAACGACACAGAGCAGGGTGGCCGACGGTACCACCCCGGTGCACGCGGTCGCACTCAGATGTGCTCTTCCTCGAGCACCCAACCGATCGCGCGTTTATAGTACGTAAACATCTCCTCGACGCCGTCGTGGCGCATCTCGTCGCTCTCGAGGTGCTCTTTGAGGAACTCGTACTGCTCGCGGATTTCTTCTTCGTCACGCATACCCGTGACTATCGACCGAAAGGGGAAAAAAGCCGCTACGCCGAGCGGATGCAGTGCCATTCCTTCGGTCCGGGAATCTCACTCGACCGGACAGCGGCCTGCTGACCGATCACACGTGCGCGAACGAGAGTGACTCGATAACGAGAGTTGACTGCCGCTGTCGACCAGCTCCGCACTATCTGTCAAGCGTCGTTGTTTCAGATCAGAAGGGAGGGGTTTCCGCCGTGAAACGATCTCGAGCGGTCGTTTCCATCGTGAACAGCAACTGCTCGATACGCGATGTCCGTCCGCTCGCCGTTCGCGTCAAAAAAGGTCGCGCGCTTTGATTCTCGAGGCCGATACGATCGAAATCGATGGGACACGGCCCTGACTGGGCCCGGTGGAACCGATTACGAACTGTTCTCGTCTTCGCTCTCGTTGGTCTCGTTTCCGCTTTCCGTCTCGTTACCGCCGGTTCCGCCCTCGCCGAACGTCAGCGTGACGTCCTCGTCGCCGCCATCGATTTCGACGTCGTCTTCGGTTTGTTCGCCCTCGGATTCGGCGCTGACAGTGTATTCTCCGTCCTCGAGTTCCTCGAACTCGACCTCGCCGTCCTGATCGGTCTCGTCTTCCATGGGGAAGCTCTGACCGCCGATATCGGACGTGGTCTCGTTATCGGACTCGTTGCCCGATTCGTTGTCGGACTCATTGTCCGTCTCGTTTTCCGTCATGTTGCCCATCCCATCGTCGTCGACCGTCGTCTCCTCGGACGCGTTCTCGGACTCGTTGTCCGTTCCATCGTCGGTCATACCACCCATGCCCGCTTCCTCGAGGGTGACGGTCGCGCCTTCGACCGGTCCCTCATCGTCTTCGACCGTAACGGTCAGCGTGTACGTCTCGCTCCCTCCGTCTTCGGTCTCGTTTTCGTCACCGGTTGTATTGTTCTCGTCTTCCGTCTCGTTACCGCCGGGGCCGCTGTCGGCACAGCCGGCGAGCGCGAGTGCACTTGCTGTTCCTGCCGCGGTCACGAACGTCCGCCGGTTCAGTCTCCGGGACATATATTCGGGTTGGACGTTCCAGCTGGTTTCGATGTCGCCTGCACCTGCCGCCCGTTAATCACCTATTGAACGACGTCCCGTAACCGGTGACCATCATCGCCTTCACACCGTCAACGGGCCCGAATTATCACGAGAAGCGATACTCAGCGGGGATCGAAAGTACCCGATGATGATTTCAACCGGCGGTTCGAACCGAACGGTGGTCAACACCACCTGACCGTGGCGGGTCGATGGGACTTTTGGTGTCCCGACCGTAGCTTCGTCCATGAAATCCGGGGTGAGCGCGAGTGCAAGGAGTGTGGGACCCGCTGGTCGTACTACGAGACCGGCAGCGTCGGCTGTCCGGCCTGTGGAAGCCTGCGAAGCGTTGGCGTCGACGAACGCACCGAACACACGGACCTGCAGGTCGCGTTCGATCTCACCCCCGTTCGGAACGCGATTGATGAGGCCGGTCCAGACGAACTCGCCGAACGGGCCGGCGACCGCTGTCGCGAGTACGTTCGCCGGCGCGGGTTCGTCAACGCCGGCACCCTCCGGGAACTCGACGACACCTATCTCGCTGCAATCGAACTGCTCCACGTCGCCGACATCGTCACCCGTGAGATCCGACTCGAGGACCGCGAAGAGCTGTACTTTCTCTCGCTGCTCCGCGATGCCGATCAGGGCGAGCGGCCGCCCGCCGACGAAGTCCCGCGCTCGCTTCGGGCAGCCCGCGGGCTCGCGTACGCGAATGCAGTCCGCGAGTATCGACGCGACGTTCGGACCTGGACCGACAACCGCGACCTGACCGCGAGCGAACGGAGCGCCCTCGAGACGCTCGGCGAGCACGTCAAACGGATCCGAATGCTCGACGGCGACGTCGAGCCGGGGACCGCCGAACGGCTCGTCGAGGCGACCCGCAATCTGGCCAACGGTCTGCGCGGCGATGAGGTCGCGTTCTCGCAGGCCCAAGAGCGACTGGACGCTCTCGAGTTCGATTCGATCGACTGACGGGCAAGACGATGAGTGACCGAAGCGGGAGTCAGCGAACGCGACGATAAGCGGGAGAAGCGAAATTAAGCCCCGAGTCAGCGACTCAGGGGAGGTCGACGTTGATGTCCTCCTGCAGGCTCGCGGCCTTGACCGTGTTGTAGAGGAGCATTGCGCGGGTCATCGGACCGACGCCGCCGGGGACGGGTGTAATCGCGCTCGCTTTCTCCTTTGCGCTCTCGAACTCAACGTCGCCGACGAGTTCGTACCCCTTGTCGTTGTCAGCGTCGACCCGGTTGACGCCGACATCGATGACGACCGTTCCGTCCTCGAGCATCGAGCCGTCGATAAGTTCGGGGACGCCGACCGCTGCGACGACGATGTCCGCGCTGCGAGTCTTTGCAGCGAGGTCGTCGGTTCGAGAGTGACAGACCGTTACCGTCGCGTTGCCGTCATCGGCCTTCTGGATCAGTAGGTTCGCGAGTGGCTTGCCGACGATGTCCGAGCGGCCGACGATCGTCACATCCTTGCCCTCGGTCTCGATGTCGGCGGACTCGAGGAGCTTCTGGACGCCGTGGGGGGTACAGGGACGGAAGCGAGCGTCGCCGGCGACGAGTCGGCCGACGTTCTCCGGGTGGAAGCCGTCGACGTCCTTGATCGGGTCGACGCGGCGGATCACGTCGCGGTAGTCGACGTGGTCGGGAACCGGTGCCTGCACGATGTAGCCGTGAACGTCGTCGGTGTCGTTGAGATCGGCGATCTCATCGTACAGCGTCTCGGGCGAGGCGTCGCCGTCGACGTCGACATGGTAACTCTCGATGCCGACCTCCTCACAGTCGCGCTGTTTCATGTTGACGTAGGTCTGGCTCGCGGGGTCGTCGCCCATGAGCACGGTCGCCAGTCCCGGCCGCGAACCCGCGTCGGCGAGTGTCTCGATCGCGTCCGTCAGGTCGTCTCGAATCTCGCTCGCGACGGCGTTCCCATCGATGATCTCAGTCATTACCTGAGTGGGCGGCCGCGAGGCTCATTAATCCCCGGATTCGTGCGCAGAACAGCGTCATATTCGTCCCAAATAGACACGTACGTGAATAGAATCACTCAGAACCGCTCGTCGAGGAATGATCGGATCGCGTCGTTAGCCGGCTCCGGCCGCTCGAGGTTCGAGGTGTGACCCGCCGCTGGTATGAGCTCTATCTCGGCGTCAGACAGTTCCTCGAGCATCGGCTCGGCCCGCGACGGCGGGAGCGATGGGTCTTCCTCGCCGTGGACGATCAGCACCGGGACGTCGATCTCCGAGAGGCGGTCGGTGACGTCCGGGCGGCCGAGCCACGAGTTGAGTTCGTGGTAGACTGCTTTCCCGGGATAGGTCTCCCAGCGATTGATCCACGTCTCGACGAGTTCGGGGGTCTCCTCGCGGGTCGTCTCGCCAAACAGCTCGGCCGCTGACCCCTCGGCGATCTCTCGTGGCATCGGCTCGAGCACGTCCTCGTAGGGCTCGACGAGGTCGCTGAACGCCGCCCGTTCCTCCTCGGGATGGGGTGCGGCCATTGAGTCGATCAGGACGAGGCCGTCGACGCGCTCCGGATACGCGAGCGCGAAGCGAAGCGCCATGAACCCGCCCAGCGACATGCCGGCGATGACAGCGCTGTCCTCGCTGATCCCGTCGAGTACCGCCGCACAGTCGTCGGCCAGATCCCACAGGTCGTAACCTGGCGCGTACCGGTCCGTTCGCGCCCGCAGGTCGTAGGCGATGGCCCGGTACTCATCGTGCAGGGCCTCGAGTTGCGGCGCGAACATCGTCCGATCCATCAGTGTCCCGTGGGCGAAGACGACGGGCTGTCCCTCGCCGACGTCGGTCGTCAGCGCGTCGGTCCGCGATCGATACATCTCCGTTGCAGAGTCATCCATCATGTGAACTAATTCACGTGAATTGGCCGGAAAAAGATATGGTATGCGGAACCACACGACACGCTCAGTCTGTTTCGGACCGGCCAGAACCGACGAGTATGCCGGCGGAATCACGGGTCGGCCCGCTGAGGAAGAAGGCGAGCGAGAATCCACCGACCGAACTCATCGTGGGACGGGTAAAGCGACTCGCTCAGACGCCCTCTCCGATCGACTTGGCACGAGAGCACAAGTCGTGTGCCGGTCAGTTCGTGCCGCTTCGATCGGCGGTCCCCGATTCCGAAACCTCCCACTCGGCGGTGTCGCGTGCGTCGGTCACGAGCAAGGCGTACTCGTCTTCGAGGCCCTGATAGTCGGTCGTCCCGGCCGCATCGATCAACGCTCGAGCCTGTCGCTCGTGGACCGTCCGAGCGACCGCCAGCACGTCCGGACCGACGTCTACGTCCTCGGCCTCGAGGTCGGGTCCGATCCGGTCCGTCCAGACGCCATCCTCGAGCAGGCAGACAGCCCGGTTATCGGCCGAGAGCGGCGGGACACCGGCGACGTGGTCGCCCATCCCGGCGAGACCGAGACGTTCGATCGCCTCGAGGATTCCGATCACGTCGGTTTCGGAGACATCGTGCTCGGTCTCAGCAAGGGTTGATTCGAGCACATCGGGATCGATCGGCGCGCTCATCGTCTCGGGACGGGGTGTCGGATCCCCGCGGCCCTCGTGTTCGATGACCCCCTCTGCGACGGGGTCGCTGTCGTCTGCGACGCCCGGCAACGGGTCGGCACGAAAGGCTCCTCCATCGTCGAACCGGACCGGAACGAGTCCGATCGTCTCGCCGGTCGTAATGGCGTCGAACAGCAATGGATCGTCTGCGTCGTAGGTCTCGAGGTCGAGGCCCAGCCCCTCGGGCGGCTCGGCCCGTACCAGTGGGTCGGGGACGGGCGCGACGATCTCGCCGTTTTCCTCCCTAAGTTGGCGCGGATAGGGCGCATCGGCGGTAGCCGCCTCGTCGATCCCGCTGTACACGAGCATTGGCTGATCCTCGTACTCGTCGACGTCCCAGTCGATGTGCTCGCCGCTCGTGGCACCCATGCGATCGGCCACAGGCGTTACCTCGACTGCTAACGCCGAGGCCGCCGTCTCGTCGGTCTCCCGAAGCGCGAGCAACCTGTCGTCGTCCAGGATGGTTCCGGTCGGACGTGTGGACATTGGCGGCGGTACGGCGAGCCGGCGGAAAAGCCGCGTGCCGGCGAGTGACAGGCGACGTTGCACGTGGTCAAAGAGCGAATCGAGAACTGAGTTGAAGCGTACGTTCTTCTCATCTGCGCTCTATGAGACACCCATGGCTTCGAGTTCGACGACATGCGATTCGGTGAGCTCTCTCTCGCCGGTCGTCGGTTTCAGTCTCACCGTGGCACTGACGCTGGTCGCGGCGATCGCTGTCGGTTTACTTGCAGTCGTGTTAGTCGGCTAGGAAGTACCCCGTGATACTCGAGGACGTGACGCGATTGAACGTTCCACACGGCCGCCAATCGCGACCGATACAAACGAACGGGTTGGTGATCGGATCCGATAGAATGCGTCGGGCCGACCGCCCACTTTCCTACTCGTACAGCGGGTTCTCGTCGCACAGCGTCGCGACTTCTTCGCGAACCGCCTCGATGACGGCTTCGTCCTCCGGAGCGTCGACGACACGGGAAATCAGGTCGCCGACGGTCCGGCAGTCGTCCTCGTCGAAGCCGCGGGTGGTCAGCGCCGGCGTCCCAGCACGAATACCGCTCGGGTTGAACGGCGAGCGCGTCTCGCCGGGCACCGTGTTTCCGTTGAGGACGATGCCGGCGTCCTCTAAGGCCTCCTCGGCGTCGCCGCCGGAGGTGTCGGGGTGGCTCTCGCGGAGGTCGACGAGCACGAGGTGGTTGTCAGTACCCTCGGAGACCAGCGAGAAGCCGTTCTCAGAGAGCGACTCACCCAGTGCCTTTGCGTTCGCGACCGTCTGTTCGGCGTAGTCCTCGAACGCGGGCTCGAGGGCTTCCTTGAAGCCGACGGCCTTGCCGGCGATGTTGTGCATAAGGGGGCCGCCCTGCCCGCCGGGGAAGACGGCGGCGTCGATGTCGTCGGCGTACTCCTCGTCGCACATGACGATGCCGCCGCGACCGGCGCGGATCGTCTTGTGGGTCGACCCGGTGACGAAGTCCGCGATGCCGACCGGCGATGGGTGAGCGTCCGCCGCGACGAGCCCGGTGATGTGGGCGATGTCCGCGAGGTGGAGCGCGTCGACGTTATCGGCAGCGTCCTGAATGCGCTCCCACTCGATCTCGCGCGGGTACGCGGAGTACCCCGAGACGATGATGTCCGGGTCGAACTCGGCGGCGTGGTCGGCGAGGTCGTCGTAGTCGATGTAGCCCGTTTCGGGGTCGACCTCGTACTGTTCGACCTCGTAGAGCTGGCCCGTGAAGTTCGCCGGGTGGCCGTGGCTGAGGTGGCCGCCGTGGTTCAGATCCAGTGATAGGATCTTGTCGCCGGGCTCGAGCATCGCGAAGTAGACCGACTGGTTCGCCTGGGTGCCCGAGTGGGGCTGGACGTTGACGTGCTCGGCACCGAACAGCTCCGTCGCGCGGTCGATCGCGAGCTGTTCGACCTCATCGGCGTACTCGCAGCCGCCGTAGTAGCGCTCGCCGGGGTAGCCCTCGGCGTACTTGTTCGTCAGCGCACTGCCCTGTGCGTCGATGACGGCCTCGCTGGCGTGGTTCTCGCTGGCGATCATCTGTAACGTCTCTCGCTGGCGGTCTACCTCGCCCTCGAGCGCGTCGGCGACGGCGGGATCGACGTCCCGAACCTGATCGTGGTTCATATCCGAACTGCAGTCTGGCGGCTGCATAAGTGTACCCTTCCCCGGCAAGTGAGGCCACTAGACTTGCTTGAACGATCAGTGACCGCACGCTCACCGTCTGGCGCTCACCGCGAACGCAACGGCCTGTTCGATAGCGAACGGTTCGTCACTACCTGTATTCTATCCACTATTACTGGTCAATATCGCATCCGAGTAGAGTGTTCCATGATGCCATTTGCCACATCCTCACAGCCCGATACAACTAACTTGTCGCAGTGACATTCTGCCAACCGAATGATCGAGTGGGCGGTAGACGGCGACACCCTCCACGTCACCGACGCGGACAACGCCGAGTTAGCGGTCAACGGTGACGAACTCGACGTCAACAGTTCCGACGCCGACGTTTCGCGCCCGGTTGACGAGACGGTCGCCCTGACGACGGACGAGCTCCGATTCCCCCACGCGGTCGTCTACGCGTTCTCCCTCGGACTCGAGGAGCAGTACGAACTTGACCCCAGCGGAGAGCCGCTCACGCTATCGCCCGGCGAGTACATCGTCGACATCGATACGGAGATCAAGGCCTACCTCCGGTTCGCCGGTGTGGCGACGATCGAAAAGACCGACGACTACGAGGAGATCATCGTTTCTTTTCCGGAGCGAACGCGCGTCATCCTCGGGGTCCGCTGTCGCCACGAGTTCCCCGCCGGCACGATCACTGTGCCGGACTCCCCGTCGGCAATCGCCGAAGCCATTACTCACATGGCCGCCTCGCACAAGACCGACCGCTCGGACCGGTCGTACCCCACCCTCCGCGGCCACCCGTCGCTGATCGAACGCGGCGACGAACTCGAGATTTCCGACTGTATTCGGTCCGATACTCCCGATCACGGGATCGAACTGATCGTCCCGCCGGAGTTCGAATCGCTGTTCGTGACCGCGCCGCTGGCGTACTACCTGCAGGCAACCGTCCGTACGACGGACGAGGCACTCGGAAACCGACCCGGGGCGGCCCTCGAGCGACCGCGGCTCCGGCTCCGCGATCACGCCATCGAGGAGGAACTCTCGCCGATGCCAAACTTAGAGCGCGACGTCGAGCAACTGCTTCGGAAGACGTTCTTCCTCGATTGCCTCGTCCGGAACGCCGGTCCCCACGGAACGACCCTCTCGGAGCACAGCCTGCTCGCGGCGCTCGGTCTCGACGCTGACGTGCTGTATCACGCGTCGCCACAGGACCGACTGGCGACCTACCTCGACGTCCCCTACGCAGCAATCAAACACCGCCTCCCGGAGTGGCACCTCTCGACGTACGTCACTCCGACCTACGACAGCGTCGAAACGCTCCCCTTCTTGCTCGACCGGCTGAGCATGATTTACACGCCCCGAACCTCCGAGCTCGAGGGCCAGGAGTTAGTCGAACGCTCGCTCGAGGACTTCTATCGGGGCGACGGTTCCGGACCCGCTGAACTAGCCTCCGGAATCGAAGCCGGACACGGGGCCGGAGTCGGCGGCGACCCCGGACCCAGTCGGGCCACTACCGGTCAGGTCGCCTCGGTCGACATCGTCAAACCCGACCTCCGGAGCGGCCGCACCCACGGCTGGCTCGCGGACGGTGTCCCGATCGACGTCTTCAAATCGACGCCCACGGCCTACCACAACCGGCTGGACTTCCTCGAGCGGACGAGCGACTCGACCTCGATCTGTGTCGTCCTCAACGATCCGGAGATGGCCGGCGAGCACGACGACGTCGCCGAGATCTATCGTCAGCGCTCCGAGGAACTCACGATGGATCTCACCGTCGCGGAGTCGCTCGAGACGGCCGACCTCGCCCGCGTCTTGGAGGACGACCACGATTTCGTCCACTACATCGGCCACTGCGAAACCGGCGGACTGTGCTGTCCCGACGGGACGCTCGCGACCTCAAGCCTCGATCGCTGTAACGCACAGACGTTTTTCCTGAACGCCTGTGGCTCCTTCTACGAGGGCATGAACCTAATCGAAAAGGGGAGCGTCGCCGGTGCCGTCACGTTCACCAAGGTGTTGAACGACCACGCCGTCAAGGTCGGATCGACGTTCGCCAAACTACTGGTTCACGGCTTCAGCATCGAACGCGCGATGGCGCTCGCTCGCAGACGGATCATGATGGGCAAAGACTACGCCGTCGTCGGCGACGGCACCCACTCACTTACCCAGGGCGAAAACCGCAATCCGACGACCGCGCGACTCGAGGAACTCGAGACAGGCGAGAGCGACCAGCAGTACCTATTGACGCTCGATTGCTATTCGACGCGGGTGACCGGGTCATACTACTTCCCGCACACCGAGACTAATGAGTACGCCCACCTCTGTGGGAACGAGTCGAGTTTTACGCTGGCGGAGCCGGAACTGGCGACCATGCTCGAAGAGACGGAAGCGTCGGTAATCTATGACGGCGACATCTACTGGTCGAAAGAATTGAGTAAGCGGTTCGATCAGTGACCGACTACGGTCCACCGTACGTACTGACTCGCTTCGCCCGCGCCGTGAACCGTCGCGACGCTCGGTCGGTTTCTATCCCGTTTGCTGCGCTCTCGACCAACTCCTGTACGGCCCGCCACAGTCGGTTGCGTCGAACACCCATACGATATCGTAATAACACGTTTCCGGTATATAGTTATCGTTGGCACGCAGACAGATCCCCGCTCGCCACTGGGTATCTGGGTCACCCTCCTCCCGAAGAGGGGTGGGGTTTTCGTCTCGGGCCCGCTAGAAGTGATATCCATTTTTCATCGGCGAACTAACGAATCATCGGACAAAATTACCGGTACAGACCCTAGGGGAGAAGTTCTGGTGTGCAAACGGCCACCAAAATTAAGTACGGTGCTCTCGATTACTTCTGTATAGGCATGACCTCGAATTTACTTAACCACCAGATTGACGATATCCTCGAATCCGTGCTCGAGGACACGAGCGGTGATATCTACATGGTCAACCCATCGCGGGACGCCATCGAAGAGTTCGTTTCCGTTGCGACAGCGTTCGACGGCGAGCTGCCGTCGGTCCACATGCTCGCCGACGAACGAACCCTGAAAGACGTCATGGACGACTTCATCGTCGCCTCGAACGCTGCCGACCTCATCAGCGAGGGCGCACTGTCGCTCCGAACGCTCGAGGAGGCACCCGAGAACTCGCTGCTGGCCAGCGAGGACCGCGTTGTTGCGCTGGTCCACGCCGGCGACCGCGTCGGCGGGCTCACCACGGACGACGAGAGCTTCGTCGAAGACACCTACGACACCTACGCGGGTCGCTGGGAGGACGCCACCGACTTCAACCTCCGGACCCCGCCGATCACGGATGTCCGCGAAACGCTGTCCGACGAGATCAGTCCCGAGGCCGAGGCCGACTTCACCGCCATCCTCAACTCCCTCGAGACCGCTCGCGGCGACGGCGACGGCCTCGACGAGGTCACCATCTCCTTGCTCGTGGCAGCCAAGAACGAAGCGCTGCTCTACGACATCAGCAAGTGGGGCGAGGACGTCGGGATCGCCTCGAAGGCGACGTTCTCCCGAACGAAGACCAAACTCGAGGACATGGGTCTGATCGACACCGAGAAGGTCCCGATCGACGTCGGTCGGCCGCGCCTACGTCTTAAGATCGGCGACGACCGCCTCAGCGAGGCCGACAACGGCCAGCTTGCAACGGTGGCTCAGTCCATACTCAACTGAACCGAAATTTCACTCTGTCGTTCGAAAGACGCGAAGCGTCTTTCGTGACTGAGCGGAACGAAGTTCCGCGAGGTCAGCGAAACCGTCGGTTTCGCTTGATCACGAGACGGCTTCGCCGTCTCGAACGACGGTCTATCGCGGTCGCAAACCACCACGACCGCGATGTCCCTCGGTAAAATCTTCAAAAGAGCGCGAAGCGCTCTTTTGGACTGGGCGATTCCGGAGGAATCGCTTGCAGTCGGGCGGCGCTGCCGCCCGACGACCTCGCGGGATCTTCGATCCCGCTCAGTTTCGATCAAAAGTACCGGAAGACGCTTTGCGTCTTCCGAACTCTCGTTCACTTCGTTCACGAGAACACTCCTCCTTCCCCGTCAGCCGTGCCAAACGCGGCTTCTGGGCCAGTCGTCGGCCCGCTCGCTCACCCTTCGGGTCCGCTCGCGGTCGGAATCTGGTAACCGCCTGCCCTCTCCCGTTGAGCGGAAACTTCGTTTCCGCGAGGCTGTCGGCGTGGCCCGAAAATCTCCGATTTTCGGCATCACGAACGATCTTCGATCGTTCGAACGACTTCGCGCCGACTGCTCGAGGGACTGCTGGTCCCTCGCTGCTCGGAAGAGTTTGCTCTTCCATTGGATCGCGCAGCCCTCACTGTCGTTCGAGCCGCGCTCCCGGCCACGACAGCTGCGTTTGTTCGATCTGCATGACGCAAACCCCAAGTCGTCGCCGTGAGACGATTCGCATATGTACGAGGCCGTCCACGCCCATCCCGACGGACAGAGCACGGTCGCCAGATTCGCGAAGACGGCGGCCGACTACGGCTACGAGGGCGTGGTCGTGCGCAATCACGGCGACGCTCGAGCCGACTACGATCCCAAAGAGATTCGCGAGGAGTACGGGATCGATGTCGTCGAGGGTGTCGAGATTCGAGCCGACGACCCACAGCAGGCGAGCGGGTCGGTAGGGAATTACCGGACGTCGGAGACGATCGTCGGCATCCACGGCGGCACGAACGGTCTGAACCGATTCGCCGTCGAACAGCCGAAGGTCGACGTGCTCGCCCATCCGATGACCGGGGGCGGTGACGTGAACCACGTTTTAGCGAAAGCTGCCGTCGAGAACGGCGTTCGGATCGAGTTCAACCTCTCCGAAGTCCTGCGAGAGAGCGGCGGCCACCGCGTCCGGGTCGTGCAGTCGCTGCGAAAGCTCCGGGAGATCGTCGACCACTACGACGCCCCCTTCGTCGTCAGCGCGGATCCGCGTTCGCACCTCGAGATGCGGGCACCCCGCGAACTGAAAGCCCTCGGCGAGCAGATCGGCTTTGCGCCCGAAGTTATCGAGGACGGCCTCGCGGAGTGGGGCCGACTGGCCGAGCATAATCGCCACGTCCACTCCGAGTCGTTCATTGAGCCGGGGGTCGAACGAGGCAGATATGAAGAAGAGTCTTGAGGAGCACGCCGCACGGTTCGACGAAAAGGCCGGCGAATACGACGAGTCGAAGTCCGAAGAGTATCACGCCTGTGCGAACCTCGTTGTCGAGCACGCCGCTCCCGCGGCCGACGATGTTGTCCTCGATCTGGCGACCGGCACGGGTGCGATCGCGCTCGCGCTCGCCCCCGATGCGAAGCAGGTCGTCGGCCGCGACATCAGCGAGGAGATGATGGCCCAAGCCGAGGAAAAGGCCGATGACGAAGGCCTCGAGAACCTCGCGTTCGACCTCGGAACCTTTCGGGAACCGAACTACGACGGCCCGGTCGACATGATTACCTCGAACTTCGCCCTGCACCACCTCTCGGATGAGGAAAGCGTGAGGCGATCGCAGTCATTGCCGACCTTGAGCCGCGCAAATTCGTCCTCGGGGACGTGATGTTCTTCGGTGAGCCGGATTCGGACGCGCCCTTTTATTCGCCCGAGGTCGACGATCCGGCGACCGTCGGCGTGCTCGCGGACGCCTTCACCGATGCCGGCTTCTCGCTGACGGCCGTCGAGCGCGTCCACGATCAGGTGGGCGTGCTGGTCGCCGAACGGAGCCCGACGGACGTCGACGCGGCCGAGGAATGAAACACCTTCCCAAACACCTCCGACCGCGGTGGCGGTATCTCGCCGTCGAACTCGAGACGTGGCCCGACGAGCGGATCGACCGACGGTCGTTCCAGCGGGAGCTGTGGTACGCGGGCCAGAATCTGCTGGGCGATCCGGGCAGCGCCGACGCCGATCTGGCGGTTGTCAGGTTCGAGTTCGCCGACGGAACGGGTGAAGCGGTCGTTAAAGTTCGACGAGGCGAGACCGACCCCGCCCGGGCGGCACTGGCCTGTATCGACGAAATCGACGGTGCTCCCGTCGGTGTTCGGGTCCGCGGTATCAGTGGTACGATCCGTGCCGCTGAAGAAACTATTTAGGACGCGGCGGGCAAGATTCTGGAGAGAGAAACGTCGTGTTCGGGAACGAAGAGCGAGTCGCTGTCCTGCGGGACGGCGTTGGGGACGTGCGACTCGATGAAGCGTTCGTGGGCGCGACAGACCTCGATTACCATTTAGTGTGATACTATGCAGGGACAACAACAACAGCAGGCGTACGACCGTGGCATCACGATTTTCTCGCCCGACGGCCGACTCTATCAGGTCGAGTACGCTCGTGAGGCGGTCAAACGAGGCACGGCGAGTATCGGTGTCCGAACGAACGACGGCGTCGTCCTTGCGGTCGACAAACGAGTTCCCTCCCCGCTGCTTGAGGACTCGAGCGTCGAGAAGATTCACAAGGCTGACGACCACGTCGGCATCGCCAGCGCAGGCCACGTGGCCGACGCCCGCCAGCTGATCGACTTCGCGCGCCGCCAGACGCAGGTCAACCAGCTGCGCTACGGCGAGCCTATCGGCGTCGAGACGCTGACCAAGGAAGTCACCGACCACATCCAGCAGTACACCCAGGTCGGCGGTGCCCGACCGTTCGGCGTCGCGCTGATCGTCGGCGGCATCGACAACGGCGAGCCGCGCCTGTTCGAGACTGACCCCTCGGGGACGCCCTACGAGTGGAAGGCTCTGGCCGTCGGCTCCGACCGCGGCGAACTCCAGACGTACCTCGAGGAGAACTACGACGACGAGGCCGACCTTGACGGCGGCATTCAGCTCGCACTCGACGCGCTCGCGTCAGTCAACGACGGTTCCCTGCTCCCCAGCGAAGTGGGGCTGGCGACCATCGACGTCGAAACCGAGTCCTTCGAACAGTTCGACCAGGATCGAATTGCAGACCACCTCGAGGAGAACGACCTCCTCGATACGGGCGAGGACGAGGACGCAGACGACGAACCTGCCGAGTAATCGAGACGCCAATTGCGGTTTCCGACGCCGTTTTCTGCAGTCACTGCTCGAGGAGCGTCCCGCTCGAGATTTGTAACCGACGAAGGGTTCGATCAGGGTTCGATTGCATCGAGACGGCGACCGCGCTGACCCGACACGGCCTGGTACGTTTTGACCGCGATTACTGGATCAGTTCGGGAAACACTCTTTTCATTGGCGGGGGAACCGTCAGGTATGATTTCGCTTGACGAGGCAGTGACGGCGCGACTCGAGTCACACGGGGCGCGCTTCGAAGTGTTAGTCGATCCGGACGCGGCGCTCGAAATCAAACGCGACGAGTTTGAGGGAGATCTCGAAGACGTGATCGCCGCAGAGGACGTCTTCGAGGACGCCTCCCGCGGCGACCGGCCGGCTGAGGCCGACCTCGAGAAGGTCTTCGATACCACGGAGTCACTCGAGATCATCCCCGAGGTCATCAAGCAAGGGGAGATCCAGATCACGGCCGATCAGCGCCGTGAGATGCAAGAACAGAAGCGCAAGCAGTTGATCGACACGATCACGCGCAACGCGGTCAACCCGCAGATGGACAACGCGCCCCATCCGCCCGAACGGATCGAGAACGCCTTAGAGGAGGCCGGCTTTACCATCGATCCGATGGAGCCGGTTCAGGAGCAGGTCGACGACGCTCTCGACGCACTGCGTCCGATCATCCCGATCCGGTTCGAGGAGGTTACTGTCGCCGTGCAGGTGCCAGCCGACCACGCGGGTAGCGCACAGGCGAAGATCCGTCAGTTCGGCGATCTCGAGAGCGAGGAGTGGCAGGGTGACGGCTCGTGGATCGGCGTGTTGACGTTCCCGGCCGGACTGCAAAACGAGTTCTACGACACCGTCAACGAACATACCAGCGGCCAAGCCGAGACGGAGATCGTCAAGGACAAGGACGATCTGCGAACGCGATAGGGACGGCGCGAGCCGAATTCGCGTTCGACGCCGCGTTATCCGCGCCGAAAGCCGACCAGAAAGCCGCCGGTAAAGCCCGCACCGATCGAGAGCGTCGAGATCATGGACTGAACCCAGTGAATGTCCGCCGCGTCTCCCGCACGCTCCTGTGTTTTCAGAATGCCGGCCGAGAGCCGGCTCCAGTCGACGATGATAATTCCTTGAGATTCGAGGTAGCGAAAGGCCATTAGCTGGACGCCGACGATGATCGCGAGGAGTTTCGCGATCTTCTTCGCGGCGAATCCGATGACGCCGCCGATGACCGCGCCACCCCCGAACTCGAGACCGAGCGCCGTCGGATCGAGATCTAGCATTATGCACCTCAATTCGAGTCGGTTCCTATGACTGTTATGGTCGGCTCCGTTCGGTTGGCCGGTGCGACCGGATCGATAGCCGATTGCCTGCCACCGCGACGACCGAGCAGCCGTTAATGGACTCCGCGATCTCGAGAGCTGATCAACGAGCGAATCGGATGCTTGCAGCGGGCACGGGATTCAAGACGGTTCGCCGCGTACGGACGGGTATGACTCACGTGCGTCCAACGGAGGTGTGCGACCGGCATCGTTAGCGTCTCCGGGTCCACGCGGCAGTGCCCGCACCGTCGACGCGGCCGGCGCGTGCGAGCGACGGATCGCAGGAGCGTCGAGCCACGGCGCTCGAGTGAGCACGACCGACCACGCCCGGCAGACACACAGCCACCCGTATGAATACGATCATCGTCAAACGCGTCGATTCCGGCACGGCCGACACGAGCGAGATTCGCGACTTGGCCCGCGCGGCGGGGTATACCGTCGTCGGCGAGGTCACGCAGTCCCGACGGGCTGATCCGGCCCTCCAGATCGGTGAAGGGAAAGCCGAGGAGTTGGCCGAACTGGCCGCCGAGACTGACGCGACGACCGTCATCTTCGACAATCGGCTCGGCCCCTATCAGACGTACAACCTCGGGCAGCTCCTACCGGAGGGCGTCGAGGTCATCGACCGGTTCACGCTGATACTCGAGATCTTCGGCCAGCGCGCCCAGACACGGAAGGCACAGCTCCAAGTCGAACTGGCCGAACTCCGATACGAACTGCCCCGTGCCGAGGCGAAGACGAGCCTCGCCAAGCGCGATGAACACCCCGGCTTCATGGGCCTCGGTGAGTACGACGAGAGCCGCGAACGGGACATTAAGGCCCAGATCAGCCGGATCAAGGACGAACTCGAGCGGATCGAGCAGACCGAACAGCAACGCCGAGAGCGCCGTCGCGATTCCGGGTTCGATCTGGTCGCGCTCGCGGGCTACACCAACGCGGGCAAGTCGACCCTGCTGCGCCAGCTCGCGACCGATCTCGAGGTCGAGGAAAACGAGGAGCTCCATCCCGATCTGGACCCGACGGCCGAATCCCAGGACAAGCTGTTCACGACGCTGGGGACGACAACTCGCCGCGCGGCGATCGACCGCCGGGACGTGCTGGTGACCGACACCGTCGGATTTATCAGCGATCTGCCCCACTGGCTGGTCGAGTCGTTCAAGTCGACACTGGACTCGGTCTACCGGGCGGACCTAGTCTTGCTCGTCGTCGACGTCAGCGAGCCGATCGACGAGATCCACGAGAAGCTGGTCACCTCCCACGATACCCTCTACGAGCGCAACGAGGCCCCGATCGTGACCGTGCTGAACAAGATCGATCAGGTGAGCGACGAGGAACTCGCGGAAAAGCGCGAGGCGCTCTCATCGCTTGCGCCGAACCCGGCCACCGTCAGCGCCAAGGAGGGGCTCAACGTCGAGAGCCTGCTCGAGCGGATCGACCGCGAACTGCCCGATTGGCAAGAAGAGCGCCTCATATTGCCGATGACCGACGACACGATGAGCGTCGTCTCGTGGATCCACGACAACGCGAACGTCGACGACGTCACCTACGGTGACGAGGACGTCATCGTCTCCTTCGAGGCCCGACCTGCGGTAATCTCGCAGGCGCGATCGCGTGCGAGCGAGTTGCGGACGACGGCGGCGGAATCGGCGTCGTAACGATATCAGTCGCCGATTCGCGCTCTTCGAGACACAACACAGCGGTACTATCCGTCTCTCTCGGTGAGCGTGACCGCTATCACGACCCTCACTTATAAATCAATACCTCGAGTCTGAGACGTTATGGAACGTGTTGCAATCATCGGAGCTTCCATGACCCAATTCGGGCAACGGGAGGGGGAGTGGATCCAGGATCTGCTCGCAGAGGCCGGCATCGAGTGTCTCGAGGACGCGGGTGTCGAGGCCGACGCGGTCGAGCACCTGTACGTCTCGAACATGGCCAGCGGCGAGTTCGAGGGGCAGACGGGCGTCCCAAACGCCTTGGCCCACGATCTCGACGCGATGCCGGCGTACACGCAGCGCGTCGATCAGACGAGTTCCAGTGGCGGTGCGGGGATCTTCGCCGCTTGGCAGTCGGTCGCCAGCGGGGCCAGCGATATGACGCTGCTCGTCGGTGGCGAGAAGATGACGCACAAGACGACCGGGGAGGCCACCGACGTCATCGCGTCGCTGACCCACCCAGTCGAGTACAAGACGGGCGTCACCCTACCGTCGTTCGCCGGCCTCACCGCGCGTCACTATCTCGAGCGGTTCGACGCGCCCCGCGAGAGTCTCGGGAAGGTCGCCGTCAAGAACCACAAGAACGGTGTCGACAATCCTCACGCCCAGTTCCAAAAGGAGGTCGACCTCGAGACAGTCCTCGAGTCGCCGATCGTGGCCGACCCGTTGCGGCTGTACGACTTCTGTCCGATCACGGACGGTTCGGCCGCACTCATGCTCTGTCCGGAGTCAGTCGCTGAAGAATATGCCGACGACTACGTCGTCATCTCGGGGATCGATGGGGCCACCGACACTCACGTCGTCCACGAGCGCGAGGACCCGACCGTGATGGGCGGTGTCGTCGAGAGCGGGAAGGGGGCCTACGAGATGAGCGGACTCGGGCCCGAGGATATCGACGTGGCCGAACTCCACGACATGTTCACGATCCTCGAGTTCCTGCAGATGGAGGGGCTGGGCTTCGCCGAGCAGGGCGAAGCCTGGAAACTCGTCGAGGACGGCGACACGGAGCGCGACGGCGAGTTACCGATCAATACCTCGGGCGGACTCAAGTCGAAGGGACACCCGCTGGGCGCCAGCGGCGTGGCCCAGGGCGTCGAGATCTACGAACAACTCGTCGGCGAGGCCGGCCCACGACAGGTCGATGCGGACGTGGGGCTGTGCTGTAACGTCGGCGGCTTCGGCAACTGCGTGATTACGACCATCATGGAGGCTGCACAATGACTATGGAAGCGACGCGCTACGACGACGGCTCGATCACCTACCCCGGTCATCCGCGCGGTCCGGGCGGTTCGGAGCCGGTTGAGACGATCGATCTCAGCGAGTACACGGCAGACGTCGTGACCTGGACGACCAGTACCGCGACGCCGCCGGGCGTTCGCGAGCCCAATCATCTCGCAATCATCGAATTCGATGTCGATGGCGAGTCGGTCCGTGCGATCGGCCAGTTGACCACCGGCGATGTCGAGACGGGCGACGAGGTTCGGCCGGTCTCCGTCGACGAACTCCGCGAACCCGGTGCGGGCATTAGAGAACCGGAGAGTCAGGCGTGGGATGGCTACCGGTTCGAGCCGGTGTAAGCCGTCGACGATGGGCTGAGTTCGGGTTCCTCGAGTCCGAGGATACAGGGCCGCTAACCGGTGGGGAAACCGGTTTCAAGCCATCGCCGACTGCCGTGCGCTCTCCTCTGATTGTCGCCGAAAGCCGTTCGTGCCAATTACCGAGATACACAGTGAGGAGAGCTGTCGTTCGGTGTGCCAAATTCATTGAGTGGGTTTCGACCGTAGTTTTAACCCACCATTCGTGGTCAGCAACCGGCAGAGGACTCACCATACATGGAACGTGTTGCGATCATCGGCGCTTCGATGACTCAGTTCGGGCAACGGGAGGGAGAGTGGATTCAGGACCTCCTCGCGGAGGCCGGAACCGAGTGTCTCGAGGACGCGGATGTCGACGCGAGCGAGGTTGAGCACCTGTACGTCTCGAACATGACAAGCGGCGAGTTCGAAGGACAGACGGGCGTAATGAACGCGCTGGTACACGATATCGGGGCTATCCCGGCGTACACCCAGCGCGTCGACCAGACGAGTGCAAGCGGCGGTGCGGGAATCTACGCTGCCTGGCAGTCGATCAAAAGCGGGGCCAGCGACATGACGCTGCTCGTCGGCGGCGAGAAAATGACCCACCGATCGACACCCGAGACGACCGACATCATCGCCTCGGTGACACACCCGGTCGAGTACAAAGCCGGCGTCACGCTCCCGTCATTCGCCGGCCTCACCGCGCGCCACTACCTCGAGCGCTTCGATGCACCGCGCGAGAGCCTCGGGAAGGTCGCGGTCAAGAATCACAAGAACGGCGTCGACAACCCGCATGCGCAGTTCCAGCGGGAAGTCGACCTCGATACGATCCTCGAGTCGCCGATCGTCGCGGACCCGCTGCGGCTGTATGACTTCTGTCCGATCACGGATGGGTCGGCGGCACTCATGCTCTGTCCGGAATCCGTCGCACAGGAGTATACCGACGACTACGCCGTCGTCACGGGCGTCGACGGCGCGACGGACACGCAGGTCGTCCACGAACGCGAGGACCCGACCGTGATGGACGGTGTCGTCGAGAGCGGGAAGGGGGCCTACGAGATGAGCGGACTCGGGCCCGAGGACATCGATGTGGCTGAACTCCACGACATGTTCACGATCCTTGAGTTTCTGCAGATGGAGGGACTGGGCTTCGCCGAGCAGGGCGAGGCCTGGAAACTCGTCGAGGAGGGGTATACCGAGCGAGATACCGGCGAGTTGCCGACCAACACCTCAGGCGGGCTCAAATCGAAGGGACATCCGCTCGGTGCGAGCGGCGTGGCACAGGGCGTCGAGATCTACGAACAACTCGTGGGCGAAGCCGGCCCGCGACAGGTCGATGCGGATGCGGGCCTGTGCTGTAACGTCGGCGGCTTCGGTAACTGCGTGATCACGACCATCATGGAGGCCGCACGATGACCATGGAAGCGACGCGCTACGACGACGGCTCGATTAGCTACCCCGGTCACCCGCGCGGGCCGGGTGGATCGGAACCGGTCGAGACAATCGATCTCAGCAAGTACACCGCCGAAATCGTGACCTGGACGACCAGTACCGCGACGCCGCCCGGCGTCCGCGAACCGAACCACCTCGCGATCGTCGAGTTTGACGTGAGCGAGGCCCAGAGGGCCTTGGAGGGGCAGACGGAGTCCGACGGTGAAAGGGAACCAGTCCGCGCGATCGGCCAGCTGACCACTGGTGACGTCGAAACCGGTGACGAAGTTCGGCCGGTCTCCGTCGACGAACT
The DNA here is from genome assembly GCF_019879105.1 of Natrinema sp. SYSU A 869. NCBI lineage: Archaea > Methanobacteriati > Methanobacteriota > Halobacteria > Halobacteriales > Natrialbaceae > Natrinema > Natrinema sp. SYSU A 869. The sequence goes on along the minus strand of NZ_CP082249.1, from coordinate 800,469 downwards.
CCGTGAACCCGGTGCAGGCATCAGAGAGCCCGAGAGTCAAGAGTGGGACGGCTACCGGCTCGAGCCGGTCTGAGCCGTTTCGACGGGACGACGCGCCCGTCAAGCGGGTTCAGGTTTCGTCGCTACCGTGTTCCGTGCCATCAGCCCCAGCACCGTCATCGGAGTCGTCCCCGTCCGATCTGTCGGCGTCGCCCTCACTCGAATCGCCGCCATCGTCGTCCTCGTCGTCGACGTACTGGTCTCGCAGCGTCTCGAGTTCGGCGTCGACGTCGACGGCGGAGTCGCGGTTGCCCTCATCGTCAGCGCGATCCGTCTCCGTCTCGGCGTCAGTCACTGGACCGTCCTCGATATCGATTGTCACACCGCTTTCGGACGCCGTTCGATCGGGTTCGGAGTCGGTCGTCTCGATTCGTGACTCCCGTTGGGCGGCGTCCCGAAGGCGACTGTCGACGTCGTCGCGGAGTTCTCGAGCCTCCGCGAGGAGGTCGCGGGCCTCCTCGTCAGCGGGGAGTCCGCCCTCAGAGGCGGCTCGCTGGAGTTCCGAGAGCACGCTATCGAGTTGGGAGAGCGTCGTGCGTCGGAGTTCGTTCGCCCGCTCGCTCGTCGCCTCGGTGGCCGCCTCCGTTCGGTCCCGAGCCTCTTGCCCGGTTCGAACGACTTTCAGGCTCCGCTGGAACGCTTCGAGCGTGCGGACGCTGGTCTCGAGGACGGTCAGGACGGCGGGAAGGGCGACCTCATCAGTGAATCGCAGAAGTTCGCGCGGCGTCGGCGGGCGCAGCGGTGGCCGGCGGCGCGAGCGCGGGCCCTCGAGTTCGTCTCGGAGCGCGTCGATCGTCCGCGTGAGTTCGCGAACCGCGTCGGCGAGTTCGTCGTCGGGGTCGACCATATGCCACCTACGGGGGCCGGTGTAAAAAACCGGCCGATCAGTGTGGTCAATCGGATGGAAATCACCAGCCGCGGACGCTTTTCGGTGTCAAAATCAGCCACAATTTTATCTCGATACCGTTTGACTGATCGAATGGAATGGAAGATGAGCGAGGGGGAGCCGTGCCAGACCGTGCGACGTTCGCGCGGACGCTCGGAGCGCTCAAGCGGGAGGGAAGCAACATCTTACTGGTCGGTGCGGCGGCGAGTACACACGAGACGGTCTGCCAGCAATTGCTCGGTGCAGCACAACGGGACTCTCGGTACCGACTGTTCGTCACGAACGCAGATGACCACGTTACGTGCCAACGAATAACGAACGGCGAGACTGATCGAATCCATACGATCGATTATTCGAAATCGGCACTCGAGACGGGTCCGGAATCGGCCGGCGAAAGCGGCCAGCCGTCGCTGGGAACGCTCGGAATAGAAATCATCGAGACGATCGACGAATTCGACGACGTCGCCGACGGGTTCGATCCGTCGGAGCTTCGCGTCTGCGTCGATTCGCTCGTGCCGTTGCTCCGAGAGTACGACACGGAAACGGTGTTCCGACTGCTACATATGACGACCTCGCGGGTCGATCAGGCACAAGGCATGGGCCACTATCACTTGCCGTTCGCGCCGGACCACGACGCCGTCAATCTCCTCGAGCCGATGTTCGATGCGGTCGTTACGGTTCGCTCTCGAGACGGGATCGACGAACAGCAGTGGTACCTCCGCAAGGAGGATGCGACCACTGACTGGCTCGAGTTGTAATCAGAACCGGCCGAGAACTGGACGCCACTCTACGACTGATCCAAGCGTTTTTACCTACCCCGTGCCCTGCAACTGGTGTGCGAATCGAGAACAGTTTCATCCCCGTCCGCGGCGTCGGGGAGACGACCGAACGACGACTCTGGGAGAACGGCGTTACCCACTGGGACGAGTTCGACGGCAGCGTCGTCGGCTCGACCCTGACCGATCGGATCGAGACGTTCATTGACGAGGGGCGGACTCACTTAGAACGCGGTGACGTCTCCGTCTTCGCGGAGGCGCTGCCGGCGTCGAGTCGCTGGCGGTGTTACGAGAACGTCAGCGACGAAACGTGCTTTCTGGACATCGAAACGACCGGACTCGACGCGTCGTGTAACGACGTGACGACCGTCAGCCTCCATCGGGGCGGCGAGACGAAGACCTTCGTCAAGGACCGCGATCTCACGACCGACCGCCTCGAGCGGGAACTCGACGACTCGGCGCTGCTGGTCACGTTCAACGGCCAGCGCTTCGACGTGCCCTTCCTCGAGACGTGTTTCGACGTCGACATCGACGTACCTCACGTCGACCTCATGTATCCCTGCAAGAAGCTAGGACTGGACGGCGGGCTGAAAGCGATCGAGAAGGATCTCGGGATCGACCGAGACATGCCTGACATCAGCGGCCGCGACGCTGTCCGACTTTGGCACGAGTACGAAGGCGGCGACGAGCGCTCCCTCGAGACGCTCGTCGAGTACAACCGGGCTGACACCCGCAACATGGAGCCACTGATTGAGATCGTCGCAGATCGCCTCCACGAGACTGTCTTTGAGGCGGCGATGGCCGGCGACTGACCGGGCCCGGCTGTTCCGTTGCGTAACGCGGCGACAGGAGACGAGTAATCAGCTATACGGCGGCAACAACTGTACACGACGTATGGCCGATTACAGCTACGAGACCACCGTCGACGTCCGACTCCGGGATATCGATTTCATGGGGCACGTCAACAATGCGACCTACGCCACGTACCTCGAGCAGGCCCGCGAGGCCTACTTTCGAGACGTGCTCGACGTCTCGTTGACCGAGACGAATACCGTTCTCGTGAGCCTCGAACTCGAGTACGCGAGCCCGATCGAGGCCGACGATGCCGTCACCGTTGCGCTCCGCGTCCCGGAACTCGGCGACTCGAGCCTGCCGATGGAGTACGAAATCCGCGCGAACGGTGAGCGAGCGGCGATGGCACGCACCGTTCAGGTTCTCGCCGATCCGGACTCTGACGGCTCACAACCGCTTCCGTCCGAGTGGCGGAGACGGATCGAGCGACGGAAGTAGCCGGTCACCGGCGACCAATCTCACTCGAGCGACCGCTCGGGATCGGATACCTCGACATCGCCGTCGCTCATGACGGTGACCTGATACCCACAGAAGGGAAATTCGATGCGGCCAGTCGGTCGCGTATGACCGTTCTCTCGAGTCGCAAAGAGCGCATCGAGGGCTTCGGGATTGATAACATCGTAGAGCGCCTCATATTCGGGGGCTCGAGGTCTACGGGATCGATGTCTTCCTGCTCGGCGACGGCGGCAATAACGTTGAAACTGAGAGATTGCCCGGCTGTCGCGTCCGACCGATCGACTGAGAGTAGCATTGGGCGGACTCTTTCTTCGATCAGGTATAAATCCTCTGGCCCCAAGCCGAGGTTGGACACCAGATCCGGGCATAAATCAGCATATCTGAACATCGTTGTTCTAATTTGCCATTAGATAGTTACTAATTTTATTTCATTCATACTTTCTAAAATTCTTCAGGAAGTGATAGTCACCGGACAATCACTGATTATCGACTGATCCGCCGTGGAATTCACGAAAACTGCGGAGCGTTCTGCGAACGGCGTCACATGTTCGGGAAGAGCTACTGGACGACCCGGGCCGTAGCCGAAATTACAATGAATCCCTTTTCGAGCGGGCGATCAACGGATGGGGCCGACGGCGAGGGCAGCTTCGACGACCCGGGGACATTCGTCTCCGACCACGTCCCGGAGCCGGGGGACTTCCTCGAGGGCCATGACGTCCTCGAGGGCGAGGACCACGTTGCCTTCCACGACATCACTCGCGAACTGTTCGAGGAGCGGGGCGTCTACGACGCTACCTTCGGCTACAACCTGGCGCGGCTCAACCTCGACAGACGACATCCCGAAGCGGGCTACCGGTACACAGTCGACACTGACGACCCGACCGCTCAGTCCGAGCGGAGTTCAGCCCCACGACGAAGTTCTGTCCGCAGGCTGATGGCTCGTCAAGGGCTCGTTCCGCGCCTGGAACGGCCCCAGTCCGAGTCGCTCAACGAGACGTTGGAGCCCCTCGAATTGCAGTACCGCGAGTTAGGCGACGTACCAACCGATTTAGACGGACAGGGGTCGAGTACTGGTCTGACTGACCGAGGACAGGGGGAGGACGATTCGGCGGTCCGGTCACCCTTCTAACCGGCGATAGCGAGGGGCCGGGCCGCATCCGGCCCTTGCGATGGACGGGGCGACGCTTACGTCGCTTATTCTGGTCGATGACGTACGCCGGTTTCGTGCTATCGTCGATGGATATCGAGACGAGACGGACGTCGCAACGCGAAACTGACGGTGAGTAGCGCCGTGTGAGCGATCCGCTGGAGTCGTGCTCCCTCTCCTCGTCGATCGCTGAAGGGCGCTACCGGTGGCGAAAAGCGATGTGTCCTGTCAGCTCGAGGACTCCAGCGACGGACCGGCAGATCACGCAGTCGCGGCGCGGGTCATCGGACCCGCAGTCAGCGATCGACTAACCGGAGTTCGAACTATGGCAGACGACGAATCAAACCCCGACGGACGAGACGACGAACGGCCGGACACGACCGATGGCGGATCGGAGCGATCCGGTGATAGAGATGATGAATCGAAACGCGATGAGACGATGACCGACGACTCGGAGCACCGGGAGATGACGAACGGCGGCTCCGACGGCGAAGCGCAATCGGAATCCGAATCGAGTCGGACCGGCAGCAGCGACGATCACGACGGCGCTGTCGACGAGAACAGCAAACAGGAGCAACTCGACGACGTCCGCGAAAACCCGGACGGGCAGGAGCTGACGACCGATCACGGCGTCGCGATCAGTGACACCGACAACTCGCTAAAAGCGACCGAGCGTGGTCCGACCCTGATGGAGGACTTCCACTTCCGGGAGAAGATGACCCAGTTCGATCACGAGTCGATCCCGGAACGGGTCGTCCACGCTCGGGGACGGGCGCACACGGTTACTTCCAACCCTACGAAGATCCCGACCTCGAGGAGTACGACGATATCTCGGAGCTGACGAAAGCGAAGGTGCTGACCGATTCCGACCAGAAGATGCCGGTCTTCACCCGGTTCTCGACGGTCGTCGGCTCGAGGGGATCGGCCGACACGGTCCGAGACGTTCGCGGGTTCGCGACCAAGTTCTACACCGAGGAGGGGAACTGGGACCTCGTCGGGAACAACATCCCTGTCTTCTTCATTCAGGACGCGATGGAGTTCCCCGACTTGGTTCACGCGATCAAGCCGGAGCCCGACGACGGGACGCCCCAGGCCTCATCGGCCCACGACACGTTCTGGGACTTCGCCTCCCTGAAGCCCGAGATCACGCACATGGTCATGTGGCTTCTCTCGGATCGCGCGTTACCCCGCGCCTATCGGATGATGCAGGGCTTCGGCGTCCACACCTTCCGCCTGGTCAACGAGGCAGGCGATTCGAAGTTCGTCAAGTTCCACTGGACGCCGACGCTCGACACGAGTCAGCTGGTGTGGGACGAGACCCAGAAGATCGCCGGGAAGAACCCCGACTTCAATCGGACGGGCCTCTACGACGTCATCGAGGCGGGGTACGAGCCTGAGTGGGAGCTGGGCGTCCAGATCTTCGACAAGGAGGACGCCGCCGAGTTCGACTTCGACGTGCTCGATCCGACGAAGATCGTCCCCGAGACGGAGGTCCCAGTTCAGCCGATCGGGAAGATGGTACTCAACGAGACGCCGGACAACTTCTTCGCGGAGGTCGAGCAGGTCGCGTTCCACCCCGGCAACGTCGTTCCCGGCATCGACTTCTCGAACGACCCGCTGTTGCAGGGACGGCTGTTCTCCTACCAGGACACCCAGCTCAACCGTTTCGGCAGCGCCAACTGGGACGAGATCCCGATCAATCGGCCGGTCGCCGAGCGCCACAACAACCAGCGGGCCGGCTTCATGCGCCAGGAGATCAACGAGGGCAAGGCCTCGTACAAACCGAACTCGATTGGCGGTGACGACCCACAGGAGGTCTCTGAAGCGGAAGGCGGCTACGAGCACTTCGCGGAAAAGATCGACGGGAAGAAGATCCGGAACCGCAGCGAAAGCTTCCAGACTCACTTCGATCAGGCGCGGCTGTTCTGGAACAGCATGACCGAACCCGAGAAAGGGAACATCGTCGACGCTGCTCGCTTCGAACTCGGGAAGGTCGACCGGATGGAGATCCGCGAGCGGATTGTCTACGACCTCTTCAACAACGTCGACCACGAGTTCGCCAAACGGGTTGCGGAGGGCATCGACGTCGACCCGCCGGAGGAGCCCGGCGACGAGATGCCGACCCACGACGCCGAGGACCCGCGACTGAGTATGAACGAACGCCGCGACGCCGACTCCATCGAGACCCGCAAGATCGCCGTTCTCGTCGACGACGGCTACGACGGCGAGGCCCTCGAGGCCATCACAGACACGCTCCGGGATGAGGGCGCTCGTGTGAATATCGTCTCGAAGACACTCGGCGACAAGGAATCCGAGAGCGGCGACTCGGTCGCGGCCGACGAGAGTCACGCGACCGCCGAGTCGGTGCTGTTCGACGCCGTCTTCGTCCCCGGGGGCGAGGACAGCGCCGACGCGCTCCTCGAGCAGGGCGACGCCAAGCACTTCGTCGCGGAGACGTTCAAACACAAGAAACCAATCGCCGCCCTCGACGAGGGGACCGAACTACTCGAGACGGTCGAACTACCGGACGTGGAGATTGCCGACGACGGCGAAACGGTCTCATCGGACGGCGTGGTGACGGGGCAGGGCGACGACCTCGAGGAGTTCGCCGAGGCGTTCGTCGACGCGATCGCCGAGCACCGTCACTGGGAGCGGAGTCCGAAGGAAGTGCCCGCCTAAGCGGGACAGCCGTTTCTTCGAGCGCGTGAGAGCGGCCGAATCGGCGCTACTCCGCTCGCGCCTCGAGCCAGCGGACCGCGGGGGTGGCGGTGATCCCGTGGACGACGATGGAGATGAGGACGACGGCCCCGACGACGGCCCACAGGACGTCGGCATCGGGGAACGCGGCCTCGTTCAACCCGTGTGCGAGGTAGTAAAACGAGCCGATCCCTCGCACACCGAAGAACGCGATCGTCGCCCGCTCGGCAGGATCGCGGTCGAACCCGAGGAACCCGATCAACCCGGCAAGCGGGCGGACGAGGAACACGATTGCGACCGCCGCGACGATCGCCTCGAGCGTGAGCGGCTCGAGAAGGCCGCCGACGATTGCGCCGCCGAAGAAGAGCATAATGAGTGCCATCATCACCTGCTCGGCGAACTCGCTGACCTCGTGGAGCGATCGGTTGTAGTCGTGGGATCGCTCGTAGTGGCGAACCATCAGCGCGGCGACGAAGACCGCGATGAAGCCGTAGCCGCCTGCGAGCTCGGTCGCGCCGTAGACCAGTAGCGTGCCGGCGATCGCCTCGAGCCCCTGGACCGACTCCGCAACGGGAGTGTCGGGTTCCGTCGCGAAGACGAGGCGAGCGGTCAGATAGCCGAGGACGACGCCAACGATCACGCCGACGACGATTCGGTAGCCGACGTCGACGAGGAGCCACTCGCCGAGCCAGTTACCGGGTGCGATCCCGACGAGGGCGATCGCGATCGCCAGATTCGTAAACGGGAACGCGAGCCCGTCGTTCAGTCCCGCCTCGGAGGTGAGCGCGAATCGAACCTCGTCTTCCTTTCCGGCCGCCTCCTCGAGGGCTTCCTCTTCGCTTCCCATGCCCGGCCCGCCGACCTGGACTTCCGACGCCAGTACGGGGTCGGTCGGGGCGATACAGGCCCCCAACAGGACCGCGGTCGGAATCACGAGACCGAGCCACCGGCCCAGCAGCGCCGCGCCGGCGATCGACAGCGGCATCGTGATCGCGAGCAACCGCCAAGTCGACGCCCACGCGCGCAGCCCGGGGACGCGGTCGATCTTCAACCCGACGCCCATCAGGGCGACGATGACACCCAGTTCCGCGAGGTGCTCCGTCGTCGTCCCCTGCTCGAGGGGTCCGGCGCGGGGAGCCCGATCGGCAGTCCGAAGACGAGCATGCCGAAGGCGACGAAGAAGATCGGCAGCGAGATCGCGCGGTCGGAGACGAACCGCGGGAGGACGGCGACGCCGAACAGTCCGATACCGATCACGACCAAGCCGACGTTGTACAGCTCGAGGACCATCTGGGCGGTGCTCCCTACGAGAAACCGGTCCTTGATCCCCATGCCGGCGTTTGCAGAACGAACCCATTTGCGGCGAGGTGACGTTGGCCACGGATATGAATCGGAACGCGCCGGGGAGCGGGAGCGAGCGGCCGACGCGACGGCGGTTCCTGCAGGCAGGGGCGGTCGCCGCGACGATCGGACTCGCCGGCTGTATCGAGGAAATGGGAACGGAGTTCCCCCAGAACACGGAGTGGCCGGTCTCGTCATACGTCCCCGACCTCCCCGTTGAGGAGCGAAGCGCGATCTTCGAGGAGCGGGTTCCGGAACTCGCGGCTGCCGATGTCACCGACCCCGAGGGGCTCGTGTCGACGCTCGAGGAGTATGATATGGCCGTCGAGTCGGTCGAACGCAAACGGGATGTGCTGACCCTCGAATACGTCAACACCGATCGATACGATGAGGGAAACGTTCACGACGTCGCCCTGATCGCGGGCGGCTACGCATCGCTGATCGACACGGGCTACGATGCCGTCGCACTGGGTGCGACGATTCTCGACGACGCGCCCGCGTCGTACGGGTCAGCGACAGTCGAGACGGTACACACGGAGGACTACAACGCAGGCGCGCTGACGGCCGCCGAGTACGGCGAACTGGTCGTCTCGACGATCGAATCACAGCGGTACGAACCGGGGGTCGACGTTTCGCCAGAGGAATAGACTCGAACCGTTCTCTCCGACGATCGTTTCGTCTCGGTTACCGATCGGGCGACGCGTCCACATCAGGTTCTCTACCCCTGCTGCAGGGGAGTCCTCGCCCGACTCGAGCGCGCATCGGAGACCGCTCGACCGTCGTGTTCGCCAGTAACCGGGCGACGACGACCGCGAACGCGGCGAGTCCGACGCGACGTGGTCGGCGAACCTCGAGGGCCTCGAATACGCCGCGGATCGGGCTCTGATCGTGGAGCAGTCGAAAGAGGCGATCGAAGAGACGGCCGCCGGCTACCACGTTAACCTCGTCACCCACGGCGAGCACGGCCACCCCGAGACGTATCTCTGGGACGAGATCGAGGCGGGCGTTCGATGATATTCGGCTCAAGTACGCCGATCAGTGCGGCTGTGGCGGGCACGTGACTCGCATCCATGTGGGCGACGACTGAGCCCGGCGACCGCACGCACCGAGCGAATCGGGGGACAGCGCTCGATTCCTTGCACTCGTCAGGCTGAGGGCTATTTGTTCCCGGTCGGTAGCACTGACGATGAGTTCCCGAACGCAGACGTTCGACGAGCCGGTCACCTGCCGCGTGTGTGGGACGGAGAACGAACACAGCTACACCTACTGCCGTCACTGTCTCGGACAGCTTCCCGCGAGACCCGACTCCCGTCGCTGAGCGAATCGCTCCGGTCGAAAACCGACGCTGATCGAGTCATCCGCTCGAGACCGCCGGAGATCCTTGGTCAGTTCACAGCACCGCCGGCGACCGGTCTCCCGGTTTCTCGCCGCGCACCTCGTCGTCGCTGAGGTAACACCGCGGGTCCGGAGCGAACAGGTCGCCCGTCGTGGCGAGCGCCCGCAGCCGTGAGGCACCGCGACAGATCGACCGATACTGGCAGTCCGCGCACTTGCCGCTCAGGTGCTCCTCGCGGTTCCGGAGCGCCGCGAGCAGCGGGTTCGACTCGTCGTCCCAGATCTCGCCAAAGGGGCGGTCGCGGACGTTGCCGAGACTGTACCCCTGCCAGAACTGCGTCGGATGGACGTTGGCCTGATAATCCACGTCGGCGATCCGCTCTGTCCGTTCATTCCCGAGGGGTACGACGGACCGCTCCCCTGGGGCGGCACCGACGACGAGACGCGCAGCGTCTCGACCGGTGACTGAGAGACGGGCAGGTGGCGCTTGTGGCTGCAAATCGAGAGAAGTGAGTCAGTGTGACGGATGGCTCGGTGAAGCCGCCGGATCGGCACACCGATCGTCTCGACCAGCTGTGACCGAGTGCACGCGACACTCGAGTCAGGGATGGATGGTGGACCGGCGGGAAGCATGCCAGACGCCGACATCCCGTCGATCACCGCAGGGTCTCGGATCGGTGACGCGTGCATCTATTCGATGCGCGAGCACCTCCTTCGAAACTCCGGCGAACACGTTCGCGGACGGCCGTGTCCGCTCCTAACCGTGCGACCCGGAGTTACTCGAGGACGACTAACGTGTTGCCCATATCGACGCTCTCGCCTTCCTCGACGGCGATCTGCGTGACGGTGCCGCCCCGCGAGGCGACGATGTCGTTTTCCATCTTCATCGCTTCGAGGACGACCAGCACGTCGCCGGCCGCGACCTCATCGCCCTCCTCGACCTCGATGTCGAGGATCGTCCCCTGCATCTCGGCGTCGACGGTCTCTCCGTCGCCCTCGAGTTCGGCACCACCGTCGCTACTCGAGCCGCCCGCTGGCTCCGGCCGGCTTGCCTGACCGCTGCCGGCTTCGACATCCCCGGTCGGGATGGCTGGTGCGCCGCGTTCCTCGAGTTCGACCTCGAAGCGCTTGCCGTTGACTTCGACGGTGAACTCGCGCTCGACGGCCTCGTCCTCGTCGTCGCTCGCGCCGCCGTCGCCGGTGTCGCCGCCCCACTGTTCCTGGGCCTCCTCGATACGGCTCTCGTCTAACTCTTCGTCGAGATACTTCGTCGTGTGCGTGCTCTGGACGAACTCCTCGTCGGTGAGCATCAGCCGGTGGAACGGGATGATCGTCGGGATGCCCGCGATCTCGTACTCCCGGAGGGCCCGCAGCGAGCGCTCGATACACTCGTCGCGGTCCTCGCCCCAGACGATCAGCTTCGCGATCATCGAGTCGTAGTCAGTGACGAGGTCGTCTCCCTGACGCAGGGCGTCGTCGAGTCGGACGCCGATCCCGCCCGGCGGGTCGTACGTTTCTAGCTGTCCGCCGGTCGCGGGCGCAAAGTCGTTTGCGGCGTTCTCGGCGTTGATGCGGAATTCCATCGCGTGACCGTCGATATCGACATCGTCCTGTTCGAAGTCGACTTCCTCGCCGGCGGCCACTTTGATCTGGCGCTTGACGATGTCGTAGCCCGTGATCTCCTCGGTGACGGTGTGCTCGACCTGAATGCGGGTGTTGACCTCGAGGAAGAAGAAGTTCGCGTCGGGGCCGAGCAGTTCGCCCGCCTCGCGGTCCTCCTCCTCGACGAGGAACTCGACGGTCCCGGCGTTGGTGTACTCCGCGGCGGCGACGCCGCGACGAGCAGCCTCGCCGATCTTCTCGCGAAGTTCGTCCGTCAGGGCCGCGGAGGGTCCCTCCTCGATAACTTTCTGGTGGCGGCGCTGGAGCGAGCAGTCGCGCTCGCCCAGATGGCGAACGTTGCCGTGTTCGTCGGCCAGAATCTGGACCTCGATGTGACGGGGCTGTTCGAGGTAGCGCTCGAGGTAGACCGAGTCGTTATCGAAGTAGGCCTCGCCCTCGCGTTTGGCGCTCTCGAGTTGGTCTTCGACCTCGCTCTCGTCCCAGACGACCTTCATCCCGCGGCCGCCGCCGCCACCCTCCGCCTTGATCGCGATCGGGTAGCCGTGCGTCTCGCCGAATTCTTTGACCTCCTCGGGCTCGGTGACCGGGTCAGTGGTCCCGGGGACGATCGGCACGTCGGCCTCGCTCATGATCTTCCGAGCCTTGGTCTTCTCACCGAGGGACTCCATCGCGTCACTGGACGGGCCGATCCAGGTGATGCCCTCGACGTCCTCGACCTTGCCCGCGAACTCGGCGTTCTCCGCGAGGAAGCCGTAGCCGGGATGGATGGCGTCAGCGTCGGCCTTCCGTGCGGCCTCGATGACGCCCTCGTGATCGAGATAGGAGTCGGCCGCACGCGCCGGCCCCACGTTGTACGCTTCGTCGGCGTAGCGGACGTGTCCCGAGTCCTTGTCTGCCTCGGAGTAGACTGCAACGGTTCCGATGTTCAACTCCTCACACGCTCGCATGACGCGAACGGCGATCTCCCCGCGGTTCGCCACGAGAACCTTCCTGAACATTCCTGTGGGAACCGTCGTGAGGGCCCTACCTTACTTTTTCGCAACCGGTTCGACAACATGACAGGTATCGTCAGTTGACGAACCCGGGTACCGTCGATTACTATCGGCGTCAGTTGCTCCCCGACTCGAGGACAAAACGCGACGAGCGAGAGCGAAACGACCGCGAGTCGAAAGAGGCCGCGTCCCATGCTAGTTATGGGCAAGCGTTATCCGATCTGAGTCCCTGATACACACGATGTACGAGTTCGTACTCAGCCCGCTGCAGACGCAATCGGTGCTCGAGGACCCGCTCTTGCTCGTCGGCCTGATCGGACTCTTCCTCGTCGTGGTCACGGTCTGGCAGATGGTCGAGATCGTCGACGCCTACGACAGGGCCGCGCTGACCGTCTTCGGCGAGTATCGGAAACTGCTAGAGCCGGGTCTCAACATCGTCCCGCCGTTCGTCTCGCGGATCTATACGTTCGACATGCGAACGCAGACGCTGGACGTTCCCCAGCAGGAAGCGATCACTCGCGACAACTCGCCGGTGACCGCCGACGCAGTCGTCTACATTCGGGTCATGAACGCCAAGCGCGCGTTTCTCGAGGTCGACGACTATCAGCGCGCGGTCTCGAACCTGGCCCAGACGACGCTGCGCGCCGTGATCGGCGACATGGAACTCGACGATACGCTCAGCCGCCGTGAGATGATCAACGAGCGGATCCGACAGGAACTCGACGAACCAACCGACGAGTGGGGTATTCGCGTGGAGTCCGTCGAGGTCCGCGAGGTGACTCCCTCGGCGGGCGTCAAGGGCGCGATGGAGGAACAGACCTCCGCCGAGCGCCGTCGTCGCGCGATGATCCTTGAGGCGCAGGGTGAACGCCGCAGCGCCGTCGAGAAAGCGGAGGGTGACAAGCAGTCGAACATCATCCGCGCCCAAGGGGAGAAACAGAGCCAGATCCTCGAGTCCCAGGGTGACTCGATTTCGACCGTGCTGCGCGCGCGCTCCGCCGAATCGATGGGCGAGCGCGCGGTCATCGACAAGGGGATGGAGACGCTCGCCGATATCGGTCAGGGCGAGTCGACGACGTTCGTCATGCCCCAGGAACTCACCTCGCTGGTCGGCCGCTACGGCAAGCACCTCTCGGGCAGCGACGTCGAGGGGAACGGGACCGACCTCGAGAGCCTCGAGTTCGACGAGGAGACCCGCGAACTGATCGGCCTCGACGACATCGCGGACATCATCGGCGAGATCGACGAACAGGCGGAGATGGACGTCGAGGCGATGGAACAGGAAGCGCAGGCGATCAAGGAAGGCCAGGATATGGGAACGGATATCGGGGCGGAGCCCGACGAGCCGATCACCACGTCGGAGACCGAAGACGAAGCCGAACCGGAACCCGAACTGGGATCCGATTCGGAGTAGCGCCGCCGTACCATTGGTGTGTTCTGGAGGATTGGGTAGGGCGAAGCGTCCTGCTATCGTGGCAACAGGGAATCGCCACGCCCTCCCCAGCCGATTTCTGCTCACGGGCGCTGCGGGACGGTTTCACCGTCCCGACAGTCGCGGCGCAACGCGCCGCGCACTGCCCGTCTGCTCACGGGCTGACGGCCCGTTCGCATGGTATGCGAGACCTTTGGTCTCGCACTATTCGCATGGTTCGCGGGACCGACGGTCCCGCGCTAACGCTCGGTCATACTTCCCTCACTCATCCCTCGCACAATGTCATCGGCCGCCCTCACTAGCGATCGGTCGGCCTGCTCACGGCTCGCTTCGCTCTCCGTTCGCTTCCGAGGCGCTCCCTTAGGTCGCGCCTCGCAGACAGCGCGCGCCACCGCACGTCGGTTGGCCGGTCCGGAGTAAAACGTTGCGACCCAGTAGTGAGCCCGTATCTTATGGCAAAACGCATCTGAAGAAGAATATTTCAACAGAGCCCCTCGTTTCTCTCGCTTGAGTCCACGGATCTCTCAGCTCGAGTGCTCGCCCGCTCGTGATCACTCGGACGCCGTCGTCACGGAGGGGCCCGATCCGAAAACTAGGGGATCGAGCGCGTTCAGAACTGTTTCGTTCGCCCCGCGGCCGACCACGCATCGGTCGGGGCCTCGCGCGGAACGCGAGCGGTCCGGTGTTGCTGTGCGCGAACGCGTCCGGCGAAGGCCCAGCGCTTGCCGTCCCACGTCTCTTCGCCCTTGGCAGCCGCTGCGGCGGCCGCCCGCGCCTGATCGTGGAGATGGGCACCGATGGCGGCCGCGATGGCCGCGGCCTCCTCGTCGTCCGCGTCGTCGGGCAGGTCGAGGTCGACGTCTCCGGGAACGGCAGCCTCGATCCCGGCCGATTCGCCGTCGGTCCTAGCAGCCTCGTCCACCGCTGTCGGCGTGGTCGCGCCGTCGGCGGTGGTCTGTTGCTGTGAGGTCATGCTACAGCGGGATGTTGCCGTGTTTCTTGTCCGGGTTCTGTTCGCGCTTGGTCTCGAGCATCTCGAGGTCGCGGATCAGCCGCGGCCGCGTTTCGGTCGGCACGATGACATCGTCGAGGAAGCCCTTGTCCGTCGCGGTGTAGGGGTTGGCGAACTCCTCGCGGTACTCATCGATGAGTTCATCCCGGAGCTCATCGGGGTTTCGGCCTCTGCAAGCTCCTCGCGGTAGAGGATGTTGACCGCACCCTGTGGACCCATGACGGCGATCTCGGCGGTCGGCCAAGCGTAGTTGACGTCCGCGCCGAGGTTCTTCGAGGCCATGACGCAGTAGGCACCGCCGTAGGCCTTGCGCGTGATGACTGTGAGGAGGGAACGGTCGCCTCGGCGTAGGCGTAGAGCAGTTTCGCGCCGTGGCGGATGATCCCGCGGTGTTCCTGGTCGGTCCCGGGCATGTAGCCGGGGACGTCGACGAAGGTGGTGATCGGGATGTTAAAGGAGTCACAGAAGCGGACGAACCGCGAGGCCTTCATCGAGGCGTCGACGGTCAGCGTTCCGGCGTTGACGCGGGGCTGGTTGGCGACGAGGCCGACCGAGCGCCCGTCGAGGCGGCCGAAGCCGACGACGATATTCTGGGCGAAGTTGTCCGCGACCTCGAAAAAGGAACCCTCGTCGACAACCGAATCGATGACGTCGGTCATGTCGTAGGGCTTCTGCGGGCTCGGCGGGACGATACTCTTGAGTTCCTCGTCACGGCGGTCGGGGTCGTCCCACGGTTCGACGCGAGGCGGATCCTCGACGTTGTTCTGGGGCAAATAGGAAAGGAGCCGCTGGATGTCGTCTAGGGCCTGCTCTTCGCTCTCGCAGGCGAACTGGGCGACGCCGGTTTTATCGGCGTGAGTCATCGCGCCGCCGAGTTCCTCGTGGGTGACGTCCTCACCGGTGACGGTCTTGGTAACGCCGGGGCCGGTGATGTACATGTGGCTCGTGTCTTTCACCATGAAAATGAAGTCGGTGATCGACGGGGAGTAGACCGCACCGCCGGCACACGGGCCCATGATTCCCGATATCTGGGGGACGACGCCGCTTGCTTCCTGGTTTCGCCGGAAGATTTCGGTGAAGCCGGCGAGGCTCTTCACCCCCTCCTGAATCCGAGCGCCGGCGGAGTCGTTGAGTCCGATGACGGGCGCGCCGACCTCCATCGCCATGTCCATGACCTTGCAGACCTTCTCGGCGAAGACTTCGCCGAGTGAGCCGCCGAAGACGGTGAAGTCGTGGGCGAAGACGAAGACCTTCCGCCCGTTGACCTCGCCGTAGCCCGTGACGACGCCGTCGCCAGGAATCTTCTTCTCCTCCATGCCGAACTGGCTCGTCTGGTGGGTCCGAAGCTGGTCGAACTCCGTGAAGGTGCCGTCGTCGAGGAAGTAATCGATCCGCTCGCGGGCGGTCATCTTCCCCTTGTCGTGTTGCTTCTCGATTCGGGCCTCGCCGCCGCCCTGACGCGCTTCTTCGCGACGTTCCTCGAGTTCGTCGATACGGTCTTCCATCGTCATGCTCGGTACACCCCTCGCTGTATCATACGACCTTCTGTGATGACCAACAGGAAAAGGATTCCGTAATACCATCACGATTTATCACTGTCCGAAAGAACCAAAGACTCGAGATCGGTCACTGCAACCGTTTTTCCGAAAGTAATACATTTTTACAATATATTGCCATCTCGACATCGACTCAAAACGGCGGTTTCAAACGGTATCCAGCCCCCAGACGTCCTCTAGAGAAATCACGAAAAGTTATATGTGGCCGCTCTATCAATCCAATCGATATGGCTCAGCGCGAAACATGGGCAACAAGAACAGGCTTCATTCTTGCCGCAGTCGGCAGTGCGGTGGGGTTAGGTAACGTCTGGCGATTTCCGTATCAAGTGGGCGAATACGGTGGGGCGGCGTTCCTCGTCGTCTACCTCACGTTAATTGCACTCATCGGGTTTCCAGTCATACTGGTCGAGTTCACCGTCGGCCGATACACGGAACGGAACCCCGTCGGTGCACTCAAACAGATCGGTACGGGGTCCTGGAAGCGGATCGGAGGGGTGTTCGTTGTCGCAGGATTCGTCATCCTATCGTACTACAGCGTCGTCGCTGGCTGGGTCTTGCAGTACACCGTCTATGGACTACAGGGGGCTATGCCGCGGACGGTGCAGCGCAGTTCGGGGCGACGACGGGCGGGATGATGCCTGTACTCACGCACGCGATCTTCATGGCATCCGTCATCGCTGTCGTCGGGTTCGGTATCCGTCGGGGGATCGAGTTCTCGGTTAAACTGATGGTCCCCGCAATTATCGCTCTCCTGATCGGTCTAGCGGTCTACGCCGGAACGCTTCCGAATGCTGGGGAAGCCTACGCGTACTACCTGTCACCGGATCTGGGTACCATCACTGCGAATTGGACCGAAATCTTACCTGCGGCCGCCGCACAGGCGTTCTTCACGCTCTCTCTCGGGATGGGTGTGATGATTACGTACGCATCCTACCTCAGTGAGGATCGTAACCTCGCCAAGGACGCCGTCATCATCGTCGGTCTGGACACAGCAATCGCGTTTACCGTCGGCCTCGTTGCGTTCCCGGTCCTCTTCTCCGGTGAACTCACTGTCGCCGACATCGTGGAAATCGGTGACGGTCCGGGCTTCATCTTCATCGCGCTCTCGCAAGCGTTTAGCAACATTCCATTCGGTAGTGTTCTCGGGGCAATCTTCTTCGGCACCGTTACCATCGCGGCGCTCTCGAGCGCGATCAGCATCATGGAGGTCGTCGTTTCATACCTGATCGACGAACACGGCATCGACCGCGTTCCGGCGACCCTCGCCATCGGGACCGCGATCTTCCTCTTCGGCGTTCCCGTCGCGTACGACGGAAGTCTGGCGTGGCTTACGGTCTACGACGAACTCGCCAACAACATCCTGCTCATTCTCGGGGCACTGTTGCTATCCATCTACATCGGCTGGGTCGGGACCGACACCGGCCTCGAGGAACTCGGCAAAGGGATTCGAAACCTCGGTTCGTGGGGAACCTACTGGATCTGGGCCCTTCGGATCCCCGTCATCGTCACGCTTGTCGTGATCCTCGGACTGAACGCGGTCGGTGCGTACGAGGCCCTCAGCGGTATCCTCGGCTGACTGACGGGGTTCGTTATTTTTTGCCGATCAAGCCTCGCCGTACACCGGCACGGCAGCACCGCTCGTCACCGCGGCCCCGTCGCTACAGAGGAAGGCCATCACGTCCGCAATCTCGAGCGGATCGACCCACTCGTCATGATCAGCGTCGGGCATCATCTCCCGGTTCATCGGCGTATCGATCACGCTCGGCATGACGCAGTTCGCACGGACGGTCCCGCGATTTTCCTCGGCCAGCGTCTCCGTCAGCAGCCGGATACCGGCCTTCGTGATCCGGTAGGGGCCGTCGCCCTCGCCGCCCTCGAGCGAGGACCGCGCGCTAATGCTGACGATCGATCCGTCCGTCTCCTGTAGGTGGGGTAGGGCGTGTTTTGACGCGAGAAAGGCCGTCTTCAGGTTCACGTCGACGAGCATCTCGAACTCCTCGAGGTCGGTGTCCTCGATGTGGTCGCCACCGCGCCATGTTCCGGCGATGTTCAGCAAGTGGTCGATCCGGCCGTGGTCCTCGACGACGGACTCCATCAGGGCCGCGACGTCGTCCTCGTCGGTCAGATCGGCCTCGTAGAACGCGAGGTCGGGTTCGTCGGCGGGGTCGGCCTCGAGCTGACTATCCTCGTCGTCCGGTGCGATCACGTCGACGGCACAGACCGTCGCACCCGCCTCGCGGAACCGGTCGACAGCGGCGCTACCGAGCGCGCCGCTGGCACCGGTGATTACTGCGACGGTTCCGTCGAAGTCGACATCGAACTCAGTCGTGACTGCCATACCGTACGGTGTGTGGGCTGTTCGCATCAAAGGAGGGGCTTGTTGACAACCGTCGCGAGTCGGACGCCAGAGGACGCTACGACTCTCGCGTCGGCAGCGCGGCTCGTCTGAACCAGAAGTCGGCGACTGCATCGACCATCTCGGCGTACTCCTCGGGATCGGTTGGTTTCGTGAGATAGGCGTTGGCCGCGAGCTCGTAACTCGCATGAACGTCCTCGACCGTCGCCGGTCGCGTTAACACGAGCACGGGAAGCCGTGCGAGCGCTGGCTCATCCGTGATCGCCTCGAGTAGCTCGAGACCGCTCATCCGCGGCAGGTCTAGGTCCAGCAAAACGAGATCTGGGATCGATGGCGGTTCATCGCCGCGGTCGGTCAGCAGTGTCAGTGCTTGTCGCCGTCGGCGGCGACGCGAACCGACGTTTCGACGTCTACCTCGTCGAATGCCTCGCGGATGAGCCGAACGTCCTCGGTCTCGTCCTCGATGAGCAACACGTCGATCGAATCACTCCTGGGGCCGCTCATGGCCTGATCACGACTGACGAGTGAGTGGTTAGGTCATCCAATCCAGTAATCGTCCTCATCTAGTCAGGGTATTGGTTTAACAGTGCTTGCTAAGTGATTTGGAAGTCCCCTCGGAGCGTCGGTACCTGCGACCGAACGAGTCACTGAAATCCGCGGCTCCCGATAGGCCGGTGAATGCGACTCATCGCACATCGCGGCTTCGCTGCGACCGCTCCCGAGAACACGATCGGTGCCGTCCAGGCCGCCGCCGAACACGCCGATGCCGTCGAGTTCGACGTACGACGCTGTGGATCGGGCGAACTCGTCGTCGTCCACGACGAGACGATCGACCGCGTCACCGACGGCACCGGCACCGTCGCGGACGCCACCCTCACGCAGCTCACCGACCACTCGGTGCTCGAGTCCGACGAGCGGATTCCGACCCTCACGGACATGCTCGCGGCCCTGCCGCCGTCCGTCGAGGTCAATCTCGAACTCAAGGAGTCCGGCATTGCCGCGGATGTCCTCGCGGTTCTTGAGGACGCCGCCGTCGACAACCGCGTCGTCACGACGTCCTTTTTGGTCTCCGAACTGCGGGCGATCCGCGAGCGCGATCCGGATCAGCCAATCGGGTTGCTGGCGAGTCGCCACCTCGAGACGCCGATCACGACGGCGGTCGAACTCGACTGTGACGTCCTCGGTGCGAATCGCTGGCGCTGTCTAGCGACCGGAATTGTTCCACGGGCGAAGACGGTGGGCCTCGAGGTCCACGCATGGACGGTCGAGCGGCGATCGATGGCGACCCTGCTCGGTCGTCGCGGTGTTGACTGCGTCTCGGCGGATCAGCCGATCGCCGTGTGACTGCGAGGCCTGAACGGCGACGACCAGCGACGTGCAGGGCGGGCATCCCACCGGTGGTCGGCCTGTCACTCCCTCGCCGGAGCGATCTCGGCGAATCCGTCCGCGGAGCGGCCTCCACAGGTCAAATCGCAGTCGTCGGCGGCGCGGGTTCGACAACACATCGTACAATTCGTCTCGGAGGTGACTCATACTCGAGTAGAGAGATGACATTTTCCCCGTCATACTTTCGATCTAACGGTGGTCAGACTATTGTTTTTATTATCCAGGTGAATCGCAGTCCGTCCGATTCTCACGGCTCTTGGTCGACCGACCCATCGCCAATCGAGCGTGGACCTACTCGCCGACGGTCGTCACGGTCACGGTCCGGATTCGCGGCCCGTCACACTCGACGAGCAACACCGACTGCCACGTCCCCAGTGCCAACTCCCTAGTCTCGATCGGAATCGTCACGTCCGGCCCGATCAGCGCCGCTCGCAGGTGGGAGTCCGGCCATCGTATGGTGAACGAAGGCGGTACAGGTCCCCGACTCGAGGTCGTCCGGAACGGCTGCAGCGATGCGATCGGTCACGTCGACGGTCGTCAACCGGGACTCGGTTTCGATGAGAAACGCCATAGTCGGCGAAACGGCCGCGAGAACAGACTGTGTTCCGGTCTGTATCGAGAACTACTGTCCCGCCGAAAGGTGTCTCACAGCCCACGAAGCACGGTTTCGGACGTTCGGTGCTGGATCCTCGCTCGCGAGCTCCCGCAGTTGCGGTGTGGCCGCGTCGACGTGCCCGTGACAGAGCGCGATGCAGGCGTTCACCCGGACGTGCGGATGTCGTCCGCGAGTAGTTCGAGCAACTGCCCGCGAACCGGGTCGACCGCGTCGTCGATCCCGGCTGCGATACGGGCGACCGTGACCGCGGCGATAGCCCGAGTATCCGGGTCGGAGGACGAAAGCGCCGTCCTGAACACGGCACAGACGGGTTCGACCGCCGCGGAATCGCGGTGAGCCACGTCGCCGAGACAGCCGATCGCATCGTGTCGCAGGGATCGATCGTCGTGATCGACGATCGCGGCAGCGTGTGTGACAAACTCGAGGGACGGAAGCGCCCCGTCGGATCGCGCTAGTCGGCCGAGCGCTCGGAGCACCGGCGGCCCGTTTCGACCGGATTCGCTGCCAGCGCGTCGGTGAGGATCGGCACTACCGGTTCGATCGCCGTCGGCTCCGCCGTCGAGACGCGGGCGATCACCTGGAGCCCGCGGCGGTCGTACCCACGTCGCCGCTCCAGTACGTCGCCGATCGCCTCAACGTGCTCGACCACGACGTCCGGCCGCTCGGCCGCGACGGCGGCGAGACATCGGAGGAGATCGCGCGTCATCGGCTGGTCAGCATGCTCGCGGGCAACGGTCACGATCACGTCAGTCGATGGCGCGACGTCTGTGGGTGCGTCGATCGCCAGATCGGCGAGACAGGCGGCAATTTCGTCATGAAAATCTATACCGGGCCGCTCGAGCAGCGTCCGTAACTTCGGCACCGTCGGCGCACAGACCGCTCCCTGCCCCTGGTCGTCGATCGCGGTCCGAATTCGGCGGACAGCGTCGCGTTGCTCGGCCGGATTCTGATCGTCGAGTCGTCTAAGGATTGA
Organism: Natrinema sp. SYSU A 869; assembly: GCF_019879105.1. Taxonomy (NCBI): domain Archaea; kingdom Methanobacteriati; phylum Methanobacteriota; class Halobacteria; order Halobacteriales; family Natrialbaceae; genus Natrinema; species Natrinema sp. SYSU A 869. The sequence goes on along the minus strand of NZ_CP082249.1, from coordinate 778,994 downwards.
CGGCAAATCGACCCCGGTGGCCCCCCGACCCCGGGATTCGATGGCCTCGCCCCCGTCCCCATCCATCGTGTCCCCTGCATTGGGGAACGACGACGTAAGGGTTCTGGCCAACGGCACTCGAGCCGGCGCTCATGAGAGTCGGACGGGGAACCCGAACTGAGCGGCCTTACGCGAGCCACTCGTCGGGTTTCGTGTCGTAATCGACGTCGTCGGCCGCGAGGTGTTCGACCTCCTCCCAGGGCACGTCCTCGGTCGTCACCGTCTCGCCGTTGTACCGGATCAGCTTGCCCTGTTCTTCGGGTTCGGGCTCGCGATTGCGACGCTTCGCCACCTCGATGTCGTGTTCGTCGACCTCCTTGACGATCGTCAGCAGGTTCACCGGCCGGCCCCACAGCTCGAAGATCCGCTTGAGCGTCTCCGTGGCCTGCCCCATATCGAGCATGACGCCGTTGTACTGGTGGCCGAGCAGCAGTTCGTTCGCGTTGTTGTAGTTGCCGTCGTAGACCGCGATGGTCGGTTTCCCGAAGTTGGTGAACTGCAGGAGGAGCTTCTTCTTGACGTCCTCGGCCGCGTCGCTAGCGACGTGGAACTGCCCTGTCGCCTGCGAGTGCTCGTAGGTGAAGTAGTTGTTCTCCGTGATGAACTCCTGTGTCAGGAACTCGTCCAGGAAGGTCACGTCGTTGTGGCTCTCTCGGACATCGAACATCCGGTCCCAGCCGGCCGTGAAGTCGACATCCTCGAGCGCTTCCTCGACCGACGAGTAGCGGGCGTCGTCGAACAGGTAGCGGCCGATCCGCTCGAGTTCGTTCTGGCTGACCCTGGCGAGGAAGCCACGGTGTTGGCGCTTGACTAGCGAGTAGTGTCGCCGCGCCAGTCCCGCTTCGGTCAGCACCTTCCAAGGGTACGTCTCGACGTCGATCTCGCCCTCGCGGGCCCGCTCGAGCGCCTCGTGGTCGATCCACTCGTCGGGGACCTCCTCGAGCGCGTCGAGCGTCTCGGGCGTGATGGTCTCGATTGCTTCCGGCGGCTCGAGCCGCTCGAGCACCTCGTCGAAGTCGACGACGTCAACGAGATTTCGCCAGGAGATCCCCTCGACGCGCAGCAGGGCCTCGAGGACCTCCTGCCGGTTGGTCGTGTTCTCGACGTACTCCCAGAGTTCCATGCCGAGGCTGTAGGGGTTGAGCCCGCCGGAGGCCAGCACCTTGGCCATGTGGTCGGCGTAGTTGAGGAACTCGTCGTCGCCAGCGAAGGCCTCGTCGGTCATCATCGCCGATTCCCAGTAGGCGGCCCACCCCTCGTTCATCACCTTCGTCATCTTCTGGGCGGCGAAGTAGTACGCCTCCGCGCGCATCATGTCGAGGATGTCGCGTTGCCACGCTTCCATCTCGACACCCCGACCGGCCTCGTCGTCGTACTGTTTGCCGTGCTCGCGGACGAACGCCAGCAGGTCCTTCTGTGGCTCCTCGGGGAAGGTCGCGCCGCCCTCTTCGCCCTCGAGTTTTTCGACCCACTCCTCGTTGAAGACCTCGCCTTTGATCTCGTCTGAGAGCTCGAGTTCGTCTAACTTCTCGGCGAGGTCCCCGTCGATTTCCTCGATCGCGGGCCCGTCGACGTCAAGCCGGCGGCTGAACACCTGATGCTGGTCGATATTGTCCTCGAGGCTCAGGCAGTGGTCGATCCACTTCTCGACCTCGGCGCGGTCGATGTCAGGATCGGACATGTACTCGCCGATCGCTCGAGCGTGGCGCTCAAGCATGGCTGCGGCGTTGACTTGATCCTCGTCCGCGCGCCCGCTGGTGAACATGCCGAACCAGTCGTTGTTCGCGAAGAAGTCCGAGTGGGCCTCGACGTGGGTGATGACCGCCTTCTGGTCGGCCACCGTGTTCGACTCCTGGAGGAACGCGTGGGCAGGGTTGTCGTTATTGACGATCTCGAAGGCCTTCCCGCCGCCATACTGGCCCTGTTTTTGCTGTTTATCGTACTGCATCCCCCACCGCCAGTGTGGGTACCGGCTCTGGAACCCGCCGTAGGCGATGAGCTCGTTCATCTCGTCGTAGTCAATGATCCAGTACTTCACTGGGTAGGGATCGAGGCCAAGCTTCTTGGCGAGGTTCCGGGCCTCGTCGACCGGTTCCTCGAGCTCGCTGGCGATCGCCTGTTTGCGGAATCGATCCGCGTTGGAATTTGACTTACTCATGAAAACCACCGGGTTTCGTGAGTTCGAAGCGAACGGCGTTTGCTTCGTTACTCATCTTGCTCACCTTCCGTACTGAGGATATCGTAGATCGCGTCGGTCACGTCCGATTCGTCGTTGACGTACGCCACTGCGACATCCTCGGCGTCAGTGCCGAAGTGGCGCTCGAGCTCCTCGGCGTGGGTGGCGTTGATCGCGTTCCCGCTGGGCTGGGTCTCCACGTAGGCGTGGAGATTCGCCGGGATCTGCTCCATCATCGGAATTACTCGCTCCTCAGTGTCGTTGCTCGAGTTCTCCGAGTCGCCCGCGGCGAAGATGTACCGGTTCCAGTCGGTCCAGGGGTATTCCTCTACCAGTTCGTTGGCGAGTTCGTACGCGCTCGAGATCTTGGTGCCACCGCCGCTGCGGATGCCGAAGAACTCGTCGCGCTCGACCTCCCAAGCGTCGGCGTCGTGGGCGATGTAGACGAACTCGGCGTTGTCGTACTTGCCCTGCAGATACCAGTCCAGCGGCGTGAACGTCCGCTCGACGAGTTCCCGCTTCTTCTCGCGCATCGAGCCGGAGACGTCGCGGATGTTGACGACCACGACGTTCTTCTCTTTCTCCTCGATGATTTCGGGGTGACGGTAGCGTTCGTCCTCGCGGCGGAAGGGGACGTGTTGGACCCCCTCGCGGCGGATCTTCTGCTGGACGCTCTCGCGCTCGACCTCGTTCTCGACCTCCTCGATCGAGTCCCATTTGCCGCGTTCCGCGTCCGGAATATCGTCGTAGGCCTCCTGAATCCAGGCCATCGACACCGGGAGGTTCTCACTGCGGGCCCACTCGAAGACGTCGCGGGGCTCGATCCCCTCGACCTTGCAGAGTTCGCGGAGGAACTCCTCGTCGAAGTCCATCGCGAGCTTCCGCTTGAGCCCCTCCTTGAACATCCGCTCGAAGTCGAGCGTGCTGTTGGGCCCGGTCCGGGTGAGATCAGTGAACGGGCCTTCCTTCTCCTCGACAACCTTCTTGCCCTTCGGGTCGAGGTCGAGCCCGAGTTCCTCGTCGAGTTCCTCGGCGAACTCCTCGGGGTCCATCTCGTAGTACTCGTGGTCACCGCCCTCCTCGCCGGGGTCGCCATCCTCGCCGTCGTCGCCCGGCTGTGGCTGGGGCTGGCCGACCGGCTGGCCAGGGTCAGGCGTGCCGTCCTCGCCCTGCCCGACGCCGCCCTGGTCGCGCTGGTCGTACTCGAACTCCGGCAGCGAGATGATCTTGACCGGGATCTTGATCTCGCCTGGCCGGCTCTGTCCGAGGTCGCCGTACTGGATGAAGTCGGCCAGATCCTCACGGCGCTCTTCGCCCACCTCTCGGAATCGCTCGAGGTCGTCTCTCAGTCCCATCTGTAGCTCACCTGTCCCATGACGTGTCTGCTGGTCAGTTCGGCCGACGCCGCCGAATAGCCGAAGAGGTCGACCATCGTGTCGATCGTGCTTTCCTTGACTTCGGCCGTCTCGGTCCCGCTTGGCGGGTCGCTCCACTGTCGCGGATCGAAGTCCTCGAAGGTCCGCTCGACGTCGTCCCAGTCGTGGCTCTCGAGGACGGTCTTAATCACCGGGATCGCCGTCAGATCGACGTCTTCGACCGAGAAGTCCTCGTCGCGGTGTTCCCACGCGTGACGGTTCAGCGATGTGATGACCTTCTCGCGTCGGAAGTTCCGGACGCTCTCACGGGGTTGATTGCCGTCATACTCCGCCTCAGAGAACCGGCCCAGGTGCTCGATCTCGAACAGCTTCATCGTCAGTGGATCGGGCTCGACGCGCTCGCCGCGGTCGTTGTACAGCGGTTCGTCGGTCTCCCAAGCGTAGACGTGTTCGACGTATTCGGCGACGGTCTCCTCGTCGACGCGTTTGTCGTGCATGATTGCCTCGATGACGTCGCTCTCCTGTTGGTCGTAGATGTAGTTCTTCACGGGAACGACGCGGTTCTCGAACTCCGAGCGCTCGCCGGTCGAGAAGACCGGCGCGTCGATCAGCCCCTCGACCATGGCGTTTAACACGTCGCGGGGCATGACGATGTCCTCGACCGACAGTTCGGGGTGATGGCGGTCCCGATCGGTTTGGAGCAACTCCGCGAGCGTGTCTCGCGTGTACGTGACCGGAATCCCGTGATCGCCGTCGTTGCCGTCGTCGTCGAAGTCGAACTCGTCCTTTTCGCGGCGGCTGTCGCCTTCCTGCAGGTAGCCCTGATCGTAGATCAGCGCCTTATCGACGAGATCAAGACCGTTCGGAAGGTTCTCCTCGTCTAACCGCGTGACGACTGCGTACAGCGCGGCCGCCTCGATCGCGTGGGGCGCGAACTCTTGGACCCGCGTCTCGCCGTCGCGGTCCTTGACCGTCACCCGCACCGGCGCGCGGATCCGGTCTGCGAGTTCGTCGTAGCTCTCGGCTTCCCAGACCTCCATCTCGTTGGTTAACTCGCGGCGAATGAGTTCCGTCTCGAGGCTCAGGTTCGTCAGATAGCCGAATCGGTGTTTGTCCAACCGGCGCTTGAGCGCCTTCAGTGGGTCCATCCCGTTGCGATCGGCGTGCTGGTTGAGCTGGGCCTCGAGATCGGGGTTGGAGATAATCAGTAGCTGGGAGTCGACGTCCATCCCGATCCCCTTGTCCAGTTTCACCGACTGCTCGTCGGGGACGTTTAACAGCTTCTGGAGCAGGTCAGCGTGCTGGGCCGCGTCCTCGACGATCGTGAGGACACCGTTGCCCTGTGAGAGCACGCCGTCGTAGCTGAACGCCTGCGGGTTCTTCCGACCCCGCGAGTCGAGTTCCTGGAGCATGCCGTGCATCCACGAGCCGACGAGTCGCTCCTTGGGCGGGCCGTCGTCTTCGGAGTGGAGGACGCCGACACCCTGTCCCATGTCGACGACGTAATTTTTCACGCGGAGGTGACTCTCGTCCGTGATCGCCGAGAACAGTTCTTCCTTGCCTTCCCGGCGGTAGCGTTCCTCAAGGAAGTCATAGGCCTCCCGGGAGAACGGATCGAGCTGTGCGTCGACCTGAATCGGGACGTGGTCGTCGAGTTCTTCGTTGAGTTGCTCGAGTATGTCCTCGCGGACGTTTTCGGGGAACACCGACAGTGGGTGGGCCTGCACGGGGCTCTCGTACCAGTTCTGGTCGGCGGCGGCGCTGACGTCGTCGCCGTAACTCAGTCCGCGATCGCTGCCCTCGGCGGTCGAGATGTTCCACTCGACCGTATACCGACGGCCGTCGGGCGTCTTCGAGTACTCGCGCAGTCCATTGACCAGACAGCGCTTGAGTTCGGACTTGCCGGTCGCGGTCGGCCCTTCGAACCAGATGATCTTTTCGTCTTTCGCCCGGCCCGCGGCGATCGACCGCAGGTCGTCGACGAACCCATTGAGTACCTCGGTGTTGCCGAGGATCGCGTGTTCGCCGTCGTTGTGCGGATCGTCGAAGAAGCGGTAGCGCTCCTTCTCCTCGCCCTCCTCGACGACCGTTCGCGTGCCCGCGGCCTCGATCGCCTCGAGCAGATACTTCGAGGCGTGGGAGGCGATCGACGGGTTCTCGAAGATTCGATCGACGTACGCCGCGAGGCTCATCGGCTCTTCGTAGGTCTCCTCGAGTGCGCGATCGGCCTCGGTGACGTAGTCGCGTCCGGTCATGTTAATCGACCTCGTGTCCGGTCATGTTAGTCGTCCATCTCTGCCTTGGCGACCTCCGCACCGGCAAACTCGAGCACCTCCTTTGCGCCGCCTTCGGAGTAGCCCTGTTCGATCAGCGCGTCGATCCACGCGGAGCGCTCGTCGTCGTCGAACTCGTTGGCGCTGACCAGCGCGGAGAAGTTGATGTTGTGCTTCTTGTCCTCCCAGAGCTTGCGCTCGAGTGCGCGGCGCAGGCGCTCGTTGTCCTGCGGGTTGAACGCTTCACCTTCACGTGCACGGCGGGAGACCCAGTTCGAGACCTCCTGCCGGAAGTCCTCCTTACGGTCCTCGGGAATGTCGAGTTTCTCCTCGACGGAGCGCAGGAACGTCTCGTCGGGCTCTTGCTCGCGGCCCGTGAGTTCGTCTTCGATGGTGTCGTCGTCGATGTAGGCCATCACGTGGTCCATGTACTTCTCGCCCTGGCGCTGAATCTCGTCGATGTCGTAGGCCAGCGCGTGACGGACGTCCTCGATGGCTCGCTCCTTGTACTCCTCGCGGACCGTCTCGAGGTAGCGGTAATACTTCTCGAAGTTGTCCTCCGGAATCGAACCGTGGTGCTCTAAGTTCTCCTCGAAGAAGTTAAACACCGTCAGCGGCGAGAGGAAGCCGCGCTGGCGGTGTTTGGAGTCCATGATGGCCTCGGCGATCTCGTCGCCAATGAAGCGGGGAGAGATCCCGACCATGCCCTCGCCGATCTCGGCCTTCTGTTCGGCCTCCTCGCGGAGCTTCTTGGTGTCGATGTCGTCTCCCTCGTCGATCTCGCCGTTGTAGGCCTTGGCCTTTGGGAGGAGCCCCACGGTCTCGGTGTCGGGTTCTTCGATGCGTGTGAGGACACCGAAGAGTCCCGCCATCTCGAGAGTGTGTGGCTCGACGTTAATATCGGGGACGTCGGCGTTTTGCAGCATCTTCTCGTAGATGCTAGCCTCGTCCTCGTAGCTGAGGACGTAGGGAAAGTCGATCCGCTTGGTGCGGTCGTTGAAGGCCTCCATCTTCTCGTCGCCCTTCTTGTCCTTGTACTCGGGCATGTTCGTCCGGCCGACGATCACCTGGTCGATATCAATCCGTGGGTTGTTCTTTGGCTTGATCGTCTGCTCCTGGGTCGCGTGGAGGAAGTCGTAGAGGAACTCCCGCTGGAGTTTGAGGAGCTCCTCGCCGGAGAAGATACCACGGTTCGCGTTACAGAAGGCACCCGAGTAGTCGAATGCACGGGGGTCGCTCTCGCCGTAGATGGCGATTTTCGAGTAGTTGACGTCACCGGTGAGTTCGGTCTCGTCCTGGTTCTTCTTGTCCTTCGGTTCGAACGTCTCGAGGCCCTGGCGCTTGTTCTCGTCGGCAACGAACCGGGCGATCTCGATGTGGTTCTCGAGGACCTGCTGGAGGTCGTCGTCGTAGTAGGCCAGCAGCTTGTCCATGTAGAACTCGCTTTCGGGGTCCAGCGCCTGCTCGTTCTGGATGGTGTAGGGTGCGTCGAGGTTCTCGTTGAGATCATCGATGACTCGCTGTCGCTGCTCTAGGGGCAGGAGTACGAGCGGGTCCTGGTTCATCGGGGACCGGACGGTGTCGTCGGCCGGGTCCTGGTCCTGAATGACGTCACAGAGGTTGGTCCAGCGGAAGGTGTACATCCGGCCGTCGTCGCGCAGCGTGTAGTCCTCGAAGTACTTGCGGACCTGCTTGTCAAAGTGGGACTTCCCGGACCCGACCGGGCCGAGCAGGAGCTTGATTCGCCGCTCGGGTCCGAGCCGGCGGGCACCCGACTTGACCTTGTTGACGAACTCGTGAATCGACTGGTGGATCACCTTCCCGTAGAAGGTGTTCTCGCCCTCACCCAGCGGATCCTCGCTCGCGAGCTGGTACTCGACCATCCCTTCGGCCTCGTCGTAGGTGGTGCCGTAGTAGTCGAACATGTCCGCGACGCGCTGGTGGGCGTTGCGGGCCACCTTCGGGTCCTTGTAGACCTCCTCTAAGTACCAGTCGAAGGACTTGGTTTCCCGCAGGTCTGCGGGCATCGATTCCTTGTAATCCGTACTGAGCTGCTCGAGTGTTTCGATGTCACCGGTCATGGTATCATTGCCAGTTGCGGGGTTCCCCCGTTTGCAGTGCAGTCGTCCGCGGTCACGCGGACTGTCTGAGTGGACGTCGTTCGACCAGCCGTGGCGTCTCGTGGCCGAACCGTCGGAATCCGTCGCTTCGCGTCACCCGACGTGAGCGCGTCGTACTCATCGGGCTCCTCGAGCAGGTTCTCGGGGAGCGTGACCCGTTCGTGGGCGGCGTCGATCTGCCGTGTCATGTGTCATCTATCACCACTTAACGTTGCGCGATGCCTCGTCAGGGCTCGGACAACGCTGCGCCGGGGACGAGCGCGGAGTGGATTGGTCCGGCGAACGGATACCGATAGTATTTAATGAGTGAGTAATCCAGCTACTTAGCCTTAGCCCCAAAAGGTATTTGTCAGGAGTTTATTTCAGGAGAATATTGCCAGCATACTGTGTTGGTGGTCGGTATCACACCCCACATTCGGGGCTCTTCGGCATAAGTTGTCGGCCTGCAGCGTCCACGTTGGCTCGCGCGCGCTGATTCGATGACACGGTGACGCCGCCGAATCAGTTGGACCGAGCAGCCGACGGGTCGGCCGCGGTGACGACGAGGATTTACGGAGCGGGGTCCTATCGCTGGTCATGTCGAACACGGACGCGGACGGCGAGGTGGACCGCTCGCGGCTGCCGGACGCATGGACCGTCTGGAGTCAGGGAGAGAAGGGGCGTCTCGTCCTCGCGTACCGACCGGACGTGTTCAACGCCGAGGACTTCCCCGCCCCCTGTCTGCCAACACTGTATCTCACCCACGGCAAGCGAACCCGCCGTCCCGGCGTCAACCCCGCCGACACGGCCGATTCCGCGGACTGGTTCGTCACCCTCTACCTCGAGCCAGACGTCTCGCTGAACGAGACGCTTCGATTCTCGTCTCGAGGCGAGGCCCTCGAGCGGACCGTCGAACTCGCCCGGCAGTTCGATAGCGGCGAGATCGACTATCGGGACCTGTACCAGGTCCCCCGGGAGACGTACTTCGAGCGGCTCGACGAGCTCACCGGCAGCGATACCGACGACTGAGCCGGTTCGACTGCATCTCCTGCCGGCCTCACACTCGGTTTCGCGGCCCGGTTTGCGTTCGCCCGACGGGACGTGACGCTTAACCGCCAGTGGCAACTACTACATCCTATGTCGACCGTTACGCTCATCGGCTCCCGGCTTGCCGAACCGGGGACCGAATTCGTCTATGAGGGCGAAGCCGACGCCTGTACCGGCTGTCCCTATCGCAGTCAGTGTCTCAATCTCCAGCCCGGCACGAAGTACCGCATCACGTCTATCCGGGAGAACGCCCAGACCCTCGAGTGTGCCATGCACGACAGCGGGGTCCGCGCCGTCGAAGTCGAACCTGCCACGACGCGCGCGAACATCACGTCGAAGGGAGCCTTCGCCGGCAGCAAGACGAGCCTCCCCGGCTCCTGTCCGTACGTCGAGTGTCCCAGCCACGAGTACTGCGAACCCGACGGCGTCGAGTTCGATGAGGAGTACCGCATCCAGGAGATCATGGGCGACCCGCCACACGAGGTCTGCCACCTCGATCGCTCGCTCGAGTTGGTCGAACTCGAGATCGATGACTGAGTTCGCTTCTTCCGGCTGCTCCCAGCTTCGCTGAGCGATGCCGTCGATCCGATCGTCTCGAGCGATCGTTACGTCTCAGTACCAGCGGCTGCTACAAATCCCGCACCGAGGAGACCGGCGATCCCCGCACCGACGAAGGCCGGCGTGTACGTGCCCGCGAGGTCGTAAGTGAGGCCAGCAGCCCACGGAGCGAGCAGCCCCGAGACGGCAAAGGAAACCGAGACGAGCCCGAAGATCGCGTTCGGGTTCGCTGTCCCGAACAGATCGACCGTTAGCGGCGAGAGCAGGGCTCCGTTGCCCCCGTAGGCAATCCCGAAGATGACGGCGAAGCCGTACAGACCCGCCGCAGAGTCGACGAGCGGGAGACAGAGTGTCGACGCACCCATGACGGCCGAACACGTGACGAACGTTCGAACGCGGCCGAATCGATCGGCGAGTCCGCCGATCCCGATCCGGGCAATTGCCGTCGTCGCACCAATCGCGGCGAGCGCAAACGCGCCGGTTCCCCCGCCGAGACCCACATCGCCGGCGTAGGGGACGATGTGAACGAGGACGGCATACAGCGTCGCGTAGACGAGTATCCAGCCCGAAAACACCAGCAAGAACGCTCTCGAGGTCGCGACCGCGGCCAGTTCTCGTCGATAGGTCTTCCATTCCGTCGGCTCGCGGTCCGGCATCCCATCCGGAAACTCGTTGCCCGTCTGGGCCCCACTCGAGACCGGATCCGCTGCGAACAGCGGCGTCACGGTCGCGACGGCGACCGTTGCAGCAAGGACGAGTGCGAGCAAGGCGAGACGCCACTCGAGGACTCCGATAAGCGCGCTCGCGGCGGGCGACATCGCGACCATCCCGATACCGAGACCAGCGGTCGCGATGCCGGTCGCGAGGCCGCGACGACGCTGGAACCATCGCGGGACCGTGGCGTAGGAGACGACGTAGATCGCACCGAGACCGACCGCCGTGAGGACCCCGTAGGCGACCAGGAGTCCGACGTACGAATCCGTCTGGCTCGTCCAGAGACCGCCGACCACGAGCGTCGTCGCGCCAACGGCCAGCAGTCGCTGGACGCCGAATCGGTCTGCGAGGACGCCCAGGGCCGCCGCGGCGAGGTAGATGACGACCGTCTGCAGGGAGAAGACCAGAGAGACGGCCGAGCGGGAAATCCCAAGGTCCCGCTGAATCGGCTCGAGGAAGACGCCGAACGCATAGGAGAGGCCGAAAACGACGAACGCACCGATGAATCCGCCGGCGACGACGTACCAGCCGCGGTAGACGCGGCTGTCGCGGGCCGAGTCCGGTCCGTCGATCGTCCCGGCCGCGTCGCGGGCGCGATCCGAACCACTGTCGGGACGCATTCGGTCGTACTCGTCGGTCACAGTACATAACGTTTAACACAGCATTTGTTATCGCATCACGTATGGGGGAAGCAGACGGAGCGGCGGCGACCGGTAACGTTATCGAACGGCTGGGGAATCGAATCGCGACCGTCGTCGAGCGGTGGATGCCGAGCCCGTTCCTCTTCGCAATTATCCTGTCCTATGTCGTGTTCCTTGTCGGGATGATCGTCGAGGGACAGGGACCGACGGAGATGGTCCAACACTGGTACGACGGGTTCTGGGCGTTTCTCACCTTCGCGATGCAGATGGTATTGATCATCATGACTGGATTCGTGATCGCCTATCACCCGCGGGTCAACGACGGACTCCAGCGGCTAGCGGCGATCCCGAACTCCAGCAAACAGGCTGTCGTCCTGGTCGGCGTCGTCTCGATGGCGCTGGCCTGGGTCCACTGGGGGCTGAGCCTCGTCGTCGGCGCGATTTTCGCCCGTGAGATGGGCAAGGCTGCTTACCGGGAGGGGATCACGGTTCACTACCCGCTGCTCTGTGTGGCGGGCTATATGGGCCTGGGGCTCACCTGGCACTGGGGCCTCTCCGGCTCGGCACCCCTCCTACTCGCGACATCGGGCAACGAGTTCATCGAACTCGGCGTCATCGACAACCCCGTCAGCACCGCTGCGACGGTCTTCAGCGGCTACGCGCTCACGCTCACCGCGCTATCGATTCTCTTCGCCGCGGTCGTCCTGTACCTGTTAACGCCCTCGGCGGAGCGCTCGAGGGAGATCACCGAGTACGTTCCCGAAGACGATCTGTTCGAGTCGGCGGCCGACGGCGGCGTCGACGACACTGCGTCGGACGAGATGATCACAGCGGACCGACGGAGCGACGACCGCGTTCCCGCCGAGCGGATCGACAACAGCCGGCTGCTGGGCGGCGTCATCGCGCTGACCGGCGTCGCGGTGATCATCTGGGAGTTCGCGACCAGAGGGCTAGACGCACTGGATCTGAACGTCCTAAACTTCGGGTTCCTGTTCGCCGGCCTCGCGATCTATACCCGCCCGGCACTCTACCGCGACCGGTTCGGCGACGCCGCGGACGCCGCCGCCGGGATTATCCTCCTGTTCCCGTTCTTCGCGGGGATTCAGGGCATGATGAGCGGCTCCGGACTGGCGGAAACGATGGCGGAGGGACTGCTTGCGATCTCGACCCCCGAGACGTTTCCGGTGGTCGCGTGGCTCACGGCCGCAATCGTCAATCTCTTCGTTCCCTCCGGTGGCGGCGAGTGGATCGTCCTCGGGCCGCCCGTCCTCGAGGCCGCACAGGAGGTCGGAGTGCCGGTCGGCCAGGCGACAATTGCCTACGCAGTCGGGGACGCACACACCAACCTGCTGAATCCGTTCTGGGCGCTGCCGCTGCTCGCGATCACGGAGATCCGGGCACGAGAGATGTTCGGCTACGCCGTCACGATGTTGCTCGCGCTGATCCCGTTCCTGGCGGTCGTCCTGTTCCTGTTGCCGTACTGATCGGCGCGGGACGCCGTCTCGGCGGTTTGAGAGCGGTCGCTGGGTAGGTGAAGTTGAGAGAAGAGGGCTGTGTTGAATCGCTAGATGGCGGCGGGATAGGTCGCTAAATCAAAGGTGATGAAGCGGGAGGCTGCGAGTGTCTATGACGCAAATCTCCCGCTTCATTGGGGAAGTTGTTCCGGTCGCTCAAAGCGTTACTGGTGATGGAGACGAATCCGCCGCCCCGGAAGGAGGCGGCGGATTCGCCGACTATGCACTTGTTTCCCTCCATTGTCTGCGGATTTACCTCGATACGTCCTACCGGATGACGATTGACTTGCTCAAGGAAATGCCACAAATAACCGGGGAGATCGGCCTCAGAGCGGCCGATCTCCCCTCGCCATCCACGTTATGTAAGGTATTCGACCGGATCAGTATGCGCGTCTGTCGAGTGTTGCTGCGCCAGTCGGCGCAGCTACACGATCCATCTGAACACGCTGCTATCGACGCGACATTCTACGAACGAGATCGAGCGAGCCGTCACTACTGCCAACGAACGAATTACCGCGTTCAAACGCTCAAAGTCACAAAACTCGTCGATACAGCAACGCAAGCCGTTCTTGATCTCCACTGTTCGACGACGTTAGAAGGAAGCGACGCAGACCTCGCCGAGCAGATCGCCCGCCGGAACGCGGGCGATCTGCGGTCACTTGCTGCTGACAAAGGCTATGACAAGCAACAACTCCGAGAACGACTGCGTGAACTCGACATTCGCCCACTGATCAAACACCGGATCTTCGCTCCGTACGATCACGCACATAACGCCCGTATTGACGAAGATCGGTACGCTCAGCGGTCAATGACCGAAACTGTCAACTCAGCCGTTAAGCGCTCGCTCGGCTACGCCGTGCGAGCGCGTACCTGGTATCGAGAGTTCCGTGAAATCGCCTTAATGTGTGTCGTCTATAACATCAAGCAGGCCGTCAAACAGTGAAATCCACCGCCTTACAGCGATTCAACACAGCCGAGAAGAGTAATAGAACCGTATCGTGCCGCTAGAGCCGTTACTCGGCCTCGAGTGCACTGTCCTCGAGCCAGGAGCCGGCCCAGCACTCGATCTCGCCGAAGACGGGTTCGAGGGACTCGCCCTTGTCGGTGAGGCTGTAGTAGGTCGCGACGGGGGCGTCCTCCTCGATGCGGCGTTCGACGAAGCCCATCTCGCCGAGATCGTCGAGCACGCGCGAGAGGGTTCGCGCGTTCGCGTCGGTCGAGCGCTTGAGTTCGTTGAACCGCTGTTCGCCGTCCAGTAGTTCGTGGAGTACCGCCAGCCGCCACTGGGAGCCGATCTGCTCGAGGGAGGCGATGACGGGACAGGCGTCGTCGTGTTGCTCGCGGGATTTCGTCTGGGGCGATGACATCGGTGCTATCTACGTCAATCTACGTCGCGAACTGGTTTAGTAGTTCGGATCCGAACCGGGTAACATCGTGTTAGTCGATTGCGGACGTATACTCGAGACGGCACTGGCTGTGGATCGACCGCCGGAGGGTCCCTGATGACGGATAACGGTTCCGAGAACGGCGAGCGAGCCGAAGGCCTCGAGATCGACGTCGATGACCACGACAGCTCGCTGTATCGGGTACTCTCGAGCGCGGTCGTTCCGCGGCCGATCGCGTGGGTGAGCACGCGTAGCGAGGAGGGGGTCGACAACCTCGCGCCGTACAGTTTCTTCACCGTCGCGTCGGTCGAGCCGCCGATCCTGCTGTTCGCACCCGTCGACGATACGGACGGGCTCAAAGACACGCCACGGAACGCCCGCGACACCGGCGAGTTCGTCATCAATCTCGTCACCGAGGAGTTCGCCGAAGCGATGAACGAGACCAGCGCCACGCTGCCTGTTGACGAGAGTGAGTTCGATCACGCCGGCCTCGAGCGGGCTGACTCGACCGCGGTCGACCCGCCACGCGTCGCGGGCGCGGCGGTCGCCTTCGAGTGCACCCTCCACGACCTCGTCGACGTCGGCGGCTCGACGCTCGTGCTCGGTGAGGTTCGCCACGTCCACCTCGCGGACTCGGTGACGACCGACGGGACAATCGACGTGGCGGAGATCGACGCTGTCGGCCGGCTCACAGGGAGTTTCTACGCGCGTACGGAAGATCGATTTTCGCTCGAGCGGCCGCCGTAGATCGGGTCTCGATCGAACGAAATGAGCCGCCTAGTGTACAAGTACTGGCAGTACCCTGAGTGAACCGCCACGGGCGCGGTGGCCCGTGGATTAATCGGATATTCGATTCCAAGACGAGCAGTAGAGAGACGGAAACTCGAGCCCGCTTCCGGACCGGCCGACCGCCGAGACTCGAGGCCGAGCCCCGAGCTATAGTAGCCACTGAAAGTCATTGCACATCTGATCGCAGACTGCGTTGCGATCAGTATGTAAATCGTTTCAGTGGCTACTATAGTCGTCGCCCTCGAGATCGAGCAGGTCCGGTGGGACCGAACACCGCAGGGGCCAACGGAGCCAGTGTGGGTCCGGTGGCGACGGCGAACGCGACCGGCTCGCCGCAGATCGAAGTCGGGTAGTCCGGCCGACGATGCGTCGTCATCGCCGCTCGCGTCGCGATCAGTCCTCACTCTCCAGACGGCGAGGGTCAAACTGGGCACTGTGAGTACCAGTAAGACGTGTTCAAAATTTGCGATTCGGAGATGACCAAGTTGATAATTGGATTTAGAATATGCCGGTGTGCAAGATCAGTAATCTATGAGTGACAAATAGGTTTCACGGCGTCGGATGCTGCAACTGGCTGGCGGAACGACGGCGGTCGGTCTCGCCGGGTGTTCCGGTTCCGATTCACACGACGACCACAGCCACGACGACGGTGGTCACGGCGACGATAGCCACGGGGATCACGAACATAGTGAAGATATCGGTGAACCGGTCGAGTCCGCAGACGTGTCGATGGTTTCGATGGACGACGGCGATCACTTCGACCCACACGTCGTCCGGATCGAACGGGGCGGCAGCGTCAGCTGGACCAACGAGAGCGGGAGTCACTCCGCGACTGCCTACCATTCGGCGAACGGGAAGCCACAACTCGCACCCGAGGAGGCAACAGCGTGGGACAGCGGCGTCATTTCGGAACAGGGGGCCGCGTTCGATCACACGTTCGAAACCGAGGGTGTCTACCACTATTTCTGCACCCCTCACGAGACCGGCGGGATGATCGGCAGTGTTATCGTCGGCCACCCTGATCCCGACCAACAACCCGCGCTGAACGACCCGCCGTCCGAGAAGTCCGAGGCGGTCCGCGAAAAGCTCGCCACGCTGAACGAGAAGATTCGGACCGCGCTCGAGGACGATTCCTGATTCCGACCGTACCGAGGATCGGAACAGTCAGACGAGGGGACATCTCCGAATAGCTATTGGCCGTACTCCCGTCAGTTACGACGTATGGACCGTCGAACGTTTATCGCAACCACGGGATGCATGTCGGCGCTGGCGGTGGCGGGGTGTACGGGTGGCAGCAGTCCGTCGGTTGAAGAGACGACCGACGTGACGATGGTCGATACCCAGTTTGACCCGCGGAACGTCCGCGCCGACACGGGGGCGACAATCACTTGGACCAACGAGGACGAGACCGGTCACACGGTCACCGCAGCCTCGGAGAACTGGGAGAAAGACAGCGAGGTCGCCGCCGGTGGCGAGACGACCCACACGTTCGAGGAAAGCGGGGTGTACGACGTGTATTGCACGGTCCACGGCGACGCGGACCTCTCGGGGATGAGCATGAAGGTGGGCATCGGTGATGCCACCATCGAGAACCCACTCGGCGGCGGTGACGGTGACTCCGGCGGAGGCGGCTACTACTGAGAGGGATTCGCTTTCCCGGGTTGGAGACATGCTTAGTGAACGGGTGCATCCTCCGTTGCGAGCAGCGCCTCGAGATTCTCCAGCGCCCGCAGGCAGACGGGGACGTATCCCGTCCCGTGAGGCGGGAGTTCGAAGGCGATCCGGCACCGATCGGAACCAAGATCGTCGACGCGATGAGCGGCGGCAGGAATCCCCGTCACGCGCCAGGTCCACCGCCGTGTCGTACACGCGGTGATCCGAAACGGCAGCCAGGCACCGGGGATTCGGATCCGGCCGGTCGTGTCCGTCCGAATTCGGCGGTCCGTCGCCTCGACGCCGTTGACGAGCGGCGACCACTCGGGCCACTGAGTCGTGTCGACGAGGACGTCCCAGGCGTCGGCCGCGGGGACGGACAGGACGTGCGAGACCTCAAGGCGACGGCCGTCCGGCGTTCGCGCGGTCCGGACTCGAGTCATACGTCGTTCTATGCGGTCCGCGGCCATGGGGTTTGGACGGGGCGCCGAACGGTAGATTATCCTAATATTCACGAGTTGTTAGACTTTACTTCCGCGCTCTCACTGCTCGTCGTCACCGTCGGCGTCGCGGTCGCGCTGTGGGCTCCCGATCGGCGGCAGGCCCAGTTGCTCTACTCCATGGCGACCGTCGGCGCATTGGTCGTCGCGACGGTGCTGCCGGAGCATCCCGCGAACACCGTCGCGAAGTTCGCGATCGGCAATCCGACGGCGACGACGTGGGGACTGCTCGCCGGCTACTGTTTGTTCGCGATAGCTGCGTTTCTCGCCCTCAAGCGCGGTATCGGTCGCCTCGAGCCGGACTCGCTGTAGGGCTCGAGTGGCGTGACCGTTCGTTGGAGATCGTTTTGAAGCAACACCAATGCTAGATCCTAAACGCTTAGTCCCTCTAGGAGTGCGTATCTGCTAATGAGTAATCCCGATCCACCCGATCAGGAGCGGACGGACCGCGATCCGCCCGATCAGGAGCAGCGGGCCCGCGAGCCGCCCGACCAGGAGCAGGTCCGAGAAGCGGTCGAACGATCCAGGAGCGGCGCACCGGCCGTCGGTGCGGTCGTTCGCGACCGCTTCTCGGCCGACGAGGTCTTCCAGCGGATCGTCGCCGCGGCCGACGAGGAGGTCACCTCGGGCAGCCGCGAACTGTTCTTCAGCGGTATCGCCGCCGGGTTTGCAATCACGATCACGGTCCTCCTATACGCCTCGCTGCACGACTCGACCGGCGGCCATCCGATACTGAGCGCGCTGCTCTATCCGCTCGGATTCATCTACATCATCATCGGCGGCTACCAGCTCTACACCGAGAACACGCTGCCGCCGGTCGCACTCTCCCTTGAGCGAATCGCGAGTATTCCAGCCCTCCTGCGCCACTGGACGATCGTGCTCGCCGGCAACTTCACTGGCAGCGCGATCGGTGCGGCGGCGCTCGCGTGGGGCGGTGTCTTCTCCCCCGGAGCGGCCGATGCGGCGGTATACCTCGGGACCCACGGCATGGAGACGCCGTGGTTCGACCTGTTCTTCAAGGCGGCCTTTGCCGGCCTGATCGTCGCCGGCGTCGTCTGGGTCGAGTACGCCGCCCGCGAGACGATCGCCAGGATCGTCATCGTCTATATGGCGTTCCTCGCGATCCCGATCGGGAACCTGTTCCACGTGGTCACCTCGTTCACCGAGATGGCCTACATCGTCTTCCGCGGCGAAGTCGCCCTCATCCCTGGCCTGACCCAGTTCGTTCTCCCCGTCCTCCTCGGGAACACCATCGGCGGCATCTTACTGGTGACCGTTGTCAACTACTTCCAGACGAGCGAACGCCGCCTCGAGTCGGCCCGGTTCGAGGGGAACGAACGCCAGCTCTCGATACGGGAGTGGCTGTTCGGCGGATACGCCGGCCGATCGTACGTCCCCCTGATCGATACCGCTGAGCCGTCAACGACTGACAACGGTGAGACCTACCGCGTGCTCGTCCCGATCGCAAATCCCCGCACCGAGTCGCGGATCGTGGATCTGGCCTGTACGCTGGCGAATAACCACGAGAACGCGGTCGTCCACGCTGTCCATATCGTCCAGGTACCCGACCGGCGGGCGATGCGATACGGCTCCGGGCGCAACCAACGAATCATCTCCGAATCCGAGAACCAGATGGAAGGGGTCCGCGAGACGGTGTCGGCGTACGATATCGGCTGTGAAACCTCGACGGTCGTCTCCCACCGCTCGTTCGAGGATGTCTTCGACACCGCAAAGCGCGAGCGAGCGGACCTCGTCGTTCTCGGCTGGGGCGACGACCGACCGTGGGGCGCGGGGCGAACCGAAGCGGGGATCAGTCAACTAACCGACAATCTCCCGTGCGATTTCCTCGTCCTCAAGGATCGCGACCTGGACACCTCACAGATCCTCATTCCGACCGCCGGCGGGCCGGACTCAGATCTGAGCGCCGAAGTCGCCCGAACGCTCGAGCAGGCGGACGGGTCGTCCATTTCCCTTCTACATGTCGTCGACGACGCCGATGAGCGCGCGGACGGCCGGGCGTTCCTCGCGGACTGGGCTGCCGAACACGACCTCGAGAACGCAGCCCTCACGATCGACGACTCCGGCGATATCGAGGGAGCGATCTGTCGCGAAGCGGCCGACCATTCGCTCGTAATCATCGGTGCGACGGAGGCGGGACTGCTCTCGCGACTCGTCAGTGATACGCTCCACATGGACGTCGTCAACGAGGTCGATAGCTCCGTCCTCCTCGCCGAGCGACCGGGCGACCGGAACATCCTCCAGCGACTGTTCGGTCGCTAGTCAGTCGCAATTTCTCACTTTCCGTCATCGGATATCGAGCACAAAAACACTTTGTCGTCGTTGCGTTCCGTGTTGCAGTCGTTGTGTTCCTTCGCCATAGGCGGTCGGTCGTCGATTATCATTCCACTCAAAATGATCGTTGGTAGGTGGGTGTCATCGATTACCGCACCACGTACTGTTTTTCCCCGTTCTGCGTACGGCTGGTATGGAGTACACGACACTCGGTTCGACCGGCATGCAAGTCAGCCGCATCTGTCTGGGCTGTATGAGCTTTGGCTCAAGCGACTGGCGCGAGTGGGTTTTAGAGGACGAGGCGAGCAAGGAGATCATCGACCGCGCGCTTGACCTCGGCATCAACTTCTTCGATACCGCCAACATGTACTCACGGGGCGAGTCCGAGCGGATTCTGGGCGAAGCCCTCGAAGGCCACCGCGAGGAGTCAGTCGTTGCCACGAAGGGCTTCTTCCGGATGCGCGACGACGATCCGAACTCGGGCGGACTCTCTCGCAAAGCGATCGAACAAGAACTCGCCGCGAGCCGCGACCGACTCGGGATGGACACCATCGACCTCTACCAGCCCCACCGCTGGGACCACAACACGCCCGTCGAGACGACGCTGCGGGCGCTCGACGACGCCGTCCGGCGGGGCCACGTCCGCTACATCGGTGCCTCCTCGATGTGGGCCCACCAGTTCGCCGAGTCGCTGCAGACGAGCGACCGGCTCGGCCTCGAGCGGTTCCAGACGATGCAGAACCACTACAACCTCGTCTATCGCGAGGAGGAACGGGAGATGCTGCCGCTGTGTGACAAGGAAGACGTCGGTGTGATTCCGTGGTCACCCATGGCTCGTGGCTATCTCACACGGCCACACGAGGAGATTGACGCCACGACCCGTGGCGAGACCGAGGAGTACATGTACGAACACCCCTACCGCGACGGCGGCGGTCAGGCGATCAACGAGCGCGTCGCCGATCTGGCCGACGACAAGGGCGCGACAATGGCCCAGATCGCCCTCTCGTGGCTGCTCCACAAGGACTGGGTCGACGCACCGATCGTCGGCACGACCAGCGTCGAACACCTAGAGCAGGCCGTCGAAGCCCTCGAGATCGAGCTCTCGGATTCCGATATGGAGGCCCTCGAGGAACCGTACGAGCCGGTTCCGGTGTCGGGCCACGAGTGACACTATTTTGCCATTTCCCTCGGAAACGAATGGGCATGAGTCATCGGAGTTATATTGCCGCTGAACTCGCGGAGACGGTCGATCCTGACCCAGTTGCGGACGTTCTATCAGGCGAAGACACCCGGCTAAGCGGAGGCGACCGTTACGACGACGTGCTGACGTTCAGCGGGATGGAGGGGCCGGTTTCGGCTCTCGACCGCTTGCTTAACAGTATCAGTGACGACCTCGAGCGGGCGGCTCTCGTGATCAACCACGATGGAGGACGGGGCGAGATGATTGGTAGATACTACGAAAACGGGGCGAACGGCTTCAGAGAAGTCGAGGAACTGAGAACCGATTTCCGGTGGGAGCCGGGAGTGTACTTCGACTACTTCGCCGCAAAGTACGGAATTCATGCCGCCGTCTGAAGACGAACGGTCTCTGGAGACGCTCGCTGCCCGGGTCGCCGAGACGCCACCGGAGGAACGCCACGGTCCGGCCATGGAACTCGCCAAGCGGCGAGTCGAAACCGTGCTTCCGTCCGAGTCGGCGGAACTCACGGACGCCGCTATCGACCGGCTTCTTCCCCACCTCGAGGACCCCGATCCGGCCGTTCGGAGCGCAGTAATACTCGTGTTGCGAAACGCGATGTACTTTCAGCTACAGGAGGTTGACATGGCCGTTTCCGAGCACCCGCCAGCACTGCTTGCAGACCGACTGCTCGACCGGATCGACGACGAACACTGGTCCGTCAGACAGGCGGTGCTCCTGCCAACGTATCTGCAACCGATACTCACGTCGATGTTTGGTACCGACACTGACGTCGATGTGAACACTGACGCGATGTCGACGTCCGCTGCCTGGCTGGCGGACCGCCTGTTCCAGCGGCTCGCCGATCCAGTACCGGTGATTCGGAAACGAACCAGCGCACTCTTCTTCGAACTCGACGACGAGTCGACGGTCGTACTGGCCCACCCGGAACCGGACCGAGCAGTGACGATGCTGGTTGAAACGCTTACCGATCCGGCTGATACCGTTTTCAATAGAGGTGATGCCTGCGAACCGAAATATGCGGCAATAGACACGCTCATTGCACTGGTGGAGCATCATCCCGAGTTGGTTACACCCCATCTCGAGGCGATTCTCGACCACCTCACTGTCGACAATGGGCATCTCCGATTTCGGATCGTCGAGTTGAGTGTCAGCCTTCTCGAGCAGGGGGCGATTGAGTACGAGGCGATAGCCGACGACGTCATTGACGCGCTGGAGCGAGGGTGCTATCCGCTGCGGACCGAGGAGACGATGCAATTGCTCGTCTCGGTCGCACTCAGACGCCCGGAAACGGTCGCGGACGTTGCGTCGACGCTACGGGTCGAGCTCGCGGAGAACGATACCAGGAGGTTGTACGCTCAGCACGCCGCTGCGGCGGACGCGCTCGGTAGGCTCGTCCGTGAGAGCGATCAGACGTTCGGGTCGGTCGAAGAGACGGTGGCCGAACGAACTGTCGACAGATCACTCTTCGAAGCAGCTATCGACCCGCTACTAATACTCGCCGAGGACCACCCGGAGTTCGTCGCCGAGAAACTCACGGACGGCTATGAGGCGTTGCGAGAGGAGGATATGTATGATGGCCGGTTCGACAAGGAATTACTCGTCTCGGTCGCCGACTGCAACCCGACGGCGGCTGAGCTCGTACTCGCCGACCTCGTTGACGGGGCGAACGTGCACAACGTCCAGCGGTTACTGGCGAACGTTTCGGAGGCGCATCCGACGCTGGTCGCCGAAATCGTTCCGGAACTGCTCGACGCCGTGGACACGACCCCGCCGATTCCACGAAATGTGTGCCGGATTCTCACTGCAACCGTCGAGACTGGACCGAGAGTTCCCGACGAAACCGTCGCGGCCGTAACGGAAAGCGTCGGCCCTATCGGGGACACGCCAGCGTACGACGGCAATCGACGATACTGGGCGGTTCGGGCACTAATCGAGCTCTACGAGCGAAATCACGATGCCGTTCCCGAACGCGTCGAGCCGTTCGTCGAGGCGTATCGGGACGGCGAACTCGACGATGTCGTCGATCCGCTCGACCTGCCGGCCGCGAGGAAAGCGGGATGGGACTCCGTCGCCGATGAGTCCGAGCGGTAACTGTACCCAAACCTGTCGATAGGCTCTTCGAAGATCCCTACGAGCCGGTTCCGTGTCCGGACACAGCGGAGGCGTTCTCTCGAACGCCACCGCCGTCACGTTACTCTCGCGAACAGGACGCACCCTCGGTCGTCCCGATACCGAGCAAGTAGTTCCCGCCGCAGAACCGCGTCGTCGCGTTGAACAGCAAGCCGGCCGCCGCGATCGCCGTTGCGACGGCGGTACCGCGTCGATCGGCGACGAGTGCCGCGACGGTAACCGCGAACAACCAGATACCCAGGACGCCCCTCACGATTCGATCCAGTCCGCCAACGTTTCGCTTCATACTCGATCGAAGGGGCTGCACCCAGTAATCGATATGGCCGAAAATCTCGGCCGGTTTTATAAGCAGCCGGTGTTCCCCATTCGAATACAACAGGCAGCAGAGCAACCATTTTTACCCCCATCTCGACACGTAAATCTATGAAACGTGTTTGCATAACACTGCGTCCGCAAGGGAGCTACGCACCGCCGATATACGACCGCCTCGCGGGCGGAGCGAGCTATCTCGAGCGAGCACTGATCGTCAATTGGAACGTCGCGACCCCGCCGACGGCGTTCCTGTTCCAGCTTGAAGGCGAGTACCGCCGTTTCGAACGCGTACTCGCCGAAAACGAGATGGTCACTGATTACGAGGTGCTCCCGATCACCGATCGGGAGTGTTACTGTTTCTTCGAGGGCGAGGTCTCGCGGGCCGCGCGCTCGCTGTTCGAGATCTTCACTAACGGGAGCCTTATGACGGTACCCCCGATCGAGTGCAACGCGGACGGGACGAACACGTTCACCGTCATCGGGACGGCGACCGACATCCAGGCCGCGGTCGACGGCGTTCCCGACGCAGTCGGCGTCACCGTCGAGCGGGTCGGTGGGAAACGGGTCGCTGCCGACAGCGTCGTCGGTCGGCTCCCCGCCCGCCAACGCGAAGCGATCGAAACAGCACTCGAGCTCGGCTATTACGACGTCCCGCGCGATGCGACGAGCGAGGACGTCGCCCGCGAGCTGGGGTGTGCGACCGCGACCGCAGCGGAGCACCTCCAGAAGGCTGAGTCAACGGTGATGGCATCCTTGTTTGAGACGTAAACGGACGTTCAGCGCCGGTCTACGACCGAAATCACGGGATCTTCTCCGCGGCGTCGACGAGATCCGCCTCGGTGTCCCACCGGTACAGTCGGCCCTCTTCCTCGAGCAGGTCGAAGACGCCGTCTTGCATCCAGCCGAACGGTCGGTCCTCGTCCTCATACTCCCGTTTCAGGATGTAGCTCTTCGAGAAGTGCTCCGTTGTGCCCGCGAGCAGTCCCTGTTCGACCAGGAAGCCGCTTGGCTCCTTTTCGGCGACGCCGACGATGTGGGTGACCAAATCCGCGAGCAGGCAGAACTTTTGGATTCCGTTGTCCCACTCGCCGCGAACGTCAACCATCCGGAAGGCGTAGGCGTCCGAGCGACGGTTGAGCCGATCGACGACGAGATTCAGCCGCCGGACTGGCTCGCGGTCGTAGTTCCCGAGGACGAAGTACGACCGCTCGCTCTCATAGACCGGCTGAAGTTCGCTCAGCGCGTGGAGGATCTCCTCGTTGGCCGCGAGCGAGAGCTCCTCGGCCTCGAGTCGCTCCGTCGCGCTCGTGAGGACCGCCTCCGGGATCGGGGGATCGTCATCCGTCATACCCGGTGATTCTCGCGAATTACGGATAGTAGTTGCCGTGTGATTTCCGTTTCCGATAGTTGATACGGTCGCCAGTGATTTATGCCAGGGTAATTTACTCCAGGGTAAACTACTTGGCCCCCCACCCCGTAGCCAGCCGTATGAGCACTGACGTGGGGACTCCCGGGGGGGCGACCGCCCGCGAACTCGTCCGCTTCGTGACGCAGGAAACGCGGTTCGCACTGATTTCCAATATCCTCCAACACCCCGAGGGGCTACCGTCGATGTACGAACTCGAGCGGCTCAACCCCAGCGTGAGCGACGCGACGGTCTACAAACACATCCAGAAGCTGATCGACGCCGGAATCGTCGAGGCAGTCGCACTGCCGGCGGATGAGCGCCAGCAGGGCTATCCCTGGAAGTTCTACCGATTGACCGACGAAGGACGCGAGTTTCTCGAGAGTCACAACCTGCTCGCGGCCGAAGAAACCCTCCAGCGGATCTACGAGACTATTTCCGATAAACCCGAGAAGATGATCAAGTACGAAAACGCGCCGCGTCCCGACGTGGAGTGACGCGTCCCCACTCCGGTTCGCGGTATCCCGCGCAGGCGGTCAGGTCGGAGATCGACCGGGAGCCGCCTACTCTGTCGACGCCGAGATTCCCCACTCCTCCTGTCGGTAGGCCATTTCCCAGAACCGGTACTCGAGGCGAGCGCTCGTGAGGAAGGCCTCCTCCATCGCCGCGTACTGCTCGGGATGGCGTTCTCCGCACCGATCAACGAACGTCTGCATCCAATCGACGACCTCGCGGAACTCGTCGCTCGTGTACTTCTCGATGAAGGGCGTGTATCGGTGGTCCGCTGTGGGTGCCAGTTCAGCCATGTGGTCGGCAATATCGAGATAGCCCTGTCCGCAGGGGTAGATCGCGGCCGCGATCTCCGGGAGCGTCCCCTCGTAGGCGGTCCGCAACAGGAAGTTGGTGTAGGCGACGCAGGTCGGCACTTTGTCGACCGACTCGAGGTCCTGCCGAGAGAGCCCATAATCGGCGGCGAACGCGCGGTGGAGGTCCATCTCTACGTCGAGAGTGGTGTGGGCGATGCCGAACAGCCGGGTCATTGTTTCCTCGTCCCCGGCCTTCGACCCCGCAATCGCGAACACGCGCGCGTAGTCGAGCAGGTATCGATAATCCTGACGCACCCAGGTCAGGAAGGCGTCTTCGTCGAGCGTTCCGTCCGCAAGTTCCGTTACGAAGGGGTGGCTCTTCTGTGCGTTCCAGATGTCCGTACCCGCCTTGAGGAGCCGATCGCTGGTTGCCATGGGTGACCGAATGTACGGACCCAACGCTAATATTACTGATTGATACAATCCAATGATCGAGGCGCGAGCGGTGCCGTCTCAAGCAGGACCGGAACCGAATCGGAACGCCCCCGCCGCTTCAGGAGAGTCGCGCGGCGATGTCGGCCTCGGTGATGATCCCGACGGTTTCGCCGGCTTCGGTGATCATCACGGCCTTGTAGTGCTCGAGCAGGTTACTGATTTCATCCAGGGTTGCGTCCTTCGAGACAGTCGGGAAGCTCTCGCTCATGTGCTCCTCGATAGGCTCATCCCGGTCCTCGGAATCGAGGTGGACGAGGTCGCTCTGACTGATCGAGCCGACCGGAATGCCATCCTGAATGACCGCCAACTGCGAGTAGGCCTCCTCCTCCATCTGCTGGGCAGCCTCGCTGACGGGGTCATCGGGCGCGACGCTGACGACGGCCTCGTTCATCAGATCCGCCGCGCGAATGACGTCGCTCTCGGCCTTTTCCAAGGCGTTGACAATCCGTCGGAGCGTTGACAGGCGCGGGTCCACGTCGCCGCCTTCGATCCGTGCGATCAGCGGCTGAGAGACGTCGGCCGTGTCCGCCAGTTCGCTCTGGGTAAGCCCGAGTTCGGTACGGCGCTGTCGGAGATCCGCGGGCGTCGGGAGTTCCATACGAGCCAATAACTGCGGGTTATAGAAAGTACTTTGGGTTGGTTTCGGTCCGACTGACAGATCGGGAACTAATCGGCTCATCTCGTCCGCTGCTCAAGGATGTCGTCACTCGAGAACTACCGCTCGAGTTATTCCAGTGGTCCGGACGAAACGGAGAACGAAGTCGACAGTGCGGCGGTCTGTCTCGGTCGTCGCTATTCGTCGTCCGCGTCGGTCTCGACCATGTCGACGACCGACAGCGGCACGTCGCGCAGTGCCCCACCGATTTCGCTCTTCGCGATTCGCGAGGCGTGTTCCTCGCTGTCGGCGTTGAAGACCTCCATCTCGAGTGCGAGGCCGACAAGCGCTGTGTCGGCCGCGATAAAGGCCGAGTCGAACGGTTCGCCACAGGCCGGACAGCCCGTCGCGCCGACCTCGACCTCGACGTAGTCCATATCTTCGCTGTTGAGTCGCTTCCCGGCTTCGCTGACGGCGACGCCGATCGCGTCGTCGATCGCATCGACGTCACGAACGAGCCATGCTGCTTCCATCGCGACGAGATAATTTCCCATATGGTCTGGTCGGTCCGGGGGGTTTCCTGCTTTGCGGTTCGTCCGTGTCGTCACTCGCTCGCACCGCACCACCGATGTAGCAGTGCGCACGCGAATCGGATGATTCTCATAACGTATGAGAAATCCCCTGATCAATTGCCACCGACATACCCGTACATCAACTTGAGTGCACCTCGAGTTGTCCCTGCAGCAAG
The DNA here is from genome assembly GCF_019879105.1 of Natrinema sp. SYSU A 869. Lineage (NCBI taxonomy): Archaea > Methanobacteriati > Methanobacteriota > Halobacteria > Halobacteriales > Natrialbaceae > Natrinema > Natrinema sp. SYSU A 869. The sequence continues at coordinate 752,246 of NZ_CP082249.1, read as the reverse complement.
CGCAGTTTAATCGCAAGCAGGCGTCGACCCGATAGAGCAGTAACGATCATTATAAATACCAGTTTTCAAGAAAGCTTATATACACCCTCCGTCTGGGCATCGATGAACGCTGATGATATCCCGCGCGTACCACGCGACCCTATTCGCACTGTACCAACTGTGCATTATGATCGGCATCGTCGCGATGCCGATTGCAATCGCCGCCCGCCAGGCCGGACTCACCCTGCCGGTCCACCGCGTCCTCGAGAACGTCGAGGAGGCCTACGAAGCCGCACAGCACTGATCGACTGACCGACGCTGACTGGTTTTCCTGCCCACCGATCACCGAGCCGCAGGACACGGAATCGCGGCCCGATTCGCCGCTCGAGCCGCCCGTTCTCGCAGCCGATGGAAGCGGAAACCACAGTGGTGACCGCCGGTGTTTTATACCGTCCCGGCCGTAGAGTTCGATCAATGCGTACGCCCACCCACGACTCCGACTTCTCTCGGACGGTCGACCAGTTGGCCGACGATCCGAACCCCTACGAGCCGGAGGTCGGATCGATGCCCCAGAACGACCTGACGCAGGCCGATCTGGACAACGTCAATAAGACCGGGACGACGACGATTGGCATCTCCACCGCCGACGGCGTCGTCATCGCGACGGACATGCGCGCCAGCCTCGGCGGGCGGTTCGTCTCGAACAAAAACGTTCAGAAGGTCGAACAGATCCACCCGACCGCCGCACTCACGCTCGTCGGCAGCGTCGGCGGTGCCCAGTCGTTCATCTCGACGCTTCGCGCCGAGGTCAACCTCTACGAGGCTCGACGCGGGGAACAGATGAGCATCGACGCGCTGGCGACGCTCGCGGGGAACTTCGCCCGCGGCGGTCCGTTCTTCGCCATCCACCCGATCCTGGGCGGCGTCGACGACGAAGGCAGTCACGTCTACAGTATCGACCCCGCCGGCGGCGTCATGGAAGACGACTACACCGTCACCGGCAGCGGGATGCAACTCGCCTACGGTCACTTAGAGCAGGCCTACGAACCGGACATGTCCACCGAGGAAGCGAAGACCGTCGCCGCCCGCGGCATCAAGTCCGCGGTCGAGCGCGACACCGGCTCCGGGAACGGCGTCTTCCTCGCGGAAATCACCGACGAGGGCGTCGACATCCACGGCCACCACGACTTCGACGACGTCCTGTAATCCGGTCAATCGCTGTTTTCGGCCCCGGGCGATACGATGACGGTGAGCCAGCAGTTGGGTCACCGACCGCAGTCTTTCGAATCGCAGTCACTTATTAGACGGGGACCATACGTGCCGATAATGGGAGTACTGCTAGAGGAGGGACTGCGATATCCGTTCCGGGGCGAGCGGTCGTTGGATCTGTTCGCTATCGGCGGACTCCTCGGTATCTCGGTATCGATCGCGTTCCAGATGACCGTGGCCGCCACGTCGACGCTCTTCGCGCCACTGTTTGTCGCTCCGGCGGTGATGGCAGTGATCGTACTACTGGGATACCTGCTCCGGGTGTTCGATTCGACTCTTACGGGCGACGACGTGCCACCGGGATTCCGACCGCTCCGCGGGCTGTGTCGCGATGGCCTCGAGCTACTGGTACTCTCGGCGGCCTATATCTCGGTTTCAGCGGCTATCGTTCTCGTAACGCTCGTCGGGCTGACTCGAGCACCGATCGACCCGACGTCGGCCGGGTTCATGGGAACGCTGTTGTTTTTCGGCGCTTCGACGGCGACTCTCGTGCTCGCCCTCGCGTTCGGCTACGTCTATCCCGCAGGGATCGGCCGTCTCGCCAACGGTCGCCGCCTCCGCAAGGCGATCGACCCCCGCGGACAGCGCCCGGTGCTCACACACGTCGGCTACTTCACCGCTTGGGTGTTCGCCCTATTGCTCGTCGTCCCGGGCTGGGCGTTCCTGCTTACTGCACTCTCGAGCGCGACGGCGTTCGGCGTCGTCGCGGCCTTCGTTACGTTTTACGCACACGTCGTTGCGGCACGCCTCATAGCACGCGGCTATCAAACGGCGACGGCCGATCTCGATCGGTAACGATCGGTGCGACTCGAGGAGACGCTACTCCTACCGCGGTCGCAAGAAAACGAGTCGAGCCCGGACCGAACGAATCGCTCGAGGCTATATCTGCGGTTCGGGCAGTGTTCTGGTATTCAGCGTTCTGTTCCTGAGTGCTTGGCCGGTGTGTCGATCGAAGACGTGAATCGAGTCTTCGGGGACGTGAGCGATGACGGACTGGCCTTCCTCGACGTGTTGCATGCCGTCGATCGTCGCGACGAACGACTCCGTGCCCCCGTCGTCGAACGTGAGATAGACGTTGTTCTCGTTCCCCATGGGTTCGACGACGTCGACGAACATCTCGTAGCTGTGGGCGTCGTCGGCCGCCGACCGGACCTCGATGTCTTCGGGGCGAACTCCGAGGACGAGCTCGTCGTGACCATCGAGGCGGCTCTCGACGTCCGGTGAGAGCTCGTAGGCGAAGTCGTCGTGAACCAGTTGGTCGCCATCGCGGTTCACGTCGAAGAAGTTCATCGACGGCTCGCCGATGAATCCGGCGACGAAGCGGTTCGCCGGCTCGTGGTAACACTCGAGTGGCGTCCCGACTTGCTGAAGCTGGCCGTCGTTGAGGATGGCGATCTTGTCGGCCATCGTCATCGCTTCAGTCTGATCGTGGGTGACGTAGATCGTCGTTACGTCGAGATCCTCTTGCAATCGCTGGAGTTCCGTCCGCATCTGCGATCGGAGTTTGGCGTCGAGGTTCGACAGGGGCTCGTCGAGCAGGAACACCTCCGGGTCGCGGACGATCGCGCGACCGAGTGCGACCCGCTGTTGCTGGCCGCCCGAGAGTTCGCCGGGCTTCCGGTCCAGTAGCTCGTCAATTCCCAGCATTTCGGCGGCAGTTTCCACTGTATCAGTGATTTCGCTGTCGGGCATCGGGGTCGACTCCTGGAGCCCGAACGACATGTTCTCGCGGACCGTCATGTGTGGATACAGCGCATACGACTGGAACACCATCGCGATGTCCCGGTCTTTCGGCTGTCGATCGTTGATAACGGAGTCGCCGAGCTGGATGGCACCGTCGGAGACGGTTTCCAGGCCCGCGACCATCCGGAGCGTTGTCGATTTCCCGCAGCCGGAGGGGCCGACGAGGACCAGAAACTCCCCGTCGTCGATTTCGAGCGATACGTCGTTGACGGCAACGATCTCGTTGCCGCTGTCTGCGAATACTTTGCTTACGTTGTCGAGCTGTAGATCAGCCATTGTGTCTCGGTGTGTTGTCGTGTTCAGCCGTCGATTCTCGGTGTCTCATTTCATTACTACCCATCTCACATCGTCTGTCCCTTGGCGAACTGTTCTCCGAAGAAGACGTACACCAGTATCGTTGGCAACGCGGCGATGAACGCACCCGCCATCTGAACGTTGTACTGCGAGGTCATCGATCCCGACAGCGCGTTCAACTGGAGTGTCACGACGAAGTTCGATTGCGAGGTCAGCAGGACTAACGCGAACAGGAAGTCGTTCCAGATCTGCGTGAACTGGTAGATCAGCGTCACGGCGAACATCGGGATCGACAGCGGCAACACAATCTTTCGGTAAATTCCCGCGACGCTCGCCCCGTCGAGGCGAGCCGCCTCGATGAGTTCGTCATCCAGCGTCTGGTAGTACGATCGAAACAGGATCGTACAGATCGGGATCCCGTAGGCGATGTGGGTGATGATCAGTTCGACCAGTTCGCCGCGCTCGTGAAGTTGCGAGAGCCCGACGATCGACCAGAACTGTCGCAGCGGGACGAGAACGGCCTGATACGGAATGAAGACCGCTGCGAGAAACAGGGCGAGCAGGAAGGCCTGTCCCCGCCAGTTGACCTTCGTCAGGCCGTAGGCCGCGAGACTGCCGAACGTCGCCGACAGCAGCGCGCCGGGGATCGTCAGCGCGAAGCTGTTGACCATCGCGGGTGCCAGCTCGCCGGCCGCGGTCATCCAGGGATCCAATGTTACTCCCCCGAGTGGTGGGATGAGCGGCGACGTGTCTCGGAAGGCCCCGACTGTCTTGAACGACGTCGTCAGCCCGCTGTACAGCGGAGAAAGGTATGCAGTGACGAGCGCGAGCAGGCTCACGTACAAGGCGACCCGGCTGAGGTCGATATCGTCCACGGTAGCTGCGAGACCGCTCGGTTCGTCGGTGCTGGTCGTCATCGGTCCGTCCTCCGTGCGGTTCGTCTCGCGGTTCGGTTCGTGTGTTCGTGGTCGCGTGTCGGCATTAGAGTGCACCTCGTTTGTACTGCGTGTACGCGTACGGTCCGATGATCGACAGCGCCAGCAGGAACAAGACGACGGCGATCGCCGCGCCGTACGCCCACTGCGTCTTGGCGAACGCCTCGCGGTACATCGTCACCGCGAGGATGTCGACCGACCGACCAGGGTTGGTCCCGAACATCACGTAAATGAAGTCGAACGCCTTGAGGGCGAACACCATCAGGACGACGACCGCGCCGATGGTTGACGAGCGGAGCTGCGGGATAATCACGCGCCGGTACAGTGTCAGGGTGGAGGCACCGTCGATCCGGGCCGCCTCGTAGTGATCGTCGGGAATCGAGCGCAAGCCCGCGAGATAGACGATCATACAGTAGCCACTGAACTGCCAGACGAGCGCGAAGATGACCGCGGCGAGTTTGAACCGCGGATCCCCGAGCCAATCCTGTGCCAACGCGTCTAGCCCGACGGCTTGCAGCGTCGTGTTGACCAGGCCAGCGTCCTCGCCCGACCGATACATCCACGACCAGAAGATCGCGGTGACGACGAACGAGAGCGCCATTGGGAGCAGATAGATCGTCCGGAACGCGTTCTCGAACCGGATCTTGCGGTCGACGAGCACGGCGAGCCCCAGCCCGACAACTAACGAAACGCCGGTAAACGAAACGAGGAGGACGACCGTATTAATGAACGACTTTCGGAAGTTCTGGTCCGCCGGCAGTTGGCGGTACATCTCCAGCGTGAAGTTCGCGTACTCTGGTTGGCCCAGTCCAGACCAGCCGGTAAACGAGATCACGACGTTCCAGCCGATCGCCCCGTAGACGAACAGCAACACCATCAACGTCGGTGGCAGCCAGAACGGCATCGACTGTACGAAGTCGCTATCGAGTATCGTGCGACTTTCGGCCGTCCCCTCGGTGGCTGACCGGTCACTCTCGGCCCTGGTCAGCGGGTTAAGTCGTCGAAACGAATTGCGTAATGAATCCATGTGTCTGATGGAGGCGACGTACCTTACTCGAAGCTGCTAACGAGGTCGCCGTACGTTTCGTCGACATCCCAGTTGTCGATGAAGTTGGCGAACGCGCCCTCGATCTCCGTCTGGACCGACGGTGACACCGCCAGGCCGTGGGCAATCGATGGCGGCTGGTCGTCCGACTCCTGAAAGTCCGCCATCTGGTCCTGCAAGAACGGCGTGAACGCCTCGTCAGAGACGTCAGTTCGCGGCGGAATCGACCCCTTGGGGGGGTTGAACCGCTCCTGAGCGTCAGTGGTACCACAGTATCGCAGGAATCGAACCGTCGCGTTCGGCGACGGGCTGTGTTTCGGGAAGACGAACGAGTCCATGACCAGTGCGTACATCCCTGCGGTGCCGGGATACGCGGCGAGATCCCAGTCTTCGCCGTACTCGATGTTCTCATCGGCCTCGTACTCCCCGGCGGCCCAGTCGCCCTGGTGGAAGAAGGCGGCTTCGCCTCGGTTGATGTATGCGCTGGCTTCGTCCCAAGCGTCCAGAGAACTCGCGTCGTCGTTGAAGTAGTCGGTGTAGTCGATGACGATCTGGAGGGAGTCACGGATTGCGTCCTCGTTCTCCTCGACGTTGCCGTCGATGAACGACCGGTAGACATCCACACCGTGTTCGCCGAGCAGGACCTGTGCCCACAACTGGAGCGTCGACCACGCCGATTGGGTCTGTTGGGCCATGCCCACGTAGCCCGCGTCGTCGGCGGCCGCCATCGCGTCGAGCAGGTCGCTCGGACTCTCGATAGAGTCCGGGTCGACACCGATGTCCTCGATGACGTTGACGTTGTAGAACAGATTGTTCAATCGATGAATGTTGATCGGGACGGCGACGAAATCCCCACTCGGTTGTGCGGCCTCGATCGGGCCGTCGAGATACGCCTCTCGCATATCGTCGTTCCACACGTGGCCCTCGATGTCATAGAGCAGATCGTCATCGGTGTAGAGGGTCAACGACTGACCGGGCCAGACCTGGAACGTACTCGGCGGGTCCTGGTCGACGACTCGGTTACGAACGTCCGTCTCCAGTGCACTGCCGGCACCACCGGGCGACGGCGACGGATTGACCTCGATATCGGAATACTCCTCGCTGAATCCCTCGATGAGGGCGTTGAAGGCCTTCTCTTCGCCACCCGCGGTCCACCAGTGGCCGATCTCGAGCGGTTCGAACTCGTCCGGCTCCTCTTCGAGAAGGTCATCGAGACTTTCCGCATCGCCTCCCCCACCGAGACAGCCGGCGACTGCAGCCACACCGATTGCGCCCGTCGCCTGCAACACTGCGCGGCGCGATTTCCCGTTCTTATCAATATTTCTTCGGTTCATAGTTAAGGCTCCTAGTCGAACGATTGTGATATATAGTGTATTAAAATCTTTGATGGACGTTCGCATAGCAACCGCGAGGTCTGACTGCCCCACCATGCAGTAAACGCCGTATCGAGGGATCTTTGCGGTTTCACGGGTCGATTCTCGCCCGAAACTCGAGTCGATTGGATCGAGTGAGCGCTCAAATCGGTCGTCCCTCGAGAGAGGTAGCGCAAAACAGAAGGTCCGCTTGGACGAACGGCGTTCTCGTTTCGAGAACTCGTCTGAGAGTCGATCGGTGAGACGACGGCCTGCTACGGAGCCATGCTACGGGAGTCTCGTCGTCGCCTCGAGCTGGGGCTCTGCGAGTTGGGTCGCGCGACCAGACTCGCTCGAGCGGTAGATCGCGTCGATCACGCGCTGGACGGTCAGGGCCTCCTCGACCGTGTTCGTCTCCGGGTCGCCAGCCGTCGCGATCGCCTCGAGGAACTGTTCGTCCTGTTCCCCATAGCCGGTCACGGACGAGTCACCGGTCATGTCGATGTCGGCGTAGTGGTCACAGCCGGCGGTTCCGGCCTCGAGAATCTGCAGATCGGTGTCGCCGATATCGAATTGGGCACCGGACTGCGTGCCGCGCACGCGGAAGTCCATGCTCTCCTCGCGGTTGGTCGCCCACGCGGCCTCGAGCGAGATCGTCTGGCCGTCAGCAGTGCGGATGAAGGCGCTGACAGAGTCATCGACCTCATAGGTTTCGGCCTCAGCGTCCCAGTTGTCGCCGAAGCCCTCAGGGTCGGCGTAGTCCTCGCTGGTGCCGAACGTCGTCCGGGTGACGCCGCTTACTTCGACGATTTCGGGGAAGTCGAGCGCATACAGTGCGAGATCGAGCGCGTGAACGCCGATATCCAACAGGGCACCGCCGCCTGCGAGTTCGGGATCGGTGAACCACGAGCCGGGACCGGGGACCCCGCGTCGGCGGACGTAGTTGGTCTCGATATGGGTCAAGTCGCCAAAACGACCGCGCGCGTGTTGTTCGTCGAACATGGCCATCGACGCAGCGTGACGGTTATGAAAGCCGACCATACAGATTCCCTCGGAACGAGTTGCCGCCTCGGCGACCCGTTCTGCACTCTCGAGAGTGTGTGCGAGGGGCTTTTCGACGAGGACATCCAGGCCCGCCTCGAGCGCTGCGACGGCGATCGGTTCGTGAAATCGGTTGGGCGTCGTCACGATGACGGCGTCGACCGTGTCGTCTTCGACGAGTTCCTCGTGGGTCTCGTAGGTCTGTGCGCCGAACTCGTCGGCGAACTGATCGCGTTTCTTGGGGACGAGGTCCACGCCGGCGACGATGTCGGCACCCTGTGCTCGCACGCTCTTCGCGTGGAGATTACCCATCCCGCCGAGGCCGACAATTCCGACCCCGATACCGTCGCCAATCATGTCCAAATACTCGATTTCGTTACAGTAGCAATGGCAGTAAACTGAGAAACAAGCCATTTCGCTGTCGTTCGCGTCCGGTTCCGTTCCATAGAAAGAGGCAGTCGGCGATCAAAATAAGGGTTGTGACCGATTAATCTGTTCGATCAATCTGTATTTCACGTATTACAGTACTGTTACCACGGCGTGGTTCGAGTATATCGATAAAATCTAGTATTCGACTGACGCAGGTTCCTCACCGAATTGCTCGAGCGATACCGCTGACCGAAGGCCAGTGACTGATCGGTCGGACCGATCGCAATGAATCAGCCCGTTCCGGCCGACAGTATAAGACGACGGAGGGAGGAGGAATCCGCTATGGTCGACGTCACGATCTGGAACGAGTTCCGCCACGAACGCGAGGACGATGCGGTCGCGGCCGTCTACCCGGACGGCATCCACGAGACCCTCGCTGACGCGCTCAACGATGACCACGCGGTCCGGACCGCGACGCTCGAGGAGCCGGAGCACGGACTCACTGAGGACGTCCTCGCGTCGACGGACGTCCTGCTGTGGTGGGCCACGAGGCCCACGACGAGGTGCGAGACGAGGTCGTCGACCGAGTTCGCGAGCACGTCCTCGAGGGAATGGGACTGATTCCGCTTCACTCGAGTCACTATGCGAAGATATTCAAGCGGCTCATGGGGACGTCCTGTAGCCTCCAGTATCGTGAAGACGGCGAGACCGAACGACTCTGGGTCGTCGATCCCGGCCACCCGATCGCCGATGGGCTTGACGAATCCATCGAACTCCCCGAGACGGAGATGTACGGCGAGCCGTTCGACGTGCCCGAACCCGATCGCCAGGTGTTCGTCAGTTGGTTCGAGGGCGGTGAGGTGTTCCGCAGTGGCTGCTGTTACCGGCGTGGAAAGGGTCGAATCTTCTACTTCCGACCAGGCCACGAAACGTATCCGATCTACGAGAACGAGGCGATTCGGCGGGTACTTCGCAACGCGGTCGACTGGGCCGCGCCGACCAAGGGCTCGCCGCGGACGTTCGGAAAGCGGGAGTAACGGCTCGCCAGATTCAACCGCTCCGGAGGGTCGTCGCCAGTTCGACGATCACCTCGAGATCGATGCCGGCCGCCGACTCGAGGCGTTCGCGCACGTCGTCGGCGAAGTCGTCCGGGAGCCCCTCACCGGGTGGTCGGTCGACGTGAACGGTGACTATCGGCTGTCCACCGGTGTAGACGTCGATGAGTTCGTAGTCGATCGCGGTCTCCCGGAACTGCAGTTCGGAGCCGGCCGCGAGTTCCGCCTCGCTCATCGTCTCGAGTTCGGTTGTGACGTCGTGTTCGACCGCGGCAGTGCGGTACGTGCCGTAGGTGACGCCGCCGAGAACGACTGAAAGGACGATAATCGCGACGAGGAGCACCGCGACGCGCGAGCGGAGCCGACCGTAAACGCGTTCGACGGTCTCCGTTCGTTCCGGCCGATAGCCGGACAGCCATAACAGGAGCAACGCGGTGAGATTGATCGAGAGCATATTAACGAGGACGAGCGTGCCCGCGGTGAGAACGACCGTCGGATCTCCCCAGGCGATCCCGAGGCCGGCGGTGGCTGCGGGCGGAACGAGCGCGACGGCGATCGCGACGCCGACGAGCACCGATCCGACGTTGCGAGTGAGGCTGATGACCGCAGCGACGCCGGAGCCCAGCGCGAGAAACAGGGCGAGAAAGTTAGGCGTGATCCGCTCGCGAATCTGCGGGACCGTCGTGATCTCGAACCCCGGTGGGAGTAACACGGTCCCCCTGAGCGCCCAGCCCATCACCGCTGCCGTCAGGACGGCGGCCGCGAGTCCGATTACCTGTAACGTGACACCGCGCGTTGCGAGCGACTCGTCATCGACGATCACCCCCACGCTGGCCGCCAGCGCCGGTCCCATCAGTGGGGCGACGACCATTGCACCGATGATCGTTGCCGCCGAGTCGAGCAACAACCCGGCCGTCGCGATCGCCGTACTCACGATCAGCAGGCCGAAATAGGTCGACGCTGCCGGTGCGAGATCGGCCGCTCGAGCCCGGAGTTCCTCGCGGGAGATTCTGGTTCCCGAAAACCGGCCGGTCAACTCGTCGGTTCGCTTCGAGACGATCGTTTCCGCGGCCGTGACGACCGTGTACGATCGCTCGTCGAGACCTGCAGCTCGAAGGTTTGCCAACAGTGGTTCGACGGCCGGCGGCGGGACAGGAATCGAAACGAGTGCCTCGAACTCGCCGCGGTCCGTGTCCCGAGAGACGGTGTAGTCGACGCCGGCTTCCTCTGCTGTCTCGATGACGAGGTCTAGTTCATCTCGGGGAACGAACACCTGTACGAGACGCATACGACCGATACGGCAGCGACGTGGATAGGCCGTTGCCACCCGTGCCCGACTGTCTCAAATTCGCGACCGTTCGGACGGAGTCCGATTACCACCTCGAGCGATATCGTCGGGGGTCGGGGACCGATCGATCAGTCAGAACGGTTTCCGTCCCTCGTCCGTGATGACGCTCTCGAGCAACTCGACCGGCGTCGCGTCGTAGACGGGATTCTTGACGCCGAACCCGTCGGCGGGCTCGGGCAATACCTCGCTGCCTGGCCGGTACTCGTTCTCGAAGACGAACCCCTCGGTGATGATCTTCGAGGCCGACCCGAGGACGGTGACCGGCACGTCTCGCTGAGCGGCCGTTGCCGCGATCGGAAAGGTGCCGACGCGGTTGTACAGCGTCTCGTCGACGATACAGTCCATACCGACGACGACCCGATCGCACTCCTCGAGGGAGATTCCGTGTGCGCTATCGGTGATCAGCGTCGTGTCGACGCCCTCGAGTTCAGCGAGGGTTCGAGCGGTCTTGCGCCCGATATACCGCGGCCGCGCTTCGGTGACGTAGACATCGAACGTCTTGCCGGCCTCGGTTGCCTGCTCGAGCGCTTGGATCACCGTCGAAGAGTAGTCGTGGGTCAGCAGCGTCGCGCCGTCTTCGAGGATTTCCGCGGCGTTTTCGGCCGCCAGCCGCTTGCCGGACTCGATCCGCGAGACGACCTCGTCGATCTTCTCGCTGGTGAGCCGTCGCGCCGCCTCGACGCTGTCGGGATCGGCGTCGGTCACGTCGTCGACGACCTCCCGAACGGCGTTCTGCAGCGAGGCGTGGGACGGGTTCGCCCGCCGCAGGACGGAGCCGTTGCGCTCGAGGGCGCGTGTGTACTCCTCGACGGTCGCGAACTCCCGCTCGACCAGTTCCTCGAGGGCCTGGGTCGCGTGGACCGCGACCACCGAGGAACTATGTGTCTGCATCTCACGGATTTCCTCGGCCGTCTCGTCGATCATACTCTGATGGTTTTCGGTCAGCGCAAAAGGTGTTCCGGGTGCTCTCAGCCATCCCACCGCGTAGCCGTCACCGGATCGCTCTCATGCGTTCTCGTCGAATTCGAAAAGCCGCCGTAACTCGGCCTCGATTCGGTCGACGAACACCTCGAGGACGGGTTCGAACTGCTCGTGGTTGGCTACTGCCCCCACTCGTTCCCGCGGATTTTCGGGGAGTTCGACGCGAAACTCGCCGTCGCCTTCATAAAACGGTTCGCTCTCGCTCAAGACCTGTCGGTCGATGGCCCGGAGCACTTCCGAATCGTACTGGCCGTGTAACTGCTGGTAGGCCGCGGAGTACGCCTCCTCGAGTTCCTCGAAGTAATAGACGTACTTCTCCTCGAATTTCTCGGGGTCGAATTCGGTCATGGTCGTTCGTCGAGTGGCCATCGAGTAAACGGTTCGGGACCGGTGCGAATCGACGGAGCCGACGGGTTCCCTGCATCTCGCCTACTCTCGTTTCGCGTGCAAGACGGATCGTAGTGCTATCACTGTTTCTTTGGTGTGTATCGCAGTAGTAGAAATAGAATATGGGTCGGCCGGGTATCATGGCCGAAGCCAGATCGACCGTAATTGTCACCTCCGTCCCGGCCCTAACCCCGCCGATGACCGTCACCGTCCGGTACACCTGTCCACACTGTGGAGCCGTCGTGAGTGTCGAGCGCCAACCGGACCTCGCCGACCGGTCCGTGACCAAAGTTCCCCAGCCGGGGTGGGAGTATGCTGACCCGGACGAGGAGTTCGAGGCGGCCGACGGGATCGAGTTTCTCTGTGGCGAAGACGGGACCGTCACCGACCTCGAGGGGGAGTCCATCGACGGCTGTGGCCGTCCCTTCTATCTGAACTTCGTGCGCTACAAGCAGGGGGTGGAACTCGAGCCCGATCCGCCGACGTACGGTGGGCCGCGGTTCGACTTCAAGGAATGAGGACCGGCCGACCACACCGTCTGCAGTGGTGTTTCAGACGGGATATTCTCGAGGGAGTCCGGAATATGACTCGAGGGAAATTATCCGAGGCGCACGCGAATCCATCGGTGAACTCGCACACTGTACCGACGGCTGAGCGCTATCGCACGTCGCCACGGATCTGGGGAGAGCAGGTACTGAAGCCCATGGATCGCCATCGTCGCCCAGAAGACGAGTGCCGTCCGGAAGCGGGTAGCACGCTCGGAGTGTCTCAAGACCGGGGCGGTGATGAACAGCGCGAGGACGAGTCCGAAGGCCCCGCCGCGCGCGGGAAGCGAAAGCAGCCGAAACTCGTCCAACGCAATAATCAACGGGGCAACCGCTCCGGCTGCGAGCGCACCCCTCCAGACGAGCGGTCGAACCGCGTTCGACGGCCGTTTGATCGCGAAGAGACGCTGGCCGAGAACGACGAGTTGCCAGCCTCCGAACGTCCCGAGGGCCGCGCCGAGTAACGAGACGTCACCGGCATCGACGGTACCAACGACGAGGTTGATCGCACTGATGATGATTGCGAGTCCGAACGCGATCGTTCCGTGATCGGACGGAAAGCGAGTCAGCAGCCGCTCTACACCGAACAGAAATGCCGCCCCGATGGCGACCCCAGCGGTCACGTCGACGAGGTAATGGACGCCGAGTGCGACGCGCGAAAAACACACTGCAGCGATGACGAGTCCCGCGCTGACAAATCGACGGCGACGGGTGCTAATCGAGAGACGATGTGCCAGGCTACCGTAAACGATCGTCGTCATCAACGCATGGCCGCTTGGGAACCCGTAGCCGCTGGCCATCGCAGTGGATTCATAGAGGGGTTGAATCACCCACGGCAGCGTCTCGATCGGTACTAACGGTTGCCCGGGACGTGGTAACGCAAATACGTGTTTGAGTGCGCTAACGAGCGCGAGTCCAGCGAAGGTACAACCCATTATTACGGCGGCATCCTCGCGTTTTGTCGTATACACCCAGTAAATGATGCCGACCAGCAGACTGAGGAACCAGACATCGCCTAACTGCGTCGCAAGCGCGACGAGGACCGCAGCCCACTCCGGAACCATGTCTTGGACCGGGCCGAATTCACCAATCCCGCGGGACATATCACGTCGTATCAGACGAGTCATAATAAATGGGTTTCATTTGACAACGGACGAGACAGCGTGAATCAAGCGCTAGTGGTCAACCCGTGTCGTACGTATCGGGCACAGTAGCAGGGACGATTGTGGAAGACACGACACCGTATGCGAACACAACCCTTTTCGACGCCCGGAAGTAGCTAGTAACATGGACGAAGCCGCCGTTCGCGACCGCCTCCGGACGGTCGAAGATCCGGAACTCGGCGACGATATCGTTTCGCTCGGACTCGTCAACGACATCACCGTTGACGGCGACCAAGTCGAGATCGATCTCGCCTTGGGTGCCCCCTACTCGCCGAGCGAGAGCAACATCGCTGCCGAGGTCCGCGAGGTACTCACCGATGAGGGCCTCGAGGCGGATCTGACCGCGAGCGTGCCCGATCGCGACGATCTCACCAGCGAGGAACAGGTCCTCCCGAACGTCAAGAATGTTATCGCCGTCGCCTCCGGGAAGGGTGGCGTCGGCAAGTCGACCGTCGCGGTCAACCTCGCCGCTGGCCTCTCGCAACTCGGGGCCCGGGTCGGCCTGTTCGACGCCGACGTCTACGGACCGAACGTCCCGCGGATGGTCGACGCCGACGAGCCGCCGATGGCCACCGAGGACGAGACGCTCGTTCCGCCCGAGAAGTACGGCGTGAAGCTCATGAGCATGGCCTTCCTCACCGGCGAGGACGACCCCGTCATCTGGCGCGGTCCGATGGTCCACAAGGTCATCACCCAGTTGACTGAGGACGTCGAGTGGGGGCATCTGGACTACCTCGTCGTTGACCTCCCGCCGGGCACCGGCGACACCCAGCTGACGATGCTCCAGACCATGCCCGTCACCGGCGCGGTCATCGTCACGACACCCCAGGACGTCGCGCTGGACGACGCTCGCAAGGGCCTCGAGATGTTCGCCAAACACGACACCGTCGTGCTGGGCATCGCCGAGAACATGTCAACCTTTGCCTGCCCCGACTGCGGCGGTGAACACGACATCTTCGGCTCCGGTGGCGGCGAAGACTTTGCCGAGGAACACGAACTCCCGTTCCTCGGCTCGATCCCGCTCGATCCGGCCGTCCGCGAGGGCGGCGACGGCGGCAAGCCGACGGTCCTCAAAGATAATGATGGCACCAGCGACGCCCTGCGAACGATCACCGAGAACGTCGCCAACAATACCGGGATCGTCCACCGGCAGGGAATCTCCCAGAGCCGACGCAGCGAGGCCGCTTCTCCCGATCGATGAGTACCGGCGGTAACGGCGGAAACGGGGAGGAGAACGGGACCGAAGCGGACGATGGCACTGAACCTGCTACCGGATTCGATCCGGACCCCGAACGCGTCGAACGCCTCCGCGAGATCGCTGACGACGTCCGCGGAGACACCAGCGAGAGCAAACAGCTCGCGAACATCCTGTATCGGACCAGCGACCTCTACGACGAGGACGAAGACACCTCGCCCGAGGAAATCGTCCGCAACGTGAAGTTCATTCTCGAGGTCACCGAGCGCGGCGGCCTCGATCGCTGAACCGGCATCGGTATCCCCGGTTCCGGCACTCGTCGGTCCAATCGAACGTCCCCGTCTGTGTTCACGGTCCTCGAGTTGCCTCTCTGATCTGCGACACCGCCGAACCGTAGAGTGGTATCAGAGACCATCTAAAACCATTTAGGGTCAGGATATATCCCACTAGTCACTGTTCGTCTGATTGGCGGCGACGGGACTCAACGACGCTCGTCACTGCTCTCAGAAACCATGACTGACGCGACGACCCCCATCGAAGCGACGTTCGAGTTGCAACGCCAGTCGATCACGCAGAGCCGAAAACTGTTCGAGCAAGGCCTCGAGCTCCAGGAGAACGCCACCGAGACGTTCCTTCGGAACGGATTCGCGGCCCAGCGAAGCGCTCAGCGGCAGGGAACCGAACTCGTCCGCGAGTTCCTCGACGCACAATTCGATGCGTTCGAGTCGGCACTCGACGAGGACGAGTATGATATTCGGTCGACGGTCGACGAACAGTTCGAGGACGGGGCGGCACAAACCCAACACATGCTAAACGAACAGTTCGAACAGTCGACGGATCTGTTTCAGCAGCTCCTTCATGCTCAGTTCGATGCTCTCGAGTCGGCGCTTGACGGGAACGGATTCGACGTCCGGTCGACCGTCGACGAGCAATTTGGGGAGTTCGAACAAACCCAGAGCGAAGCCTGGAACGAGTTCGAAGCGGAGTTTATCGATGCGGTCGACGAGCTAACCGATCAGCAACGACAGCTGCTCGTGGACTCGACCGAATCGATGCTCGAAGCACAGCGAGAGACCGAACAGCAGACCGTCGAAGGCGTCCGCCGCGCCGAAGACGCGGCTGAAACCGTCCAACAGCAAACTGAAGACATGGCAAAAACGGCCCAGAAACGGACCGAATCCGCTGTCCGGACGTCCCAGAGACAGACTGAAGCGGTCGCCGAAACGACCCAGCGAGGCGCACAAGACCTGGTTGGTGAGGCCGCCGAAGCGACCGAAGATATCGCCGACGAAACGACGAGTGCGATCGAAACGGCGACCGAACAGGAAGTCGACGCGGTACAGCAGAACCTCCAGACCCTCGAGGGCGTCGGCCAGACGTATGCCGATCGACTCGCCGATGCGGGCATCGAGACCGTTGCCGATCTCGCCGATGCACACGCGGATATCGTCGCCGAGGTGGCGGAAATCTCGGACGACCGAGCGAGCGACTGGATCGAGGCTGCCCAGTCCAAGAAGTGAACACACCGCCGGTAGATCGGCCCTGAAACGGCGATACTGCGCTTTTTGCCGGACGTTCCTTGCCAGCATTACCGCCGTCTCGAGGCGGACAGGTGTCGACCGACGTTCGAGCGGAGCCGGCTCGGGCGCGTCGCTTTTGCGTCTGCCCCTCGAGATGCGAGTGTGGACGCGAATCAACGGTCTCGAGCGAACCCCTACGGTATGGACGAGGAGTGTCGGAACTGTCCGGCGCTCTGTGAGACACGCACGCAGGTCGTCCACGGCTACGGCGATGTCGGTGCGGACTTCCTGTTCGTCGGCGAGCGACCGACGGCGCGGGCGGACGAGACCGGCGTCCCCTTTGCCGGCGCGGGCGGCAGCGACGGCGACGGCGGGCTGCGACGGATGCTCGAGCGCCTCGGCCTCTGTGACGTGACCTCGCCGGCCGGGGAGCCCGCCCTCGAGAACGTCTACCTGACGAATCTCACGCGCTGTCGCGACCCCGACCGGCGGCCGTCCGACGAGGAGATTGGCAACTGCGAGCCCTATCTCAGCGCCGAGATCCGGATGATCAACCCCGAAATTCTCGTCCCCATCGGCGAGCGCGCGCTGACCGAACTCGGCGTCGAGTACACGACGACGCCGGTCGATGACCTCGTGCTCCCCGACGACCATGCGACGCGGATTCGGGGCCGCGGGTTCGAACTCGTTCCCATGATCGACCCGCGGGAGCAGACGGACGACCAGACGCAGGCGTGGCTCGAGGCGTTTGCGGAACTGATGGCGTCGGACTATCGGCAGACGAAGGGACGGCAGGAGCGGTAAGGACTCGGCGCTGACCGCAAGCGGTTACCAGTACGGGTTCTCGCGCCAGCGTTTCGAGCCGACGCCCGAGGCGATTAACGCCCCGACGGCGAGGACCGCGACGGCGAGCACGCCGATCGTCGGGGCGAAGAAGTCTCCCGGGGAGTTGACCAGATACCCAGTGCTGAATCCGTACACGCCGAGGACCGCCAGCGCGGCGATCACGAGCATCGCAAGCAGTCCGGCGATTGACCGTTGGTCCATACTGAACCGGAGACGTTACACCGTTATAATTCATCTTCATTCTGCATCGACGTTCGGCCGCTCGACCCCCGGAAGCGCCGCGTTCAAGGACCGCGCGCTCGGAGCATAGGTATGATCGTCGTCGTTCCGGTCGATCCGCCGCGAGACGGGCTCGTCCTCTCGTCGCTCGCCGACGGATCACCGCTGACCGAAGCCGAGGCCGTGTCGCTCTACGAGGCCGCCGTCGCCGACGTCTGCTGGGCCGTCGCCTCGAGTGGTGGCGACCTCCTGCTCAACTACCGCGACGCGGAGACGCTCCCCGACGCGTACGCGGACGGCGACCCCGAAGCCGAGGTTCGGGCGCTCGCCCTCGACGCACTCGGCGACGAGACGGACGTTCGCTTCGAACGGCAGGTCGGCTCGAGCCGCGCCGCTCGCGTGGGCAACACCGTCACGCACCTGCTCGAGCGAGAGGATGCCCAGAGCGTGGGGGTGCTCGAGCCGACGGTTCCGCTGGTCGATCGAACGCAAATCGACGGGGCGGCGATGTCGCTCCGGCGTCACGAGGTCGTGCTGGGTCCGTCTACTGAGGGGAGCACCTATTTCGCGGGCTTTGCGGAGCCGATCGATTTCACGGACGCGTACGCGATGCCAGAACTCTCGACGCTCGCCAGCCGAGCGGCGGATGCCGGCCTCAGCGTCGGCTTCGCGCCCATGCTTCCCACCGTGGCGACGCCGGCCGGGCTACGAGCGACTGTCGCCGGGCTCGAGGCCCGGCAGGCGGCCGAACGGCCGGGAGCCGAGGCGACGGCTGTACTCGTAGATGAGTTGGGGATTACTGTCGGAACCGATGGTGCACTCGAGCGCGAATAGACCGACAACCCTTTTTGAACGTGCGGAGAACGTACAGGTGAGGTGGGGTGGCAGAGCGGCCCAACGCGCCTGCCTTGAGAGCAGGTGGCTGTCAAGCCTCATGGGTTCAAATCCCATCCCCACCGCTTCTGTGACGAACGGACGTGAGGAGCGAAGCGGAAACGGTGGGATTTGAACTACGGAACGAGGGAGCACCGCGACCAACGTTCAGGTGGTTCAGATCCCATCCCCACCGTTGCTATTGCGAACAGTTCCATGAGCGACAGCGAGGCCATCCGTACTACTTCTCACGGTTTTTGATAACATTCGAATAGCAACGGGAAGAACAGATCAGACAAGATCTGATACCGTGATCGAAATCGCTAGCCTGCTATCGTGGCAACAAGGAATCGCCACGCCCTCCCCAACCGATTTCTGCTCACGGCGGCTCTGCCGCCGTTCGCATGGTTCGCGGAACCTCCGGTTCCGCGCTAACGTTCGCTCGCTATGCTCGCTCACTCATCCACCGGAAGACGCGGTGCGTCTTCCGAGCCATTCGCTCGTGCTACTCGCGAAGACCTCACACACTGTTGTCGGCCGGCTTCGCTTTCGCTCAGCCGGCCAACAGCGCGCGCCATCGCGGTGGTCGATCAGTCCGGACGGCTTGGGAAGCTGAGACGAGACACTGAGCACTAAATAGTGAAAAGAGAGCGTTAAAGCGGAAGAACCGCTCCGAGTTGCTCGATCGGGTAGGGGAAGAGCGTCGAGAAGATTAGGGTCGTTAGCAGCCCCGAGATGGAGATGATCGTCGTCAAGACAGTCCACGTCTGGAGTGTCTCGGCCTGCGTTAGGCCGCCGATCTCCTTTACCAGCCAGAAGCCGGAGTCGTTGTACCACGAGAAGATGTTGGCACCCGCACCGATCACCATCACGAGGTAGGCGGGGTGGACGCCGAGTTGGCTAGTGAGCGGGGCCATGATACCGGCGGCCGTCAGCATCGCGGCCGTCGCCGATCCCTGCGCGATGCGAACGATCGCGGCGATGAGCCAGGCGGTGACCAGCAGGCCGATACCGACGCCCTCGAGGGCTCCTGCGAGATAGTCACCGATCCCCGAGGCCGCAAGGAGAGCACCGAAGGCACCACCGGCGGCGGTGATGGCAGCGATGTTCCCACCGCTTTTCAGCGCCTCCGTAAGCTCGTCGGCCCACTCGCTACGGGAGAGGTCGTTGTGTCGCCTGAAGGAGTACGCCGCGGCGAGGGCGGCGACCGTAAGTGCGACGTTCTTGTCCCCGAGGAAGGCGGTGATCGGTCGAATCGCTTCGAGCGACGGCAAGACGTCCCCGAATCCCTCGACGATGGTCAGCGACGCGATGAGGACGACAGCCAGAATAATCGGTGCCGAGGCCTCGAGCATGCCCGGCAGGGTGCTCGTCGGTTTGTCGGCGACATCCTCGAGTTCTTCGGTCGTCGTCGACATGGTGTCACGAAGCGGGATATCGAGCCTGGCGTTGATCCATCGGCCATAGACGAGGCCAGCGAGGATCGCCGCTGGGATCGCAGTAGCGATTCCGATGGCGATCGTCATTCCCAGATCCGTGTCGATCTCCGCTGCGACGGCAAGCGGTCCCGGCGTTGGGGGGACGAAGACGTGCGTGGTCGCTGCACCGGCCCCGACGACGACGAGGAACAGGGTATAATCTCGACCCACACGGGCTCGCATCGAACGCGCGAGGGGTGCCATGAGGTAGAAGACGCTGTCGAAGAAGACGGGGACGGCGAGGAAGGTACTGCTCCCCAGCAGAGAGATGTCCGAGTTGGACTCTCCGAGAACGTTCTGGAAGCCCCGAACGATCCGCTGGGCCGCCCCGCTTTCGAGCATCGATTTGCCGATGACTGCGGCCATCAGGATCGGAATACCGATCCCGGCCATGTTGTCACCGAACGCGGCCGCGACTCGAGACCCGGCGTCCGCTGCTCCGAAGTCGGGGACGAAGACCGTGTTGACGACGCCGACGGTGAACGCAGCCATGATCAGCCCGACAAACGCCGGAAGATCGAGCCACACCAGCAACGCGATGACTGCAATAAGGCCAATGATAAACGTGATTAATGGACTATGCGAGAACTCCACCGCCTGTAGCGGCACATACGCCATGTGAGTCGTACTCAACCATCTCCCATTATTAGTATTTACGATCATAGTAAATTATTGTTGGTCGTTTGTCAATGGTGGATGACAATCAGTAGTCAGAATGAGTATGAGGCGAGAACGCGCTCTTGTCGGAGTATGACGCCCAAGACGCCCGTCTCGAACCGTCGTGCCGGACTCGAGTTCCACCGATCATCCAGGTCGATACGAACTTTCGACCGGCGAAGATATAGCCCCTGATATATCAATATATTTTATATAAGAACATCCAGCACTATCTGTGAACGTTGGACGGCCTGGCCTTCCGCTCGATGAGTGAAAAAGTCGAACGCCGTCCGGCGATTCACCAGGGCCGAAACCGAAATCAGTCAGTCAACCGAACCGGTACGGCCTCGAGCCTTCAGCGATATGATAGCTCGAGGTCGCGTGCTCGAGAGAGCAGGGCCGCGTCGTAGTAGTCCTCGGTCTGTGCGGGTCGGATGTCGTCGATCGCGCGGACCTGTTGGACCGTGTTTCGGAAGTTCTTGAAGGTGGCCTCGTCGACCATCTGGCCGTCGATAGTGACTGCGCCGGTGCCCTTGCGTTTGGCCTCGTTGAAGCGCTCGATCTTGTGGACGTCGCGCTCGAGTTCCTCGGGAGTGGGCATGTGGACGGTGTTGGCCTGGACGGTCTGTTTGGGGTACAGCGACCAGGAGCCGTCGAGTCCCAGTTGAGCTTCGTGTTCGACCTGATCAGCGTACTCGTCGGCGTTGTAGTAGGTCAGACCGGCGCGTTCCTTGAACAGGTCGTCGAAGGGACCGCCGATCGAGAGCAGGCCGCCCGCGCTGGCTTCGTTTGAGAGGGCCTCGAGCAGGCCGTCCCAGCGGGGCATGCCGTCGCCGAGGTCGCGGCCGCCGAGTTCGGCAGCGTAGTCGACGGGCCCGAAGACGAGCGCGGTGAGTCGGGAGTCCTCACCGAACTTGGAGATTTCGCGGAGATCCGAGCGAGCGCGACCGGTCTCGATGATGATCGAGAGGCCGATCGAGCCGTCGTCGTAGCCGTGTTCGGCTTCTGCTTCGGCGACGACCTCGGCGGCGCGCTGGACGTCCGCGAGGCGACCGACCTTGGGGACGACGACGCCATCGATCTCGTCGCCGAGTTCGCCGACGAGGCGGTCGATCTGATTGCGGCCCTTCTCGCAATATTCCTCGTCCTCATAGCTCCACTCGACGCGGGGCCAGATTTCGCCGGGGAAATCGTACTGGGGAACCTTCTCGATAGTGTTCTCGAGGCCCTCGGCTTTCATGTCCGGTGCCGTCCCGTCTTCCATGTCGGGGACGAGCCAGTCGGGGGCCTGGAACCCCTCCGCCTCGAGCGCGGAGGTGAGATACTTCGCCGAGTCGTCTTTCGGGACGGCGGCCGGTGCAGTCTGGAACGTACGGCAGAGTCGAATGTCGTCAGTCATGTGTTCGTATCTGGGTTCGTGATTGTCTGCGGTCGTTTGTAATGTTCGATCGTGTTATTTAGAACGCTTTCGAATCTCCGCGGTTCGCGTCCCCGAATAGACGGGTTCGTCGTCCTGATTGAACGCGATGTGCTCGAAGGTGACTGTCCCCGCCTCGTCGCTCGAGGCGTCGTTCTCGGACGATGTCCGAGAGTCAGTCGAGGGTTCCTCGACGCTGTCTTCGGCCTCGAGCACGCGCGTGAAGGCGTAGACGGTGTCGCCAACCGCGACGAACGTGTGGAAGGATTCGTCGTCGAAGCCGACCTCGCGCCAGGTCTCCTCGTCGGAGCGGGCGTGACCCAGCGCCGTCGAGCGAGTCACATCGCCGTAAGTGACGATGTCTCCCGACGGCGAGTCGGCCATCACGTCGACGTTGTGGTGCTGTTTGGCCGTGTTGAGCGTCGCCAACGGTAGCGAAGCGACGGTCACGTCGTCTTGCGTGCGACCGCGCTCGTGCCGGTAGGCGACGGCGGCGTTCTCATCCGCGGCCTGCTCGAGCGCATCGACGAAGTC
Organism: Natrinema sp. SYSU A 869; assembly: GCF_019879105.1. Classification (NCBI taxonomy): domain Archaea; kingdom Methanobacteriati; phylum Methanobacteriota; class Halobacteria; order Halobacteriales; family Natrialbaceae; genus Natrinema; species Natrinema sp. SYSU A 869. Next base: position 730,001 of record NZ_CP082249.1, on the reverse strand, counting down.
CTCGTAGTAGCCGCCGTCAGGAGCGATGAACTCGTCAGGGAGGTCGGGACCGTCGTCACCGTCCTCTTCGGCGGCTGCAGTGCCACCCCCACCACCATCCGTCGCCACGGGTTCACGCCGCGGAATCATGTTTGTCCGCTCGTAGGAACACAGCACATCGCCGGTTTCGGCGTCCGTGCCGCGGGTTCGCCAGGAGACGATACCGTACTCGGGTCGGGAACTCGAGGTAGCCGTGTTGACGACCTCGCTCTCGACATGGAGTTCGGTGCCCGCGTAGACGGGCGATTCGGGGAACCGGACATCGGTCCGCCCGAGGAAGTAGCCGCCCTTCTCGCTCAGATCCTCGACGGTGATCCCGAGGGTGGCTGCGGTCAGATAGTCCGGGTGGATCGGCGGTTCGTCGAACCCACGTTCCGCGGCGGCGTCGCTTCGCCAGTAGGCCGGGTCGTGGTTCAAGGTCTGGCTCATCCAGGACTCGTTCCCCCACTCCGTGAGGGTGAGTCCGGGATCGTGTTCGATGAGGTCACCCTCCTCGAAATCCTCGAAGCAGTTACCCTTTTCCTTGGTTTCGACTTGCTCAAGCGCCCGTGCGAACGTGTCCGGATCGGTCCAATCAGTCATCTCCAGTCACCTCGTCAGTCTCGGTCTGCTTGCGGTCCCGCTCCCGTCGGGCGATCGTCCGCCGCATCTCGTTTTCGACGATCATGTATCCCTCGTCGAAGCCCATCCCGGGCTTTGCAAGCACCTGTGCGGCGTCAGTCGCGAGCGCGACGTGAGCGCAGGCCCGCGCGGAGGTTTCGGTCTCGTTGCAGGTGCCGCCGAGGTAGGCGCGGGTTCCGGTCCCCTCGCAGTAGCGGACCGCCTGTCCGCTGCGGTGGACGCCGCCGAGGTCGGGCGTCTTGACCTGCACGAGGTCCGCCGCTTCGGCGTCGACGAACGCCCGCACGTCCGCGAAGGTGTTACACCACTCGTCGGCCACGATGTCGACGTCGACGCCCGCCGCGGCGAGCCCCTCGCGGAGTTCGACCATCGCATCGATCTGATCCGCACGGTCTCCGACGTCCATCGGCCCCTCGATCTGGACCGAGTAGGGGGCTGCGGCTTCCTCGAGCGCGGCGAAGTAGTCGACTACTTCGTCGCGGTCGTAGGGTGCGCCGAAGATTTCCCCAATCATTCCGTAGACATCGATGTGGAACCAGGGCTCGTAGCCGTCAGGGCCCAGTTCTTGGGATCGTTCGGTGAGCCACTCGACGTACTCGAGCAGCGTCTCGCCATTTGCGCCGATCTTCTCGACGCTGTTGATGAGCGCGTGAGGCAGGACGGGGACGCCCTTGACGAACATCTTTTCCGTATTATTGTAGCGGTCGTCGCCGGACTGCCCGAAGACGGGCACCGGCTCCGTCGCGGGCTCGGTGCCGAGCGCGTCGGCCATCACGTCCGTGCGCGTCGTGTTCTCGGCTTCTGCGGCGGCGGCCAGTAGCGCCTGCGAAACGCCGTACCGGATCGCTGTGTGGAGCCGGTCGCCGTCCACCTCCATCTCCTCGAGCAGTTCCGCGTTGGTGAGGAAGTCGGTGGCATCCCGTCCCTCGAGTTCGTCGGCGACGGGGCCCTCGATGACGGGGGCGTACGCCTCGGCCTGAAACAGCGGGTCGCGCCCGCCGGCACCGGAGTACTGGACCGCGGCGCAATCGCCGCGCACCACGGTACTGTCGGCGAGTTCGACGTCGACGATGATCGTCTCGCCGGCCTGGCGAATCTCGTCGAAACCGTCGGTGACGGGCTCGCCCTCGTAGGTGAAGCCATCGTGCTCTGCTCCCTGCTTGATCGCGCGCTGGTCGTCGAAGAAGAACCCGGAGTAGCCGGGCGTGGCGTGTATTCCTGTAATTTCCATTTAGACGTCACCCTGTGGTCGGCCGATGAGTTTGCCGTCGCTGATCGCGTCGACGTCGTCCGCGACCATCCGGAACGACTGGTCGCGGCCCTCAGTCGTGGCACGTTGCGAGAGTCGAGCCTTGTGAATTTCCTTGATGTCGTCGTCCATCTCGAGGTTGGCCCACTCGAAGATGCGGACGCGACCGTCGTCGTCCCGTGCGGGCAAGACAGCACCTGCCGCGCTGTCGCTGGGTGCGAACGGAACGTCGAGTGCGCCCGAATCGAAGGCCTTGAGCGTCCCCTGAACGACGTCGCCGTCGCCGTGCTCGAAGATGGTGTCCATCAGACACCGGGTCTCGCGCTCGATGAGGTCCTGTTCCTCCTCGATGCCATCGATGTCGATCTGCTGTTCGATGGCCATGTCGATGACCTGCCGCGTCGTGCGCAGACCAGCCGAGTTGGCCTCCATGGTCGGCACCCCCTGGAACTCCTGGGGCGACTTGGTGATGACCTTGTCCGGCTGGGCGATGGCGGCGGTCATGCCACCGAGGCTGATGACGCCGTTGGCCCGCGCCTCGTCCGGCGGGAAGCCGCCCATCCACTCGTGGAAGACGGTGGTGACGACGACCTCGTCGGGCAGATACTCGTTGCCCAACTTCTTGAGCGCGTTCAGCGCGGCGACGTCCTGCACGATGTTGCCGACCTGGCCGTAGCCGAGCGTGATCGAGCGAACGCCCTGGGTCGCGGCGAGTTTCCCCTCGACGATCATGATCGCGATCGCGATCGACGGCGGGACGAGCGTCCCGGTCAGCGGGCCGAACGGCTCGCGGTTGATTCGCACACCGCGTTCGGTGTAGGCCCCCGCGAGGCGGTCGACGAACTGCCACTTTTCGATGGTCTCCTCGAGTCCGTGACGTTTCGTGTACGGGATGTTGTAGGAGATCGGCCCGCCCTCGAAGCTCTGGAAGCCGCCGGCGAAGGTGATCGCCGCGAGCAGCCGAGCGTCCGGCGTGCCGTGACGGACCTCGATCGGCGCGTCGACCGTGTCGATCAGTTCCCGGCAGCCGTCGACCCCGTGGTTGACGGCCGGGAAGCCGTTCAAGGTATCGTCGCCCGTCTCGAGGGCTTTGTCCAGCCCCTGCTGGGCCTTCTCGTACTCGTTATCGCGCGTGTACGAGTCGATAGTGGTCGGAATGAGATCCGCCTTCCCCTCCTCAAGAAGGTACTGTGAGAGTTCGATCTGATCGTCGAGCCGCGGCACGCCGGCTCGGGGCTGGAGGAGAGGCTTGTCGGCCGACTCGAGGACGTCCGCGAATCGCTTGTGGTCCGGCAGCGACTCGTGGTACTCGATGGCGTCCTCGAAGTCGACGTCCGCGCCTGTCGGCCAATTCGACCGAATTTCCTCGTCGATACGCCGTAGCTCGTCGGATGGAATGCGTTCGTCTCGTATCATCTGGGCATCTACGAACTGATAGTCGCCCGTTCCGACTCCGTCGGTGAGATCCGGAGATCCTCACGGAGCGCGGCGATCGCGTCCTCGGGATCGGTTTCGGAATCGAAGACGCGGTCGAACCCGAGCTCCCGGAACGTCTGCCGGGTCTGCTCGAAGTCGTCCTGGCCGACGGCGAGGTTGCCGCCGATATAGCTGACCGCGTCGACGCCCGCGTCCTCGAGGACGCTGTGGAATCCCTGGCAGTCCTGCTCGGCATGGCCGTAGAGCGACGAGACCAGTACAGCGCTCGCATCGTGGGCTACCGCGGCCTCGGCGAACTCCTCCTGGGAGGTCTGAACGCCGAGGTTCACGACATCAAAGCCGGCTGCGCTGAAGGCTTGCTCTAAGATTGTGATGCCAACGACGTGGGCATCCGAGCCGATCACGCCGAGGACGACCGTTTGGGACATCGTATCCAGAACCATGATGGACTGGGGTATAAACCTAATGATCTTCCATGATAATACTCCTTAAACACCCTAACAGCGTCCATATGGTGGATGTTCACACGGAGTGTGGTATTTAGAGACAAACTACATAATCAATAGTAAAGGTTTTGGGAATGGTTTAGGAAGGAAGTCGTACACACATGGGTGCACTCTCGAACCTTCGCGTGCTGGATCTGACCCAGGTGCTGGCTGGGCCGTATTGCACGATGTTGCTCGCGGACATGGGCGCAGACGTGGTCAAAATCGAGCGGCCGGGCGGCGACATGATCCGGTCGAACCCGCCGTTCGTCGACGACCCCGAGGCGGAAGCCTACGGCGGCTACTTCCAGAGCGTCAACCGCGGTAAGCGCAGCATCGAGCTAAACCTCGGCGACGACGAGGACCGCGCGGACTTCCTCTCACTGGTCGAGGAGGCCGACATCGTCGTCGAGAACTACCGCTCGGGGACGATGGAGAAGTACGATCTAGGCTACGAGACGCTTACAGAGTACAATCCGGAGATCATCTACTCCTCGATTCGGGGCTTCGGCGATCCGCGAACGGGTGAAACAGATCGGCAGGGCCAGCCCTCCTTCGACCTCATCGCGCAGGCACTCGGCGGCGTCATGGAGACCACCGGCCAGCCCGACGGCCCGCCGACCAAGACCGGCCCCGGCGTCGGCGACCTCTTCACCGCGACGCTGAACTGCATCGGGATTCTGGCAGCGGTCAACCACCGCGAACAGACCGGTGAGGGCCAGTACGTCGACACCGCCATGTACGACTCGATGCTCAGCTTCACCGAACGAGCCGTCTACCAGCAGTCCTACACCGGCGAGGCTCCCACCCGCCGGGGCAACTCCCACCCGACGCTGTTTCCCTACAACGCCTTCGAGACCGCCGACGGCTACGCCGTCATCGCCGCGTTCAACAACAACCACTGGGCCGAACTCTGTGCCGTGATGGACCGCGAGGACCTCGCCGAGTCGTACCCCACAACTGCAGAGCGCCTCGAGAACCGCGCGGCGCTTCGCGAGGAACTGGCCGACTGGGCGATCGAGTTGACGAACGACGAACTCGTCGGAAGCCTCGAGGGCCGGGTCCCAGCCGCGCCCGTCCAGACCACCGAAGAGATCTTCGAAGACGACCACGTCCGCGCCCGGGACATGCTCGTGCCGGTCGAACAGCCCGGTGCCGACAGAGACGTCGAGATCGCGGGCAACCCGATCAAGATGAGCGAGACCGAACCGAAGCCCCGCGGTCGCGCGCCGCTGCTGGATGAACACCGCGAGGAGATTCTGGACGAGGAAGCAGAGACGACGGCCGACGACTGAGAGCTACATTTTCGCATTCACTACCGTTCGCGTTCGACGACGGTACACTCCGTCGAACAGACTGATCCAGAACTTCAAGTGAGTCTATAGAATTTCGCGTAACATGGCGGCTAACTGCTTTTCTAACTCTGCTGCTTGGAGGATCGTGACTGGATTGTCGGATTGCGCCTCGAACGAAGCGGTCTCGTCGTTGAGATCCTGAACGACTAGAAGTCCGTTCCAGCCAGACCCGAAGTAATTCTCATCATCACGACCGAAGACGTAATCCTCATTGACCCGGAGAAACGCGAGATATTCCAGCGTTTCCTTGATTCCGCGGCGGATCGTGTCCGTGTTGGTACTGTTTTTCACTTCTACAATCAGATACTCGTGCTGATCCTCGGATTCAGAGATAATCTCGAGGACGATTACGTCGGGGCGACCTGTGTGATTTCGAAATTCTCGGTCGAAGTAATCGCTCGCGATATCTTGTGCCGTGAGCTGAACTTCGTCGGTCCGTGAGAGTTGCTCCTGCTCTTCATCGGGAACTGCAACGAACGATAGATTCCGATCAGACGCGGAGTTATCGTGATAGAGTGCAATTTCCTTGTCACCATCGAATCGAGCCACCTCTTGTCGACCCGTTGCGATCGTTTTGAATTCCGGTTGACTCTCTTGTAGCCGTTCGAGCGTCGCGACGAACCGAAAGAGAACGAAGAGTTCGAAGAGCGAGTCTTGATCATCAGGTGCGATTGCCGTTTCCTCGAGCAACGCCCTGATTTCGTCCGCGTCTCCCTCGAACAACCGCTCTCGAGATTTGAGAAGGGACGCAGCCTCGCGGTATACCTCCTGTCGCGAGTTAGCGGCAGTCGTGAGCATCCGCTCGGTCGGCTCGTACGTGTCTGGGTCGCGAATGCGACGAACGTGGACGTTTCGCTCGACGATTCGTTGCAACTCGTCGATGAGGTTCTCGTTACCTTTCCAAGTCTCCTGAACCCACTCGTACTCGCCCCGGAGATACTCCTCGGCCTCTCGGATCGTCGTGTGAATGATCGAGATCAACCGTTTAAGGACGATATTCTCGGGAATATCGTAGTCTATCGACCGGTTGTCACAGACGAAGACCGACCTATCTCGGGGATGTTCGGAATAGCGTTTTTTGATGGTCGCTCCCCAGTTGATTCGTCCGTCAACGGCACCACGCCGTGTCCGTGACACCGTTTGCGTTTCCGTACGGATGTTCCGCAGATGTTTCGAAAGCTCTCTGACGAACGATACGACATCCGATTTGAGAACGAAGTGAAGATCAAGGAGCAGTTCGTACTCCTCGAACCGTTCGTCAAGTTGGTCCGGTTTGATCGATTGCGCCAGTTCGCGCTCCGGGAATGACCCTCGCATCACGTAAGCGAGGATATCCTCGGTAAGCTGATCGAGGAGTTCGTCCTTATTCATTCTCTACAACGCTCACCTGAAGCATCTCTCGTGCCGCACGTTCGAGCAGCGCTTCGTCGATTTCTCCGACAGCGGCTATCTCTTGAACGATCTTTCGACGCTTCGGAACGCCCTCGAGTTGTGGGAACACGTAGCTGATGACTGCTTGCGTGAGATGATACTCGAGTTCGTCTTCGGGATGCTGATTGATGTATCGGAGGATATCCTCGATGATCGCAGGACCGATCGCCCGTTCCTCCACTGCGTTGTTCGTCTCCCGCCAGACGCGACCGATAGCCATCGCTTCGGGGCGATTGAGATTGAGGCCCCACGCATCCGCGTAATCGTAGACCATCTCCTCTAACTGTTCTTCGTCTGCTCGGTCCTCGGGAAGTTCAGGGGCAGGAACGCGGATAAATGCGAACCGACGCATAAACGCGTAACTCATCTCGTAGAGCGATGTCTTGTCGTAGGTGTTCATCGTCGCGAAGATCCGCCACGAATTCGGAACGAGATACTGGTGGTCTGCCAGGGAACCGGAACTGTCGTTGATCGTCGTCACCTCGATCTCACGGCCGTTTTTCGTATACGGAAGCTGAACCGACTGCCCCGAGAGGACTGTGAAAAGCTGGCCGAACGCTTTGTCAATGTCGGCACGATTCAGTTCATCGATGATGAGTAACTCGTTCGACTGAGCATCCGTCTGGTTGTTTTTGAGGCGATTGAGGACGATCCCCGGTGTGAACGCAAGGTCGTCACCGCTGGTTTCGGATTCGTTTGGCATGTATCCGCCGACCGTATCGAACGTCGACCAGTCAGCAGTCGCCGTCGTCATTTCGAAATCAGAGTAGAGATATGGATGACTTTTCGCAAGTGAGGTGCAGACTCGACGGGCGATCTCCGTCTTCCCGGTTCCTGGCGGTCCAGTCAGGAGGACATGTTTGCCGGATTGCAGGGCTGTCGTGATCTGCTCGAGAATCCGCTCTCCCTGATCGCCTGGAAAGTAGAGACCGTCGAGTGGGTCGGTCTGAATCGATCCTTGATACGATTTGTGAACGTTGACCGTCGGAACTGCTTTCAATTCGTCCGCAATCGCATCGATGAGCGCCACTGGCCGTTCGTAATCGATTGCACCGTCGTCAGTTCGAAAGATCGCGTGCAGTGACTGGACCGGGAATTCGGTATCAGCCACATCGTTACAGATACTGTTGGCTCGTGTAATCGGGAGGAGATCCGTGGTCAGTGCAGCGGACTCTCGGTCGATTTCCGATGGCGTTTTTTCGGTGATCGATCGAGGCGTATCGATATCGTCGATCGAACCGGTGAGGAAGAGCTGATCGAACGTCGCGATCAGCGGATACGACTCTCCACGTTCGTGTTCGTCCCGCCACCACGGTTCGTCTTTCTCGAACGTACTTCCGAGAATTCCGACTCCGAGTATGCCGTTCGGCTGTTGACTGAGAGCCTCGTCCGATGGCTCCGCACGAGAATGGAGAACAACGACGTCGCCTTCCGAGAGGGTTTCCCACTGGTCACGATGTTCTTCTCCGAACGACACCGAGCTATATTCGATACTCGTTAGCCAATAGTCACACGGAGCCGTGAACTTGTACACAGTCGGCGATTCCGTCCGAATGTGAGAGACTACTGAATGTCCCCCATCTGCCAACGGGAGTACTGAGGTTGTTTTCTCATCGGCCGCGGTGTAGGTGTCGCGGAGAATACTGTTCAGCCGCGGTTGGCTCAACGGAGCCCCTTCGTCGATCTCCTCCTGAAAATGCGTACCCAGCAGAGAAAGAGCATCTTCGCTGGTGAAAACGAGAGGTGAGAACCCACGCCGAGTTCGTCGGCAATGGTCTCGAGTTCGGGCTCAATCGACTCGTAGATTCCTCGCAGTTGATCGAACGTAGCGGCAGTACTCGAGGAAACGGTACCAGACGGTTTGAATCCAGTGAGAGCGGTCGACCACTCTGCGACGAGTACCTCACCGAGACGGGTTTTGAGCCACGACGTTTCTGTTGCGGAGTCTTCGAGTCGAGTTCGGACATCGGCTATCGCTGCCTCGAGAGTCTCATATTCGTCGGCCGATTCGATCGGATAGATCTTGTTACCCTGAATTTCTTCGATGAACCCGTCGACCGAAGTATACTCTGTGAAGAATGTCGACCCGGCGCGATCAAAGTTGATGCCGCTGAACGTGTCGTTCGGCCACCCTCGGAAGCCAAGTGTCTCCCAAAAGTCCTCCTGATCGAGGGTCGTCTCGTACACAGGGTCGAGAAACAGTACGTGAGGATACGAGACATCCGTCACCTCTCCCCATCCAATTGTATCCGTAAACGCCGCTGCAGTCTCCTCGTCTAGAATCGTCGCAAAATCCACACGGGCAAGAAGCATATAGTCGCCTCCATGGCGGCCATCCCGATCGGCAAATAAGAGATAATCACCGGTATCGGCTGGTTTGTCTTCTCGATTACCCCATACTCGGAGCATCTTCTGCTCAAGCGGGATTTCACAGAGATCTTCGAGTTGTTCCCGGCGAACTCCCTCAACAACAGTTCGCTCGAAATTAGTCCGAATTGGCTCGTCGTCTTCCGTCTTTATCGGAACCTGATAGACAGTCGGTGGATCATCGTTTGCCCCATCATCCGTTGATTGTCCCATTCCCATTATTTTCTAAATCGAGACAGTATCTACCTATAAACCCTGTCACGACATCACAGTATTAAGCGTTTAAATTAAACCACTTAGAGTCAAAATAGCCTTCAAAAGAGCTGTACTCGAGGCCCCAATTCCGAACCGACCGTCCGACGAACGATGTCGGCAGGGTGGTGATTTCGATCGGCACCGCCGAACGGCCGGTTGATCGTCGGGGCTCGAGTCCGAGCCCCGGGCTACTCCTCGCGCTGGACCAGATTTGGCGGGACCGTACAGCCACAGGGACTGGCCGATGCCGTCATGGGACCGGTGACGGTGACGAACGCGACCCGCTCGCCACAGCGCGGACAGTCGGGCGGTGACGACGAGTCAGTGTCGTCACTCGCTGTCTGATCGTTACGCATCACGGCCACCGCTCGTACTCTGTTGCAACGTCGAGACTGGTCGTGTCGGGCGATTCAATGATCGTGCGGGACGTTTATATCCCGGTAGAATGTACGCAATCATGGCTTCGGTCCGCATCGGATGGAAGCCAAGTCTCGGGTGCTGGTTCCACCCGGGACGTTTCAATAACGCCCCATTTCTGGAGATCGGCTTCCAGTCTATTCGTTTAGCTGTTATGACTTATATCTACTGCAAAGTTGGTGAAAGAGACCGGCACGAACGCGATCGATCCCGCCTCGGTACGTAATCACCGCCGCTCGAGCGGGGGCCATCCTCGCGATGGGACTGATACCCAGTTCGCAGCGTTCCTCGTCGCTCGGTTCGCGGCGCTATCTCGAACGGCTTCCGGTCGGATTTGGGACACCGATTCCGGGGACGGCGCTCCGATCGATCGCAATTCTCCACCATAAATATCCACAACCGATAATCAGGAATTTCGACAGACAGGGCTTAACGGCCGCCGAAAGCGGTTCGTGAGTGGCCCCAATCTATATCCCCATCGTCCCGAGAAACAGTTCATGAACATTCGAGACGAATCCCCGCGTCGGGGCGTCTCAATGGACCCGATTCGCGTCCTCCACGTGGACACCGACCCGACGTGGACGGCCGCAACCGCCGAGTGCCTCGAGCGAGCTGAGGTCCCCATCGAAACGCTCAGTGTGACCAGCGCGAGCGACGGACTCGATCGCCTCGAGCACACCGAGATCGACTGTCTCGTCTCGGAGTACGAACTCCCCGAGATGGACGGACTGGCGTTTTTCGATGCCGTCCGAGCGACCCACGAGGAGGTGCCGTTCGTCCTGTACACCGATTCGGGCTCGGAAGCCCTCGCGAGCGAGGCGATCGGAGCCGGGGTGACGGACTACGTCCCGAAAGACGACGGGAGTAGCGGGTCCGCGAGACTGAGAGACGGGATCATCGGGGCCATCGAGACGGCCCGCGATCACTCGCAATGCGAGCGCCAGCTCCGCGCCGTCGAAACCGCACGGGAAGGCATCAGCCTACTCGACGATGCGGGCCAATTCGTCTACGTGAATCAGTCCTACGCCGACCTCTACGGCTACGAGCCGGCGGAACTGATCGGCGAACACTGGGGTCTACTCTACCCGGACGAGGATATCGAGACCGTCCGCGACGAAATCATTCCGACGGTGATGGCTGAGGGCGACTGGTACGGCGAGACGACCGGCCTGCGGGCGGACGGCAGTACATTCGTCGAGGCCCACTCGCTGTCGACGACCGGCAACGGCGACCTCATCTGTACGGTTCGAGAGATGACGGACCGCAAGGAACGCGAACGCGACCTCGAGCGCTACGAGACGATCATCGACGCCCTCGGGGACCCCGTCTACACGGTCGATTCCGCGGGGCGATACGCGTTCGTCAACGACGCCTACGCCGAGATGACCGGCTACGAGAAGAGCGATATCGTCGGCAAGCACGTCTCATTTCTCCTCGATGAGCCGTCCGTAGAAGGCGGAGAAGCGTGCATCACATCTCTGCTCTCGGACGACAGCGAGCGCCAGCGGACGTACGAGATCACCGTCGAAACGAGCGACGGCGAGCGGATCCGCTGTGAGGACCACCTCTCGCTGTTACCCCTCGAGAACGGCCGATACCGGGGCGTCGCCGGCGTCGTTCGCAACATCACCGAGCGCAAAGCGCGCGAACGTGAACTCGAGCGCTACGAGACGATCCTCGAGACGATTCCCGACGAGGTGTACACGTTGGACGCCGACGGCTATCTCACCGAGGTCGTCCCTCCGATCAACGCCGAGGAAACGACGACGGGGTACGAGCCCGAAGAGATGGTCGGCGAACACGTCTCGATCATCATGGACGACGACGATATCGACACCGCCGAATCGGAAATCGAGGCACTGTTGTGCGACGACGACCGCGAGCACGTGTCGTTCGAAATGGAGACGATCACGAAAGACGGCGAACGCCACCCGAACGAGAACCATATCGCGGCCCTGCCGACGGACGAGGACGGTCACTTCAGCGGGACCGTCGGCGTCTTGCGCAATATTTCCGACCGCAAAGCCCGCGAGCGAGAACTGACGGCACAGAACGAACGCCTCAATCGATTCGCCGGGATCGTCTCCCACGACCTCCGAAACCCACTGAACGTCGCACAGGGCCACCTCGAACAGGCCCGCGAGACCGATGACTGTACCGACGAGGATCTCGAGGCCGTCGCGTGGGCCCACGACCGAATGGCGGTCCTGATTGAGAACCTCTTGACGGTTGCACGTGAGCGGGATCCGGACCCCAACACCGAACCCGTCGATCTCGCGACCCTTACCGAGGACTGCTGGCGGCACGTCGAGACGGCCGCCGCTGCACTAGAGATCGAGACGGACGCCGTCGTCCAAGCCGACCGGGCGCGGCTCACGCAACTCCTCGAGAACCTCATCAGTAATTCCGTGGAACACGGTTCCACGAGCCCCGCTTCGGGATCTCAGCGGGACGCCGTCGAGCATGGCTCGACGAGCCCTGACTCGCAGGCTCGTCAGGACGCCGTCGAACATGACGATACCGACCTGACGCTCACCGTCGGCGAACTCGACGACGCGGACGGCAACGGCTTCTTCGTCGCGGACGACGGCTCCGGCATCCCGGCCGACGAGCGCGACGAGGTGTTCGAGAGCGGCTACTCGAGCGACGGGGCCGGGACCGGTCTCGGGCTCGCGATCGTCGAGCGGATCGCCGAGGCCCACGGCTGGACGGTGACCGTCACCGAGGGGGACAACGGCGGGGCACGGTTCGAACTGACCGGCGTTGACCTGGTCGACCGACCGCGGACCGGCGGCGACGAGGAGTAATCCTTTTGCGGGACCCCTACACACGTCCGGGTATGAGCAGCAACTGGCCGGTCGATCCCGACGGCGAGGAGGGCAGCGAGGGGATGCGCAAGTTCGACATGCGGATCATCGCGGACAAAGTCGACGAGGAGGAGGACTACCCGATGGACCGCGACGAGTTCGTCGAGGAGTACGGCGACTACCCGATCCGGATCAACTACGAGACGGTCGTCCCGCTGAGCGAGATCTTCGAGTACGTCGAACCCGAGGAGTTCGAGACGATGCTCGACATGCACAAGGCCGTCGGCGATGCGATGCGCGCTGGTAACTTCTGGAAGTACCACCCGCAGGGCGAGAATCCCGAGAAGAAACACGCCTGATACGGATTACTGTAACGATTTACCGGCGCAACCCCAGAGCGGACGGGGTTGCGCCGGCAATGACTTACAGGAGACCGTATGAGGGACGCGTCCGAGCCGCATCACGAATCTGGATTACGTATCACTTATACGACGGCGTTCGAAATGATCGCCTACAGTGACTAACACGCAGGTAACGCTCGTTCAGATCGACAACTACGGGCCGTGGACCGTGACGCCGGAGCCGCGTCGGGAGGCCGACCTTCAGACCATGCAGTCCCGACTGTTCGCCGATATCTCTCAGTTCGTGGGCAATCGCGGCGGCTACGTCTTCTTCACTCGCTTCGACAACATGATCGCCGTCACGAACGGCTGCTCGCTCGAAGACCACGCACTGCTACAGGAATCGGTCGGCAACCGCTATCCCGTCAGCCTGAGCCTCGGCGTCGCGACCGGCACGAGTCCGGTTCAAGCGCTGTCCGACGCGACCGAACGCCTACAGGATGCCGGCAGCGCACAGGACGAAAACCGACGCGAGTGTCTCAAGGGCCGAGTCATTGAGGACGACTACCGGGCCGACGAGGACATCCAGATCGCACACTTCGACGTGATCAACGCGACCGGCAACTACACGGACGAACTCAACGCCTTCGACACCTTCATCGAGATCGAGCAGGGGTATGCCGAACTCATGCGACACATGCGCTACGCCCACGACAGTCTCTCCTTTTTCGTCGGCGGCGACAACGTCATCGTCGTCTGTCCCGACCTCGCGAAAGGCGACTACGAGGAGGCCGTCGCCCACGTCGAGGAGGCCGTCGACGTCGGGATGCAGGTCGGCGTCGGCCGCGGGAAGAGCGCCCACGAGGCCGGCTTCGAGGCGAAACACGCACTCGAGACCTGCCGGGCGGACGGGTCCCGGGTCGAACTCGAGTGGGAGACGGCCTGAAACCCGAAGGGAGAGAACTTCGCCGCCGGTTTGCTTAAGTGTGACGGGGGTACCTTTTAGCCCGTTCGTGGGTACCATTCACACATGGAATCGGAACTGTCCGTCAGAGATGTCTTGACGTCTGATTACGTCGGCGTCAGCGAGTCTGACACCGTCCGCGAGGTCGTTCGACTCATGCGTGAGGAACGGACGAGTTGCGCACTAGTCGTTCGCGGCGCGAAGCCGGTCGGTATCATGACCGAGTGGGACGTGCTTGGGCTCGTCGCCGACGATCTCGATCCGGCCGAGACCACCATCGGCGACGTGATGACGACGCCGGTCATCACGGTCGGTCCCAATCGGTCGCTCACCGACGTCGCGACTACGATGGCCCGCCAGAACATCCGCAACGTCGTCGTCGAAGATGATGACGGCGTCGCCGGCCTGATTACCCAGCGAGACGTCATCGCTGCCGCGGGCTCGTTCCAGGCAACGATGACCCCGGCCCGCTCGAGCGAGCCGCCGGTCGACCGCGATCGAGCGGTCGTCGAACCCGGACCCGCACGCGCGACTGAGGAGAGCGACGCGCCGCTGCGTCCCAACGGCGGCGACGAATACACGACCCAGGGCGTCTGTGAGGCCTGTGGCTCGCTCGCTGACTCGCTCTGGGACGCCAACGGCCAACTGGTCTGTGCGGACTGCCGGACGGTGTGATCGGTAGCCGGCCCCTCCACCGGTAGGCCCGTATCAGCGGCTCCCGATCCGTATCTCTCCGATAGAAAGACCTTTCGGGTGGCGCGGTGGACAGGTCGATAATGATCGAGACCCTCGACGACCTGGACGTCGAAGGGACTACCGTCGGTGTTCGCGTCGACGTCAATAGTCCGATCGACGATGATGACACGCTCGCAGACGACGCCCGACTGCGCGCACACGTCGACACCCTCTCGGAACTGCTCGAGCACGGCGGTCAGGTCGCCGTCCTCGCTCATCAGGGTCGACCCGGCGGCGACGACTTCGTCTCGCTCGCATCCCACGCCGATCGCCTCGCGAAACTGCTTGGCCAGCCCGTCGACTACGTCGATGCGACCTTCACCGACGCCGCCCGCGAGGCCGTCAGGGGTCTCTCTGACGGCGACTGCGTCGTCCTCGAGAACACCCGCTTCTACAGCGAGGAGTACATGGAGTTCGACCCCGAACGGGCCGCTCGGACCCACCTCGTCGAGGGCCTCGAGCCGGTGCTGGACGCCTACGTCAACGATGCCTTCGCCGCGGCCCACCGCTCACAGCCCTCGCTCGTCGGTCTCCCGACGGTGCTTCCCAGCTACGCCGGCCGCGTGATGGAGTCCGAACTCGAGGTGCTGGGATCGATCGAGGAGACCGGCCACCCCCGCGTCTACGTCCTCGGCGGCGCGAAAGTGCCCGACTCGATCGACGTCGCCTGGTCCGTCCTCGAGAAGGGGCTGGCCGACCACGTCCTCACCGCGGGCGTCGTCGGCAACGTCTTCCTCATCGCGGACGGCGTCGATCTCGGCGATGCCAGCTCCGATTTCATCTACGATCAAGGCTACTGGGACGAGATCGACCGCGCCGCAGACCTGCTCGACGCCCATGGCGACCGGATCGCGCTCCCGCGAGATGTCGCCGTCGCACGGGACGGTCAGCGCCACGAACTCGGCGTCAACGCCTTGCCCCCCGGCGACGGGGAGTCCGCGATGGACATCGGCGAATCGACGCTGAACTACTACCGGCGGATCCTCATGGATGCGGAGACGGTCATCCTCAACGGGCCGGCCGGCGTCTTCGAGGACGACCGATTCCAAACGGGCACCCGACAGCTCTACGGCGCTGCCACCGACATTCCAACGAGTATCGTCGGCGGCGGTGACACGGCCTCCGCACTGCGCAAACTCGGTATCGACGAGTTCTCCCACATCAGTACCGGCGGCGGGGCCGCGTTGCGAATGCTCACCGCCGAATCGCTTCCTGCCGTGACCGCACTCAAGAATGCCCCACAACGACCCGCAGCCGACGATTGAATCCGCGTCTCGAGCCGATCTCGACACCCTCGCCGAGCTCTGGGTCCGGCTCGCCACTGACCAGCGCCGACACGATTCGGCGGTCCGCCCCGAGGCGAACCGCGAGGCCATGCGAGAGACGCTCGGGGCCTACCTGGTCAACGACGGCCTGCTCGTCGCACGCCTTGACGGCGCGATCATCGGCTTCGCCTCGGTCTCGATCGAACGCGGCACCCTCGAACTCGACACCACCCGCGGCCTGCTCTCGAATATCTACGTCGAGCCCGCCTATCGGAACCGCGGGATCGGCACGGCGTTGCTCGAGGCAGCCGAGGACTCACTCGTTCAGCGGGGCGCTGACACGATGTTGCTCGAGGTGATGGCCGATAACGAATCCGCCCAACAGTTTTACCGTCGCAAGGGGTACGATGAGTTTCGGGTGACGATGGGTCGGTCACTCGAAGACCGGGACGAAAACGATACACATTCAAAGGAGGACGGCTAACCCACAGACTGCGCCAGGGGAGCATGGGCGGTTCATGCACTCGACTTGTAATCGAGACTTCCGGGGTTCAAATCCCCGCCCTGGCTTGGCTACTGCGAACAAATTCGTGAGCAGCAGCCATTCGAGATCGCAGCCAGCGAGACGTGGCCGGGGCTCCAGTCTCAGGGTACCCCCAGGCGATCACCGATGGACTGCGGACGACGCTGTCGCGGACGGCAGACTCCGATTACCGTTTGCGGTCCATGCGTTTCGACCAGCCGCAGTTGAGACACGGGCTGAGCCGTAACGGCTCGCCACACTGTTGACAGTGGCCTTTTGGATACGTCCTCCCGCCCCCAGATCGATCTGTCATTCGAATATCCCCATAGGCAGATATCGTATTAATAGTATATAAATTAACGGTTGTACCAACCATTAGCGGTGACTGAACAGACGGATACTCTGACAGCTCATATCTGACGGCTCGATGAACTCGAGTGCGGGACGCGTATAGCGCGCTCGAGGTCGGAGTCGATAGGGTGCGGCAGCGAGGTGGGTATGGTCCGTCGCACGCGACCGTATCGGTCAGTAAGGGCCTGATAGCTGATTCGAGTTGTCGGCTCGAGAAGCGCCGGCCAGAGGCCGGTGTTGAAGTCCCAACCCTGTGATGGGGATGGCAGGGGTGGGTGGAATCCGAGATCGGAAGACAATATGGCTATTGACTTGGCGCTGGACCGATCTCGGAGGGCGAGGACCGTCCGTCTCGGATGGACAGATTCTGTCAGGGGGGCAACGACTGAATCAGTTCCTCGCCATCAGTTATGTAGTACCTGGTTGTCATAAACTTGTTGGCTAGTTGTTACGCTGGGTGAGTGGTCGGAATCGCTGCTGTCGGTCGTCGCTGATCCCGATCTGGTGTCGATCGGCAGTAATCGGGTCCGTTGCTGTTTGTAACCGTTCATCCGCATTCGAGGCAGTCCGACCGAGACACTGGCGGTCTCGAGTGGTCGTTCTCGGCGGATATAGTAGCCACTGAAACGATTTACACGCTGATCGCACAGCTGTCATGCGATCAGGTGTGTAGTGACTTTCAGTAGCTACTATAGTTCACGGGTCGGCCGCCACGTCCTCACCAGAACCCGAGTAGATTCCCCGTGACAACGACGACGAACAGCAGCAATGCGATCAACACCAGAGCCACCGGCTCGGGTGAGTCGAACGAGTGTAAAAAGCGTGTGAGTCGTTTCGATCCCATCGCTTCCCCGCTGATGATCAATCGCTCGCCCTCCTTGCTTGACATACGTTACCATATGATAGTGATCACTAAAAGGTATTCATAGCTGAGTTGTCATATCAACCGAAACTATCGTCGCCACTGATAGCCAGTACACATCTGATCGCAAAGCAGTCGCGCGATTAGTGTAAGAATCGATTCGGCTATTCCGAGAGACGACTGCGAGGATGGCGATGTAGCTCATGCTCAGTCGTGAGCACCGGCGGGATCGCGTCGACTGAACAGCGTCGGGCGTCGATGGAGGCGTCGAGAGCCGATGTGGGTAGGTTTATGATTACGGATCGTTCCCGTGTAACTGTCCGCGGGGTGCACTCGAAACCACCACCTACCGCCCCCGCGGGCAGTCGTTCCACGAGCAGCGGATGGTGTTTCTCCGTGAATGATTGGCTGACCCGACTAGTCCGTCGCAGATCGAACTTCAGGCGTCCGGACGATACATCGTTTCTATGGGAGTCGCGGCGGCGATCGCAGTGCCCGGAAAAACCGGCGACAGACCGACGGGAGACGAAATCCCAGATCCGATAGCGACGAACAATCGACCGGGCCGGACGCGTCCGCAATCCGGACCGCCGCCGACTCGTCGGACTGGGATCGGGCGCGGCTGTATGTGATAGGTACGAGACCACTCGCCGCGGTCCCTCGCAGTAGCGTCCGTCGGTTCACAGTGTCTCCCTCATTCGTGTTCGCAAATCAGAATGTAAGCAAAAAGGAGTGCTACTGTTTTGTGGAGAAACGAGACCATTCCGTGTAGGCGTCCCCAGAACGGCGACGGCAGTCCGTACCTGCTGTTGGTTCCGCTTACTCCCATCGGACAAACTACTCGGCTCCGCCGACGCGATCGAGTGCCGTCGATCTCTATTCGGTTTCGGATCCTTTCGCGACGCGGGCCTCGCTCGTCAGGGCGTCGACGTGGACGTGAAGCGGTCCCGAATCGGTCTCAATCGGGATGATCCACGAGGCGCTGGTTCGGTGGGGATCCTCGCGAACGGTCACGTCACCGTACCCCTCCTGTTCGGCCGTCTTTCTGGCGATTCGTGCGGCTTCGTCCGCGTCTTCGATCCGGATCTTGTCGTTCAGGCGGACGGTCACGACCGGCACGTCAGCCATTCGGACGATCCGCTCCGTGACGCTGCCGACCAGCACCCGATCGAGCCCGGTCCGGCCCTGCGTCCCCATGACGATCAGATCGATGCCGTGTTCGTCGGCGTACTCGAGGATTTCCTCATGGGGGACACCCCGTTCGACGGCCGTCACGGCGTCGACGCCCTCCCGGGTCGCTTCGGCTTCGACCCGCTCGACCGCTCGCTCGGCGGCCGGAATCGCTTCGTCGGTCTGAAGCGTCCCGAGCGGTCCTTCCGGAACGATCGACAGTGCGTGGACCGTCGCATCGAAGCGATCCGCGATCGTCAACCCGTGCGCGATCGATCGACGGGTTCCGTCGCTCCCGTCTGTCGGAACGAGGATATCCTGATACATGATACGCACAGTTAGGAATACGGTCGTAAATACCCTCCAGTCGCGACCGATCCATCGCGAGTCGTGTCGCGGTTGTCCGCTTCTCGGGAGCTATCACACCACTTATCAATGGAAAGGAATCCCGGCGTCCTCCCCGAACGATGTAAATCTTTTTTACGATACGCGCGAACGTACCGCATGGACTATGACAAATCTTGTCACTAACGTCGCGGACGCCGTTGAGGAACACGGCGACAATACCGCGATCGGTTTCCAGGGGTCCGAAACGAGCTACGAGGAGTTCTGGGGGCAGACGGGTGCCTTCGCGACCGCACTCGAGGAACGGGGGCTCGGCGAGGACGACCGCGTCGCGCTTTATCTGCCGAACGTGCCGCCCTTCCTGATCGCCTTCCACGGGACGCTTCGGGCCGGGGGGGTCGTCGTCCCGATGAATCCCCAGTATAAGGCCCGTGAAATCAGCCATCTGCTCGCCGACAGCGGGGCAAAGGTCGTCGTCGCGCTCGCCGATCTCGTTCCCTTCGTCACGGAGGTCCAAGACGAGACCGATGTCGAACACGTGGTCAGCATCGGTGGCGAGGCCGAGGGCGCGAGTACGCTCGAGGAGTTCCTCGAGCCGGGCGATCCCGGAATCGCCGAGCGTGACGATGACGACGACGCGGTCCAGCCGTACACGTCGGGGACGACCGGCCAGCCGAAGGGCGTCCAGCTCACTCACGGGAACCTCGCGTCGAACGCGAACGCGGCGTCGGAACTCGTTCCCGACGGAATTCGGCCGGACGACAAACAGCTCGGCGTCCTCCCGCTGTTCCACATCTATGGGATGACCGTCGTGATGAACACGGCGCTGTTCAACGGCGCTGCGTACTACCCGATGGCCTCGTGGGACGCACAGGATGCCGTCTCGCTCATCGAGGACGAGGAGCTGACGATCATGCACGGCGTGCCGGCGATGTACAACGACGTCATCAACCAGCCGAACGCTGAGGAGTTCGATATGTCGTCGCTGCGGCTCTGTGGCGTCGGCGGCTCCGGCATTCCGGTCGAGGTCCTGCGCCAGTTCGAGGAGCTCTACGAGCCGAAAATTTACGAGGGATACGGACTGACCGAGACCAGCCCGATCACCCACTTCAACAGCCCGATCGACGGACGCCGCGTCGGGAGTATCGGTAAGACCGTTCCCGGCGTCGACTCGAAGGTCGTGGATGACGACTTCGGAGAAATCCTGCCGGTCGAGGAAGGACCGGTCGACGAGGAGGAGGCCGACCTCCATGACATCACCGGGGAGATCGTTGTTGCCGGGCCGAACGTCATGAAGGGCTACTACGGCCTGCCCGAGGCCAACGAGGAGGCGTTCACCGAAGCGGGCGGCCGGCGGTGGTTCCACACTGGCGACATCGGCTATCACGACGAGGACGGCTTCTTCTACGTCGTCGACCGGGAGAAGCACATGATCGTCACCGGCGGCTACAACGTCTATCCGCGGGAAGTCGAGGAACTGCTCTTCGAACACCCCGACGTCGCCGACGCCGCAGTCGCGGGCATCCCCGACGAACGCCGCGGGGAGACTGTCAAAGCGTTCGTCGTCCGCACGCCGGACGGCGACGTCACGGAAGACGAACTCAAGGAGTACTGCCTGACCAACCTCGCGGAGTACAAACACCCGCGTGAGGTCGAGTTCGTTCAGGAACTCCCGCGGACGACGACCGGCAAGGTCCAGAAGTTCAAGCTCCGCGAACAGGACGAAGACGACGCGGAGGCCGAATAATGGCACTCGGCGATGCAGTCCTCCTCGAGATCGACGACGAGGGGGTCGCGACGATCACGCTCAATCAGCCGGATCGACGCAATGCCCTCTCGGAAGGGATCAGCGAGGGTCTCTCCGAGGCACTCGAGGAGATCGAGGACAGCGACGCGCGCTGTGTCGTCCTCGAGGGATCGGGCGGCGCGTTCTCGGCCGGTGGCGACATCGAGTCGATGGTCGAGGGGATCGAGAACGAGGTGCCCGCCGACGAGCGGGTCCGCTCGCTCGAGCGCTCGACGAACGAACTGATGCGGACGCTGATCGAGTTCCCGGTGCCGACGGTCGCGCTGGTCGACGGTCCCGCCGTCGGTGCCGGCGCGAACCTCGCACTGGCCTGTGACATGCAACTCGCCAGCGAGGACGCCGTTTTCGGGTTCGTCTTCCGCCAGGTCGGCTTGAGCGTCGACGCAGGTACCTCCTACCTGCTGCCCCGGGTCGTCGGCGAGAACGTCGCGAAGGAACTCGTCCTCACCGGCGATATCATCGGTGCCGATCGCGCCCAGGATCTCGGCCTCGTCAACCACGTCTACGGGAACGACGAACTCGACGAGCGGGTCGAGAAATTCGTCGGGAAGATCGTCTCCGGGCCGCCGATCGCGCTCCGTCACGCCAACCGACTCGTCGGCGAGGGCTTAGAGAAATCGCTTGAGCAGGCCCTGACCGACGAGGCGACGGCACAGGGGATCGTCTTCGAGACCGCGGATCACGAGGAGGGCGTCGACGCCTTCTTCGAGGACCGCGATCCCGAATACGAAGGCCGTTAGCGGTCACAGTATTCGTTTTCCCGCCGTTTGAGTGTCGCTCGAGCCCGAGATCGCGGCCACCACTCGTCGCGCGTGAGGCACAAACAGGCTCGTCGATCAGCTCTCCGACCCCCACTTCGAAACAAACCGGTAGCTCTCGGCCGAGAGCCGGGACCGGTGAACGACCGTTCGCTTCCTGAACCGATCCGATCGGCGAGTGATTACTGCGGATCAGTTCCGATCGGCACTAACGTCGATACCCGCGCGTTCTCCTTGATCTTGAGGCCCCCATCGGCCACCGAAAGCGGGATCAACGGCAGGTGGTCTCGCACCTGCATCGACGGATGGGAGCCGCCGCGAGCCAGCAGTTCGTTGCGGGGCTGGAGCTGTGCCGGCTCCGCGAGGTCAGTCAGGAACTCGTTGTGCTGGATGACGTACTGGCCACCGTCGAGGTGCCACCAGCCGAACTCGTCGTGGGGGGTCTCGAGTTCCGTCGGGACGGGCTCGAGGTCGGCATCCTCGAGTTCGTCGCCGCCGAAGTCGAGACGGCCGGGAGCGGCCACCTCGTAAATGGCACTGACCGTCAGATCGATCCCGTGGTCGGAGACCTGTATCGGTTCATACACCAGGTTGTCGACGGATTCGGCGAGGGGATGGTCGGCGGACATCTCGGGCGAGACGACGGTTCCGAGCGTGAAAAATGGTACTGTCAGCGACGGTGGATGACGGCCGCCCGTCACCGTTCCGCCGACGGAGCTGAGCACAATCGTTTTCACCAGCGCATAGAAAGCCGCTCGAATGAATAGAGAAGCCACTACCTGGGCGAGCGCATGGCCCAGAACATCGCCTGCTACCGCGAACGCGTGGCGGAGACGCCGGGCGAACTCGAGGTACGCAACAGGCCGTTGGTCACCATCGTCCAATAGGAGTCCTGGGTCGACTTCGGCTCCGCTATCTCGTCCATCCGGACGTGGCCAGTGGGTGAAAAACGACCGCTACGAGTACGTCCTCGAGTGATTCACCGAGCATCCCGACCGCGTTTCGTTCCCGGTGAGCCGGAACCGCTGAGAGCCGACGCCGGGACCGCCGTCGGAAGTCCAGATCGGTCCCGATCTGGCCTCCCTGAACCCTATGGGCTGGCGACCGTATGTGTACGTATGACCGACGTTCTTACCGACGAGATCGCTCGCTTCGTTCGCGCGGTCGGCCCGGATCCCGACGAGACGCTGATCGAGATGGACGAGTACGCTGCCGCCAAGGGGTTCCCCCACGTCGGCCCCGATGTCGGCGCGTTCCTCCGGTTCGTCGCCCGCCTGAACGACGCCGAGCGCGTCTTCGAGTTCGGATCGGGCTACGGCTACTCGGCCTACTGGTTCGCCGACGTGCTCCCCGACGACGGCGAGATCGTCCTCACAGAGGTCGACGAAGACGAACTCGAGCTCGCCCGCGAGTACATGGCTGCGGGCGGCTACAACGATATTACGCGGTACGAACTCGGCGACGCGATGGCGACGATCGACCGCTACGACGGCCCGTTCGATGTCGTACTGATCGACCATCAGAAGAGCCGATACGCGGACGCGTTCGAGGCGGTCCGCTCGAAGGTCCCCGTCGGCGGTGTCGTCATCGCTGACAACCCGATCACGGCCAGCGTCGTCGAGTTCGACGACCTGCTCGAGTGGGCCGAGGACGGTGCCCCAACGGACGTCAACGAACACACGCAGGGGGTCATCGACTATCTCGAGATGGTCCGTGCCGATCCGGCCTTCGAGACGATCGCCGTGCCCCTCGGCGAGGGAATCGCGGTGAGTTATCGCGTCGGGTAGTCGGTTGTCTCACCGTCGAACACCTGTTCGTCGGGCTCCTCAGCGGGAGCCGCGGACCCGTACTCACGAAAGCCGAGGAAGATCGTCGTCCCGGCCGCGGCCAGCAGCGTCGCCCACGTGATTGCAGTGAGTCCGGCGACCGTCACCCGTGTCGGCCCCGGCGCGATCGAGCCGATCGTCTCGAGGCCGATGGCGTGACTCCCTGCAACCCCGAGAAACGGGAGCCACAGCCCCAGCGCGGTCCAAGCGAGGGTCCGCCGAGTGACGGACTGAGCGTCGCGAGCGAGACAGTAGACGCCGCCGATGGCGAGCCCTGTCGCTCCGAGTGTGAAGCCGATTCCGTCGGCGGCGATGTTCGTGACGCCGGCGACGGCGAAGCAGACGAGCGAGGCAGCGAGCAGGGATCGATCCGAGCCGCGTGTTGTCGGAATCACGTCGTGCACCGCTTTGCCGGGTTGAGTAGGCGGCCGGATATATAGCTGTTGGCTGACTGCAGGCGTTTCGGACCGCCCGCTCGAGTCGGATCCGTCCCTGTCTGCGTCTCAGTCCGCGCCCGTATCGACGGCCGGGAGGGTAAACGAGAACGCCGCCCCCTCGCCCGGGTCGGAGTCGACTCGGATCTCGCCGCCGTGGCGCTCGACGATCCGATGACAGAGCGCAAGCCCGATTCCAGTCCCAGCGTGGTCCTCGCGGCTATGGAGGCGCTGGAACACCTGGAAGATTCGATCCTGGTCGTCGGGTTCGATGCCGATCCCCTCGTCGCGGACTGTGAGCTCCCAGTTCCGGCCGGCACGCTCGACGCTGATGTGAATCCGCGGTGGCTCGTCGCCGCTGTATTCGATCGCGTTCGAGAGCAAGTTCTGGAACACCTGCCGGAGCTGGCTCGCATCGCCCACGACACGGGGCAGGTCGTCCGCCGTGATCTCGGCGTCCCGTTCGTCGATACAGAACTGGAGGTCCTCGCGAACGTCTGCGAGGATCGCATCGAGATCGACCGGTTCGAAGGGCTCGCCCTGCGTTTCGACCCGGGAGTACTCGAGGAGGCCGTCGATCATCTCCCGCATGCGCTCAGCCCCGTCGACGGCGTAGTCGATGAACTCCTGGCCGTCCTCGTCGAGGTCGTCGGCGTATCGATCCTCGATCAACTGGAGGTAGCTGGTAATCATCCGCAGGGGTTCCTGAAGGTCGTGCGAGGCGGCGTAGGCGAACTGTTCTAAGCGCTCGTTCGATTCCTCGAGCCGGCGCTGTCGTTCCTGTCGCTCGGTGACATCCCGAACGACGCTGATCCGTTCGCAACCGGTGTCCGCGGTCGTAATCGACGTTACCGTCGCCTCTACCGGGACTCGTGCGCCGGATTTCGTCTCGATATCCGTCTCTATCGTCGGCTTGTCGCCCTCGTCGTCGGCGACCTGTCGGGTGAGTTCCATTACTCGTTCGTCGACGATGAGTGAACCGTGGCTTCCGAGTAACTCCTCACGGTCGTAGCCGGTGAGGGAGACGTACGCGTCGTTGACCATCGTGAATCGCCCGTCCTCGTCGAGGGTGTAGATGCCGTCCTCGATGGTCTCGATGATCCGTTCGTACTGCTCGAGGTGTCGCTCGCGTCGCTTCCGATCGGTGACATCGTGGAAGTACACCGACAGTCCCGTCTCGGAGGGATACACTTGGATTTCCATCCAGATGTCCAACGAGTCCGAATAGCGTTCCCACGAAACGGATTGCTGGGTCTCCATGGCTTCCCGATAGTGGTCGATGAGATCTGATCTCGTTCCGCTGGGAAACGTTTCCCAGATGTTCTTGCCGACGAGGTCCTCGTCCGCGTACCCGAGAAGCTCTTTCGCGCGGTCGTTGACGTGTGTGAACCGCCAGTCGTCGTCGAGCGCGTAGAACGCGTCCGAGACGCGGCCGAGGATCTCGCTCAGTTCGGTCTCGAGCTCCCGCTTGCGTCGCTCGAGGCGGCGCTCGTGATCTTTGAGCGCCGTGATGTCCTCGCCGGCCGAGATGACCCGCTCGAGTTCACCATCGGCACCGAACACGGGGACTGCGGTGACGGAGAACCATATCCGTTCGCCCGACGGCCCCTCGATCACGAGCACCTCGTCGGAGACCGGCTCGCCGGTCTCCCTGACACGGGCTGATGGCCCGCGATCGGGCCCGACCGGGTTGCCGTCGACATCGACGACGGTCTGTTCAGCGAGTAGCTCCGTCTCGCCGAGCGGGTCGCGGTCGTCAAGTCCGAGCGCCGTCTGCGCGTGTCGGTTCGCCAGCACGGTCTCACCGTCGGCGTCCTCGACCGAAATCGCGACCGGTGCCGTCTGGAGCAGCGTCTCGGTCTGGGCCCGCTCGCGCTCGAGGGTCTCTTCGTGGCTGATCCGGTCGAAGGTCGCCTCGAGACTCGACGCGGCGACTTTTGCGAGCGAGAGATCGCTCTCGTCGAACGCGCCGGGCACTTCGGATCCGATGATAACGACGCCGTGGTCCCCGATCGGGAGACCGATCTTGCTTCGGATCGGTGTCTCGGGGTTGTAACTATCCGAATCAACGGGTACGTCGTCGGAGATCACCGGCTCGCCGGAGTCGAAGATGCGCCGGGCGAACCCCTCTCCCGCCGCGAACGTCGGGAGTTCGTCGAACAGGGCCGCCGCGGCCTCGGACCAGGCGACCGGCTCGAGGGCCGTCCGCTCGGAATCGGAGAGAAAGACGCCGTTGAGCTCGAGATCGAGGATATCAGAGAGATGGCGACAGGCCTGCTCGGCGACGGCCTCGCGCGTTCCGGTGCCGAGCCACTCACGAACGGCCTCGTTCAGCTGTCGGAGCTGGTAGGCATGCCGGTGCTGTTCGGTCACGTCGTAGTAGAGTTCGACCCGTCCGCCCGCGTACGGGCCGGATTCGATCGGCTTGCTCCGGTGCTCGAGCCAGCGTTCCTCGCGGTCGTCCCCCGGGGTCACGCGGCACTCGAACCGCGCGGCGTCGCTGTTGTCGTCGTAGGCCGCGCTGAGGATGTCGACGAATTCGTCCGGATCATCAACTCGGTCGCGGATCGTCTCGTCGATCACGGTCCGTTTGTCCTGTCCGACCACGTCCGCCGAGTTGAGCCCGAAGTACCGCTCGGTGGCGTCGTTGATCCACGCGACGTCGAACTCGCTGTCGAGCACGAAGACCCCCACGTCGGCCTCCTCAAGTACGCCGGTAATCGATCCGAACGGATGAGGCCGAGTTGACACGGATCCCGACGCCGCTCGAGAGTCGCGGTCGAGTTCGGTGACGACGCCGATCGATCCCCGTCGACCGTCAGCGCCGGGGACCGTCCCGAGCCGTAGCTCGCAGGGAATCGTGGCGTCGTCGGCTGTCCGGATCGATCGCTCGAATTCGGTCACGTCGGTAGCGGACCCTCCCACGAACGATCCAGTACTGAACTCACCGAGGAGGACTGCGATGTGCTCGCCACGGAGCGCTTCGCGGGTGTAGCCCGTCAGCTCGAGGAGGGTGTCGTCGACCCCGACGATGCGATCGTCTGCGTCGAGCTGGAAAACCCCGTCTGCAACCGTATCGACGAACGTCCGGTACCACTGGATCGCCGCCCGATCGTTACCGTCGCTCCAGGGGGCTGGCGCCGCTGGTTCCGCCCGTTCAGTCATTGAGAGTAGGAGGCCGTTCGAACGGATAAGTCCAGCGCCGACGCCAACCTTGAGCGCGCTACTCGTCGCCGCCGTCGGTGAAGACGCGCTCCTCGGGCGTCGGTTGGCCCGGATGGATGCCGTACCAGGCGAAGCCATAGAGGACCGTCATCGACACTGCACAGAGAACGGTCGCGCCGGCGATCGACTCGAGTGCGATGCCGATGACTGGTCCGGCGAGTGCGTCGCCGACGGCGGCCGCCGATTCGCTGTCGGGGGCCGTCGCCAGCGCGTAGGGGAGAAAGGTACCGAACGCGAGCATCCACCATCGTTTCGCGGTGCGTCGGAGCCGTGCTGTTCCGTCCTCTTTCGCAGTGCTCGTGACGCCGGCAACACCGAGCGCGATCAACACGAGCGCCGGTAGTGTTCGAAGCGGGGAGTCAAAGCCAGTATTAACCGCGACGCCGGCCGCGACGATCGCGACGGAACCGGCGAGAAGCGGTATCGAGGGGCTGGTGGCCGTACGAGGCATTCTGTACTCCGGTAGCAACGCATTGCACAAAACTCTCGCGAACTGTCGACGACGGACATCACGTGCACTGATCGCCGGTCGGACACGTCCGCACAACAAAGGACGTATTACCGGTGCCCGCAACTCGAACGTGAGAACGAATGAGGGAACGCGATCGACCCGACCCCGTGACGGCTCTCCATCGACGGGCCTCGGCCGCGTCCGACCGAGCGACTCACATCGCAGCACAATTACCCGGTGCCGGGACTGCACGGCGGCTGGGACGACTCTGGCAGCGACACGTTCGGGAGCGTCCCGACCGGTATCAAGCGTCGATCACCTTTCCGACAGCGCCCGACCAGCCGACGGTCGGCGAGATCCACGGCTGGATCGAGGATCTCGAGTACGCGTTCGAGGGCCGCCTCGATGTCTACGCGCGACGCGGGAGCGTCGCAGTCGAGACGGACCCGCTCTCGGCCGAACTGTTCAACGAGGACGAGTTCGACGAGATCTGTGAGCAAATCGAGGACGGCTACGACGGCTCGCACTCGATCGCACACCTGAAAAAGTGGCGACGGAACGAGGGGCGGCTCGTGCGAGCCCACGTAATCGTTCCGGTCAAGCCGCTGTTTCCGCGCAGCGAAACCGACGAGCCGAATACGGAGCGAGCCACAGCCGAGATCGAAGCCAACTGATCGTCACGCCGTCAGTATCGTCTGTGCGATTTCGCAGTCAGTCGTGACCGCGATCAGTTACCGGGGTTAGTCATCGTCGCCCGGTCCGGGTCCGGGTTCGCGATCGGTACTCGGACTGCTGCCGGTCCGTTCACTGCTTCGCGACCGCTCGCCGGCGGACTCTCCCTCGCTCGGCGCGACATTGCTCGTCCGGTTCATCCAGCTGTCGATGTTTTCGGCGACGTAGTCCTTGCCACCCCAGCCGAACGCGACGCCAGCGCCGATGGCGATTGCCGCGCCGAGGCCCCACGCGAGCGCTCGAGCGAACACGTAGAGGATGCCGACGTCGATCCCCATCGTATCGAGGCCGATGACGATCGCCGTGAAATACAGGAACATCCGTGCGCCGGTGGCGAACCAACTGGTGTAGGCGGTCTCAGTCGCTGCGCGAGTCCGCTCGATGGCATCGCCGATGAAGTCGGCGACGACGAACCCGAAGGTAATGACGAGCAGTCCTGCGATGAACGCCGGCAGGTACGAGACCGCCGCCGAGATCCACTGCGACAGCGTTGGAATCGCGAGCGCGTTCGCGGCCGCCAGGATTGCGAGGCCGTAGACGAACCACTTCGCCAACGTCCCGAACGCGTTCGAGACCGCTCGTTCTGTGCCGCCGAGTATGCGACCCAGCGGCGTCTCGAGGACCATTCGATCGAGTTCGACGCCATCGGCGAGTCGTCGGACGACGCCAGCTGCGACGCGGCCGAGGACCCACCCGATCGCGAGAATGACCAGTGCGCCGATCAGCCGCGGGAGGAACGTGATCAGTTCCGCGACGGGATCTTGCAGCCAGTCGGGAACCTGTGCTTGGGCAGGGTACGGTGGAACCATGTACGACTCCGGTTGGTGTTGTCCGTCCTTTGTAATTGAGTCCGTATCAATCAGTCATGAAACCAATCGTTCTCAACCGACGAAATTGGGACGGTTGAAGTGTCTGTTACAATGAATTGTGTGACGGCCGTACCGTGACGGATCGATACGGGTTCCGGACGATACGACGAGCAGGATTGGAATCTGGAATGAAATGAGCCTCAAGCCGTCGGGCGATAAACGCGTATTGTGACCGAGTTCAGAACCGCAATAGCGACGACCGAGGGTCGGCTACGAACCACCGCCGTCATCAGGCCACCGAACGTGTCCAGTTTCACTCATGGGTTGTGACCGGTGCCGTGACGAATGCAAGCAAGATTATGGCGGGTTCGCGCGACCGACCGCGACGTAGAACGCACGGAATAGTATTTCTCTGCCGGTCTCTTCCGTAGTGATACGGCGACGTGAGGCCGTGTCCGAACCGTCGATTTTCCGCCGTCTTATCGGACATATCGTCGGATTCAGAGCTAATGCGGCCGTTTTGTCGGAATAGTAGCGATAGAGTCCTCTCGAACACGCTCCGAGTAACCCGGATCAGGTAATACAATGTTACCGGCCGCCCCTCATCGACGTGATGCTCCCCCGTTCGACCGGGCGATAGCCGTTGCCGGGTTTCGTCGCCGCGTCCGTGTCTCGACTCGTGAGTCGCTTGTGTCGTGGCACTACGCTATTGGTGATCCGCATACGAGAGAGCATCATGTATCTCGGCGACAAGGCATGGCCAGACCTCGAGACGTACTTCGAATCGGAATCGGTCGCACTCGTGCCGCTCGGATCGACGGAACAGCACGGACCGCATCTGCCGGAGGCGACCGACCACCTGATCGCGGAGGCGTTCGCACGCGAGGTCGCCGACCGGACGGGCTATCTCTGTACCCCAACGGTCAATATCGGCGTCAGCGGCCATCACCGGCAGTTCCACGGGACGATGTGGGTAGATCCGCCGGCGTTCAGGGAGTACATGGAGTCGCTAACCCGGAACCTCACCGTCCACGGCATCGATCGGGTAATCTACGTCAACGCCCACGGCGGGAACGTTCCCCACCTGCGGGAGGTCGGCGGACGGCTCCGGCAGGACGAGGCTGCATACGCCATCGAGTGGATGTGGGACGAGTCGATCCCCGAACTGGTCGACGACCTGTTCGAGCAGAACGGCCCCCACGGCGGGCCGAAGGAGACCTCGATGATTCAGTACCTCGAGCCTGACCTGGTCCACGACGACCGCCTCGAGGAGGCCAGAGAGACCGGTGTCCCGAGCGTCGAGGCGGCTGAGACGGTCAAACACGGCTCGCGGACGTTCTACGACGCAGCCGACAACACCGACAACGGGGTCTTGGGGGACCAGACGGACGCCTCTGCCGAAAAAGGCGAACAGCTGTTCGAGGCGGCAAGCGACCAGCTCGTGCAACTCTGTGAGTGGCTCGCCGCCCAGAAGTTCGAGGATTTGCTCCCCAAGGAGCACGTTTAGGGCGGCCAGACACTCGAGGCGGCCGATCCCGCGTCGACTGAAGACCCATTTGCGACTGCAGCCGACACCACGGCCGCCGGTCGCGTGCGCTCGCAGTATCAGTGACCGCGTGTAATGATAATCCTTAATAGATTGGTGCGGTTGTTTTATTATATGGCAGTCGTCAGCGTCTCGATGCCGGACGAACTCCTCGCGCGGCTCGATCAGTTCGCCGAGGAGCACGGCTACACCGGTCGGAGCGAAGTCGTCAGGGAAGCCTCGCGGAACCTGCTCGGGGAGTTCGAGGATACTCGACTCGAGGAGCGGGATCTGATGGGAATCGTCACCGTGTTGTTCGACTACGAGACCACGAGCGTCGAAGAGCAGATGATGCACCTGCGCCACGAACACGAGGACCTCGTCGCCTCGAACTTCCACAGTCACGTCGGCGACCACTACTGCATGGAGTTGTTCGTCCTCGAGGGCGAACTCGAGGATATCTCGACGTTCGTCGGCAAGATCAGGGCGACCAAGGACGCGCTGACCGTTGATTACTCCGTCATGCCGGTCGATAGTTTCGATCCGCTCGCACAGGGATAGCGCCGCCGAGCGAACGGAGAGAGACCCGTCGCGGGAGTACGGAACCGGTTTCCGCTTCTGGCCGCGACAAATTACGATTCACGGACTGCAAGCAGTCGGCTCTCGGTGTCGTGATCGGGGTTCGTGTGGGCGTATAGGGTGTCGCCGACGACGACGGGTGAACCGACACGCGAACCGATCCGTAATCGCCATCGTCGACTCCCATCGGTGACCGCCACGGCCGCGAGTCCCTCGCCCTGCGCGACGTAGACGGTGTCGCCAGCGACGGTTGGTGAGCGGACGCCGTCGTTCTCGGTTCGGTACGTCCAGGTAACGCTTCCGTCAGTCGCATCGACGGCATGTAAGCGACCGGTATCGGCGTCGGGATACCACTCCCCTACGTACAGCGTCCCGTCCGCGTACGCCGGCGGGCTGAGCGTCTTCCGGGGTAGCTCCCACTCCCACTCGACGGCACCGGTCGCCGCGTCCAGCGCAAACAGCCGCTCGGTCCCCGACCAGTCGGTATCGTCGACTCCCATTGAGACGTGCGGGTCCAGTGCCGACACGAAAATGCGGTCGCGGCCGGCGACGACGTGTCCCTCGAGCGACCAGCCGTCTTCGACCGCCAACTCGGCGGTCCACTCGTGGTCACCGGTCGCGCGGTCGACGGCGTAGACGTCTCGCGTTTCCCGATGTCCGTCGTTCGTATCGAACGTGAACACTCGATCGGCAGTGACCGCCGGCGTCGCCCAGTCGGTCCGCCACGTCGGCCCGTTATCGGTTTCGACGACGTGCTCGCCGAGCACGGCCGTCCACTCGAGGTCCCCCGTCGACGCCTCGCACGCGATCACCCCTCGATTCGACCCGAGATAGACGGACCCGTCGCGGACGGTTGGTCCGGTTGGGGGTCGCTCACCGCTAGAGGCGGTGATTCCGTCTTCGCGGACCCACGCCTGATCGCCGGTCGCGGTATCCAGCGCATGGAGGCGGACCACATTCCCCGTCTCGCGCGTGACCACGAGCAGTCGATCCCCGTGGAGCGCCGGTGCCCAGCGCATCGGCGGCAGGTCGTCGATAGCCCACTGAATCTCGCCGTTCCCCGCCACTGCCAACGCAGCCCCGTCGGTCCAGGCCTCGGTCAGGTAGAGAGCATCGTCGACGACCGGCGGATACACCGGTCGATCGCCGAGCGCCGTCCAGGCGACGTCAGCACCGTTGCGGGGGCCGCGCGCGTCCGGCGTGTGACGGGTGTTTCGAGCGTCGTAGGCGACTTGCGGCCACGTTCCCTCGGCGATACCGTCGTCAGTTTCGGCGGTCGCTTGGTTCGGGTCGCTGGAGTCGGTACGCGTCAGCTCGAGACAGCCGCCTCCTACGCCCGACGTGACGGCACCGATCGTCGCGAGGATCGTTCGGCGGCGCATACTCCCTCATTGACATCTATCGGTAAGTACTTTGTTTGTACTGAGTATTCCGCGTTCAAAAACGATTACCCGCCACTGATTCCGCCACGTTTTCGGTACCAGACGCGCGTACCGATCGGTAACTCGCCCTCCTCGAGGTCCAGTCTGCGCAGGACGAGGTCCCGGATTGCGACCGTGACGACGAGTTCGACCGTTTCGCCCGCGTCGGTCCGCACGTCGAAGACACAGTGGCCGTCTCGCTCGGTGACGCGTTCGATAGTCCCGACGGACCACCGTTCGATGTCGTGCGTCGGCTTTCGGGCGTGGATTCGGTCGTGAGTCACGCGTGAACGGACGTCAGTTACGCAGTTGAGTATCGCGGCTCCGCCGTCGCTCGAGTCCGATTACTCACTCGTCAGCCCGAACAGTGTGAGCCGGAGTGCGGACCGCCTCGATCGCCGCGATTTCCACGATCCGTCGGTCGTCCGGCCGGAGCGGTCGGACCGACGGGAGGAACGGGATCGGTCGCTGATATCTGACGTTCGTGCTGACGCCGGTCGGGTGCTACTCGTTTCGATCCTCGACGACACCGATGTTCAGCGTCCGGACCCGCGTCAGTACGCCGCGTAACCGCCGTCGCCACGACGACCCCCGACGGGCCGCGAGTTCGCGACGGAGTTGCTCGTTTTCCGCCTCGAGTTCCCGGTTCGTCGCTTCTAGGTTATCAACCCGTTCTTCGAGGCCGTTGACCCGGTCCTCGAGCCGGTAGCGACGCGTCCGCTGGGATTCGCGGTCGTTTCGTAACTGGTCGCGTTCGCGCCGGAGTTCCGTGAGTCGCGCTTCGAGGCGCTCGTGTTCGCGCTGGTCCGCGTCGACGAACGATTCCCGATCCGCATCCTCGGGGATGGCCTCGAGCGCCTCGTCTCCGTCGGCCGTCGCCTCGGGTTCGATATCGATGTGTCCCGAGTGGGTGGCGTTGACGACGGCCCCGACGAGCAGTATCAGGCCGCCGAAGTACAGCCAGGTCAACAGGAGGAGGATGGCACCGATCGGTCCCGCTGACTCGGAACTGCTCGAGAGGGCGACGTAGACCTGAAAGAGCGACTGCAGTGCCGCCCAGCCGACAGCTGCGACGACGACCCCTGGCAACACCTCGCGGACGGAGATGTCGACGTCGGGGAAGAGGTAGTACATCGGGAGGAAAGCGATCGTCAGCCCGACGACGAGCAACAGCGGGTTCAACAGCCCGATAAAGAGGCTGTTGGGGAAGAACGCGAAGACGATGCTAGTCGCCCCGGCCGCTACGAGCGCGACCCCGATCGTCCCGAAGACGACGGCCCCGTCGCGCAACTGGTCGACCAGCGAGTTGTCCTCGGTCGACGCGTAGATCTCCGAGAACGCGGTGTCCAGCCCCCGAAAGATCTTCAACGACCCCCACAGGAGGATGAGGAGTCCGATAATCGATGTTCCCGCGCTCCCGGTCGAACCTTCGATCCCGTCCTCGAGAATGACCTGGCCGCTCTCGGGGAGGAAGCCTTCGGTCGCTGACGACACCTGTTGGGCGAACCCCTCGCCGCCGAGAAACGAGACGAGAAAGAAGACCAGTACGAGCAGCGGAATCAGCGAGATAAAGGCCTGGTACGCGATGCTGGCCGCCATGAACGTCACGTTCTTCTCCTGAATCCCCGCCACCACCGATTTCGCGAAGGGGGCCGCACCGCGAACGTTGAGACCCATACTCGCTGTCTGTCACAGGCCCGGATAGCGCTCCGGCTTGCAACCACACGGCCCGTCCCGCCGCCGTCAGTCCGACTCCCGCTCGAGCAGTTCGTCCACTGCCTCGCGAGTCGGCAGCGCCGCCATCGCACCCGAGTCGGTCGTTGCCATCGCCGCGACCGCGTTCGCGACGGCCACCGATTCCTCGAGCCCTCGTCCCTCTCGGAGAGCGGTGATCGTTCCGGCGACGAAGGCGTCACCGGCACCCGTCGTATCGACGGTCTCGACCGCGAAGCCGGGATGGGTCACCGCGGCCGCGGGCCACGGCGCGTCGTCGGCCGCGACCGTGACGGCACCTTCCCCGCCACGCGTGACGAAGACGGTGTGGACCCCGCTCGCGTCGACCGTCGCTCGAGCGATCGCCGTCGGGGTCTCGCCACTGAACCCGAGCGCCTCGAGTTCCGCGACTGTCGCGATACAGACGTCGACGTGTGCGAGCGCGTCGCCGACCACGCTCGCGAACGCCTCGGCGTCGGCCCACAGCTCGGGCCGGAAGTTTGGATCGAACGAGACCGTACAGTCCGCAGCCGCGGCCCGCTCGAGTAGGTCCAGCGTCGCCGCGCGAGCTGGCCCACTCGCCAGCGTTACGCCGCCCGCGTGGACCCACTCACAGCCGGCCAGCGTCTCATCGTCGACCCGCTCGGACTCGAGGCGCGTGTCGGCGGTCCCGTCCCGATAGAAGGTGAACTCGCGGTCGCCGCTCTCGTCGTGGGAGACGAACGCGAGCGTCGTCTTTGCGTCCCCGTCGCGTTCGACGAACCGGTCGGGAAGGCCGTGATCGGCGAGGGTTCGCTCGAGGTACCGCCCGAACGAGTCCGCACCGACGCGAGTCCAGAACAGCGGCGACCGCTCGAGGCGAGCGAGCCCGACAGCGACGTTCGCTGGCGCACCGCCGGGGCGGCGCTCGAATCCACCCACGTCCTCGAGCGGCCCCGGGCGCTCGGGAACCCAGTCGATCAGCGTTTCGCCGGCGACGAGCACTTCGCGAGACATGCTCGAAGTTCAACCGTCGATGGCGGTAGTTCTGTCGACGTAGTGCCGAGCGTGACTACCGTATTCGACCCGGATCCGATTGAATCAGGAAACCTATATCCGATACCCGTTACAAGCAATTGATATTCGTATGGAACACACTTCACGGCGGCGACTACTCGCGGCCGTGGGATTCGGGACGAGCCTCACCGCACTCAGTGCGGGCTGTCTCGACACCCTCTCTGAAAACGAAACCGACGAATCGAATGAACCGGACGACAGCAGCGCGAGCAGTATGACGCCTCTCGAGCGCTGGGTCCCCGCGTCGGGCAGCGCTGAACTCCTCTTTCACTATCGAGACCTCACTGCGGTCCGACGGTATGAGGACGATCTGCAGGCGGCCGTCGTCGAGGACGTGCCGACGGTGCCAGACGTCGAAGGCGGTGAGATCGTCGAGCAACTCACGGACGACAAATCGGCAGTGGAGTCCGTACTCAGATTCGGATCCGAGGGCGTCGCCGGGAACGTCGTCGTCGTCGCCGGCTCGTTCGATCCCGATGCAGTCGACGCCGAGAGCAAATCTGCGGCCGGCGAGTTCGAAATCCTCGAGCGCGACGGCGTCTCTGTCGCCATCTCCGCGGAAACGGTTGTCGTGAGCCCCGACGACGGCGCGGACCTCGATGCGATCCTCGCGGCGGGCGTCGAGGGAACGAACCGTCGTGTCGACGAGCACGAACACTTCGCGCAGTTAACCGAGTGCGTCGGCGAAAGCACGTTCCTCTGGGGCGAGTACGAGGGTGACGCCGACGGCACCGGTGTCGCGTTCTCGTTGTCGGTCGGGTCCGATACGTCGACTGCCGTCTATGCCGATGCCGATCGGGCGGACGAATTCGAGGAGATGATATCGGACCGGTTTGAGGACGTGACGGTTGAGGTCGACGGCAATGTCGTCGTGGCAACGAGAACCGTTCCGACTGAGGAGTACGAGTATCAGGATCTGTTCGCCGAACGCGGAAGCGAACCGACCCGACCGCGGGCGGGAGTGTCTATCGACTCCGACTCGTCGGACCGGACGGTAACTATGTCTTATATCTCGAGAAGTGAGGCGGACCGTCTCGAAATCAGCGACGAGAGCGGGAACGAAGACGAAATGACCGAGGTCGGACAGACGATAACGTTCGAGTACGAGACGGGGGCGTCGGGAGAACTGACCGTCGTCGCCGTCGGGGGCGAGACCGAAACGGTCGTCGCTGCATACTCGTATTCCTTCTGAGTACGGGATCCGGATGGATTTAATCCGGATTCAATGGTGGTGACCGCAGGGTGACCGCCGACTTACAGAATAATGCTCTTTTCGCGCATCATCGCGTGGATCGAGGCGTCGAGACCCTCGCGACCGATCCCTGAGTCCTTGTTGCCGCCGAACGGAACGTCGCCCATCCCGTGGCTCGGCGCGCCGTTGATCCGGACCGCGCCGGCATCGATGCGGTTCGCCATCCGCATCGCACGCTTGTAGTCGTTCGTGAAGACCGCCGCATCGAGCGCGAGGTCCGAACTGTTCGCGATCTCGAGGGCTTCGTCCTCGTCTTCGAAGGTCGTGATCGCAGCGATGGGTCCGAACTGCTCTTCGTCCACGATGCGAGCGTCGCGGGGGACGTTCGCGAGCAGCGTCGGCTCGAAGAACTGATTGGCGAGTTCGTCTGGGACGCCATCCGGAGCGCGCCGTTCCCCGCCCCGAACGATCTCTGCGCCCTTGTCGACGGCGTCCTCGACGAGTGTCTCGACCCAATCGGCCTGATCCTCGCTGATCAGTGGGCCGAAGGCAGTGTCTTCCTCGAAGAGGTCGCCTGCCTGCCAAGCGTCCATCTGGCCGTCGATCAGGTCAACGAGGTCGTCGTGGACCGACTCGTGGGCAAGCACGCGCGAGATGGCCGAGCAACGCTGGCCGGCGTACTTGAACGATCCTTTAGCGCAGTTGCCCGCAACGTCCGTGAGGTCGGCGTCGTCGAAGACGACGGCCGGGGCGTTCCCGCCCAGTTCCATGTGCAGGTTGACCATGCCACTCTCGCGGGCAACGTGTTTGCCCGCGCCCGAGGAACCAGTCATCGCGATCGCGTTGATCCGGTCGTCTCCGGACAGGAAATCGCCGATCTCGCTGGCTTCGCCAGGGACGAAGTTGAATGCGCCGTCAGGAATCCCGTCGACATCGGCGATGACGTCGGCAAGGATCGCCGCCGAAATGGGCGTCTTGCTCGCTGGCTTCAGCAGAACGCTGTTACCGGCTGCGAGCGCGGGTGCGACCTGCAGCGCCGTCGTGGCGAGCGGGTAGTTGTACGGCGTGATACACAACACCGCGCCGATCGGCTCGTGTTTGACGATCGCCTGCCAGCCCTCGTGGCCGGCCGTCGACCCTTCGCGGTACTCGCCCTTGCTGACGATGTTGCGTGCCTCCTCGGCCGCCCGATCGAAGCGCTCGGCCGCCTGGCCGACCTCGCCACGAGCCGACGAGATCGGTTTGCCGGCTTCCCGGACGATGACTTCCGCGAGCTCTTCTTCGCGCTCGCGGAGTCCGTCGGCGATCGTCTCACACCACTCGGCTCGCTCCACGACTGTCGTCTCCCGCAGCTCTGGTTTGATCTCGTGGGCAGCGGCCAGTGCAGTTCGGGCCTCCGTCGGACTCGCAGCGGCTACCTGTGCGAACGTCCCGCCCTCAGCGAGGTCCGAGACTGACAGCACGTTCTCGGTCTCGAGCCATTCGCCGTCGACGTAGATCCGCTCCCGCCGCTGTGCGATTCTCGTTGCCATATCTGTTCCTTGAACCCCCTCACTGAAAATGTTTACTCAGCCCTGAAAAAACAAAGAGTATATTGACGGTGTCGTTCGGTAACACGTTCATTGCGGTTGATACGCAAATAGAGAGCCAAAACACGAAAACTAATCTTTAGGTATACCAAAGAAATGTTCTTGCATGGGGAAGCTTTAAGTGAAATGCGCGCGTATCAGTGGATAGGATGAGCACCCAAAAAACCGTCCGCCAATCGGCTGACAGTGTCGAGGAGAACGCGCTTCGCCTCGAGCAGGACAAGGCCGAGCAGATCGTCGACGCACTGAACACGGAACTGGCCAACTCGTACGTGCTCTACCACCAGCTGAAGAAACACCACTGGGTCGTCGAGGGTGCGGAGTTCCTGCCCCTCCACGAGTTCCTCGAGGAGGCCTACGAACACGTCGAGGAAGGGGCCGACATCATCGCCGAGCGCGCCCAGGCACTTGGCGGTGTCCCGGTCTCCGGCCCGTCGAACCAAGAAGAGCGTGCGACCGTCGAGTTCGAGGGCGAGGACGTCTACGACGTCCGCACGATGTTCGAAAACGACCTCGAGATGTACGGCGACATCATCGAGTCGATGCGCGACAGCATCGAACTCGCGGAGAACCTCGGCGACCACGCGACCGCCGAGATCCTGCGCGAGATCCTCGTCGAACTCGAGGACGACGGTCACCACTTCGAACACTACCTCGAGGATGACACGCTGGTGCTCGAGGACGCGACTCACTGAGCGCGACGCTGACGAGCGGTTCCAAAACGAAGTCGCGTCGACGACGATCGAAGACGACAGACAGTTTTTCGCCGATCACAAGTGACGGCGTAGTTCACGGTCGATACAGACTGGAAGTCCGTGGACCTCGAGTGACGACGAGTTCACCGCTCGAGTTTGACGGCCAGATCGGTCGCGATCCAGCCGTCGCTATTGTCTCGTTCGGTAAAGACGATCTTTCCGGGGCGGGTTTCGTGGCTGCTCACGACCGCTGCCGGCTCCTCGAGTTCCTCGTCGAGTTCGGGATCCTCCCTGCGGGCGGGTACGTCCATCACGCTGAATTAGGTGGGCCTAATTCTAAAAAGGTTTTGGTCGACCTAAGACTCTGAGATGAGCGGACATTCAGCGCATCTAGAACATCCAGAGCGGCGGCGTTCCTTTTCAGACTTCACGTTTCCACTTCTCGAGGTGACTCGGGGGCTCGTACAGCACCCGTCGTTTGCTGCGGACCCGCCATCGGCAGGGACCACTGACCCATGCGAGAGAGGCCCACGCGAAGATAGCATCTTTTTTCGGGTATCAGTGAATTGTTCATCATATGAGTTCACACGAGAACCGATCACAGGGGACAATGGGTCGACGTGGTCGGGGCCTGATCGCTCACCTGTTCGACATCGACATCGAACGCGTCGAGTCGCTGAGCTGGCCACTCGGCAATCGGGTCACCGTCGAAGCGGACGCGAACCGACGCTTTCGGTTCGATCATCGACGTTCTCATCGAACGGTGACCGCGTTCGAGGTGACAAACGATACCTGTGTCCTGCGACTCCGGACGCCGGTCGGCCGCGAGAAATTTTACGGGATCTCGAACACCGATATCGCGACCAAGCCGTTACGGGCCGACTGGATTCGAACGGACTGAACCGCCACACTCACGAGCCGAATCGGTCACGTGCCACGATCAGTTTCATTGGCCTCGGTCCGGACGCCTCACATATGGAATACGACGTCATCCAGGGCGACATCGCCGCACAGTCCGCCGACGCGCTCGTCAACGCGGCCGGCACCAGCCTCCGGATGGGGTCCGGCGTCGCCGGCGCGCTCCGCCGCGGTGCGGGCGAGGAGATCAACGAGGAAGCGATGGAAACAGGACCGGTCGACCTCGGCGCGGTCGCGGTCACCGACGCCTACGATCTCGAGGCTGACTACGTTATTCACGCCGCGGCGATGCCCCATTACGGCGTTCACGAGACTCCGACGGAGTCTCGTGAGCCAACCAGAACCGGTGGTTCTGATGACGACAGCGAAGCAACCGCGGAAAGCATTCGGGATGCGACTCGAAACGCGCTCGAGAAAGCCGACGACCTCCGCTGTCGCTCGCTTGTCGTTCCGGCACTGGGCTGTGGGGTCGCCGGCTTCGACCTCG
Source organism: Natrinema sp. SYSU A 869 (assembly GCF_019879105.1). Classification (NCBI taxonomy): domain Archaea; kingdom Methanobacteriati; phylum Methanobacteriota; class Halobacteria; order Halobacteriales; family Natrialbaceae; genus Natrinema; species Natrinema sp. SYSU A 869. Next base: position 689,765 of record NZ_CP082249.1, on the reverse strand, counting down.
CGGCGGGGGCCGCGATCATCGGCGAGGAACTCGAGCAGTACGAGCCCGAGACGCTCGAGGATGTCCAGTTCATCGCCAACAGCGACGAGGAGTACGACACGATTCGAGCGGCGACCGGCAAATCCGAGTAGTCGGAGATGACTGCGGAAAGCAAGTTGGATCGGTGAATGGAGCCACTATCGAAGCCGATCGGGATGTGGTACGCTCCCGGTAGTCGGATAGCAGCGTTCGGAACGATCCGCTATTCGTGGTGGACGGTGTGAGAGTGCCGACCGGGAGGCGAACGGTCGTCTCAGACGACGACGTTCCACATGTGGCCACAGCGTTCACACTCGAACGTTCGGTTGACCTCCGGGCCGAGCAGTTCACCGTCGACTTCGGTGCCGTCGGTCCCCTTGCAGTTCGGACAGCGTATGTCTCTCATAGTCAATCCGAGATGCTACGTGACGATTCCGATCCGATCTTCCGTTACTAGTGGACCTGTATGGTAGGTAGTAACATATTACTATCGTTATTTCGTTTCATCACACGACCGATCAGCACACTCCGATCGGAACGAACTGGCCGGTCGCCACGTGCACGTCCTAAATAGCGAATCAGCCACAGAACGGTCGGCCGGTCTCGTTCAGGACAGCGAGAGACCGCGAATTTCGACGGTGTCGCCGTCGGCGACATGCCCGATAACCTGCCCGTTAGTCGCCGCGGCCAGCTCCTCAGCGCGGTCCTCAGGAAGCGCGACGACGAAGCCGGTACCCATGTTGAACGTCCGATGCATCTCCGCGTCGGTTACGTCCCCTTCCGCCTGGACGAACTCGAAGACCGGTTGAGCCGGCAGCGGGTCGTCGATGACGTACTCGCACTCGCCCATCCGAAGCAGATTCGTCCAGCCGCCGCCCGTGACGTGAGCCGCCGCGCGGACCTCGTGATCGCGCATCGGCTCAAGCAGGTCAGTATAAATCCGGGTCGGCCGAAGCAGTTCCTCACCGATCGTTTTCTCCGGGTCCAGCGGGAACTCGTCCGCGTACTCGTAGTCTCGAGTCACTGCCTCGCGAGCGAGCGTCAATCCGTTCGAGTGGATGCCGTTCGAGGGGAATCCGACGAGTGCATCGCCGACCTTCGCTTCGCCGTCAAAAATCTCGTCTTTCCCGGCGAGTCCGACACAGGTGCCCGCCAGATCGAATCCTTTCACGACCTCGGGCATGACCGCCGTCTCGCCGCCGAGCATGGTGAGGTCCGCCTGCTCGAGACCGACTGCGAGCCCCTCGCCGATCCCGTTGGTCAGCTCCTCGTCGGGTTCGTCGATCGCGAGGTAGTCGACGAAGGCGACGGGTTCGACCCCCGCCGCAACGAGGTCGTTGACGTTCATCGCGATGCAGTCGATGCCGATCGTCGAGAAGTCCTCGATCGCTTCGGCGACCAGCAGCTTCGTCCCGACGCCGTCGGTCGCCAGCGCGAGATACCGATCGCCGATGTCGAGCAAGCCCGCGTACTCGGTCCGTAGGTCGCTGCCGAAGGCCTCGAGCAAGGCCGCAGTCGCGTCCTCGCTGGCCTCGATGTCGACGCCGGTCTCGGCGTAGGTGAGTCCCTCCGCGTCGCGTTCCTCGTCGTCCGTATCGGTCATACTCGAAGGACCTCCCGGCGCGAGCAAAAGGTCACCGGTCCGGTATCGAGTTAGCCGGGGCCGGCCGATCGGGTAGCCGGTGAGTAGCCGCGTCGACTAGCCGAACGGCCCGACGAACAGGACCACGTACGCCGCGAGCAGCACTGTTGGGACGAAGACGATAGCGAAAATCCCCTTATGCCACTCGAGGACTGACTTGCCGTCAAGTGGGCCAAAGGGGATCATGTTGAACGCGGCCAGGAAGAGATTGATCCAGATCCCCATCTGACCGATCGTCCCGAACGGCTCGGGGAAGATCATCAGCGGGAGGAAGAGCAGCGCTAACAGGAGGTTCGTCACTGGGCCTGCGAGCGCGATCAGGCCGTTCTCGCGTTGGGTCACCCGTCCGCGGTGGTAGACGGCCCCGGGCGCGGCGAAGAGGAAGCCGACGAGTGCTCCCATGATCGCCAGGAAGAGCATCTGATAGTCGGCCCGGAACTCGGCTATCTGGCCGTGTTCGATCGCGACGACCTTGTGTGCGACCTCATGGAGGAGGAACGCGACGCCGACGGTCACGAGGCTCAGCCCGACCATCGTGACGAACGTGCTGACGCTTCCGCCGCGATGGACCGGCGCGAACAATAGCGCGAACGCGACGCTGAGCGTGAGCCATGCGATCGAGAGATCTCGGATCTCCGTGTCGCTAAAGCGCAGTTCGGGATCGGACTGCTGGGTGGTGCGATAGCTCATGAGAGGAATCCTCTGAGTAGCTCGAGGCTATTCTGGGCTCCCTGAAGCAGTTGGCCCATGAGTGCGTCGACGCCGCCGATTTCGGGTGCCAGCCACGGCAGTACCACGAACGGGAACAGCCCCGTCGCGATCATGCTCCCGATGTTCGTGAGCGCGACGATCATTATCAGCCGGAACAGCGGCACATCGAACATCGAATCAAGGGCCTCGCCGATCGGCCGCTCGGTATCGCCGACGATCTCGTTTAGCGTCTGGATGTCCCGCACGTTGACCGGGCGATGTCTGAGTTCGACGTAGCCGGCGAACCAACCGGGCGCGAGCAGCGGGTTGATACTCGTCAGCCAGGCGACCGCACCGCCGACGCCCGCGCTAGTCCAGCGCGCGCCGGCCAGCCGCGCCAGCGTGAACGCGAAGAGCCCGTTGAACAGGAACCAGGCCGCGAACAGCTTCAGCAGGAAGGCGTTCCTGACCCCCGCCATGATCAACAGGAAGAAGAAGGCGAGGAAGCCGACGGTGATCAGATAGCCGAGGATCTTCAGTGGCGAGAACCGGCGGCTCGAGGCGGTTCCGGAAATTGACTCGAGCGTCGGAATCTCCTCGGGGTTCAGCAAGTGGCGTTCGATCCCGGCTTTGTGGCCGGCACCGACGACGGCGAGGACGTCGTACCCCTGTTCGCGAAGGTCATGGAGGTTGTGTGCGATGTAGGCGTCTCGTTCGTCGATCAGGGCGTTCGCACCGCGGGGACTGAACTGGCGGAACTCCTCCATCATGGCGGCGACGACGTCCCCGTCGGTCATCTCCTCGATATCGATTTCATCGATGTCCTCGACGTCACCGCCGAGTCCGTCGAGGCCGAGTCCGAGGACGGCACCGATTGTGACGCCGATCCCGAGTCCGGCCAGTGTCCCGGCTGTGCCCCGAACCGCATAGATACCGGCGCTCTCGACGATCGCGGCCGAGAACGGCCCGACGAAGGTCCCGGTCGCGACCAGTGCGAGACAACCGCTGATCCCGAGGACCAGTCCGGCGAGAATCCGTATCGAAAACCCCGAGAGGTAGCTGCCGGTATACTGCCCGGCGGACTCGAGGGAGGGGAGAAAGAGGAGGCCGACGAACGTGCCGACGAGCGCGCCGACTGCGCCGCCGCCGATGTACTGGAGCGCTGTGGGGTCGGTAATGCCGACTAACAGGAGGTCACCGAAGCCGAGCACTGGGGCGAGAAACGCGGCGACGATGAACCCGAGGAACGCGCCGCCGACGGCACCAAAGGTGAGCCCGAGCGTTCGGGGGTCGGTGATTCCGAGCGCGAGCCCGCCGACCATCTTCAGCTTCTCGGTTAGGGTGAGCCCGCTCCAGAACCGCTGGATCGTCGTCTGAATGTCGCGGTCGACCAGGGCGACACCGTTGTCGTTCGCTTCGGCGGCGTCGATGGCGGCCCGCATGTCGGCACCGGGTTCGATGTCGAACTGGTCGCCGAGCCGGGACTGGACGTACGATAACATCCAGTAGGCCAGAAACTGGAAGACGGTGTTGCCGGAGAGGAGATCGCCCGCTTCGATGTCGTCGGGCGTGCCGCCTTTCATCTGGCGGTACCGCCCTTCGTCGAGTTCGACGGCGACGACGTCCGGGTCCTCTTGGTCGATCGTCTCGCGAACCTCGTCAACACTCGCTTGCGAGACGTGTGCCGTGCCGAGGACCTCGACAGAGCCACGCTCACGCTCAGGTGGTGCTGGCGGCTCCGGCACGTCGGCCTCGCCTGCATCGCTCATTACTCCCCCCAACTCGGCGGCGACTTTTACCAGTATCGGACCGCGAAGGCGTGTAAAATATCTATACATTCGAACTGTTGTGCCGGCCGAACTGTTACTCGAGTCTCACCGACCGGTGAAAGCAAGACTGATTGGTGCCGTCGGGCAATACCGACCAATGACGGCCCTTCGGGAAACGGTAATCGAGAACCGGGAGATGGTGCAGCCGAATCACGCCAACACCCTCGACGTCGCTCACGGCGGCAACGTGATGAAATGGATGGATGAGGTGGGAGCGATGTCAGCCATGCGATTTTCCGGCGAGATGTGTGTCACTGCGCGAGTCAATCAGATGAACTTCGAGCGGCCGATTCCTGTCGGTGACACGGCTTATATTACCGCCTACGTGTACGACGCGGGCACCTCGAGCGTGAAGGTCCGGCTAATCGCCGAGCGCGAGAACCTGCGGACCAGGGAGCGCGAACGGACCACCGAGTCGTACTTCGTCTACGTCGCAATTGACGATGATAACACGCCGACGACGGTTCCCGAGTTGACCGTCGATACGGAGGAAGGTGAACGGCTTCGACGGGAGGCGCTCGAGGACTCTCTGGGAAGAGCCGATTGATCTTCGTCGAGAGTGGTATCGGCCTCGGAGCGTCCACCTCCGGTCTCATTGCTTTCTCCGATACGTTCCGAGTGCTGCGATTCGATCCGGCTGATCGTCGCACCGAACAAGAAATAGGTGTCACCGCTCGAGTCGATTTCGATCCGTCTGCGACCTGAACGACGGAGGCGAGTGACGCGGTGTTACTCCGCGTTAGATTCCTGCGATCGGGGATCAAGCTCCCTGACATCCTCGAGCGTTCCCTCGAGGGTCCCGCGAGTGTCGGCAATCGTCGCACCCACGAGGCCACCGATTGCGCCGCCGGTACTGGCCGCGTTTCGGCTGAACAGGCCACCGATCGCTGCGCCGATCGCTGCGCCGATTGCCGCGTATCGTGCACGGAGCAACACCGCTGTAATTCGTTCTCTCATGTGTCCTATTTGGTGACTGTTGCGGATAAATATACCTCCTGAGTGTGCATGATAGGGTGTCCGTATACGAACGGGCGAAACGATCGGAATTGGTCTGTCAGAGCAACGTATCGACCGCAGCCAGCGACTCGAGGACGTGATCAGGCTCGGTGTCGGCGTCAGTCTCGGCAAGATCCGCGCGATCGGTGACACCGGTGAGTACGAGGGCTGTCTCCATGCCGGCGCGATTGCCGAGTTCGATGTCAGTATTGAGTCGATCGCCGACGACCAGTACGTTCCGCGGATCGGTGTCCAACCGATCCATCGCCGCCGCGGCCGAGATCGAGGATGGTTTGCCCAGAATCGCGTCCGCCTCGCGGCCGGCGACGGCCGCCATCGCGGCGAGGATCGCTCCCGAGCCCGGAATCTCACCGTCATCGATCGGGATCGTCGCGTCTGGATCGGTGCCGTAGAAGGGAACGTTACCTTTGAGCGCCCGCAGAGACTCCCAGAGCGTGCCAAAGGAGAAGTCCCTGTCGAACGATCCCAGCACGACCTCGGCCGCGTCGGGATCCGTCGTCAACTCGACGGCCGCGTCCGCGAGGATCGCCTCGAGTCGCTCCCCGCCGACGAGGTAGACCCGTTCATTGGGGTGGGTTGCTGCGAGGTACTCCGCGGAGACGGTCGCCGACGTGAGGACGGCGTTCGGATCGACGTCGATCCCGTGGGGTGCGAGCTTCTCGCCGTAGTGGTCAGCCCCTCGCGTCGGGTTGTTCGAGAAGAGCAGCCGCGAACAGCCCGCCGCCTCGAGCGCACGTAGCCCGTCGGTGACGGCGGGGAGCAACGCCTCGCCGCGGACGATCGTCCCGTCGACGTCGAGGATCACCGCCTCGTAGTCAGTCATCGCTCGACGGTATGACGGGCCGGCGATTGAGTGTTTGGATGGGGTTCGCGAGTGCCAACGGCAGACGGGCAGTCGCGACGTGTAGCCAAACTCCGTCCGCCGGCGGATCGACGGGTCAGCGCTGGCGCTCGAGGGAGAGTTCCGCGGTCTCGAAATCCGCCGAATCGGCTCGCTCGTTGGATTCAATCAGTCGATCTAGCTTCGCCTCGAACTCGGCCTCGGAGAGTTCGCCAGTGGCGTATCGCTCCTGCAGCGTCGTCACGGGGTCGGTCCCGTTGTCGGCCGTCTCGCTCCTCTCAACACGTTCCGGCTCGACATCGCGCGATTCGTCGCGTCCCGTCCGGCCGGCGAGGTACCAAAGGAGGAGCCCCCGACCACGATCAGGGCAGTGGCCAGAATTGCGTACACCGGGCCGGCCAACAGCAACAACGCGATGATCAGCACGTCGGCCAGAACGAACTTGATGGCGAACAGCTCGACGAGCGAGTAGTCCCGTCCGCCGGTGCTTCCGCTGGCCATGTGTGCTAGTTGTATCCCGGCTGAAATAACTGTAGGGGCCATGTTCCCGAGCTGACGGATCGTCAGCCGGTCGTGATGTATCGACGAAGTCGGTGATGCGAGACCGGTAGTTGGCCAATCGCTGGGAAAACACCATACCGCTGCCGACCGAACGAGAAGGCATGACACTCGATGTCGAGATTCCTGATCCGCCGAGACTCCACGGCTCACAGGACCCCGGTGACTACGACGCCGTCGACGAACCGGAGGAGCGAACGGGAGACACCGTTCGCCGCGAAGCGCTGGCCGACTTCCTCGAGGCGGGTGCTTGGGAAGACGCCTTCGACGAGTGGGCCAGGGACACCTACCTGTCCGAAACGGAGTTTCGGGCCGTCCGCGATTCGGGCTTGCTCGAGAAACTCGACTTCTACTGGAACCCATCCGCAGAAGATGTTGGCTACCGCGCGCCGGCGGTTCCGGACGATCTAGCGGCGACTCACGAGGGACTCGACGATGACGACATTCAGGGCATCGAGGAGGAGTTGGACTCGCTCGGTCGGACGGTAAGCGAAGTGCTGGAAACCGATTACATCCACCGCGACGGAGAGGAGTTCGGCTACACGTGGGAGTGACGTGACGATCGGAATCGCTGACTGCAATCCGTCGAGTGCAGCCGAGGATCGCGGGTCCGTATCTTTCCGGCACCGAGGTTTTAGCCGTTCAATGCTCGTATAAAGACGACATGGACGACAATCGGGGCACCGTCGGTCCGGTGTGGTCGGGGCTCGAGAACGAGCCCCGAGAACTACTCGAAACGACCCGTCGAATCGTGGCGGCAGATACCCAGAATCCGCCGGGGAATACGCGAGCGCTGGCTGACTGGCTCGCCGAGGAGTTCAGATCGCTCGGATGCGACTGCGAGCGCTTCGCCATCGATCCGATGAAACCGAACATTGTCGCCACGATGCCGGGTGCCAGCGACTTCACGCTCCTGTACAACGGCCATCTCGATACGGTTCCGTTTCGCGAGGCGGAGTGGACGTACGATCCGCTCGGCGAGGTAGACGGCGACCGACTGTACGGTCGGGGGACGACCGATATGAAGGGTGCCATCGGAGCGATGCTCCAGGTCGCCCGAACGTACGCCAAAACGGATACCGAGCCGCCGATCACGATGCAGTTCGCTCTCGTGAGCGATGAGGAGGTTGGCGGCGAAGTCGGACTCGACACACAGTTACAAAACGCTCAACTGAACCCCGACGCCTGTGTCGTCGGCGAAGCGACTGGCCGACGCGATAGCAACTCGATCGCGGTCGGTGATCGGGGATACGTCTGGCCGTCGATCAGGTACGAGGGATACGCAGCCCACGGCTCGAGACCGATGTTCGGCGAGAACGCGATCGATCGCCTGTACGAACTGGTTCGGACCTGTCGACAGCGACTTCGAGGGCTCGAGATCTCGACCGACGGGATCGACGAAGCGATCCTTGCCGAGAGCATCGAGTACTATTCAACCCACCTCGACAGGGAGACGGCGACTGCCCTGTTTCGCTCGCCGACTGTCAATCTCGGTACGTTCAACGGCGGCAGTGCGGTCAATACCGTCCCCGCGAGCGCCGAAGCCACACTCGACGTTCGCGTGTTGCCGTCAGTCGATTCGGACGCGATCATCGCCCGGATTCGAGACTGCCTCGACGCTCGAGACGCTGCGACGCTCGTCGATGTAACGTGTAAGGCAGGGTCGTACACGGCCCCCGATTCGGCAGTCGTTCGAGCAATGAGCCGCGTCGTCGACGATGTCGTCCCGACACCGGTGTATCGCCGGTTTGCAACGGGAAGCGGTGACGCACAAGTGTTCCGCGATAACGGGGTCCCGAGCGTCGAATTCGCGACCGGCACGGGAACGGCACACGCGGTCGACGAGTACACGACCGTCGACAAACTTCTCCGGAACGCGCTCGTGTACGCGCGGCTCCCATTCGAGATCGATCGGATCCGCGGTGACTGAAACCGGACTTCCCGGCCGTGAGGTGGGAATTCTTATCCGGGAACCCGACCTACGACCGTCCATGACACTCGAGGTCGAGCCCCCCGAACCGCCGGAATTAGAGTTCGTCGATCCGAACGAGTACGAGGACGCGACCATCAGCGCCGACGATGCCGAGGAGATCGACTACCGTCGCGAGGAACTACAGGCGTTCCTCGAGGAGGGAGCCTGGACCGAAGCGTTCGACGAGTGGCGCGCGGACACGGATCTCGAGGAATCCGAGTACGAGATCGCCCGCGACCTCGATCTCTTCGCGGGCTTTGACTTCTTCTGGGACGACTTCGCCGATCGCGTAGGGTATCACGCGCCCGGCATTCCGGAGGACTGGCAGGCCCGAGAGTACCATCCCGACCTCGACACCTGGGGAACGGTCTCGTCGATCAACGCCGAACTGACCGAGTTCGGCCAGATCGTCTCGGTCACGCTCAAAGAGGAGTACGTCGACTGGGAGGCCGAGTACGAGCCGCCGGAGGATCTGCCCGACTTCGACTAACGGTCGGAACCGGCCATCGCAGCGCTCGTCGCCGATATCGCTCGCTGGACGCTGACCTCCCAGTTACCGAGTCGCGACGATTGCGAGCGTCTCCGGTCGATCGCAGGCGAGTTCAATCTCGAAGCCGGCGGCCTCGAGTTGCCCTGTCGCTGCCGCGAGGTCGAACCGCTCCTCGAGCGGCGGGCCGGCGTCCGAATCACCGTCGGCCGACCAGTCGACTGTGACCAGTCGGCCGTCGGGACGGAGGACCCGCGCGAGTTCCATGAGGGCACCATCGGCATCGTCGTCCGCCTCCGTTCCCTCCATTACCGTCGGCGACGCGTACTCATGGTGTGTCATCGTCGAGTACGCACCGTCGAGTTCTCCATCGTCGAAGGGAAGCGACGAGATTTCGGCCGTGACGAACTCGACGGCCTTGGGAACGCCCTTCTCTCGGTAGCGATCGTGCATCGCGGACTGGACGTCTACCGCGTACAGAGTGTCGACGAACGGTGCGACGTCGTCCGCGTAAAAGCCCGTCCCGGAGCCGAGATCTGCGACGACGCCGTCCGCCGTCGGCTCGAGCATCGCGAGCAGTTCCTCCCGAGAGCAGTATCGGTAGCGAGACGGGTCCTCGAGGGCGTCCGCTCGATCGACCGGATACGTGTGAAATCCCATATGGCCGTTCCGGACCGCCCGACCTTCCGCGTTGTGTTCCCTGCCGAACCCGAGCGGAGTCGCGCGTGCGTCGGTCAAACTTATTGCAGGGAGAAACGGATCGGCGACGTCACTGGTTCGGCCGTTCGGCGCTACTCGGGCCGACCGCGGCCCGAAACGCGACTCGAGGCGGATGAAAAGATGTTACCCCGACCATTCGCCAGCGATGTCGCCGGCGATGTTCCGTCGCCACTGATCGAATCCGTCTTCGCAGTCGGTGTTGTCGTCGATGTGATCGATGAATCCGGCTCCTGGCGATGCGAGTTCGTCGCCACAGAACGGACAGGTGATCGGGTCGACCCAATTTGTTGTCGTGGTAGCAGCCATTGGTACCAAAGTCGACCAGAAACTATCATATAAGTCTCACCCGTTAGGAATCATTATAATTAGTATGTTATATAATGTCATATGATTTCGAATCGGTGGTTTGTTTCCCGTCAACGGACCGACGAGGGCCGGGATCGGTGGATACACGGTCGTCCGGTTGCGACTCTCGGAGCGAACGAATGTCGGTTCGACGAGCGGCCGGACGGCTGGCGAGCTATGACGCGCTCATACTGACGGCCGCGATCTGGTTTCTCGCGAAATTCCTTCGGTACGCCTTTCCGCCGCTGTTCGACGCGTTTCAGTCGAGCTACGGCGTTTCTGATGCCGTCCTCGGAACCGCGTTTTCCGGACTGATGCTCGTCTACGCGGCCATGCAGTTTCCCTCCGGCGTGCTCGCGGACCGGCTCGGTTCGGTGACCGTTATCACGGCCGGCGCGCTCGTCGCGGCCGCGGCCGCGCTCGCACTGGTCATTGACTCGCCGTTTCTCGTCCTCGTCGGCGCGATGCTCGTGATCGGGGCCGGCACCGGCGCGCACAAGACCGTCGCCGTTCGACTCCTCGCTCGAGCCTATCCGACCCGGACGGGGCGAGCGCTCGGCGTGTTGGATACGTTCGGTGCGCTCAGCGGCGTCGTCGCGCCCGCCGCCGTCGTCGGGGTCGCGTCGCTGGCGCTCGGTCCGGTCTCGAGCTGGCGACTGGTCTTTCTGGGTGCCGGCCTCGTCGGGCTAGCGCTCGCAGCGGCGTTCCGGGTTCGGGTCCCGAAGCGCCTGCCGGGCGAATCGAGCGGCATCGATGCGAGCTCGAGCGATCGTGGCGGCGAAATAGCGCAGTACGCGTCGCTCTTTCGGGACTGGCGGTTCTCGACGTTCGCCCTGTTGACGGTCCTGTTCTCGTTTACCTACAACGGGTTGGTCGCGTTCGCACCCCGATACCTCACCGCGGAAGCGGGGCTCACGACGGCGACCGCGAGCCTGCTCTACAGCGGGCTCTTCCTCGCGAGTCTGGTACAGTTGGTGACCGGAAACCTCAGCGATCGGGTGGGCCGATTGCCCATCATCGTCGCGACGCTCGGCCTCGCCTCGATCGCGCTGGTCGCCTTCGTTTCCCTGACCGGAACGAGTAATCCGATCCTGCTTGGTGGGTTACTCGTCACCGTCGGCCTCGGCTCGCACGGCTTCCGGCCCGTCAGGGGTGCGTACCTGATGTCGGCCATTCCGGACGACGTCGCCGGCGGCGGACTGGGCGTCGTCCGAACGCTGTTGATGGGGGCCGGCGCGATCGCACCCGCGGTCGTCGGGACCCTCTCGGAGACCGCCGGCTTCAGGGCCGCGTTCTGGCTGCTCGCCTCGACGGTCGTCGGGGCAACGCTACTCGGTTGTCTGCTCTGGGTTTTCGAACGGGCGTGACTGGCTCGCGTTCCGGTCACCGACCTGCCACCGAGCCCGCGTTCGGTCTCGAAAGGGGTCCTCACTACTGCCACCGGAATCGCCGGAGAGGGTACTGCGGAAAGAGTTAACACATTCTGTTGTGTATGGTATACCATGACACTCGAGGAGCAACGCGAGTACGTCTGCGTCCAGTGTGGCCGGCGGGAAACGGTCGGGGACGCACTCCTCGGCACCTGTCAGCAGTGCGGGGGCGAGATGCGAAACGTCGAGTTGATCCGGGACTAGCCGGATCTACCCAGCCGTCACGGTCTCGATGCACCCTCCCGAGCGGTGCCGCCGTTTTGCGAGCGACTCGAGTCATCGATCCGAACTCACGTCCGAGCGAGCAACATTGCAACCCCAATCAGCACGAGTCCGACGACAACTGCACCGCCACCGATCGTCGTCTCGCCCGCAAGCGCGGTGACGCTACCGGCGACGACTCCTGCGCCCCCACCGCCGGCGACGATTGCGGACGAAAGCGTCGGTGATGCGGTCGTCTCGGCTCGAACGTCCTCGAGGTCCGCTCGAAGCGCCTCGATCTCCTCGGAGTGGCTCGTCCGAGTCTCGACATCCTCAATCCGCGTCTCAATCGACTCGGACCGCTCTTCGAGCCCCGAGAGTTGTTCAGAAACCGTCGCCACCTGTTCACCGAACGAGTCGAGTTCGCCGTCGAGCAACTGTACGTCGTCGTCGAGCGCTCGGACATCACCATCGAGTGCCTGCAGATCACCGTCGAGTTCCGTTACCGCCGATTCGTCAGGCCCCGACTCGACGGCTCGAGTGAGGTCGTCGTGATCCGAACGGAGTGACTCGAGGCGGTCGGCGACCGACGAGATGTCATCCGCGAGCGCCGCGACATCCTCGTCAGTCGCGGCCGTGTCGGCAGTGTCATCGACTCGATCTGCGAGCGTCGCGAGGTCCGAGCTGACGCCGTCGATCTCGGAGTCGAGCCCCTCGAGTGTCGACGAGAGGTCCTCGAAACGGGTTTCGTGGGTGTCCAATCGCTCTTCGGTGTCGGCGATTCGATCGTCTCTCTCCGAGAGCGTCTCGGCGAGCGACTCGGTCTCGTCCTCGAGGGTGGTCCGAAGCGCCGCGACGTCGTCCTCGAGTGCTGTCCGAACCTCGTCCACCCGATCGTCGACCGTCGCCTCTACGTCGTCCACTCGATCGGTGACCGTCGTTCGAACGTCGCTCACCTGCGCTTCGAGACTCGCCCGAACCTCGTCCACTCGGTCCTCGAGTTCGGTGTCGAGATCGTCGATCCGGTCCTCGACGGCCGCGAGATCCGTCGCGATGGCATCGGTGTCCGCAGTCACCGCATCGATCTCGGCGGTCGTGTTAGCGAGGGAGTCGCGCAACTGAGCGACGTCATCCTCTGGCACCGTTTCGTCATCGAGCCGCTCGACGGTGTTCTCGAGCGCTGTGAGATCCTCGTCGATCCCGTCCGTTGCGTCCGCGATCCGGGCTTCGAGGGTCGAGACCGTGTCGTCGATTCGCCGGTCGATCGCATCCTCGAGCGACTGGAGCTCCGAGTCGAGCGTTTCGAGGTCCTCATCAGTTGTCTCGAGATCAGCCGCGAGCCCCTCGACCGTCTCTCGACTGGCGGCCCGCGTTTCGAGGTCGTCGAGCGTTTCCGTCACGTCCGAAATCGTCTCTCCGAGGTCGTCGACCGCCGTCTCGAGGGTCGACAGATCGTCCGCGATGGCGTCAACTCGTTCGTCGTCCGTCGTCGCCGCCTCGAGGTCGTCGATCGAGTCCTGAACGGCCTCGAGACCGGTATCGAGCGCTGCGGTGCGGTCGTCCACCGTTCCGCGGACGGCATCTAGCTCGTCGTCGACGGCCGCGAACTCCTCGTCGAGCGTCGATTCGACGGTCTCGAAGCGCGCATCGGTCCGTTCGGAGTGCTCTTCGAGTCGCCCCGACACGCCGTCGATCCGTGTGCTCAGTTCCTCGAGCCGTCCCGCAACGCCCTCGATTCGCGTTCCGGCGCGATCGACGTCCGCCTCGAGGGCCTCGAGTTTGTCGGTCAGTCCCGAGACCCGTCCCTCGACCGCCTCGAGCGCCGCTTCGCTCGCGGCGGTCGTTTCGAGCTCATCCAGGTCGGCCTGGACGGCGACGAGATCTTCGTCGACCGTCTCTGTCCGATCGGCGACCGTCTCGAGGTCGGCCGCCAGCTCAATAACCCGTTCGTCGAGGCCCGCTCGCTCGTCGGCCGCAGTCGTTTCGACCGCGGCGAGGTCGTCGTCGAGGGCCTCGAGATCATCGTCGAGATCGCCGACGTCGTCCGCTACCGCCGCGAGCGCGTCCGACAACGCCTCGAGTTCATCATCGACGGTCTCGAGGTCGTCCTCGAGATCAGTCACGTCGTCGTCGCTCGCGTGCGTCCCGCTTTCATCCTCGAGATCAGTCAGATCGTCGGCAAACGACTCGAGGCGATCGTCGAGTTCGTCGACAGTTTCGGCCGCAGCCGTTCGCTCCTCGATATACTCGAGATCGTCGAACAGGACCTCGAGATCCTCGCGGACGGACTCGATCTCGGCGTCGCGGTTCGCGAGTCGATCGAACAACTGATCGATGGCGTCGTCGGTTCGCTGGGTGTCTCCGGGTGGCGCTTCCCCGTCGTCGAACGCGAGTTCGGTCGCCCCGCTCATCGCGGACGCCTCGTCCGCACTTGAGGAGTCGTCAGTGTCCTCACCGGGAGTGACGGAGGCGGACCAGGTGACTGCCTCGTAGGCCTCGACGTCGTCCCGGGCCGCCGCGAGCGCGCCTCGAGCGGCGCTCGCAGCGGGGTCGTCCGCAAGTCGAACGCCGCGAACCGAGAACGGAAGCGTCGCTGCATCGAATCGGCCGCCGATGAGGAATTCGACGCCCTCGAGCGCGGCCTCACCGGCGACCGCGATCGGAACGGATACCCCCTGCTGGATGTCGCTCTCGTCGGCCGCATCTCGGATCGCCTCGATCACCTCGGCTATCAGGGCGTCGTAGGCCTGCGCGATAGCGCTCTCGATCCCACCTGCCGCCGCGTCGGGGTCGAGCGTGAACGCCTCGAGGACGTCGGCGACCCGTGCCGGTTCGCGACCGGTTTCGCCGGCCGCACGCTCGATGATCCACTCGCGCCCTTTGGCGAGTGAGACGGCCATCGCCGGAACGCCGTAGTACGCGAGCGTGACACTCGTCGTCTGTGCCCTGAGGCAGATGCCGAGCCCAGTGTAGTTGTCGGCCGCCAGTTGGTCATAGACGACGGCGAATCCCGTGCTGATCGGCGTTGCGTCGAGTCCGCGGTCAGCTAGAATCGACTCGACGGCCTCGCGGTGTGCGTCGGTCGGCGCTGTCTTGTCGACGAGCGGTCCCGGCGTCGTATAACAGAGCCGGCCGGCCGTCGCGTCATCCACGACGTCGTCGATAAGCATATCTAACGCGGGCAATGCGTACGCCGTCGCGTCCGTTGCGAGAACGCCGTTCGCGAACAGGGACTTCGGTCCCCCGTCCGCGGCGTTGGCGGCCGCTCGAGCGTTCGTGCCGACTGCGTACGTCGCGTCGTCTACGTCGATCGTTGCCCCCGGCTCCGAGAGTCCCCTGTGCTGAGCGCGGCGTCGTCGACCGGTACAACGACCGGCGGCACCGATTCGATCGTCGGACCGTCGCCTGCGTCAGTGATGGCCCGGATTTCCCCCGGTCCGATGTCGAGACCGTAATCCATGCCCTCGGTAATTCGAACGATCCTATTGGAGGTTTGCCCCACAGTACCAGATGTGAAAATCAGCCCGGTATCGACGACTCGGGTTCACTCCATGGCTGGCCCACCGACGAGTGCGCCGAGTTCCGATCACGATCGTGCCCGTACCCTCGATATCTACGGCCGATTAAAATTATTTCTTACCCGAGTACTTGTTTAGACTTCTCCGATACCAGACTATTTTCTGGCGAGAGTGGAACTGCCACTCATACCCGATATAGGGTTCGAAATGCCATATATTCTTGCATAGCTGGGAAGTCGTACCACACAGCGATCATAATCCTCTACGTTTATCAGTCAGGACAGTGGTGTGTTACGTATATGTCTGAAACCGGGACGGAGTCCCGTCCGCTGGTCCGACAGCTTCCGGATCCAACCACAGCGTCGAACGTCCGGTATGATCCGTCGCTCGAGGAACTGCGCAAACTCGCCGAGCCCGACGAGACGACGACTGAGTTCGGATCGGCGTCGTACGTCAGTGAGGTCCGCTCGCGGAGTGCCGATCGGACGAAAAACGCCGTCGACGACGAGTTCACCGACCACGATCACGAACTCGTCGACGACGCAATCGATCTCACGAGCGACCGTGAGATGCTCTGCGTCGATCGACTGATGGGCCGTCATCCAGATGCTGCCTTCTGCTGTCGCTTGTTCGTCCCCGTCGAGCACGCTCGAATCGCCTATGCGTGGGCGAGTCTGTTCGAGCCAGCTGACGGGCAGGACCCCGATCTCTACACCGTCCACCTGCCCGATTACGACGAAACCGAGATTCGAGTCCTTCCCGATACCGGTGTGACGACCATACTCGGCACGGATTACATTGGCGAAGCCAAGAAGTCGTTCCTCCGGCTGTACATGTATCGGATCAAGCAGCAGGGCGGCCTCGGACTCCACGCAGGGAGCAAGCGGGTCCGCGTCCGTGACGATGACGACGAGCTACAGACCGTCGGCCAGGTGTTCATGGGCCTCTCCGCGACCGGCAAATCCACGCTGACCTCTCACGGCTGCTGGCTCGAGGAACCCGAAGACGCCACCATGTTGCAAGACGATGTCTGCGGTCTCCTCTCTGACGGCACCGTCGCCGGCAGCGAGGGTGAGGGACTGTTCATCAAGACGATCGGCCTCAGTAAGGACGAGCAGCCGGAGCTCTACGAGACCGCGACCGCTGAATCGGCGATCCTCGAGAACGTCGCGGTCGACGACGACGGCACTGTCCACTTCGATGAGGACCGCTATACGTCGAACTCCCGGGCCATCGTCCAGCGCGACCAACTCGAGAGCGCGGACGAGGAGATCGACTTAGACCGGATGGATCAGGTCTTCTTCATCACCCGAAACCCGCTGATGCCACCGGTCGCCAAACTCGACGAGGAGCAGGCCGCCGTCGCCTTCATGCTCGGCGAGTCGATCGAGACCAGCGCTGGCGACCCGTCACGAGCAGGCGAGTCGATCCGCGTCGTCGGAACGAACCCCTTCATCATCGGTCCGGAGGGCGAGGAGGGAATATCTTCCACGAACTCATCGACCTCCTCGAGGTCGACTGTTACGTCATCAACACGGGCTATATCGGTGAGCAGTCGAAAGACATCGGCGTCACCGAGTCCGTGATGATCCTGACGGAAGCCGCCCGCGGGACCATCGAGTGGACCCGCGACGAGCAGATGGATCTAACGATTCCCGAATCCGTCCCGGGACTCGACATCAACGACTACTACGTGCCTGACCACGTCGACGACTACGACGACGCACTCGCGGAACTACGCGCCGAACGCCGTGACTACCTCGAGCAGTTCGACGAACTCCGCGAGGAGATCAAAGACGCAGTCTACTGATCAAACGTCTCGCTTGACGAGTGAATTGGTAACCAGATCCCCAACTCTCGGACTCAGTCCGGCCCCGAGTAGTGGGGCAGCACTTGCCCGACACGAATACCGTTATATGTGTCGAGTTCTCACGGTTCGGTAATGAGCGCACAGGTACGAAAACCGACCGCGAGAATCTGTGAAGAGTGCGGTCGAGGCGAACAGTGGGACGAAAACCTCGAGGCCTGGCAGATCGCCCGCGACGATGGTGAGAAACAGGTCGGCAATCCACACTGCATCCACGAGTGGGACATCACCGGGACGTTCAAACCGGTCGACGCAACCGACAGCTGACCGACCCCGACCCGCCGTGAGCGAACGAAACGGACGTTTTTCACCGACTCGAGCGTAGCGACTTCCATGCCGACTGTTTACATTACAGCGCCACCCGAAGCCGCCGACGGGATCGCCGAGACGTTGGTCGAGGAGCGACTCGCTGCCTGCGTCAATCGTCTATCGACGACCTCGACCTACCGCTGGGAGGGCGAGATTCACAACGACGACGAGGCCGTGTTGCTCGCGAAGACCACTGACGACGTGTACGACGATCTCGTCGACCGCGTCCGTGACATCCACCCCTACGACGTCCCCTGTATCGAGCGCTTCGACGAGAGCGACGTCCTCGAGTCGTTCGCAGCGTGGCGAACGGAGAGCGTCGAGTGACGGAACGGGGTTGATTCGGCCGGTGTACGTCAGACGGTCACAGACGATGACTACCCGAATTAGCAACCCTTAAAACTCGCGCACGGGTTATCACGGATATGGCTGGAACCATCGAAGTGCTCGTTCCGGGTGGCCAGGCCAATCCTGGCCCACCACTCGGTCCCGAGCTCGGACCGACGCCCGTCGACGTGCAGGCCGTCGTACAGGAAATCAACGATCAGACCGAAGCGTTCGACGGGACCGAAGTCCCCGTCACCGTCGACTACGAGGAGGACGGCTCCTTCGAGATCGACGTCGGTGTCCCGCCGACGGCGGCACTGATCAAAGACGAGGCTGATTTCGATACCGGCAGCGGCGAACCCCAGAAGGACTTCGTCGCGGATCTTTCCGTTGAACAGGTCAAGACGATCGCCGAACAGAAACACCCTGACCTGCTCGCCTACGATACGATCAACGCCGCGAAGGAGGTCGTCGGTACCTGCGCTTCGATGGGCGTCACCATCGAGGGCAACGACGCTCGAGAGTTCAAGCAGCGAGTCGACGACGGCGAGTACGACGACGTGCTCGCTGGCGAAGCGAGCGCCTGAATACGGCGCAGCGAGTGCTTCTTCGTTCTCGTAGACCCTAGTAGTGTCAGCGACGGGCACTCGAGACGCGAGTAGACGACCGTCCGTTTTCCGCGGTCCGTTCGAGCGGAGCCAACATGCCTTGGACAGGTGGCGTCGCTGTCTCTCGATTGTGACGGCCAACAGATGGAGGATGACACGGAATGGACCCGTAGAGGCGAGTTCAACCGTAGCGAGGAAGACCGTTCGGGCGGCTACCTAGATCTTGTTCGCGGGCGGGACGGTCCGGTCGTCCGGGCGCGTCGTCCCGGTCGCCCCGGACAGGACTCGGATCGTTGCACCGATACCGAGCGCACTGGCGAATCCGAGGAGGACGGCGGTGGCCGGAAACGACAGCCCAACAATCCCACTGAGGAGTGCCCCGACGAGCAGCCCGATCGCAAGTCGACTGTCACCGAGCCGTGTGGCGACGGTGCACCCGATCGCGACGAAGCCGATCGCCGTCGCAACCGGCAGGATGATCGCGCCGAATATCACCAGTGGAATTCCGAAGAATGTCCCGAGGCTCGTATCCACGATGAGATACCCCGTGCCCGTGAGTCCACTGCTGACGAGGAGACCCGGAATCCCAACGCAAAGCGAGATGATAGGACTCTGTCGCGATTTCGACACCGCCTGTGTGCCATAGTTTTGCGCTAAGCCGAGCACGATTATCATCACGAGTATTGTCGCAGCGAACTGGATTCCCACCCGAACGATCGGCTCGAGCGATCGATACAACTCGAGTTCCCCGCCGGACGGCGTTAGCATGGCGACCGAACCGATCCCCGTTGGACCAATGATATTATATAAGTCTACTGGCCACATGAACGTATGGTACAATATAACGCATAATAGAGTTTTCGGTTATTCGAAGCGTGAATAATACGTTATTGTGGTGAACTGTGATCGAACGAACGCGGCCACGCGGGATGGCTATACTTGCTGGCAGTGGTTCTGGGATGACGAGACAGCGAGGACGCTGCGAGACGAGCATACTGGCAGTTCGACGGGTTTAAGTTCAGGATGGCACTTGGTTCAAGGGAGACAGGCATCGCCTGTTTCACTGACCCGTAGGAGCAGTCCTGCGTACTACGGAGGTGAACGATGGCAGATTCGGATATTGAAACAGCAGTAGCGCGCGCACTCGAGGATTCGCCCGATCGGAACTTTACCGAAACGGTAGACCTCGCGATCAATCTGCGCGACTTAGACCTAAACGAACCGTCGAACCGCGTTGACGAGTCGATCGTCCTACCGGCCGGAACCGGCCAGGAAACTCGGATCGTCGTCATCGCCGAAGGAGAGACCGCAGTCCGCGCCGAAGAGGCGGCGGACGAGGTACTTTCGGTGGACGACGTGGCCGATCTGGACGACGACGAGGCCAAAGACATGGCCGACGAGACGGACTTCTTCATCGCCGAAGAAGCAATGATGCAAGACATCGCCCGGCACCTGGGTACCATTCTCGGTCCCCGAGGGAAGATGCCGGATCCGCTCTCGCCCGACGACGACGTCGTCGAAACCGTCAACCGGCTCAAAAACACCGTGCAGCTTCGCTCCGGCGACCGACGAACCTTCCACACGCTCGTCGGTGCCGAAGACATGGACGCCGAGGATATCGGCGACAACATCGACGTCATCCTGCGTCGCCTGCACGCTGACCTCGAGAAGGGGCCCCAGAACATCGATATCGTCTATGTGAAGACGACGATGGGCCCGTCCGTGGAGGTGGCCTAGAATGAGCGCACAGGCTGAACGCAAAACCGAGAACCTTCCCCAGTGGAAGAAAGAGGAAGTCGACGACCTCGCACAAATCATCGACGAGTACGAGAGCGTCGGCGTCGTCGGTATCGCCGGCATTCCCTCGAAGCAGCTCCAAGACATGCGCCGCGACCTGTACGGCACTGCCGTGTTGCGCGTCAGCCGCAACACCCTGCAGACGCGCGCGCTCGAGGACGCCGGACTCGGCGACCTCGTCGAGCACATCGGGGGACAGGTCGGGATCATCGCGACCGACGAGAACCCGTTCTCGCTGTACAAGGAACTCGAGGCGTCGAAGACGCCCGCACCGATCAACGAGGGCGAAATCGCCCCGAACGACATCGTGATCCCCGAAGGGGACACCGGTGTCGATCCGGGGCCGTTCGTCGGTGAACTTCAGGGTATCGGTGCGAACGCGCGCATCGAAGAAGGGTCGATCCAGGTCATGGAGGACTCGACGGTTCTCGAAGCCGGCGAGGAAGTCTCCGCCGACCTGTCGAACGTCCTCAACGAGCTCGGTATCGAGCCCAAGGAGGTCGGTCTCGACCTGCGCGCCGTCATCGCCGAGGGCGTGCTCTTCAACCCCGAGGACCTCGACATCGACATCGAGGCCTACCGGAGCGACGTGTCGACGGCCGCCGCCCGCGCACGGAACCTCTCGCTTAACGCGAGCTTCCCGACCGCGTCGACGGCCCCGACGCTCATCGCCAAGGCCACGGGCGAGGCCAAGAGCCTCGGCCTGCAGGCCGCCATCGAGGACGAAGACCTGATGCCCGACCTCGTCAGCAAGGCCGACGCACAGCTGCGTGCGCTCGCGGGCCAGATTGATGACGAGGAGGCGCTTCCTGACGAACTTCAGGACGTCGAGGCTCCCGCCGAACCGGCGGCAGCCGACGACGAAGACGAATCGGCAGACGACCAGACTGAAGACGAGGCTGAGACCGAAGAGACCGACGGCGACGATGACGACGAAGATGACGGCGACGGCGCGGCAGGTCTCGGCGAGATGTTCGGTTAATTAACGGAGGATCCAACAATGGAATACGTATACGCTGCACTCATCCTGAACGAATCGGGCGAAGAGATCAACGAAGACAACCTGACGAACGTGCTCGACGCTGCCGGCGTCGACGTCGAAGAGTCTCGCGTGAAGGCGCTCGTCGCCGCACTCGAGGACGTCGACATCGACGAGGCAGTTTCCGAGGCCGCTGCCGTCCCCGCTGGCGGGGCCGCCGCAGGCGGTGCCGCGGGTGGCGAGGCCGCTGCCGCCGACGAAGGCGGCGACGAGGAAGAAGCCGAGGAGACCAGCGACGTGCCGGACACGACGGACGAGGACGACGACGAGGACGACGAGGCCGACGGCGAGGGTCTCGGCGAACTCTTCGGATAGACTTCAGTTCCGTCGATCCGGTTTCGACGAGTTTTCAACCCCGATTTTTATCGACGCTCGACGGCGAGTGGCGATGCTGCCTGCGCGGGGAAGCAGCGATTCGCGACTCGAGTAGTACCTCGCTGAGCCGAGACCATATAAACGAGGACGCGGCCAGAGTCGGCGATGCCCGCTCCTGTCGAGATCGTCACCGAGCCGGCGCTGACACTCCAGTTGCTCGCATGGGTGGTCGCCGGCTCGCTACTGGGGTGTTGTAGCGGGCTCGTCCCCGGACTCCACGCTAACAACTTCGCGTTCCTGCTGGCCGGCGTCGTGCCGTCAGTCCCCGGGCCGCCGCTGTTCGTCGGCTGTGCGATGCTCGCGGCCGGCGTCGTCCACACCTTCTGTAACGCCGTCCCGGCGATGGCGCTCGGCGTTCCCGACGCCGAGATGGCCGTCACTGCACTGCCGGGCCATCGGATGGTCCTCGAGGGCCGGGGCTACGAGGCGATCCGACTTTCTGCGCTCGGCAGTATCCTTGCCGTGATCGTGGCGGTCCCGCTCGCCGTCCCCGTCACCTGGGCCGTGACGGCCGCCTATCCGACGATTCGGGACCATCTCTCGCTCGTCCTCGCGATGGTCGCGGTCGCGCTGATCGTGTCGGAACCGACGTGGCGCGGCCGGTTCGGTGGGCTGCTCTCGTTCGCGCTTGCGACCGGCCTCGGCACACTCACATTGGATCTCACTGCGGATGCCCCGCTCGAGGCGGGCGGCACGCTCGCGCCCCTCTTCGCTGGCCTCTTCGGCGCGCCGGTGTTGATCGACGCGATCCGGGGAAGCGGAATTCCGCGACAGGAGGGCGACGGCATACGGGCCTCGCGACCGTTCGTCGGCGTCACCGCCGTCGCCGGCGCGCTCGCGGGAGCTGTGGTCGGCTACCTGCCCGGTATCACGGCAGCGATCGCCGCGGTTGCGGTGCTGGCGCTCGTCCCGGGCGGAGCCAGCGACCGCGGCTACATCGTCGCGACCAGCGGCGTTGACACGTCGAACACGATCTTCGCGCTCTTCGCGCTGGTCGCCATCGGTCAGCCTCGAACCGGCGTGTTAGTCGCGTTCGAAGGCACTTCCGCGCCGCTCGAGTTGCCGATCCTTCTCGCGGGCGTCGTCCTTGCAGGGCTGCTCGGGTTCGCGTTCGTGATCGTCGCCGGCGACGCCTACCTTGAGCTGGTCGGCCGACTGACCTACTGGAAGATTTCGGTCGCCGTCCTCGCGGTGTTGCTCGCTCTCTCGTATCTGTTCACCGGTCCGATCGGCATCGTGATCTTCGCCGTCGCGACCGCTATCGGACTGGTTCCGATTCGGTTGCGGTGCCGACGGGTGCACCTGATGGGTGTTCTGATCGGACCGTTGATGTTGGGGCTCTGAACGACTTTCGCGTCCTCAGTCGCTCGAGCTCGCCGCTCGAGCCGCGGTCACAACTTCTTCGACCCGCGTTTCCGAGATGGGGTTCGTCGTTACGCCGTCCGTTTTGAGTGCCGTACCGACGATGACACCCGTTGCTCCCGCCTCAAGACAGTCGCCGACCGTCTCGCTCGTTACGCCGCTGCCGACGAACACCGGTGTCTCATCATGTCCCTGATCGGCGAGTGCGTCGGTGACGCACTCGACGTCCGCGAGCGACGTTTCGACGCCCGTCCCGTGTCCGGAAACGATGACGCCGTCGGCTTTTCCCCGCTTGACCGTCTCGAGGGCCGCACGCTCGATCTCCCGTTCGCCGATCGGCGTCGCGTGCTTGACGTGGACGTCCGCGAGAATCGCGACGTCAGCTCCGATCCGATCACGAAGCCGGAGCGTCTCGTGGGCCTGGCCCTCGATGAGTCCCTGATCGGTCGCCGCAGTGCCGACGTGGACGTTGACGCGGATGAACTCGGCGTCGGCGGCCGCGGCGATCGACATCGCGGCCTGGGCGTCGTTTCGGAGAGACGACAAACTAGTCCCATGCTGACCGGTCCGCGAGCGACCGATCATAAGGACTCTCCCTCTCGGACGGATGGTTTTATATAAACAAACACCCGACAGAAATTTAAGCGACAAGTGCGCACTCGTCGCTGAGCGATATGAGTGCGAAAGCCGACCGCGGGTGGCCCAACACCCGCGATCACCGCGATGAATTGGATGGTGACGACGAGGACTGCCCGATCAAAGGAAGTGGTCGTCGTGAGTAGTAAGGAGCGCTGTACTCTTGAATCTGCTGCTCACACATCGAATCGTCTCGGGTTGGTCGGTTGTCCGGAGTGCGAGGCCTACTGGATCGTCGAGATCGACACGAAACGAACGCGGTGCCGTCGCTGCGGGACGCAGTGGGCGGTCGACGGACTGCGGGACCACGGAACTGTTTCCGCCGACGACGACGACGGCGTGGATGCTCTCCGCGAGAAACGATCGCACTTGCTCGCCAAGCAGTGGGATGAACCCGACGCATTCGCCGACGTAGCTCACTACGCGACGCTCGACGACCGGCTGAGTGATTGGCCGCTGCTCTCGGATCTCTATGCTGCTCAGGTTTCCGACCGGCCGCTGCTCTCGGATCTCTATGCTGCTCAGGTTTCCGACCGGCCGCTGCTCGCTGATATGTGGGCCGAGCCGGTCGCCGATTGCCACGAGTTCTTTAAGGCAGCATATCAGCAGTCCGGACGGAGTCACGGTACCGGTAGTACTGGCACGCAACCGCGGACAGAGGGCGATGACACGGAGCGGCTCGAGGCGCTCCTGCGCGATCCGAAGTCGGGGGACGGAGCGCCGATCGGCTGGCTCGCTCGAACGCTATTCCGCTCCGCGGCGGGACACGGAGAGAAGAATTGGAAGTGGGTTCGACGGCAGTGTGACCGGTGGTCTTGGGTGGACGTGACCGAGATCCAAGATCAACAGCGCCAATCGGACCGAGACGGAAACCGCACGGCGGCGTCGGATTTGCTGTGGGCGTTTCTCGATCCGACCGTTCTTGATACCGTAAGTAGGCATAACCGTCCGCGGGCCGGTGCGGAGAGCGCGACGGACGCGAAAGAGAAGGCGGAAGCGACGATTTCACGGCGTGCAAAGCTCGAGACGGCCGAACAGTGGGGCGATCTGATCGGATCGTTCGGAGCAAAGAAGCGTGGCTACGAGGCACTTGGCGGAGGGGATCGGACGCGGTTCATCGACGGCGGCCGAGCACGGGGAGGACCGTCACGGATCGCGGACGCATTCAGCGGTGCGGCAGCGGCCGGGTACGATCGCGGAACGGTGCTGTCGGTAACGACGGACCCGGAGCGATTCGACAGCATAGCGGCGGCGGCGGACGGGCTGCTGGATGACGCGAAGAACCTGCGGAAGAAGCTCGGGCGGCACCTCGAGAGCGGAATGCCGGCGTCGGTAACCGCGCCGGAGCCGACGCGGAAGGGACTACCGCACGGACATATCGCGATCTTCGGCCACGAGCCGGCGGACTTGCCGTCGAAACACGAACTCTGCCGATATTGGTGGGAAACGCGAGAGCGGGGCCAGCAACTCGACCTCGCGCCGATCGCGCTGGATGACGCGGACGCGAGCGACGAGCCGCGCTGGTATTGGCGCGACGATGGGCCGGACGATGCGGGCTGTCCGCCATGTGCGTATCTGTCGGAGGGCGCGGAGTCGATCGTGGCGGCGGCGTGGACGGACGCGGACGACGTGAAAGCGATCGCGAATGCCTACCGTGCTCGCGGATCAGCACCGATCACGGACGGCGAGCCGACGGCGGCGGCGGTGGGGACGAGCGTGACGCCGAGCAAGATTCGCGAAGCCGCATGGTATTGGGCGACCGACATGAAGGCGGCGACGACCGGATCGCAGGAAATCCAGCCGTGACAACGCGCTCGAGGTGACACGCGACGGTTGGCAAGAAATTCCGTGATACAAACTCTTATACCAAGGGACTTATGTTCGAGCGGTTGCATATTCGGGTAAGACCCGCTGCGACTGATCTGCTCTCTACTATGTTGCCGACAAACGAACGCGAATCCGAACCCGAGGACGCGAAGGTTGTGCTGGTTCCCGAGTCGATCGAAGGTGAAGTTCGCAACTACGCGAGGACGTTGCAGCGCTGTCGTGACGCCAGGCCGACGACCGCGACCGACGAGAACGAGGACGGCGGCCGAGGTGGCTGCGGATGACGCGCTCAAGCACGGACTCGGAGGACGAGACGGGCATATCCAAGCATAGCGAGCCCGACTATAGCGATCTGGAGATTCCGGTCGCGGACCCGTCCTCGTTTAGTTGGCCGCAACGACGCGCCGACCTGCTCGACGAGATTTATGCACGGGGGCACCCGTCACTCATTAACCAGACGGAGATGGCCGAACGCTACGACGTAAACCAGTCGACTATTTCGCGGGATCTGGACGCGCTCGCCGATCATATCGACGAGACATTGGGCTCGCGTCGATCGCTTGCGTCGTCGGCTGTCTATCAGAAATCTATTACGGGGCTGCTCGAGCAAGAAGAATACCGCGACGCCGTCCGCGCTCTGGAATCGTGGAATGAATGGATCGACGAGCAGCAGGATCTCCGCGAACTCGAGCAACGCGTCGCCGACCTCGAGCGGACGGAGGGCCGTCAATGAGCCGTCGTCGCAAGCGCGACCTCCGCGAGCGAATCCGCGACCTCGAACGCCGTGGCACTGATGACGCGGTCCGGATCTATGTCCCGCTACTCGACGGCGACGCGGACAGCGAGCCGCCGGCGTGGTCGACAAGCGGAATCTGCGGCCTCGATCTGACGGTCACGGAGGACGATCAATGACGCGACGCCGCAAACGCGACCTCGCGGAGCGGATCGCCGATCTCGAGGGGGACGACAGCCCGAACTGGTCGGTGACGATCACGCACCATACCGCCGCGTCCTTTGGATCCGGCGACGAGTATGACCTCGAGACGGTCGACGACACGGAGTTCGTGACGATCCTGCGCGTCGTCGATGACGCGGACGGAGGCGACAATGCCGATGTGTAACGAGTGCGGCGCTCACGTCTCGGACCGCTTCGCTCGCGTCTTCGGTGACGACGAGGATCGCGTCGCGGGGTGTCTGTCGTGTCGGCGGGCGGCCGATCTCGCGGCCGGCGCTGGCGCGGACCGAACGCGCCGGGCCGACTATATCGGATCGGCACAGAGGCCACTGAGTGGCCGCTCGAGCGATCGGGGAGTGGTAGCCGATGACTAAACGGACTCTGGCCTCGGATCACGCTGGCGAGGCCGCTGGCGACGGCAGCGACGACGTGGCCCACCGACTCTGGCACGCCGATCCCGAGAACCGGGCGCTCCTGTGTCGCTCGTACCGACGGCACCACCTCGCCGACCGCCACGCCGATGACGGAGGTGAGTCCGATGGGTGACGAGGACCGCGACCGCGTCGCGCCGGATCGGCCGACGATCGACGGGCCGGCGATCGAGGACGCGCCTCTGGACACGACGCTCCAGCGAGCCCTGATCGAGACGATCAATCCGGACGGAATCGCGGCGTTCGACCGCGAAGACTGGATCCGATATGCGGCGGCGGTCGTCGAGTCGCTCGAGATCGACCGCGACGACGTGGTGATCGTCGCCGACGACGACGACGGCGTCGACCTCGTCGATCGGACCGAGTATCTGCGGCAGGTGGAAACGCTGGCCGGCGCGGCGGACCTCGCGGCGCGCTGGTTAAGACGACTCTCTCCGACTCACAGAACAGCAGTATCAGCTACTCATCGACGCGAAATCGCACGAGAATCCAGTTTCCGTCGACAAATCGACGCTCTCGGCGGTCCGCGACGTGCTCGAGCCCGCGGTCGCGGCGACCGGTGTCCCCGACCCGTCGTCGCTGTCGGTCGACCAACTCGCGATGCAACTCCAGCCGGAAGATGGCGAGCCCGACGCGCTCGTCCAGAACGTCGAGACGGGCGGCGTTCCGGCCGACGACGCTGACACCAACAGCGATCCCGACACCGACGACGTGACCGACGCGCTCGCGTCGCTCGAGCAAGCGGAGGCCCACGAGGTCCGGACGACGCTCGCCAAGGCCCAAACCCTCGAGAGCCGGCTACCGGACCACGCTGCCGCGCTCAAGCGACAGGCCGCCCGGACGCTCGGCTGCGAGGTCGCCGACCTCGAGCCAGTGCTCGACGAGACACCGAGCGATCCAAGACTCGTATAGCGCTCTCAGTCGCTCTCGTGCTCGCTCTTTCTTTCGTTTACAGTAGTTGGTAGTACGGTTTCTTTATTCAGAGTTAGGCGTGTAACTCGCGGTCAGTACAGGTGGTTTACCTCACAGCAGTAGCACTGCTGATGAGGGCCATCCATTACACAGTCTGACCGCCATCCACGACCATCGCATGGCCGAGGGTGAAGGAGGCAGCATCCGAGCACAGCCAGAGAACGGCGTTTGCGATCTCTTCGGGCTCGCCCATCCGTCCGATCGGCTCCGAATCGATCATTTGCTGGCGGCCTTCTTCGGTGTTGCCGGTGACGCGGTCCATCATCGCCGTGTCGATGACACCGGGACATACGGCATTAATACGAAGGTCTGTGTCGGCATATTCAAGCGCTGCCGACTTCGTCAAGCCGACGACGCCATGTTTCGCAGCGCAGTATGCGGCTCCAGGGAATCCCTTGACTCCAGCTCCTGAGGAAATGTTCACGATCGCACCGCCCTGCTCGAGGATCAGCGGGATCTCGTACTTCATGGACAGAAAGACACCACGCAGGTCGGTGTCGACAACGCGGTCCCATTCGGCCTCGGCCAGGTCCGCTACGTTCCCGCCCTGCTGTTCGACACCGGCGTTGTTGCAGGCGAAGTCAAGACATCCGAACTCCTCAATAGTCTCCTCAAGTGCCGCCTGCACATCTTCTGATTCCCGCACATCGCACGTGACGGCAAGCGCGTCACCACCGAGTTCCTCAATCTGTTCTGCCGTTTCCTGGTTTCCGTTCTCGTCAATATCAGCAACGACGACATTAGCACCTTCTCGTGCGAACGCTAGTGCTGTCGCACGGCCGATGCCGCTTGCCGCTCCGGTGACAAACGCGACCGTATTCTCAAAGTTCCAGTACTCGCTCTGTGGCTTCGGTAGATCCCTGTTACTCGACATTGGTTGCTCCAATCTGGTTTGCTAAGTGATTTGTTCGCTGCCGGCGCATCGGTGTGTCACGCATCGAGTTTCACCATGACCTTCACTGCCTCGCGTTCGTCCATCGCCTCGTATCCCTGGGGAACACCGTCGAGATCAACGGTTTTCGTGAAGATCGGCGACGGATCGAGGGTCCCTTGGAGAACGTCCTGCATAAGTTCCTCAGCGTACGCCCGAGTGGGTGCTGGACCGCCGGTGAACGAGGCGTTCTGGAAGAATAACTGCTCGACGAAGTCGGGACTCTCAACGTGTGGAACGCCGACATACCCGATATTGCCACCGGGCCGGACTACCTGCGTGGCCGTCTCCAGTGACGATTCCGCACCGACGCATTCGAGGACGTGGTTAGCGCCACCGTATGTGATCTCCTGAATCTCCTCAATTGCCTCTTCGCCGCGACTGGAGACAGTCTCTGTCGCGCCAAGCTCCTCGGCGAGTTCGAGACGATCTTCGTGGTGGCCGACCGCGATGATGCGCTCCGCTCCGAGGCGTTTCGAGGCGAGGACAGCACAGAGTCCGACTGCACCGTCACCGATGACGACGGCGGTATCACCGGCCTCGACGTCCGCGCAGACGGCGGCGTGATGGCCAGTTCCCATCACGTCCGTCAGTGGGAGGAGCGCTTCGAGCGCGTCTTCGTCGTCTGCGTACCGGTCTGGGACGCGAACGAGCGTGCCGTTGGCATGCGGAACACGAAGTTTCTCTGCCTGTGCGCCGCCGACACCTGGGCCGTCCCAGAACCCGCCGGTTTTGCATGCGGTGTGGAGTCCCTTGCGGCAGAACTCGCACTCGCCGCAGCTGATAGCGAACCCAGCGAACACACGGTCGCCCGGTTCGACGTGACTGACGTCGTCGCCGATTTCTTCGACGATGCCCATCGGTTCGTGGCCGACAGGCGAGCCTTCTTCGTAGTCTTCTTGCCCCCGGTAGAACCAGAGGTCCGACCCGCAGATCGCGGTGTGCGTAATGCGGATGACTGCGTCTGTCGGCTCCTCTACTTCGGGGGTGGGATGCTCTTCAATACGGACGTCACCTGGCCCTCGGTAGGTTGCTGCCTTCATAGTTTGATTCAGTTTCAACTCGGGGCCTGTATCTCATAGATTCAATGCTATACCGAAAGGGTGTTTAAGTACAGCCGGGGGCAGGGCCAAGGATTCCCGACGAAAGCGTTTGAGGAATCACCGCCTGTGTGGACCGCACGAGTGGCGGGTATCGTCAGAGCTGTTGATCGGTTGGCCGGATGAGCATCTCATTAACACTGACGTGCTGCGGCTGGGTTACGGCGTACGCAATCGCACGTGCGATGTCCTCGCTCTGGAGCGGTGTGATCGAATCGAGAAAGCCGTCTTCGATCTGTTCTCTGATTTCTTCGTCAGGGATGTGTTCTTGGAGTTCGGTTTCGACTGCACCGGGTTCGATGATCGTCGTTCGGATTCCCTCGGTGGTGACTTCCTGACGGAGGGATTCGGTGAAGGCGTTAACACCGAACTTCGTCGCGCTGTAGCCCGAGCTGTTCGCGTTCGCGTCCCGACCGGCCGTCGAAGAGACGTTGACGATGTGGCCAGCGCCCTGTTCCTGCATCACCGGGAGCACGGCGTGGGTGAGGTTCATTAACCCCAGTAGATTGACTTCGACCATCTGCCGGAAATTCTCACGGTTGGCCCGTTCGACGGGTTCGAGCAGCATCACACCAGCATTGTTCACGAGTACGTCGACCGAGCCGAATTCCGCCAGAGTCGCTTCGACGAGCGCGTCGATGCCGTCTTCATCCGTGATATCAGTCGGCACCGAGAGTGCATCTCCTCCTGCCGATTCGATTTGATCGGCGAGCGCTTCGAGTTCATTCTCGCGGCGGGCAGCGAGAACGACGCTCGCCCCCCGTGAGGCGAGGGCCTTGGATGTGGCCTCCCCAATCCCGGAGGATGCGCCAGTCACGATAGCCACCTGTCCATCAAGTTCAGAATCGGGATCTGCTGTCATCAATTGCTACGAAGCCCCCAGTGGCAATGAGATTGGTACTATCGTGAAAGGGTGTTTAAATACCCCACAAATCGAACGCGAGAGGAGATGCCAATCCCTTATCCCTCTATAACGAGTCTCTTTCGTCGCGGTGAACGCCAACTCCTCACTGCTACACTTGGATCACAGCAGCATTTAAATGCGCTTTCCAGATAGCATCGAATCCAAGTGGTATGAAGGCCAAATCGGGATGAGAATTACAGATGGAGATTACAAATGGCTGCTCGCAACCGTCAACTGAAGGGCCTGAAGAGTACTTCACCGGTGACGTTCGAATCGACCCCTTATTCGATCCGGAAGATGAGGCCCGCGCGACCGCGGCGAGCGTGACGTTCGAGCCCAGCGCGCGTACCGCGTGGCACACGCACCCGCTGGGACAGCGGCTCGTTATCACGAGCGGATGTGGGCTCGTCCAGCGCGAGGACGGCCCGATCAAGCAAGTCCGTGCAGGTGATGTCGTCTGGTTCCCGCCGGGAGAGAAGCACTGGCACGGCGCACGACCGGAGAAGGCCATGACGCACATCGCTATTCAGGAGCAACTGGACGGAGAAGCCGTCTCCTGGATGGAACACGTTACCGACGACGAGTACACGGATAGCGAGTAACCCCTATCGTCTGACCCCTCCTGTGAGTCGGCGCTAACGACGGAACTCATGAGGTGTTCAAGAAAGAATTCTGGCTCTTTATGATTTGTAAAGGGATCGTCCTCTGAACCGCTGGTGTTAGTAGCTCGCTACTGCGAAAGCATCTCCAGACGGGGAGAGGTTCCCAGTGTCGCGGTGACGAGTTGGCGCTCGGCGCGGCCAATGAGGTCCGATAACGAGGGTTGAGAAACACCCAACTCGTCTGCGAGCTCTTCCGCCGTCGTCTGGCGTGGCCGCTCGTAATAGCCCCGAGACAGCGCGAGTGACAGCGCCTCGTATTGCCGCTCCGTCAATCCGTACGGTGCCGATTCCTCAGATGGTGAGGAGTCGTGTGTAATCGAGACGATCTCGACTGAAATGCCATGTTCCTCACAGCTGGTCTGGAACGTATTGAACGCAGGATAGTCTTTGAAGACTTTCTGCTCGTACCAGCCCTGGGGTGTGATTTGTATCGCATCAACAAGCCCTGCATCGGGAGTGTCCTCGAACGCTTCTGCGACCGACTCTCTAAGTACGGCCTCCAATTTGAACACCTCCTTTCCCCTTGCACTTCCGAGTTCGGTCGCTTCGATAACTTCGTCAAGTTCTAAGAGGTCCTCTTCAGCGAGGGTTTCAGTAGAGTCGATCTCAACGACGAACAGTTGGAGGCCCTGTTCTAATCCGAGTACGTGTGGGCACTGTATTTCGTCAACCTGTTCCAATTCGGCGACGCTGACGAGCGGCAGCAAAGACGAACGAAGGTGAACCTCCGCAGTGATAGTCATTACCTAAGAAGTACGTCCCGGCCGCGTTTATTTGTTTGTCTTTCACGGGAGGGTTTTCATTCGTCAGTCACGCCCGCCACTACTCCGAGGAATAAGCATCTGTAGTTACCGAATCGCCCAATTCAGTTTCACCACGGCGCGGCGGGTGGATACTCGAGCAGGACCGTCCCGTCGGCGCGCGTGGTCCGTCGCTGTGGGTCGAGATGGGGCTCATCGTCGCGCAGGGCCGCCACGACCACGTCGGCGACGGCGTCCGCGGCCACCGGTCGACCGGCTTCGGGGCGGCGGCGACGGAGTGGGCGACGTTCTGCTCGCGGCGCTGCCGCGCTCGCTGGCGTGGCGACGACGTGGTCCTCGGCGCGACCGAGCAAGCGACGCTCGCACTGTTCCGTGACGGCGTTCGCTCGAGCGATCCGAGCGCGATCGCGTGGTCCTGTTCCTGACAGACAGGGCCGCGGCCTTCGAACCCCGTCCAGACATCCTTTGACTATCGAATAGCTATGGTTCCGGTGGTAAACGAGCGGTCATAAACCAGAAATCTGCGATCGCGTTGACAATCTGTCGTACTGGTCTGGATCATCGGGCTTTGGTATATAGGCGTTAGCGCTGAGATCGTAGGTCCGTTCAGCGACTTCCTCGGTGTCCTCTGCGACCAGTACGAGGACTGGTTGGCGGCGTAATTTCGGATCGCCCTTGAGCGTCCTCAGAAGCTCTATAGCGTCCTCCTCTGGGAGGTGGAGATCGAGCAGGATGAGATTCGGCGGTGGTGCGTCCGCGTGCTCACCGTGTCGGTGGATAAATTCGACTGCATCCTCCTTGTCTCCGACAACGTGGGTCGTGGCCTCTGGATACGTCTGCGCAAACGCCTCTGTAATCCGATTAGCGTCCTCTGGATCGGATTCTATCAGCAGAACATCGACTGATTCGTCTCGTTCCCTCATTCCCATTAACTGGAGTTATAAACACGACACGGATGAACGCGACGGCCACACATTTTGGGACTGCATCGTTACTCGGCTCACGAACAACGCTTCTATCACTCCAAATCGGGTTGGTGACGTATTAGTAGACTGGTCAGATACCCATAATATGGCTATCGCACTCCGGACACGGGATTCCGTTCTTCTTCTTTGCACTCCAACCGCCGATGCGGTAGCCAATGTATAGTCCGATGAGGGCGGTGAACGGGAACGCAGCCATTCCAAGGCCAGCCGTTGCGACACCAATCGAGAGACCAATAAAGAAGCCGATGAGACCGACTATCAGCGCGCCAGCTACGGCGTACTTTCGTCGGTTCGTCGGCGGTTCAACTTCGACAACACCACTGCACGAGCTGCACTTAACAGGAACATCGTATATTGATGCCATGTGAAATCATCCAATTCTTATCAGTCAGGTACTTTACTGTTTTGCTCTGGCGACAAATTCTTCTGGTGATGCATCGGTGAATTCACCCTCATACCTGCCGTGGCACGAATGGCATAGCGTGATTAGATTCGAAAGATCGTTATAGACTCGCCACTCGCTATCGTCGAACTGACTCCGTGGGGTGATGTGATGAACCGCCGGCTCACGGCCGATCTCATCTCGGGTCTTTCCACAGATCCGGCATTGGTGTGAATCGCGTTCTAAGCACTTGTTCTGCTGTTTCGTCCAGTTGGCTCCGTAGGATTTCTGAGAATAAGGTGAATCCAGTCCAGCGGACTTGTATACCCCTCTGACGAACGATTTCACGAGGATATTCAACATTGCTAACTACGTGATAGCCCAACGTAATATCACTTTCTACGAAACGATGCCTACCGATAAGTTGCCTCTTTGTTGTTACCTTTCGAATCTTCTCGGTCCTATCAGCGATCTCCTCACTCTTCTTCTCGAAATCTTTACTAGAACTGGACCGACGTACTGAGTTTCTCTCGGTCCTGAAATCCTGCTTTGCTGTGAAGTAAACTTACATTCTACACTCTGGTATGGGCTCACATGGCGGGGAATGAGCAATCCACAGCCAAGTCCTACCCGACGTCGGAGCAATACGATCGCTGGAAATCGCGAGCAGGTGAGCTAGATATGTCAATTTCTGAATTTATTCAGGCAATGGTCGAGGCCGGCATGAAGACCGAGCGCGGGTTCGAAATCGTAAACCAACAGGATGAGACAGTCGAAGAACTTCGCGAACAGCGTCGAGAATTGAAACGAGAGCGCGATGAGTGCCGGCAGCAACTCGAGAAGGCCCGCGAACGGTTAGCCGACCGCGAGCGCGAGACGGTGCACGAATTTGTGACCGCCAAGAGTCCGACAGGTGTTGAGTTCGAGTCGATTGTGAGTCACGTCCGAGAGACAGCCCCGGACCGTGTGACGACACACCTCGACGCGCTCGAGGGCGATCAAATCCAACGAAATCCAAACGATGGGACGTGGTTTGCGATCGAGGAGGGTATGGACTAATGGCCAAGCAGAAGCCAGTTGATCCGCGTAACCGGATTGGCGTCTACAAGCGGCTCGCCGATGTCCCAGATCGGTATCGACTCGAGAATCAAGCCGCCGAATACGAAGGCCGCGACGTATGGTCCGAGTTTATCGAGTATGAGCGTGAGACAGTCGGTTACGACTCGGACAGATATATTCAGAACAGCGAGCGCTGCGAGCGGTATTGGAAGGAACACATGGAGGACCGTGGCCGACATCACGCGCTTGCGACGCCGACTGATGTCGAGACATTCATCTCCGGGTTACTCGATCGAATGGAGTCGCGAACAGCGTACCAGCCATATTGGGTTCGTCTCGAATCGTTCTATGATCACCTTCAGTGGCGCGTTGATCATCCACACCGCTACCACCCGGTCGTGATGGCTGCGACCGTCCCTGAAAGCGCGGCCCGACGGGTATGGGAGGAGAAACTCGATCGTTACGGCTCACGTGAGATCAATGAGTGAACCTACTGACACAGAAGCCATCGATACGCTCCGGCAGGAGATCGCAGCGGCAACCGGCGGGAAAGCAGACAACGATCCACTCGTCGAGTACATACCGAAATTCGAGGATCTGGATGAATACAAGCCGTTTCAGGCATTCATCGCAGAGATTCTTGAGCCCGATGACCTTGCGCCAAGGACCCGCGGTTCGTACGAGCGTACTTTCCGTTACTGGATCGAATTCATGGAAGAAGAGGGTCGGCATCCAGCATTGCCGGGAGAAGGACATGCTCGACGATTCATCCGGGTACTTCGCGACGACTACGACCACCAGCCGAGTACGATCCGCAAACAGATCCAGCACCTCGATCGCGTTTGGGAGTATTGGCAACGAGAGTCGATGTTTCCACATTCAACGGATTTCAATCCGTTTGCGATCGCGCTCGAGAAGGAATCGCTCGGGAGCAGTTCGATCAAGAAGGAACTTCCCCGGATTGATGAATCCGAACTACGGGAGCAGCTACAGGATCTTCTCCATATTCGAGATCGGGCGATCGTCATTTCCCAGCTCAAGTTAGGGCTTCGGGCGGGCGAAATACAGAATATTCAACTGCAAGACATCGCACTGGAGCACGCTGATCTCAACGATCATTATCCCGACCTCGGGACCCACGACAAACTCCGCGATCGGGACAACGTGATCTATATTCCGTCTTGCCACGAGCGAAAGGGGAACAAGAGCAAACGGCCGCGGCTCTTGCCGCTCGATGACGAGATGCGGCAGGTACTGATTCGGTACCTGTTGATTCGGCCGGATACCGGATCCCCGTGGGTGTTCCTATCGAAAGCGGGCCACCGGCAGTTATCCGACGAGAAGCCAATCAACCGAGCATGGAGTGATGCGTTCCCGGAGGACGAGTATGGCGAGACTGACGAGTATCGCGCTGTCACGTCACATTTCGGACGGCACCGGTTCACGACCTATTGGATGATCGACCAAGAGCTGAGCCGCGAACTCGTCAAGTACATGCGAGGGGATAAGACCGGCAAGAACCGCGAGGCGATCGACGATTACGTTCATGCATATTACGAGGACATCGAGAATCGGTATCTCGAGTACATCTACAAGCTGCTGTGATCTCGACACAGCAAGTGCGTCTGCGTACTGACCACTGATGATTCTATCAGGCTATACGATATTCAGAACGTTGTATTGAAAGTGATGAGGTTATATTACTGATAGTATGCTGATTGACGCACTCGTCCGTTTATTTGGGCATAACCTCCCGGTTCTCGCATTACTGGTCGTTGGATTCGCCGTCGAGAAGCACTACGTAAGCCGAGTGACCGTGTTCACAAATACGATTGCACTCAACGTCCATTTCTTAAGTCTGGATGAAGCACCTCGGCTCCTCGTGTGGTATGGAGACCTTGGACTCTTACTCGGATTGTACGGTTTTACAGCGTACCTCCTCAGCGTGAAGACATCAATTCTGTATAACCTCCCGGCGTACACGCTCTATTCTTCGCTTCCAGTCGCGCTCGTTATCCTCACAGGTCCGAATGGATGGCTTGCTGCGTTGGTTCTTGCGTCACTGGTGAGTCTTGTGGCCGGACACATGTTAGAAGAGGAACTCGGGATGAATATTGCACACTGGGGTCCGCGTCCCGGGCAGGTTACTCGGTTCGTTGAGACAGCACGGATGAGGTATCTCGATGGCGCTGTGACTCGAACGGTTGATTTGTCGCTGGGGAAGTTCGATCGGTAAATCTGAGTAAGAAGCCTACTCCGATCGCGGATGCAGTCTATGGTCCCAGTTTTGGGGTTTAGTTTCGGAGCACATTGATCCCGACCGGCACGTCGACGGCGTCGGTCAGGGCCGTCGCGACGGCAGTCATCTCCGCGACAACGTGTTTCGGCACGTCCTCGGGATGAAACGGCGCGTTGCCGAAGTTCTCGAGAATGATCCCATCGACACCGCCCGCCTTAAGGCGGGTGGCATCCTCGAGCGCGCGGGTTCGGACGGCGTCGCGATCGCCGTCGAAATCCGGTACACCGGGGAGCGGTGGAAGGTGTACCACGCCGACGACGGGGCGGTCGGCGTCGAATCGCTTCCGGAGGGGTGTGCCCGATACCATATCGGTGGTGGGGCAGCGATCGGGATAAGTGGGTGTGGAGGCGCTCACCGGCGGACAGCGTTCGTGTCGTTCGAACGCGATCCGGCAAACCCCTCTCCCTCCACGGCTGTTTTCTCTCCGACGTGGCTATACCCGGCGATGGCTGATCTACTCTCTCCGTTATCGTTGCGTGACCGCGAGACGAAGAACCGAATCGCTGTCTCGCCGATGTGTCAGTACTCCTGTGATCCGGACGGGCTCGCAACCGAGTGGCACCGCGTCCACCTCGGGAGTCGAGCCGTCGGCGGTGCCGGGATCGTCATGACCGAAGCGACCGCCGTCTCACCGGCGGGTCGGATCACACCCCACGATCTGGGAATCTGGAGCGACGAGCACGCGACCGCGCTCGAGCCGATCACCGAGTTCGTCCGCGACCAGGGCGGGGTGCCAGCAATTCAGCTCGCCCACGCGGGCCACAAGGCCAGCAAGGAACGGCCCTGGGAGGGTCATGTCCCGATCCAGTCCGACGAGACCGGACCCAGCGGTGCGTCTGGCTGGGAGGTGCTCTCTCCGTCGCCCGACGCCTACCCGCCGTTCGACGGCGACCGCCCGGCGATACGGAAGGCCGACCAGGACGATATCGAGGGCGTCATCGATGCCTATCGTGCGGCGGCCGAACGCTCGCTCGATGCCGGGTTCGAAATCGCAGAGGTCCACGCGGCCCACGGCTACCTGCTCCACGAGTTCCTCTCCCCGGTCACGAACACCCGCGAAGACGACTACGGCGGCAGCTTTGAGAATCGAACGCGGTTGGTCCGCGAGGTCGTCGCGGCCGTCCGCGAGGTCTGGCCGGACGACAAGCCGGTCTTCGTCCGCATCTCCGGGACGGACTGGCTCGACGACCGCGAGTCGTGGGACATCGAGCAGTCGGTGCGACTGGCGGACGATCTCGCCGATCTCGGCGTCGATCTGGTCGACGTGAGTTCGGGCGGGCTCCACCCCGAACAGGCGGTCCCAGGGGGACCGAACTTTCAGGTGCCGCTAGCAGAACAAGTCCGTGAGGGTGCCGACGTCGCCGTCGGCGCGGTCGGCGGCGTCACCGAACCCGAGCAGGCCGACGCGCTGGTCCGCAACGGCCGCGCCGACCTCGTGCTCGTGGGCCGGGAGTTCCTGCGCGATCCGTACTTCGGACTCCGCGCGTCCGGCGATCTCGAGCGCGATCCGGACGAGGTCGCGAATTCGTGGCCGGTCCAGTACCGGCGCGCCGTTCAGCGGTAACGCGGTCGGCTCGACCGAAGTTTCGAATCGGTTTGGTACAGGCCAGGGGATCGAGTTACTCGCCGTCGTAGTCGTCCAGCCACCCGGTGACGGACGACTGCAACGCACCGGTCGTCGTGCCGATATTCAGCAGCTGGTAGCCGTTCTCCGCTTTCTCGTTGACGTCGTCCATGCCGAAGCCGAGCCCACCCACTGGAACGTCGGCCTCGACGGCGGCCGATCGGATCGTCTCGACGGCCTCCTCGACTTCTGGATGGTCGAATTCGCCCGGATGACCTAGCGAGACCGAGAGATCGAGTGGGCCGATGAAGACGAAGCCGAGTTCTGGCACCGCGAGGATGTCGTCGAGGTCGTCGAGGGCCGACTGGGTTTCGACCGTAACGCCGATGACGGCCGACTCGTCCTCGCTGGTCACGTACTCGTCGGTCAGCCCCCAGCGACTGGCACGCGGGTTCGCCATGCCGCGCCGGCCGGGCTCGCCGTCGTACTCGAACCGCCCCGCTCGCACCGCCGCCTCGAGTTCCTCGCTACTGCCCACCCGCGGGAGGAAGACGTTCCGGACGCCGGCATCGAGGACCTTCCGGACCAGCGATGGATCGGTGTCGGGAACGCGGACCAGTAGCTCCGTGTCGGTGCCGTCAGCCGCCCGGAGCAGTTCCTCCAGTTTGCCGGCGTCCCGCGGACTCGGCCCGCCGTGCTCGAGGTCGATCCAGACGAAATCGACGCCCAGCGCCGCGTAGAGTTCGACGACCGTCGGGCTGTAGGTATTCTCGAGGACGCCGAGTGCGACCTCGCCGGCCGCGAGCGTCTCGCGGAGCGCATTGCCGCGCGGTTCCTGACTCATACGCTGCCCACACCGGCCCGCGACTAAAGTCTGGGGCCGAACGATGCGCTGTCTCTGAAGCGAATCCGTCGAAAACAGCGGTTCGAGGGGCGTCTTACTCGTCGTTCCACTTGATGGAACAGCCG